>NZ_JBXAWS010000005.1:0-303152 GCF_057292075.1 Stenotrophomonas sp. 1L-E-5-B-C3
CTGCACCACTACAACTGGCACCGTCCCCATATGGCGATCGGCGGCCAGCCACCTATCTCAAGAGTACGGCTGAACAACGTAGTGGGTTTACACAGCTAGTCGATACCCATACCATCGATGTAGCGTTGCTGGACATCAACCTGGGCGGCGAGCAGGTCTATCCGCTGGCCGACCGCCTGGCCGAGGCCGGTACCCCGTTCCTGCTGACCTCCGGCTACGACGACAACCTGCCCAGCCGCTTCGCCAGCGCGCCGCGCTGTACCAAGCCCTATCACATCGAAGCCCTGGTCCAGCAGCTGGCCGGGCTGGTGGCGACGCCGCAGGTCCCTGCGGGCATCGCCTGATTGAGCGGCATGTCGCGCCGTCCTGAAGGCATTCACGCCGCCGAGCTGCGTGGCGGAATGCCACCCACGCCGCGCCCGCACGCGCGCCACGATGGCATGGCCGCGCGTATCGCCCGCCATGACTGGTCACGCAGCCCGTTGGGCGCGATCGAGCAATGGCCGCCGCACCTGCGCGCCACCGTCGATCTGATGCTGGCCCACGGCTTCCCGATGATCGTGTTGTGGGGCGAGCAGCTGGTGCAGCTCTACAACGATGGTTACGCCGAGATCCTGGCCGACAAGCATCCTGGCGGGCTTGGACAGCCGACCCGTGAATGCTGGCCCGAGGTCTGGCACATCAACGGTCCGCTCTACACCCGTGTATGGCAGGGCGAGACGCTCACCTTCGAAGACAAGCTTTACCCGCTGGCCCGCCATGGGCGCCTGGAAGACGTCTGGTTCACCATCACCTACAGCCCCATCCGTGGCGAAGAGGGGCGGATCAACGGGGTGTTGGTGACCATGTTCGAGACCACCGCGGCACACATGGCGCTGGCCGCGCGTGAGCGCGAGGAGCTGCGGCGGCGCGAGAGTGACCGGCGCCTGGAACTGGCCTTCAGGATGCTGCCGGTGGGCCTGTGCATCGTCGATCTGCAGGGTCGCATGCTGCTCTCCAATGATCAGATGCGCGCCTATCTGCCCACCGGCAAGGTGCCTTCCAGGGACGCGGACAACCAGCATCGCTGGCACGGCTGCCATCCCGATGGCACCACCATCGCACCGGACGACTTCGCCATCGCCCGTGCGATGCGCGGCGAGACTGTGGTGCCGGGGCTGGAGTTCCAGTACCTGCATGATGATGGCCGCGCGCGCTGGACCCGGGTCGCTGCCGCGCCCCTGCGCGATGCCGACGGTGAGGTCAGCGGCGTGTTCGCCATCGCCGTGGACATCGATGATCTCAAGCGTGCGACCGAGCGCCAATCGGTGCTGTTGGCCGAACTGCAGCACCGGGTGCGCAACATCATGTCGACCATCCATGCCATCGCCTGGCGTACCCGCGAGTCGGTCGGCAGCGTGGATGAGTATGCCGAACGCCTGTGCGGGCGGCTGATGTCACTGGCGCGCACGCAGAGCCTGCTGACCCGTGGCGCCAACGCGGGGGTGTGCCTGCGCGGCATGCTGGATGAGGAGATCGCGGCGCAATCCCCGCCTGCTGCGGTCTACCGCCTGCAAGGCGAGGACGTGCTGCTGCCACCGAAGGCCGCCGAAGTGTTGTCGCTGGCCATCCATGAGTTGGCCACCAATGCGCTGCGGCATGGTGCGCTGACCCATGAGGATGGGCATATCGACGTGTCCTGGCACCTGCAGGTGCAGGAAGGGCAGCCGTGGCTGGGTCTGCACTGGTGCGAGCGCCATGCCGAGGTGGAGGACTGGGAGCTGCCCCGGCAGCGGGGCCTTGGCCGGTCCCTGATCGAGCAGCGCGTTCCCTATGAACTGGCCGGCAGTGGCGAGCTGCGCTTTGGCGCGCAGGGCCTGGATGCCTGGATCCGCTTCCCGCTGCGCGAGCGCGACAGCCTGTTGCAGACCGACGCCCCTCAGGCTGGAACCGGCAGGTGAATGCCATTAATCCCCAATTTCGCCAAATTGGGTATAATGGCCATAGTCCACTTCTGTCTGGAGCCGTGCCATGACCCTCCCGCTGGATCTGCCAGGCCTTGAGAAGGCCCCGGCCTCGTCGGTGAAGACCCGGGGCTGGCCGAGCCTGATGCGCACCGTGCGCGAGAAGCAGGCGCTGGTCATCACCAACCATAATCATCCGGAAGCGGTGATCGTGGATATCCGCACGTATCAGGAGCTGCTGGCCAAGGCCGCCGGCGGTGATGCGGGTGAGCGCAGCGAGGAGCTGCTGCGCCTGCGCAGCGAGTTCGACCAGACCCTGGCCGGCCTGCAGCGCGGGGAAGGGCTGGGCAAGGTGCTGGGTCAGCCGATCCGTCGCGGCCGCAAGGTCACCCTCGGCCGTCCGCTCTGACCGATGGGGCGGATCCTGGTGCTGGCCGGCGTCAATGGCGCCGGCAAAAGTTCGCTGCTGGGTACCTGGCTGGAAGCCGAAGGGCTGGGCTGGTTCAATCCCGATTCGTTCACCCGCCGCCTGGTCGAGGCCGGCTGGCCGCTGCCCGAAGCCAATGCCGAGGCCTGGCAGGAAGGCACCCGCCGCCTCCGCCAGGCCATGGCCGATGGCACGGATTTCGCCTTCGAGACCACGTTGGGTGGCAACACCATTCCACGCCTGCTGCGCGAGGCCTGCGAGCAGCATCATGTGGCGGTATGGTTCTGCGGCCTGGCCACGGTCGAGCTGCATATCGCCCGCGTTGCGGCGCGGGTGGCGGCTGGTGGCCACGACATTCCAGTGGAGAAGATCCACGCCCGCTTTGATTCGGCACGCGAGAACCTGCTGGAGCTGCTGCCACACCTGGCCGAGCTGCATGTCTACGACAACAGCGCACCGGCCGATGCCGAGGGCTGTGTCGAGCCGCTGCCAGTGCTGGCGATGGAGCGCGGCCAGCTGCAATACCCGGTCTCGGTGGCCGAACTGCTGCATACGCCTGACTGGGCCAAGCCGATCGTGATGCGTGCGATGGAGTTGGACACCCCGCAGTAGATCCACGCCAGGCGTGGATGCCCTCCACAAATCGCGCGAAACCACGCCGTGCATGACTGGGCGCCACCGGAGCTGCGGTTAGACTGACCGCACACTCAAGGAGGATGACATGCACGGACCTGCAACGCTCCGCTCGACCCCGATCCGCCTGACGCTTGCAGCGCTGGCGCTGTCCTGCACGCCGGCGATGGCCGCGTCGCCCGCCGCCAAGCGACCATCGCCGCCCAGCCTGGTGCAGGCCTTGCACGCCGCCGAAGCCAGTCTGCGACTTATTCCAGGCGGCGATATCGAATCGGACTTCCGCCCGGCGTGGACGGCTGTTGCCGATCTCGATGGTGATGGCCGTTCGGAGGTTGTGTACTTCTACACATCTACCTACACCGGTGGCAGCTTCGCGCAAAGCAATGTGGTGGCGGTGATGACGGAGCTGACGGCGAACGATCCGCGCGGCCAGGCAAATCCGAAGAGTCTGTCGCGGATGGAGGCCGAGGATTTCGCGGCCATCCGGGAGTCAGGCTATGGCGATGATGCCGGCATCCAGATTCCTGGTGCGGTGCAGGCGATCCGAATCGAGGGCAACCGGATCATCGTTGCCTTCACTGTTACCGCGGGCGCAACGGTCTGCGAAATTCCCCGCGATTTTCGCCACGTCTGCCCGCCAGAGGGGCCCTATGAGTGGACCCTGCGCTGGACGCCCGGACAGCTGGCCCGCGAGGGCGGGGACGCCGAGGCGCCCCCGGACGGGGTGTGACATCGGTGCCGGCGTGGTATCAGGCCGGCTTGGGCGCCTCACCTTCACTTGCTTCCGGCAACGGCGGCAGGCTCGGGTCCACTGTCACTGGCAGATCGCTCTTCAGCAGCGCAGCGGCTTCCTTGTCACTGCCTACCGCCGGCGGTGAACCGCGCAGCGGCAGGCCGGCGGTTTCCTTCACGAACAGCATCGTGATCAGGCCGATCACCGCTGCGCCCATCAGGTAGTAGGCCGGCACCAGCGGGTCGCCGGTTCGTTCCACCAGCCACGCGGTCACCAGCGGCGTGGTGCCACCGAACAGCGACACCGAGACGTTGAAGGCGATCGACAGCGCGCTGTAGCGCACCGGTGTGTAGAACAGCGCTGGCAGGGTGGACGGCATCGAGCTGGTGAAGCACACCAAGGCCAGGCCCAGCAGCATCAGGCCGAGGAAGATCATCCAGTCGTTGCCGCTGCCGACCAGCAGCAGGCACGGAATGGCCAGCACCAGCAGCGCGATGCAGGCGCCGATGATCATCGGCCGGCGGCCGAGTTTGTCACTGAACAATCCACCGACGATGTTCAGCGGCATCATCACCAGCATCACGATGATGATCAGCAGCAGGCCCTTGCTCTCTGCGTAGCCCATGGTCACGCTGAGGTAGCTGGGCATGTAGGTCAGCAGCATGTAGTCGGTGACGTTGAACACCAGTACCAGGCCCATGCACACCAGCAGCTGGCGGCCGTGCACCTGGAACAGTGCACCCAGCCCCGGACGCTCGTGCTCGCGCTTCTCGGCTTCCTCGGCAAAGGCGCGGAACGCCGGGGTCTCTTCCAGTTTCATGCGCATGTACAGGCCGAGCAGGCCCAGCGGGCCAGCCACCAGGAACGGAATGCGCCAGCCCCAGTCCAGCATCTGTGCGTTGCTCAACAGCATGTGCAGTGCGGTGACCGTACCGGCGCCGGCGATGTAGCCGCCCAGCGTGCCGAACTCCAGCCAGCTGCCCATCAACCCGCGGTTGCGGTCGGTGGAATACTCGGCGATGAAGGTGGCCGCGCCGCCATATTCGCCACCGGTGGAAAAGCCCTGCACCACGCGCGCCAGCAGCAACAGCACCGGCGCCCAGATGCCGATGCGCTCATAGGAGGGAATCAGGCCGATCGAGAACGTGCCCAGCGCCATCAGGATCATGGTGAACGCCAGCACTTTCTGGCGCCCGTAGCGGTCGCCGAGCGGGCCGAACACCAGGCCGCCCAGCGGGCGCACCAGGAACGCCACGGTGAAGGTGGCGAACGCGGCGATTACCTGTGCGGTGGGGTTGCTGGACGGGAAGAACACCTGGCCGATGGTGACGGCCAGATAGCCGTAGACACCGAAGTCGAACCATTCCATCGCGTTGCCGAGTGCGGCGGCACCGACGGCACGCTTGAGCATGGGCTTGTCGACGACGGTGATCTCATCGACCTTGAGGTGGCGGCGGCGTTTGAACCAGCCAAAATGGGCATGGGAATCAGGCGTGTCCTGCATGGGGGCTCCCTTGTAGGTATGGAATAGGGGATGGGCGATGTGATGTGTCCCGGAAATCGGAAACGGCGATGCAGGCGCAAGTGGCGCAGGGGCATCGGAGCGCGGCGTGGGGGCCGGGGAATGTGTGCAGGCACAACGCCACGCGCACGGCAAAGCACCGCCGCAGGGGCGGAAACGCAGCAACGGGATCACATCGGCAGCGCAGTCAGCGGCCGGGTGTCACAGCAGCGTGGGGGATGCAGGCAGGGGGCCTGCGGGCGTCAGCCGCCGGGATCCAGCGCGAGGCGATGGAAATTCAGGGTGGGAGCAATCGTGGCAAGCGAAGCGCCGGTCGGCAGTGCTTTCCACGTAACAGGTGCGCCCGTCACGTAGTGGGTCGTGTCGATCATCCGTTCATGATAACGGCATCGACGTGAGCGTGCAGCGAAGCGGGCTGATCTGCACGCTGTGTTCCACGTCGCCTGTTCAGATGACTCAGGCCGACTTTGCCATCAATCCAAGCACGGTGCAGACCACCGCCACCGCACCCGGCAACGCCAGCCGTCGCGTAACCAGTGCGGCACCGACCACGGTCAACACGGAGAACATGATGGCGAGTGAGAACAGCGGTTGGCCCTGCAGGAACTGATGGATGCACCCTGCGCAGCCAGGATGGCCAGGCTGGTGGCGAAGTTGACGTGGAACAGTGAGCCAGCGTGCACAGTGGTTCCTCGCGATGATGGAGGTCAAGCGGCAGGCCGCTGGACAAATTTAGGGAGGATTGCAGATTGCGATGACCGGATCACGTCCTGTACGCGCGCCGGTGACATCGATGTGCATAGGGTGGAGCACACAGCAATTTTTTCTGACTGATGGAGGGTGCAATGGCGCGTACGATTCCCGAAGGAACATTGATCGTGGTGGCCGATGGTGGTTCGGCACGGGTGTTCACCAACGTGGGTAGCGCGCACCAGGTTGCGTTGAAGCAGGAAGGCGAGCTGCGCCTGCAGGACATCAGCGAGCAGGGCGTGTCAGGGCAGGGCCCGGCCCGTGCTGTGCCCAAGGACATGTCGATCTCGCAGCTCAATGAAGCGACGTTTGCCAAGCAGGTGGCCGAACAGCTCAACGAAGATGCGTTGAAGAACCGCTATGCGCACCTGGTGTTGATCGCCGACCCGACCACGCTGGGCCGCATCCGCCCGCTGCTGCACAAGGAGGTCCAGGCGCGATTGCTGGGCGATATCGCCAAGGATCTGACCAATGCGCCGCTGGAAGACATCCAGAAGGCACTGGCGGCATAGCGCTCATGTCGTTCATGCGTGATCACCTGCTGACCGAGCCCACCTCTGCGGAGGTGGAGGCGCAGGCGGGCTGGCAGCTGCTGGAATTCGGGACGGCCTGGTGCGGTCATTGCCAGGCCGCACAGCCGGCGTTGCGAGCTTTCGTCGAGGCGAACGATCTTCCGCACCGGAAGATCGAAGATGGCAAGGGCAAGCCATTGGGCCGCGCGTTCAAGGTGAAGCTGTGGCCGACGGTGGTGCTGCTGCGCAATGGCGAAGAGATCGCGCGGGTGGTAAGGCCGCTGAACAGCGCGGATCTCATGTCGTTGCAGAGCGCACTTCCCGGTTGACGATTGAACCGGGCGCGGGGCACCGGGCAGTCGCACTGCAGCATGCGGTGTGGCAGGCCCGGTGCTAGCATCCGGCAACCACCTGAATCGATCCAAATGCCGATGCCCACGCTGGACCGTCGTCTCCTGATCGCCGTCGCCGCCACGGCGATGCTCGCCTCCGGCCTGGCGTCGGCCGCTCCCGCCAAAACCGCCGCCGACAAGGCCTACGCCTCGGTCGACCCGTTCATTGGTACTGGAGGTGAAGGCCACACCTACCCCGGTGCCACGGTGCCGTTCGGCATGGTCCAGCTCAGCCCGGACACACGCATCCAGCCGCGCGAGAAGGCCTATGGCTGGGCGGCCGGCTACCGTTACGACGACAGCAGCATCGTCGGCTTCTCGCATACGCATTTTTCCGGCACCGGTCATTCGGACCTCGGCGACATCCTGCTGATGCCGTTCACCGGCACTCCCGGCCTGGAGCGCGGTGATCCGGAAAAGCCGCGCAGCGGCTATGCATCGCGCTTCCGGCACGCTGACGAGAAGGCCGAGCCGGGCTACTACGCGGTCACCCTGGATGACTACAAGGTGCGCGCCGAACTGACCACCAGTGCGCGCGTGGGCGTGCACCGCTATACGTTCCCCAAGGGCACCGACGCCAAGGTGCTGCTGGACATGCGCACCAGCATGTACGACTACCCGGGCAAGGTGCTGTGGTCGCGGGTACGGGTGCGCGCCGACGGCACGGTGACCGGCTTCCGCGAAACCCGTGGCTGGGCGCCGGGCCGCCAGCTGTATTTCGCGATGCGTTTCTCGCGGCCGCTTTCCGGGCATGAGCTGCACAACACCGAGCAGGACATTGTCTACAAGGGCTTCCCGCCGCCGGGCGAGAAGGATCCGGCGCAGCGTGCGCAGATCGAAGGGCGCCAGTTGGTCGGCACCTTCGCCTTCGGCAAGCTGGACGCACCGCTGGTGGTCAAGGTCGCGATCTCGCCGGTCAGCGAAGCCGGTGCCATTGCCAACCTCGACGCGGAAGTGGCCGGCTTCGATTTCGACCGCGTTCGCGCGCAGGCCAAGCAGGAATGGACGCAGGCGCTGTCGGTGCTGGATATCGACGCCCCCGAGCACGCCCGGCGCAGTGCCTATACCGCGCTGTACCACACCCTGCTGGGGCCGACGCTGTTCATGGATGCCGATGGCCAGTACCGCGGCTCGGACAACGCCGTGCACCAGGCCAAGGGTTATACCAACTACTCCACGTTCTCGCTGTGGGATACCTATCGCGCGCTGCATCCGTTGCTGACCCTGGTGCAGCCGGAGAAGCGCAACAGCGACTTCGTCAATTCCATGCTGGCCCACCATGAGCACAGCCCCTACGGCATGCTGCCGGTGTGGTCATTCCATGGCCTGGAAGACTGGTGCATGATCGGCTACCACGCCGTGCCGGTGATCGCCGACGCCTACGTGAAAGGTATCCGCGGCTTCGACGCCGACAAGGCGCTGAAGGCAATGGTCGAGACCGCCAACTACGGCCCGTACGATGGCATCGCGCAGTATCGCGAGCTGGGCTACGTGCCGATCGACGAGGAAGGTGAGGCGGCCAGCAAGACGCTGGAATATGCCTTCGATGACTGGACCATTGCTCGCATGGCACAGGCGATGGGCAAGACCGATGTTGCGGCCACCTTCGACAAGCGCGCCGGCAACTGGCGCAACGCCTTCGACAAAGACACCGGCTTCATGCGCGCACGCAAGCGCGATGGCAGCTTCCGCACGCCATTCGACCCCAGCGCCAGTGGATACGGCACCGACTACACCGAGGGCAATGCCTGGCAGTACTCCTGGTACGTGCCGCAGGATGTGGCCGGTCTGGCGGCAGCGCACGGTGGCAGTGACAAGCTGCTCGCGCGCCTGGACGAGGTGTTCAACGCCAAGGTCGATCCGTCCATCTTCGAGCACATGGAAGACATCACCGGGCTGATCGGCTGGTATGCACATGGCAACGAACCCAGCCACCATGTGGCCTACCTGTACTCGTACGCCGGCCAGCCGTGGCGCACCCAGGCGCGCCTGAAGCAGATCATGGACACCCAGTACGCCGACCGCCCCGATGGCCTGGCCGGCAATGATGACGTCGGCCAGATGTCGGCCTGGTACGTGTTCACCGCCTTGGGCTTCTATCCGGTGGCCCCGGGCTCGGGCGAGTACATCCTGGGTCGCCCGTTCCTGCCGAAGACCGCAATGCGCCTGCCGAACGGCAAGACGTTCACCATCGTGGCCGATGGGCTGGATGACAAGCACACCTATGTGGGCAATGTGAGCCTCAACGGCAAGCCATTGCAGCGCACCTTCCTGCGCCACGACGAGATCCTGGCAGGTGGCGAACTGCGCTTCAGCATGCAGGCCGAGCCGAACAGGGACTGGCCGGGGCAGGGCGCGCAGGCGCCGTACTCGATGAGCACGCTGTAACGGTAGCGCCGGGCCATGCCCGGCGTGATTCCGATGCGTGGAACTGTAGAGCCGAGCCCATGCTCGGCTCAGGCATCGTGCCAGGAGCAGCCGAGCATGGGCTCGGCTCTACAAGGGCAATTCGACAAAGGTCAGCGAAACCACAATCCCACCCGAGCGCCACCGATCGGGGCGGTATCGATCACCAGCGCCGCATCATGCCGCTGCGCGATCTCGGCCACGATCGCCAGCCCCAGCCCGCAGCCGTCGCCTTCCGTGCTGGCCCGGTAGAAGCGTTCCGTGACGCGTGCGCGCTCGGCTTCGGCGATGCCGGCGCCGTTATCGTCCACCCACACCAGCACGCCTTCGGCCTCCTGCCCAACGCCGAGGGTGATAACGCCACGCGAGGCACCGTAGCGCAGCGCGTTGTCCAGAAGGTTGCCCAGTGCCTCGCGCAGCAGCTGCGGATCGCCCTGTACCTGCATGCCGTCGTCGGGCCCGTCATAACCCAGGTCCACGCCTGCCGCGAGCGCTCGGTCGGCGTAGCGCTCCACTACGGCGCGCGCCAACGCGGCCAGGTCCACTGGCTGCAGCGGCAGTGCACTGCCATGCGGATCTTCGGATCGGCTGAGCATCAGCAGCTGGTTGACCAGATGCTGCAAGCGGGCCAACCCGGCCAGCGTGCCGGACAACGCCAGCTGCTGGGCCTGCGGATCATGCTGGCGCAATGAACTCTCCAGCTCCACCTGCATGGCCGCCAACGGTGTGCGCAGCTGATGTGCAGCGTTGCTGACGAAGCGCCGCTGCGCATCCTGCATCGCGTCCAGGCGCTGCAGCAGCGCGTTGTACGCCTCCACCGCCGGCCACAGTTCACGCGGGGCTTCCTGCGCTGGATCCAGCGGTGCCAACGGATCCGGCCGCGGGCTGGCCAGCTTCCTCGCGACCAGGTTGGCGTGGCGTGCGGCGGCGCCGGTGCCGGACCAGGCCAGCCACGCCGCCAGTGCCAGGATCGCGGCCTGGAACGGCACGCTGGTCAGCAGCAGCTTGCGTTCCAACCGGTGGCGCTTGCGCAGCGTCTCGGCCACGCGCAGCCGGATGTCATGGCCCGGCCCGGCGCTGACCACAACTTCAACCATGCGCACGGCCTGCCCGCGTAGCCGCGCGTCGTAGTACACCGCGTCGTCATTCCCAGCGGCGGCCATGGGGCGAGGTAGTGCCTCGGGCAGGTCGCCATACAGGCGCCCGCCATCCGCATCGACCACCTCGCCATGCACTTCGTCGGCGGTGTCCCAGGTGAACATGCGCGATACCGACGGGGTGATTTCGATGGATGCGCGGCCGTCCTGCACCGTCACCAGTTCGGACAACGACATCGCCGAATCCAGCAGCCAGCGGTCGTAGACCTGGCCGGCATAGAAGCGCGCCAACGCGAATGAACCCACCGCACTGCACAGCAGCAGCACCAGCAGCGGCAGCCACAGGCGCCGCAGCAGCAGGCCACGCAGGCTGTGCACGCGCTCAGTCACCCACGACCTCCAGCCGGTAGCCGAGGCCACGCAGCATGCGGATGCCGACGCCGGCGTGGGCCTGCTCCAGCTTGCGGCGCAGGCGGCTGACGTGCACCTCGATCACCGACAGGTTGGCCTCGTGGTCCCAGCTGTAAAGCGCATCGAACAGGCGCTGCTTGGTCACGGTGCGGCCGGGGTGCTGCATCAACGCTTCGACCAGCGACAGCTCGCGCGCGGTCAGCTCGATACGCTGGCCGTCCACCTGCACTTCGTTGCGGATGCTGTCGAAGCACAGCCGGCCCAATCGCTTCTGCGCCGGTGCGTCACTGCGGCGGCGCGACAACGCACGCAGGCGCGCTTCCAGCTCGCCCAGCGCGAATGGTTTTGCCAGATAGTCATCGCCGCCGCGGTCGAGGCCGAGGATGCGGTCCTCCACGCCATCGCGTGCGGTCAGGATCAGTACCGGCAAGGTGGCGCCATCGTTGCGCAGGCGCGACAGCAGGTCGAGGCCATCCACGTCCGGCAATGAAAGGTCGAGCACCATCACGTCATACGGAGCACTGGCCAGCGCCGCAGGCGCGTGCAGTCCGCGCGAGAGGTGGTCGCACAGATGGCCGGCACCCTGCAGGGCGCGGATCAGTCCATCGGCCAGGGCGGCATCGTCTTCGATCAGCAGGATTCGCATTGCAAGCTTCGTGCAAGGTTGGGGCAAGTTTGGCGCAAGTCCGTCACCTTACCGTGACGTGCATGAATTTCTCCCCTCGTCTTGCGGCGGTGCTGGCCGCTCTATTGTGCGCGCCTGCGGCTTCGGCGCTGTCCCTTGCAGAAGCGCAGCGTGCAATGGAAGCACACAACCCGGACCTGCGCGCGGCGGCACTGGAGCTGCGCGGTGTGCAGGGCGATGCGCAGACGGCGGCATTGCGCCCGGCCACCGAGCTGTCGCTCGGTACCAGCAAGATCAGCCCCAAGCATGGCATCGGCCCGGGGCGCTGGCAGGACAAGCGGGTGGACAGCACCGTGGGCCTGGGCTGGACCTTGGAACGTGGCGGCAAGCGTGCATTGCGCATCCGCCAGGCGGACGCGCTGCTGGAAGTGGCGGGGCTTGAGATGCTCGATACCCGGCGCCGACAACAGGTGGCGTTGCACGAAGCCTATTTCGGCCTGAAGGGCGCGCAGGAGCGGACGCTGATTGCCGACGCCAACCGCCGGAGTTCGGCCGAGCAGATGGCGGCGGCGGACAAACAGGTTGCGACAGGGGCGATGGCGCCGGTGGATCGCGCGCGGCTGGCGGTGGACGACCTGGCTGTGGCAGACGCGGCGCGCGAGGCAGCATTGGATCTGCGTGACGCGCGGCATGCGCTGGGCCTGCTGCTGGGCCGCGACGACAGCCGTGACCTCAGCGCAGATGATCCCTGGCCAGACCCTGCTGGCAGGGCCGACTCGCGTGCATTCGACCCGCAGCAGCGCGCCGATCTGCGTGCCGCGCGCTCGCGCCTGGCGGCTGCTGATGCAGGCGTCGCACTGGCACGCAGCGAGCGCCACCGCGATATCCAGTTGGGCATGGAGGCCGAACGAGAGCCGACCGACATCAGCGGTGTCACCTGGGGCGTGTCGTTGACCATTCCGCTGGGTGGGCCGTCGCGGGCGCGCGGCGCGATCCAGCGTGCCGAGGCCGACCGCGACAGCGCCGCACTGGAAATGCAGGTGCTGCAGCGCGAAGCACGCGCCGAACTGGACCAGCTGCAGGCCAGCGCTCAGTCCGCCGCGCAGCGTCGCAGCGACTACGAAGGACTGCAGTCCGACGCCGCACGCAAGGCGGTGCAGGGCATCGAGCTGGCCTACCGGCGTGGTGCTGCAAGCCTGACCGACCTGCTGGACGCGCGCCGCAGCTGGCGCGAGTTCGAGGCCGCGCTGATTGAAGCGCGTGCCGACCATGCCATTGCCCTGGCGCGCTGGGAAGCGGCCACAGCCGTTGCTGAAGGAGAGTCCCGATGAAGTCCACCGTCACTTATCGCCCGCAGGCGCGACACGCCGTGCTGCCGGCCTTGCTGGCGCTGGCCCTGCTGGGCGGCTGCGGTCGAGAGCCAGCATCCTATCTTGAGGATGCGCCTCAGGTCAGCGCCGGCCAGATCCAGTTTCCCGCCGACAGCCGCCAGCTGGACGTGCTGCGCAGCGAGGCGGTGAGTGCCGGCGCCAGCGCCAGCCTGCAGTTGCCGGGCCGGGTGGTCTGGGATGAGACGCGCTCCAGCGCACTCCACACGCCGCTGCCGGGGCAGGTGGCGCGCATCGAGGCACAGCCGGGGCAGAAGGTGAAGGCTGGCCAGGTGATCGCCTGGATCACCTCGCCCGAGTTCGGCCAGGCCCAGGCTGAAGGTGCGCGTGGCCGCGCCGAGCTGCAGCAGGCACGCAAGGAACTGGACCGTACCCGCGAACTGCATGCGGCGGGAGTGGCGTCGGGTCGTGAACTGGACGAGGCCGAGGCCAACTTCGCTGGCAGCCAGGCCGATCATGCGCGCACGACTGCCTTCGCCAAGGCCTATGGCAACGGCCAGCGCGTCGATCAGCGCCTGCCGCTGCGCGCGCCCATCGATGGCGTGCTGGTGGAGCGGCGGATGAGCCCGGGCATGTCGGTCAGCCCGGACAGTGAACAGCCGTTGGCAGTGATCGGCGATCCGGACCGCCTGTGGCTGTTGCTGGATGTTCCTGAGAGCCTCGCCGGACGCTTGAAGGCGGGCATGCAGGTGAGCGTGCCCGGCGCCGATGGACAGCCACTGCAGGCGACCCTGCAGCACGTGGATGACTTCGTCGACAGCGAACGCCGTGTGGTGCAGGCACGCGCCGAGCTGGACAATCGCGCGCGCGCCTTCAAGGCCGGGCAGTACGTGCGTGCCCAGGTGGCGTTGCCGGCCGAGGGCGGTGTCTCATTGCCCGATGCCGCGGTGCTGCTGATCGACGGCACGCAGGTGGTGTTCGTGGAAGAGGGCAAGGGCTGCTTCGTGCGTCGCGCCGTGCACGCGGAGGAGCTGGGTGACGGCCGGCTGTGGGTACGTGAGGGCCTCGCCGCCGGCAGCCGGGTGGTGGTCGAAGGCGGCCTGCTGCTGCAGCAGCTGGTCGACAGCGCTCCGGCAGCCGTCAGCACCGGTAGCGGGCACGCTGCGCCATGATCGATCGCCTGATTGCCTACTGCCTGCGCCAGCCATTGATGGTGATGCTGGCACTGCTGCTGTTCATCGGCGCTGGCATTGCCGCGTTCCGCGTACTGCCGGTGGAAGCCTTCCCGGATGTGTCGGACACCCAGGTAACGGTGGTGTCGCTGCACCCGGGCCGCGCCGCCGAAGAGGTGGAGCGCGAAGTGACAATGCCGCTGGAAGTGGCGCTGTCCGGCATCCCGCATTCGGTGCGGGTGTTCTCGCATACCCAGTTCGGCCTGTCGATGATCATCCTGACCTTCGACGACAAGGCCGACGACTATTTCGCGCGCCAGCAGGTGCTGGAGCGCTTGCAGGGTGTGGAGCTGCCAGAAGGGGTGACCCCGGAGCTGGAGGCGATGAGCTCTGCGGTGGGCGAGATCTACCGCTACGTGCTCAAGGGCCCGCACATGACGCCGACCCAGCTGCGCACCGTCCAGGAATGGACGATGGAGCGCAGCTTGCGCACCGTGCCGGGCGTGGCCGATGTGATCAGCTTCGGTGGCTTCGCGCGCACCTTCCAGGTCAAGCCGGACCTGGACAAGCTGCGTGACCGCGGCATCAGCCTCGGCGAGTTCGCCGAGGCACTGGAAAAGGGCAGCTCCAACGCCGGCGGCGGCTACGTGGAGCGCGGGCAGCAGCAGTTCCTGATCCGCGGCGTGGGCCTGATGCGTTCGCCGGCCGACATCGGCAACGTGGTGGTGGCGCAGCGTGGGGGCACGCCGATCCTGGTGCGCGACCTCGCCGGCATCGCCGATACCGGCCTGCCACGGCAGGGCCTGGTCGGCCAGGACGACAATGACGATGCGGTGTTCGGCATGGTGCTGATGCGCAAGGGCGAGAATCCGTCCGACGTGCTCGACGCTCTGCATGCGCGCATCGCCGAGATCGAGGCGAACCAGCTGCCGGCCGGGGTCAGCATCGAGCCGTTCTATGACCGCTCGTGGCTGGTCACGACCACGCTGAAGACGGTCTTCCGCAACCTGCTGGAAGGTGCGGTGCTGGTGTTCCTGGTGCTGTGGCTGTTCCTGTACAACGCCCGCGCCGCGCTGATCGTGGCGGCGATGATGCCGCTGGCGCTGCTGTCGACCTTCCTCGGCCTGCACCTGTGGGGCGTGCCGGCCAACCTGCTGTCCTTGGGTGCGATGGACTTCGGCATCATCATCGATGGCGCGGTGATCGTCACCGAGCACATCGTCTCGCGATTGTCGAAGCTGCCACCTACGGCCGATCGGAAGACGCGGTTCTCGACCATTCTTTCGGCCGCATCGGAAGTGGGCCGACCGACGTTCTTCTCGATGCTGATCATCATCGCCGCGCACATCCCGATCTTCACCCTGCAGCGCCAGGAAGGCCGCATGTTCGCGCCGATGGCGTACTCGGTGACCTCTGCGCTGATCGGTGCGTTGATCCTGGCGCTGACCGTGGTGCCGCTGTTCTGCTACTGGTGGCTGCGGCGCGACCGCATGCGCGACGGCAACCCGCTGATGGACCGCCTGACCGACTGGTACCGGCCGATCCTGGAGCGCGCACTGGCCCGGCCACGTGCGGTGGTGCTGACCGCAGTTGCGTTGCTGGTGGGTACGTTGGCACTGGGTACCCGCCTGGGCTCGGAGTTCCTGCCCGAGCTGGACGAAGGGTCGATCTGGCTGACCGCCACACTCGATCCCAGCACCAGCCTGGCCGAAGCGCAGCAGCAGTCGCGGCGCATCCGCGAGCTGGTCGGCACCTTCCCGCAGGTGTCGACGGTGGTGGCCAAGCTGGGGCGCCCGGAAGACGGCTCCGATGCCAAGGGCGCCAACCAGATCGAGGCACTGGTGGCGTTGAAGCCGGAGAAGGAATGGCCGAAGGGTGTGGACAAGCGGCAGCTGGTCAGCGACCTGCAGCGCACCCTGGAGCAACGCATTCCGGGGCCGGAGTTCTCGATCTCGCAACCGGTGCGCGACAACATCCTGGAGAGCATCTCGCAGATCAAGGGCCAGGTGGTGATCAAGGTCAGCGGCTCTGATCTGGATGTGCTCAACCAGCACGCACAGGCCATCCTGGGCCAGGTGCGCGGGGTGGAGGGCGTGGAGAGCGCCTTCATCGACCGCGATGGTTCGTTGCCGCAGCTGCAGATCGAGATCGACCGCGACCGTGCAGCCCACTATGGCCTGAATGTGCGCGACATCGACGAGGTGATCGAGACCGCGCTGGGCGGGCGCCAGGTCGGCGAGCTGTGGGAGGGCGATCGCAAGTTCCCGATCACGCTGCGCCTGGACGATGCCGACCGCGACCTGCAACGGCTGCGTACGGTGCCAGTGGGTATCGGCGATGGCCACACGGTGACGCTGTCCGACGTGGCCGACTTCCGCATGGCCAGCGGCGCGATCAACATCTCGCGCGAGAACGCGCAGCGGGTGAAGGCGGTCAGCATCTTCATCGCCGGCCGTGACATGGGCAGCGTGGTGGCAGACATGCGCAAGCGCGTGGATGCCAGCGTGCAGCTGCCGGAAGGCTACCGGCTGGAATGGTCCGGCGAGTTCGAGAACCAGCAGCGCGCGATGAAACGGCTGGGCTGGGTCATCCCGCTGTCGGTGCTGCTCATCTTCGTGCTGCTGTTCGATGCCTTCAAGGACATCAGCAGCGCCGCACTGATCCTGGCCAACGTGCCACTGGCGATGATCGGCGGCATCCTGGCCCTGTGGTTGACCGGCATTCCACTGTCGGTGTCGGCGGCGATCGGATTCATTGCGTTGTTCGGACAAGCGGTGCTGAACGGGGTAGTGATGCTCAGTCGCTTCGCCCAGCTGCGCGAGCAGGGCATGGACCTGCTGCAGTCGGTGGTGCAGGGCTCGCTGCAGCGCCTGCGCACGGTGCTGATGACCGCGCTGCTGGCGATGTTCGGCCTGCTGCCGATGGCGACCTCGCATGCGATCGGTGCCGAGACCCAGAAGCCGCTGGCGGTGGTGGTGATCGGCGGCCTGCTGTCAGCGATGCTGCTGACCCTGCTGGTACTGCCCACGCTGTACTACTGGGTGCACCGGCGTCGCGAGGCCCGCGCCGGCTGACGACGTGTAGAGCCGAGCCATGCTCGGCTGCTTCTGGCCTTTGCGTGAAGAGCAGCCGAGCATGGGCTCGGCTCTACCGAGTCTCCGCGCCACGCGTAGATGCGATCAGTAGATCCACGCCATGCGTGGATGCCGTCCGCGCAGTTACACCATCCCGCCATTGGCGCGCAGCACCTGGCCGTTGATCCACCCGCCATCGGCACCGGCCAGGAAGGCCACCGCTCCGGCGATGTCCTCCGGCGTGCCCAGTCGCTCCAGGGGATTCATCTTTGCCAGCCGCTCGATCAGCTCCGGTGCCTTGCCATCCAGGAACAGGTCGGTGGCAGTCGGGCCGGGCGCCACGGCGTTCACGGTGATGTTGCGCCCGCGCAGCTCCTTGCTGAGGATCGCGCCCAGCGTCTCCACCGCCGCCTTGCTGGCGGCATACACGCTGTAGTTCTCCAGCTTGATGCCGACCACGCTGGTGGACAGGCTGATCAGGCGGCCGCCGTCACGCACCCGGCGCGCGCTCTCGCGCAGCACGTTGAAGGCGCCCTTCAGGTTGATGCCGATGACCCGTTCGAACAGTGCGTCGTCACTGTCGGCCAGCGTCGCCAGCTGCAGTACGCCAGCACTGTTCACCACTACGTCGATGCCGCCGAAGCGGGCTTCGATGGCGTCGAACAGTTGGCGCACCGCCTGCGGGTCGGCCACATCGGCCTGCAGCGCGATGGCCTGCGCACCAGTGGCCGTGAGTTCGGCGGCCAGTGCCTCGGCATCATCGCGGCGGCCGGCGTAGTTGATCGCCACGGCATGGCCGTTGGCGGCGAGGCGGCGCGAAATGGCAGCGCCGATGCCACGGGAACCACCGGTGACCAGGGCGACACGGCGGGTGGAGGAGGTGGGCATGGTCGGTTCCAGCAGGGCGCGCCGGACTGGCGCAGTGCCATCTTCGCCATCTCATCAGTCCGGATAATCATGCATAATCCGCCAACATCATCCGGGTAGCCGAACAATGGACCGTTTCACGGCCATGCGCGCCTTCGTCCGTATCGTCGAGCGCCGCAGCTTCACCCGTGCCTCCGAGGACCTCGGCCTGCCGCGGGCCACGGTGACCGATGCGATCAAGGCGCTGGAGAATCGGCTGGGCGTGCGCCTGCTGCACCGGACCACGCGGCTGGTGGTGCCGACCCTGGAAGGCGAGGCCTTCTATGGCCGTTGCCTGCGCCTGATCGCCGACATGGACGACGCTGAAGCCGCGTTCCGTGACGTGCCACCACGCGGCCCGCTGCGGATTGAAGTGCATGGCACGCTGGGCCGGCACCTGCTGTTTCCGCACCTTCCGGACTTTCTGCAGCGCTACCCTGAGATCGAACTGGAGGTCAACGAGGGCGATCGCTATGTCGATCTTCTGCGCGAAGGCGTGGATGCGGCGATGCGGGTGGGGACGCTGGCCGACAGCGATCTGGCGGCGCGCCGGTTGACGATGCTGCGCGAGGTCACGGTGGCCTCGCCAAGCTACGTGCAGGCCAGAGGCGTGCCGGGCAGCATCGATGCCCTGCAGGACGGCCACCAGATGGTCGGTTACCGCTCAAGTGCCACCGGCCAGCTGATACCACTGGAGTTCCAGCAGACTGGCCAGATCCGCTATGTCCCGCTGCCCGCGCGGGTGAGGGTTTCCGGCGCCGATGCCTTCCTCGGTGCCGCGCTGGCAGGGCTGGGCATCATCCAGGCGCCGCGCTACCGGATGAACCCTTACATTGCGCGCGGGCAGCTGGTCGAGCTGTTGCCGGACGCACCGCCGACGCCGAGCCCGTTGAGCCTGGTCTACCCGCGCAACCGCACGCCGTCGCCGCGGCTGCGGGTGTTCATCGATTGGGTGGCCGCGGTGTTCGACCAAATGGGGTAGTGCCGGCCGCTGGCCGGCAACTGCAATACGCCGGGTGTGCATGGGCTGCCGGCCAGCGGCCGGCACTACCAGGTGGCAGCGCTTGGCAACACCAGTTCGAACACAGTGCCGGTTTCGTCCGACGCAACGCTCACGCTGCCGCCATGCGCCTGCACGATGGCACGGGTAATCGCCAGACCCAGCCCGACGCCTTCATGGCGGCCTCGCTCGCCCCGGTAGAAACGGTCAAACAGGCGCGGCAGGGCTTCGGCGGCAATCGGCGTGCCTCTGTTGTGCACGCTGATCCGGCACACGCCATCAATCCCGGAAAGCCGCACGACCACTTCGCTTCCTGGCACCGCATGCTTCAACGCATTGGACAACAGGTTGGCGATTGCCCGATGCAGCATCAGCCGGTTGCCTTCCACGCGCACGTCGCCGTCGCGGCGCAGGGCCAATTGCCGGTCCTCGGCCAGCAGCCCATAGAACTCCAGCAGCGAATCCACCACCGCATCCAGCGCCACCGGCTCGCGCGAAGGCAGTGCGCCCGGCGCCTCGGCCTGCGCCAGATACAGCAGGTCACCCACGGTCTGCGCCAACTGCTGCAGTTCTTCGGCGCACGAGGCCAGCGTCTCACGGTAGGCCTCGTTGCTGCGCGGGTGGGCCAGCACCACCTGTACCTGGGTCAGCATGTTGGTGATCGGCGTGCGCAGCTCGTGGGCCAGATCACCGGAGAATTCGGTCAGGCGCGCGAAGTCCTGCTGTAATCGCGCCAGCATGCCGTTGAGGGTCTGCGCCAGCTGTTCCAGCTCGGCCGGCGCGCTGCGCGCGTTCAACCGCCGTTGCAGGCGCCCTGCGGTGATCTGACGGGCTTCATCGGCCAGCGTCCGCAGCGGCCGCAGCGTTCGCCGCACCACATAGCCACCCAGCAGGCTGCTGGCCACGGCGGCACCGATGATGGCGATCGCCAGCAGGTGGCGGAAGCGCTGCAGGAAGTCTGCATGGCGGGCGTCATCAATGGCCAGCAGGATCAGCAGCTGGCTGCCGTCGGCCAGGGTCTGGCGCAGGTGCAGTGCATGCATGCACGTTCCGTCGGCAAGGATCCAGTCGTGCCGACGGAAGGCACTGTCGACAGGCTGGCTGCGTGCGTGTTCGCGCAGCAGCGCTGGCGCGGTGGAAAACAGCACGGTGCCGTCTCCATCAACGATATGGAAGGCGATATCCGGATGGTGGCTCAGCGCCTCTGCCAGTCGCTGCCAGCGAACGGACGCAGGCCCATTGCCGGCCAGGTCGCTGATCAACGCGACCTTGTTCTCCAGCTCGGTGAAATCCTGTGCGACCAGATCGTGACGGGCACTGACATAGATCGCCACGCCCAGTGCCGCCAGCACCAGCGTGGCCACGGTGGCGAACAGCAGCGTCAGCCGCACCGCGATGGAGCGGCGCAGGCTCATCCGTTGCGCGCGGCGCCGTCGTCCGGCGCCTCCAGTACATAGCCCATGCCGCGCACGGTAATGATCAGCTTGTCGGCGAAATCATCGTCGATCTTGGCGCGCAGGCGGCGGATCGCCACATCGATGACATTGGTGTCGCTGTCGAAGTTCATGTCCCACACCTGCGAGGCGATCAGCGAGCGCGGCAGCACTTCGCCACGGCGGCGTGCCAGCAGCTCCAGCAGGGTGTACTCCTTCTGGCTGAGCGCGATGCGCTGGCCGCCACGCTCCACCCGGCGGCGCTGGGTATCCACCACCAGGTCGGCAATGACGATGCGTTCAACCTGCGGCACCGCCTGGCCGCGGCGCAGCAGCGTGCGCACGCGCGCCAGCAGCTCGGCGAAAGCGAAGGGCTTGGCCAGGTAGTCATCGGCGCCCAGCTCCAGGCCCTGCACGCGGTCGGCGATGCTGCTGCGCGCGGTCAGGAACAGCACCGGCAGCGGCCAGCCGGCTCCACGCAGCCGCGACAGCACGGTCCAGCCATCCAGGCCGGGCAGCATCACATCGAGGATGACCAGCTGGTACTCGCCACTCTCGGCCAGATGCAGGCCGTCGATGCCGTTGCTGGCGAGGTCGACCACATAGCCGGCCTCGATCAGGCCCTGGCGCAGGTAGTTGCCGGTCTTGGGTTCGTCTTCGACGATCAGCAGTTTCATGATGCGGCCATCATCGCAGCTTGCGGGTGGGTCGGCAGCGGTGGTTCATGCCACCGGGTCCAGGGTGCCGAGTACCGCTACACAGGCCAGCACCAGCAGCGCCAGCACCGCTTCGCAGGCCAGGCTGTGGCGCAGCGAACGCAGTGGCCTGGGTTGCCAGCCTCCGCGGATGGAAACCGCCAGCGCCGGCACCAGCCGCCAGCGATGCAGCGCGGCCAGCCCAAGCATGCCGCCGACCAGGGCCAGTTTGAGCAGCAGCCAGCGCCCATGTGCGGTTTCGGCCAGGGTGTGCAGCGAGCCGCCGAGATCGACATAGGTATAGGTGCCGGTCATCGCCAGCAGGGCGACGATGATTGTGCCGGGCACAGCGAAGCTGTGCGCGGCCTGCCACAGCTCGCGGGTGCGTTCGCGCAGACGCAGGCCCTGCGGTCGCAGCGCCAGCTGCAGGATGGCGGCGATCGCCCCGACCCAGGCGCCGGCGGCCAGCAGATGCAGCATGCCGGCGCCGAGCCGAAGCGTGCCGCCGAGCCCGTCGCCGGCGGCGGCATGGCCATTCCAGGAAAGGCTGGCCAATGCGCTGGCAGACAGTGCCAGCAGTGCGAGGCGGCGCAGGCCCTGTACGGGGCGGTTGATGGCCAGCAGTGGCAACATTGCCAGTACGGCCAGGATGCGCAGCAGGCCCGCTTCACCCACCGGCGTACCGGCAAGAAACCAGCGCGCGGTCTCGCCGTCGATGTCGGCCGGCGATACGCCAAGCACGCCGGACAACCGGGTCACCGCGTCGGTGATGACCAGTACCAACGCGATCACGGTGAGCGTCAGCGAGACGCCGCGCGGCAGCCCGGGCCGGACGAACAGCATCCGCCCGAACAGCAGCATCAACACGGCATACAGCACCAGCCGCAGCGCATACGGCGAAAGCTCGGCCACAGCGGTGGCCTTACTTCACGGTGAAGCGGTAGTTGCCGGTGATCGGGTGGCTGTCCTGGCCGACCGCGCGCCACTGCAGCGCGTAAGTGCCGGCAGGCAGCGGCTTGGCGAAGCGCGCGCGCAGGGTGTGGCCGTCCTCTGAGATCTCCTGCGCAGTGGTCGGCATCGCCATCTTCATGCGGCCATGGTCCATGCTCAGTTCGATGCGGGTGGCACGCGGCATCACCTTTTCACTGAACTGCAGCTCGATCTGGCTGGCCGGGGCCACGGTGGCGTCGGCGGCCGGCGTTGCGCGCACCAGGCTGGGATGGGCCAGCGCCAGCGGTGCGACCGCAAGGCCGGACAGCAGCAGGGCGAGCGAGGTGGGGCGGAGCAGGGAGCGGATCATGTGCGGGAACGCCTGTCGGGAAGTTGCCCTCAGGGTGATGCAGCGCGCCTTTCGCTGCCCTGACGCGAACATTACCGGTCTGTAATGTTGGCTGCCGGCCCGCAGCCGGCGCTACCGGGCCCGCGACTGCGCGATCCAGGCTGACGGCGAACAACCGACCACACGCCGGAAGGCCGCGCTGAACTTGCTGGGATTGGCGTAGCCACTGGCCAGCGCAACCTCGGTGACGCTGCATCCCTGGGCCAGTGCCCCGCGCGCCCATTGCATGCGGCGTCGGGTCAGGAACGCATAGGGTGGCAGGCCGGTGGCGGCGCGCAGCGCACGACCGAACGTGGACGGGTCCATCTGCACCGCAGCGGCCAACTGTGCGACTTCAAGAGGCTGGCCATGCTGTGCATCGATGTAAGCCTCCAGCTGCTGCAGTCGCCGCGTGGACAGTGCCGTGTCCCTGCCGCGTTCCCTGCAGGGAAGTCCGGCAAGCTGACCCAGGCGATGCAGCAGGACCTGGGCGCCATGCTCGAGGAAGCCGGGCAGGCAAACATCGGCCTGCGCGCTGCACCACAACGCCTGCAGTACCGAAGTGATCACCGGGTCGTGGTGCAGCCGCGCCGCCAGCGGCTGCAGGTGTTGCAACCGCTGCGGATCCTGCGGATGCAGGCGGGTATCGATGGCGATGCCGAGCAGATCGACCGCGGGGCTGGCATAGGTGCCGGTGTCTCCCGGCAGCACCAGGTTGAACTGGCCGGGCCGCCACGGCGCCTGCAGCAGGCCGTTGAGGGTGCGTTGCTGCAGCCGTCCGCCGCCGTCCACGGCCAGGCCCAGGCGAAGCTGGTGCGGATGGCCCATCTCGCCTTCGCTGGCGTCGAAACGATGGCGCAGCAGCACCACCGCACCGTCATCGCTGGCGTAGGCAGCAGGGGCCTGCGACCGGGTTTCCTGCAGCAACTGGTCGGCGAGGGCGGGCATCACGGATCCGGGAATGGAGCGGCGCTGCCGGAAATGGAGTGGCGGCAGGACGCTAATGTTACAGGATAACACTCTTGTCCCGCGCTGCCGCCGCCCGCGCGTCCGCCACTCCATCCGTCGAGGTTCCCGCTTTGAAGTCGTCTACGCCTGCTGCCGCGCTCATCGCAGCATCCCTGCTCGTTCCTGCCTTGCCCGCCCTTGCCCAGCAGGCCGACCCGGCCACGCTCGACGGTGTCCGCGTCACCGGTTCCAAGCGCGATACCCCTTACCTGAAGAGCGATCTGTCGGTGACGGTGCTCGACAGGCAGGCCCTGAAAGAAGCGGGCGTCACCGAGTTCCGTGACCTCGACAAGCTCGCGCCGAACGTCAAGTTCAATGCGATGGGCCAGCTCAGCAACATGTTCATCTCGATCCGCGGCATCGAGTCCAATCCATTCCTGGTCAATCGTGCCTCGGTCTACATCGACGGCATTCCGTTCCGCGAACTGAGCAATGCCGTGCTCAACCAGGTCGAGTCGGTGGAGGTGCTGCGCGGTCCGCAGGGCACGTTGTATGGCGCCAACAGCGAATCCGGCCTGGTGCTGGTGCGTACGCGTGGTCCTGCGGACAAGCGCGAAGGCGAGGTCAACCTGCGCAGCACCTGGTTCGGCAACGGCAACGGCACCGCCATCGATGGCTTCCTCGCCGGGCCACTGAGCCGGGACGGCAGCCTGTCCGGCTCGGTGGCGTTCATGGGTTCCGATGAGGACGCCTACCTGAAGAACCTCACGCCTTCCGGTGCGCGCGGCAAGGTCGGCGAAGGCTACCTCCAGGGCAAGCTGCGCTGGCGGCCGAGCGACTACGTTTCGGTGAACGCGCTGGCCTATCACCTGCGCACCCGCGCGCCGGGCATGTTCGAGTATGAATACCTGCCGCTGGATACCGGCCTCTACAACCGCACCTACGGCACATCGCTCAATGGCGGCCGCCGTGCCGGTGACTTCACCTACATCAACGACGCGCCCAAGCGCACCGAAAAGGACGAAACGGTGGCCGGCCTCAGTGCGCAATGGCAGCTGCAGGCCGGCACGCTGGACGTGGCCGCTTCCTGGCGGGACGAGGAGGTGACCTCGGCCGGCTACGACTTCGACATGACCAACAGCCCGGCATTGGCCGGTCGCATCTACGACAGGAAGAAGGAATGGACGGCCGAGGCGCGCTTCAGCTCGCTCAGCGACCAGGCGTTGACCTGGATGGCCGGTGTGTCGACCTACCGCAACAGCAAGGATTCGATCCTCGGCACCTTCGTCGGCCCGGCGCTGCACGGGCTGGACAGCTACAACCTGGCACCGCGGCAGACCTCCAAGGGCGAGGACTACAGCGTCTTCGCCACCGCCAGCTATACCTTCCCGGCGGTGCCGAAGCTGACGGCCAGCGCCGGCCTGCGCCATGAGCAGGCACGGCGCGCCACCGAACAGCGTGCCGGTGCGCTGGATCTGGGCGCCGGTGGCCGTGTGCTGTACCGCGATGCCGCGCTGGCACATACCTTCTCGGCCACGCTGCCGCGGGTGTCGCTGCGCTACGACGCCACTGACGACCTGTCCTTCTACGCGGCCTCGGCCAAGGGCTACATTCCGGGTGGCTTCAATCTGGCTGCGGCGCAGAGCGATGTGGTCAACGACAAGGTGCTGCGCTACGAGTCTGAACGCATGTGGAGCCATGAGCTGGGCTTCAAGATGAACCTGGCCGGCGGTCGTGGCCACATCGGCGGCGCGCTGTTCCACATCACCTCGGACAACTGGCAGGAGATCCAGGTGGCCACCGATGCCAACGGCCGCCCGATCTCGTCGGACTACGTAGGTTCGGATGCCTCGATCCGTTCCCGCGGTGCCGAGCTGGAGGGCGTGTTTGAAGTGCTGCCGGGCTTCACCCTGATGGCGAATGTGGGCTACGTCGATGCGAAGTACACCAAGCTGTGGGTCAGCGTGGACCAGAACCTGGATGGCAAGCGGGTCAAGCTGACCCCTCATTACACTGGCTATCTGGCGGCGCGCTATCAGTTCGACTCGGGCATCTATGCACGGCTGGAATCGCAGTTCACCGGCTCCAGTGCACTGGATGAACGCAACCGCGCGTTCCAGCCCGCAGTGGCCGTGCTCGGCGCTCAGCTGGGCTACGAGACCGGGCCGTGGAGCGCGCGGGTGTTTGTGCAGAACCTGACCAACAAGCGCCGCATCAACGGCCTGATCTTCGACAACCTGGCCTTCGGCCGCGACGGCAACTACTACGGACCGGTCGACAGCCCGCGCATCTTCGGCGCGGAAGTGGGTTACCGCTTCTGAGGAGGCGGGCCGTGCGCCGGCCAGCGGCCGGCGCTACCGGCGGTGGTGCGGCGCAGACGGCCCGCGCTTCCAACGAAACGGTAGTGCCGGCCGCTGGCCGGCATCTTCGGAACGCTACCGGTGCTGGTGCAATGCCCGCCGGTTGCCGATGTGCGCGCATGCAAGCAGCACGCCACCGCAGGCGGTGGCCACGCCATGCCAGAGCAGCGATTCCTTCAACGGCAGGTACAGCGACGCTGACACCAGCAGGATCGCGCCAACCAGGGCCAGCCGCACCGGCAGCCAGCGCCCATGCCGGTACAGCCCGGCCGTGGTACTGGCCAGCGCCAGCGTCGAGGCCATCAATGCGAACAACCATTCCCAGCGCGACATCATCAACAGCAGCGTCATCACACCGTGGCCGGGGTGCTGGAACGAGCGCAGCGCCATCATTGCCGCTGGCACGAAGGCCAGCAGCAGTGGCAGGGCGATGCAATGGGCGGCGCAGGCCAGCGACAGCCAGGCGCCGGCCAGATCGAAACGGGGATGCCAGCGTGCCGAAGTTGGCGGCTGGGCCAGAGCCCTTGCGGGGGTCGGGGGGATGTGGTCCATTATGTTACATAGTAACAATTGGAGTCTCCCCCATGAAGCTTCCTGCTGCTCTTTTCCTGCTGCTGGCTGCCAACGCGGCTCAGGCACACGATGTCCGCCAGCACGCGCCACACGTGCACGGCCAGGCCACTGTTGATCTCGCTCTCGACCAGGGAACGCTGGAGTTCGCCCTGCAGGCGCCGGGCATCGGCATTCTTGATTTCGAGCGACCGCCCGCCAACGCGACCGAGCAGGCGGCACTGTCGCGCGCCACGGCATTGCTGAAGGGCGGCAGCTGGGTCACCCTGCCCACCGCCGCCAACTGCCGCCTGGCCAGCAGTGACGCCAGTGCCGAAGGCTTCGCTGCGACCGCCGCTGCGCCAGCGGCCGGGCAGCATCGCCACGCCGGTTTCAGTGCCAACCTGCAGTATCGCTGCACGAATCCGAGTGCATTGCGCGCCCTGGTCGTGCGCCTGCCGGTGCTGTTCCCCGGGTTGCACGAAGTCATCGTCAACAGTGCGACGGCCAACGGCCAGGACCGCAGCGTGCTGAGTGCCGACAACCTGCGCGTGGTGCTGGCGCCGTGAGCACGCCAGCGGTGATCGCACTGGAGGATGTGCAGTTCGGCTACGCAACACGCCTGGTGCTGGACATCCCGCAGCTGCTGATAGAGCAGGGCAGCAGCGTGCTGTTGCGTGGAGTGAGCGGGGGCGGCAAGAGCACCTTGCTCGGCCTGCTGGCCGGCGTCCTGCTACCCGGCAGGGGGCGCGTCGAAGTGGCGGGTCACGCGCTGCAGATGATGCGGGGTGCCGCGCGCGATCGCTTCCGTGCCGATCACCTGGGCGTGATCTTCCAGCAGTTCAACCTGCTGCCGTTCCTCAGCGTGCGCGACAACATCGCGCTTGGCCTGCGCTTTTCTCCGGTGCGCAGTGAGCGCATCAGCGGGCCGCTGGACGACGAGATCCTGCGCCTGCTGGAAGCGCTGCAGCTGGATCCGGCGCTGTCCAAGCGTGCGGCCGGCACCCTGAGTGTCGGCCAGCAGCAACGCGTGGCCGCTGCACGCGCCCTGATCGGCCGCCCCGCAGTACTGCTGGCCGACGAGCCGACCTCGGCGCTGGATCGTCAAGCCGCGACCGCCTTCCTGCAGCTGATGTCCGCACAGTGCCGGGCCGCCGGTACCACGGTTCTGGTGGTCAGCCACGATGAAAGCCTGCAGCCCTTGTTCGACCGCACCATCGCGTTGTCGCAGGTCAATCACGCAGGTGGCACCCATGCTTGAACTTGCCTGGGCCAGCCTGCGCAGCCGCGCATTGAGCGTCAGCCTCACCGTGCTGGTGATCACCCTCAGCGTGGTGCTGCTGCTCGGTGTTGAGCGCGTGCGCACGCAGGCGCATGAAGGTTTCGCCAGCACCGTTTCAGGCACGGACCTGATCGTCGGTGCCCGCTCCGGGCCGGTGAACCTGCTGCTGTATTCGGTGTTCCACATCGGTGACCCGACCAACAACGTGTCCTGGCAGTCCTACCAGGAGCTGTCCTCGCTGCCGCAGGTGAAGTGGGCGGTGCCATTGTCGCTGGGCGATTCGTGGCGCGGCTACCGGGTGGTCGGCACCAGTGGCGGCTACTTCGAGCACTACCGCTACGGCGCGGGGCATGCGCTGGCGTTTGCACAGGGGCGGCCGTTCGACGACCTGTACGACGCCGTGATCGGCGCAGAGGTGGCGCGCGCGCAGAAGGTCGGCCTCGGCGACGAGATCGTGCTGGCCCATGGCACCGGCGCGGTCACGTTGGCCACGCATGCCGACAAGCCGTTCCGTGTGGCTGGCATCCTGCAGCGCACCGGCACGCCGGTTGATTCCTCGGTGCTGGTCTCGCTGCCGGCCATCGAGGCGATCCATGTCGACTGGCGCTCCGGCGTGCAGCTGCGCAGCCAGAGCGTCAGCGCCGAGCAGGCGCGCCACCTGGACCTGACCCCGACCAGCATCACCGCTTTCATACTCGGGCTGAACTCGCGCATCGCCACGTTCTCGGTACAGCGCAGGATCAACGAGTATCCGGATGAGGCGATGCTGGCGATCCTGCCTGGCGTGACCCTGCAGCAGCTGTGGCAGTCACTGGGCACGGCCGAGCGGGCACTTCAGCTGATCAGTGCAATGGTGGTGCTGCTGGGCATGGTCTCGCTGGTGGCGCTGCTGGTCTCGACCCTGCAGGAGCGCCGGCGCGAGATGGCGGTGCTGCGTGCGATCGGTGCACGCCCGGGCTATATCGCCAGCCTGCTGGTGGTGGAGGCGGTGGCGACCAGCGCGCTTGCCTGCGTGCTCGCACTGGCCGCACTGGTGGTGGCCAGCCTGGCCGGGCGTGGCTGGGCGCTGGCCAACTTTGGCCTGTCGATCACCCACATCTGGCCGGATGGCCGCGAACTGGCGTGGGTCGCAGGTGTGCTGGCGATCAGCGGGGTGGCCGGCCTGGTACCGGCGCTGCTGGCCTATCGGCGCACGCTGGCCGATGGCCTGTCACCCGGGGGCTGAGCATGCGCTGGTTGCCGCTGTTGCCAATGTTGCTGGTGCTGACCGCCTGCGAACGCCCGGTCGATACCGGCGTGCAGGCGCTGCCGCCGTCACCGGTGGTCGATCACGATGCCTCGGCAGCTGCCGAAGAACAGGAGCTGGACTGGCTGCAGATGATGCCGAAGGACGAGCTGGCCGCGCTGGAGCGGGGCGAGGGGCCGGAGGTCGAGCACAACGGCAACCGGCGCATGCCGCAGTTCGGTACGTTCCGCACCGTGGATACCGTGCTGCAACGGCCGGTGCGCTTGCCGGGTTACGTGGTGCCGCTGGCCAACGCGCAGGACGGGCGGCTGACCGAATTCCTGTTCGTGCCGTACTACGGCGCCTGCATCCATGTGCCGCCGCCACCGCCGAACCAGATCGTGCACGTAGTGCTGCCGCGCCCGATCGAGATGCCGGACATGTATTCGCCGTTCTTCCTGGCCGGCACCCTGCGCGCCGAACGGCTGGACGATGATCTGGCCGGCTCCGCCTACACCATGCGCGATGCGCAGCTGAGGCCGTATGAACCGTAGCGTCCTGATCGGATTGGCGTGCTGCCTGGGCTTGCTGGGGTGTACGCAGGCGGGTGGGGGCACCGCGACCGTCACCGCGGCACCGGCAGCGGCGCAGCCGGCCACGACCGAGGCGCCCATCGACCGCTGGGATGCACTGCGGCCTGACGAAGTGACCTACCAGCGCCCGCCGCCGCTGATCGGCCTGTCACGCAATGGCATGGACGGGGTGGGCGGGCTGATCGACGACACCGGCTCGGGCACGCCACCGGGGCAGGAGATCGACCATTCCAGTCCCGATCGCGCCAAGCAGTTCGGTTCATCGCAGGTGGTCGAAACTGCCGATGGCCGCGCCGTTGACCTGGATGGCTACGTGGTGCCGCTGGGCACCAACGACGCAGGACTGGTCGACGAACTGTTGTTCGTGCCGTTCTACGGGGCCTGCATCCATGTGCCGCCACCGCCGCCGAACCAGATCATCCATGTGACCCTGGCCACGCCGATCGCGCTGGGCGACCTGTGGGATCCGTACCGGTTGGCCGGTCGCCTGCAGGTCAAGCGCTTCGATGCGGATATCGCCAGCGCGTCCTACGACGCCGCAGCGGCGACGCTGACGGCGATCCACAACTGATGCGCGCGCGCTGGATCATCGCTGCGGTGGTGTTGGCGGCAGCAGGCGTAGCGTTGGCGGTGTGCTGGCAGCGGCGCGCCGTAGTCCCGGAGCCTCCGGCGGTCGCGTTTCCGGCACCGGCAGCCGATGCCAGCCAGCGCATCGAGCAACGCCTGGGCGAAGACCACGCCTTTCGCAATGATGTGCTGTTCCTGCTGGCGGCCACGTTGCGCGACCGCTGCCAGCCGGCACAGACGGGGCTGCTGGCGCGTATGGCCAATCGTGCATCGTTGCCGGTGCTGGCGGCGGTCAGTGCGGTGACCCAGCAGGATCCAACGCTGGACCGGCCGATCTACCAGTACATCCAGCATCGTGCAGACGCCACGCGTTGTGGCCAGCCGCTGCAGATGCCGTTGGCCGGTGGGCGCAGCATGCAGGTGGACATCGAACAGTACGCGCGCACCTTCCCGGACAGCTATTTCGATCCACAGAGCAGCAGCGAACCGCGTGATTTCGGTGGCCTGTCGCTGCAGCAGCGGGCAGGCAACGCCTGCAACAGCGTGGTGTATTCGGTGTTGCCGCTGGGGGGCACCGATTGGCGGTGCAGCAGCCTGCGTGCCAATGCGCGTGCGCGGGTGCGGGGCCTGTGCGAGGACGAACTGCGGCGCCAGCATGGGGCAACGGGCGGGGAGCTGGACATGGCCGTGGGGCAGGGCATGCAGGGTGCGGTGGTGTCGGTGATCGTCGCGCTGCCGGAAGACTGCCGGTAGCGCCGGGCCATGCCTGGCGGCCTTGTTGCGGGTACCCCGTTGGCCGGGCATGGCCCGGCGCTACCGTTCTCCGGAACATGAACACTGCCCGGGACGAAATCTGAACGTCTGGCGCCCTTCTCATAACTATACAGGACATCCTGTATAGTTATGGCTGTACTCCACCCCATCAGGTTTCCCCATGGCTTTGTCCCAGCCCTTGGCCGGCGCTCCGGCCCTGTCGCGTGCCCGTCGCTGGGCACTGTTGTTCACTGTCGCCGCTGGCCTGCTGCTGGTCACGCTCGACAACTCCGTGCTGTACACCGCGCTGCCCACCCTCACCGAGGAACTCTCGGCCAGTGCCGGCCAGGCGCTGTGGATCATCAACGCCTATCCGCTGGTGATGGCCGGCCTGCTTCTGGGCGCCGGTACGCTTGGTGACCGCATCGGTCACCGCCGCATGTTCCTGATCGGCCTGGTGGTTTTCGGCACCGCCTCGCTGGCGGCGGCTTTCGCCGACAGCGCCGCACAGCTGATTGCCGCCCGTGCGTTCCTGGCGGTCGGTGCGGCGGCGATGATGCCGGCCACGCTGGCGCTGATCGGCCTGAGCTTCCACGAAGAGCGCGAGCGCAACATTGCCATCGCGATCTGGGGCTCGGTGGCCATCGTCGGTGCGGGTCTCGGCCCGATCATCGGCGGCTGGCTGCTGCAGCACTTCTGGTGGGGCTCGGTGTTCCTGATCAACGTGCCGGTGGTGGTGGTGGCCTTCGTTGCAACCCTGCTGCTGGCACCGGAAGGCCAGCGCGATACCTCGCGGCCGTGGGACCTGGTGTCTTCGTTGCTGGCATTGGCGGCGCTGTCCGGCCTGGTGCTGGCCATCAAGTCGCTGATCGCCACGCCGCCGTCGTATGCGCTGGGTGCCGGTGCGCTGTTGCTGGCCGTCATCAGCGGCGCGGCGTTCGCACGTCGCCAGCGGCAGTTGCCGTACCCGTTGCTGGACTTCGCGATCTTCCGCAATCCGGCGTTCCTGGCCGGCACGCTGTCGGCGGTATTCACCCTGTTCGCGATGGCTGGCCTGCAGCTGGTTACCACCCAGCGTTTCCAGCTGGTGGCGGGCTTCACACCGCTGCAGGCAGGCCTGCTGGTATCGGTGGCGGCGCTGGGCAGCCTGCCCAGTGCGCTGCTGGGTGGCAGCATCCTGCACCGCGTGGGCCTGCGCCCGCTGATCTGCGGTGGCCTGGCGGCTGGCGCCGTGGGTGTCGGTGTTGTGGCGTTCGGCTTCCCGCACGGCCTCGGCTGGGTGGTGGCGGGAATGGCGATCACCGGTTTCGGCATGGGCTCGGCCATCTCGGTGGCGTCCACTGCCATCCTCAACAACGTACCGGCGCACCGCGCGGGCATGGCCTCGTCGGTGGAAGAGGTGTCCTACGAGTTTGGTGGCCTGCTCGCGGTGGCGATGCTGGGCAGCCTGAGTGCGGCAATGTACGGCGCCTTCCTGCCGGTCCCGGCGGACATGCCCGAGCTTGCCCGCGAGGGCTTCACCCAGGCGCTGCATGCCGCACGCGAAAGCGGGCAGGGCGAGTGGTTCGCACTGGCCACGGCCGCGTATGACCGTGGCTACCAGATCGTGCTGCTGGTGATCACGGTGGTGCTGGCAGTGGGCGCGGCGATCATCGCGCGCCTGTTGCGGGGGCGCGTCGGTGGCCGCGAGGGTGCGGCCGATCGCGTAAAATGACGCGATGAGAACCAGCAAGCGCGACCGCATCCTCGACGCCGCCGTCAACGTGATCAATCGTGACGGCGTGCGCGCGGTGACCTTCGAGTCGGTGGCCGCCGAGGCCAAGCTGACCCGTGGCGGCCTGCTGTACCACTTCCCGTCGCGCGAAGCGCTGCTGCGCGGCATCGACGAGCATCTGGTGCAGGCCTGGGAAGCGTCGATGGAGGCGCTGCTGGGCAAGACCGCAGGCGAGGCCACGGCGCTGGAGCGCTACCAGACCTTCGTGCGTGTGTCGGCGCAGAGCGCCACCCGTGCCGAGCTGATGTTCATGCTCGAATCGGCTGACCCGGACGCCGACGAGCGTCCGTGGGGACCGGCAGTGCGGCGCTGGGCGCCGTTGCCACCGTCGGCCGCGGAACAGGATCCGGCCGCGCTCGACAATTTCGTGGCGCGGCTGGCGGCCGATGGCCTGTGGATCTACGAAGCGATGTACGAAGGGCAGCTGGATGAAAGCGTGCGCGCCCAGGTAGCGGAGCGCATCGCCGGGCTGCTGGCGAAGAACGATGGACCGGCCAGCTAGGCCATCGGCCAACGCGCGGCATCGCTCTTGGTAGAGCCGACCGCTGGTCGGCTGCTCACGAAAACCCCGCGCTGCGCGCGATAGTCGACCAGCGGTCGACTCTACCCCTCACCCATTTACCCGACCTGTGCTGCGGTCGCCGCCAACCACGCCCTCGGCGAGGCCCCCAACCGCTTGCGGAACGCCTTCGACAACGACGCGGTATCGGCAAACCCCACCTCGATCGCCACCTGCTTGACCGCCACGCCCGCACGCAACTGCGCGCAGGTCAGGCTCAGCCGCCAGTCGAGTAGATAACTGGCCGGCGTCGCCTGCATCACCTCCTTGAACACCGCTGCGAACGCACTGCGCGACATGCCGGCTGTCGCGGCCATGCGTGGCAGCGTCCACTCGTCCTGCGGCGCCTGGTGCATCGACACCAGTGTGCGTGCCAGCCGTGCATCTGACAGCCCACGCATCAGCCCGTGGCTGACCCCGGCCGCATCGGGATGATCCACCACCCAGCGCAGGATCTGGATCAGCGCCACCTCGAACAGCCGGTTGGTCAGCAGCCGCGAACCGCAGCGTTGGCGGTCGGCCTCGGTGAACAGCAGATGCAGGGTGTCGTCCAGCTCGCTGATCGCGGACAGCGGCACCACCATCACCGGCGGCAGCGATTGCACGATGGGATTGCGCGCGCCGCCATCGAAGTCGAGCGTGGCGCAGGTGAAGTCGGGGCCATCCAGCGGCGCATTGAAGAACACATGGTGCAGCGGTTGCGGATACAGCAGCAGGCTGGGCGCGTCGATCTTCAAGCGGGGAAGCGCGATATCGCCGTCGGGATGACGGACCTCCATTTCACCCTGGCGCAGGATGTGCAGGAACGCCCGACCGGGCTGCGGCTCGAAGACATGGCGCCCGCACAGAGGACCGCTGTGGAACAGCGCGGCCTGCACCCGGAAGCGTTCCAGCAGAGAGGAGAGGCGGTCGGGTGCGGAGGTGTCGGCGGGCATGCTCATGGACGAATGGACAACATGTGTGGCTGATTGCGACCAATACGTCCGTCGAGTCTACCTAGGATGAGCGGGTCGTCCAATCCCGGGCGCTTTCCCAAGGAGATCCACCATGTCCCGTGTCCCCCTGATCGATGCTTCCGCCACCACCGCCGACCGCGAGGCGCTGCTGGGCCAGGTCCACGCCGCCTTCGGCGCCACCCCGGCCATGTTCCGCGCCGTGGCCAATTCGCCGGCCGCCCTGCAGAGCATGTGGGGCTCGTTCGGCGCACTGGGCGGCGGTCGCCTGTCGCCGTTGCTGGGCGAGCAGATCGCCGTCGCCATCGCCAACCACAATGCCTGCGGGTACTGCCTGGCCGCGCACACGGCGCTGGGTCGCAAGGCCGGCGCCAGCAGCGAGCAGATGGCCGCCGCGCAGATCGGCCAGTCCAGCGATCCGGCCACCTCGGCGGCACTCGACTTCGCGCTGAAGGTGGTTGAACAGCGTGCACAGATCACCGACGGTGATGTGCAGGCGCTGCGCGCAGCCGGCTTCGATGACGAGCAGATCGTCGAGATCCTCGCCCATGTGGCGCTCAACCTGTTCACCAACTACGTCAACGTGGCGTTCGACGTGCCGGTGGACTTCCCCAAGGTGGCGCTGCGCTGAGGTCCATCAGGCCGGGGGCGTCTTGCTCCCGGCCGTTCTCAGTTATCGTGGCTGTCGTCCGCCTGCAGCCGTTCGGGATGGGTATACACATTGAACCCGCTCTCCCGCGCGAACCCGACCAGGCACAGTCCCGCACTGCGGGCCAGGTCGATCGCCAGCGCGGTCGGCGCCGACACCGCTGCCAGCACGCTGGCACCCGCACGTATCGCCTTGCTGACCATCTCATAGCTGGCGCGGCTGGAAATCACCAGCAATCCACCGTCGATGGCGTGCTCGTTGTGATGCAGGGCGCCGATCAGCTTGTCCAACGCATTGTGACGGCCCACATCCTCGCGCACCCAGCCAATCCGCCCGCTGGCATCGGCCCAGGCCGCGGCGTGCGTCGATCCACTCACCGCATTCATCGGCTGATGCTGCGCCAGCGTGGCCAGCGCCCGCTGCAACGCGGCATGAGGATAGGTGCGGCGCTCGCGGATCTGCGGCAGCGGGCGCAGCACATCCTCCAGCTGGCGCGTGCCGCACAGGCCGCAGCCACCGCGACCGGGCAGCAGGCGGCCATTGGCCGGATCCAGATCGGCGCCGGGTGCGTCGTCGGAAACGGTCATCTGCAGTTCGATGCCCTCCAGCTGCGGGCGGACCTCGATCGACAGCAGTTGCGAGGGCGTAGTGATCAGCCCCTCGCTGAGCGAAAAACCCAGCGCGAAGTCTTCCAGGTCGCAGGGCGTGGCCATCATCACCGCGAAGGCGGCGCCGTTGTAGCGCAGTGCAACCGGCACTTCCTCGGCCACCACGTCGACCTGCTGCTGGTGCCCCTCGCTGCGCCAGCGCTGCAACGGGCGCTGGGCCGTGCCGGCAGGCGGGGTGTGCGGCGGGGTCGAGTCAGGCATGCAGCGCGTCCGGGCAAGGGAAATACGCAGGTGGTGGACCACCCACGGCTTCGAGAATAGCGCAGTGGCCGGGCGCTGACGCGGGTGTAACCGTTGTCATGGCAGGCTGCGCTGAAAACAGCGTCTGCCTCTGGCGAAGCGGCCTTGTCCGTGCTTGACTGCGGGGCTGGTCGCGCTGCAGAAGCCGCATCCGGCCCGTCTCGCGCCGTTGATTGTTGTGTTCCTCCCGCCAGGTTCCCGAACATGTCCGAGCAGAAGCCGCCGCGTTACAAGCCCTACAACCAGCCGGCCGGTGGCTGGGGTGCCGCCGGTGCCACGGCCAAGGTGCTGTTGCAGCAGAGTGTGATCGGCAAGGGCTCGAAGGCGCTGCTGGCAATGAACCAGCCCGGTGGCTTCAAGTGCCCCAGCTGTGCGTTCCCCGATGCCGACGAACGCAAGAAGCTGGAATTCTGCGAGAACGGTGCCAAGGCGCTGGCCTGGGAAGCCACCCAGTTCCGTGCCGGCCGCGAGCTGTTTGCCCAGCACACGGTCACCGAGCTGATGGCGCAGACCGACTACTGGCTGGAGATGCAGGGCCGGCTGACTGAGCCGATGCGCTATGACGCGTCCACCGATCATTACGTGCCGTGCAGCTGGGACGAGGCGTTTGCCTTGATCGGCCGTCATCTGCAGGCGCTGGACAGCCCGCACCAGGCGGAGTTCTACACCTCCGGCCGCACGCCCAACGAAGCTGCATTCCTGTATTCGATCTTCGTGCGCGAGTTCGGCACCAACAATTTCCCGGACTGCTCGAACATGTGCCACGAGCCGACCAGCCGCGGCCTGCCGCCGGCCATCGGCGTGGGCAAGGGCACCATCGTGCTGCAGGATTTCGAGCACGCCGAGGCGATCTTCGTGATCGGCCAGAACACCGGCACCAATTCGCCGCGGATGATGAGCAACCTTGTCGAGGCGCGCAAACGCGGCATCCCGATCGTGGCGGTCAATCCGATGCCCGAGCGCGCGCTGATCCGTTTCGCCGAACCGCAGGACATGGTGCAGATGGCCACGTTCGGTTCGACCGAGATCACCAGCGAGTTCGTGCACATCCGCATCGGCGGCGACCTGGCCCTGATCAAGGGCATGATGAAGGTGATGTTCGAGCGCGAAGCGCAGGGCGAGCGCGTGCTTGACCACGATTTCCTGGCTGAGCACACGGTAGGCCTGGACGCACTGCGCGCGGACGTGATGGCACAGGACTGGAACGAGATCGTGCAGGTCTCCGGCATCACGCAGGCGCAGATCCGCCGCTGCGCCGAGATCTACATCCGCTCCAAGGCCACGGTGATCTGCTACGGCATGGGACTGACCCAGCATCAGTATGGATCGACCCTGCTGCAGCAGGTGGCCAACCTGCTGTTGCTGCGTGGCAACTTCGGCAAGCCCGGCGCAGGCATCGGACCGATCCGTGGCCATTCCAACGTGCAGGGCGACCGTACCGTCGGCATCGACGAGAAACCCAAGCCGGCCTATCTGGATCGCGTGCAGCGGGTGTTCGGCTTCGATCCGCCGCGCGAGCACGGTCATCACGTGGTCGAATCGATCGAGGCGATGCTGGACGGCAGCGCCAAGGTGTTCATCGGTATGGGCGGCAACTTCATCCACGCCGTGCCCGATACGCCGCGCGCGTACGAGGCCATGCGCGGCCTGGAGCTGACGGTCGGCATCGCCACCAAGCTCAATCGGGGTCACCTGGTGCATGGCCGCGATGCCTTGATTCTGCCGGTAGTCGCGCGTTCGGAGCGCATCGTTACGCCTGCCGGCGAGCAGTTCGTCACCATCGAAGACGCGATGTCGAACGTGACCGCTTCGCGCGGCGTGCTCGAGCCGGTCAGCACGGACGTGCTCCCGGAGGTCGAGATCGTCTGCCGCATGGCGATGGCAACATTGCCGCACAGCAAGGTCGACTGGGCGGGGTGCATGCATGACTACGCTCCCATCCGGGAGCTGATCGCGGCGGTGTACCCGGAGATCTACGCCGGCTTCAACGAGCGGATCCAGCAGCCGCATGGCTTCCACCTGGACATTCCACCGCGCCGTCGGGTGTGGCCCACGCCCAACGGTAAGGCCAACATCCTGGTGATGCCAGGCCTGGACGTGGACGCGCCGGTGGACGATCCCGGGATGCTGCGGTTGGCCACGGTGCGCTCGCACGACCAGTACAACACCACCATCTACAGCTACAACGACCGCTACCGCGGCGTGTACAACGACCGCATGGTGCTGTTCATGAACATCGAGGACCGGCTGGCGCGCGGGCTGGAGAAGGAGGCGTTGGTCTGCCTGGAGACGATCAGCGGCGATGGCGTGCAGCGGCGCATCGAAGGCCTGACCGTGCTGGACTACCCGATGCCGCGCGGCGCCCTGGCCGGTTACTACCCGGAACTGAACCCGTTGTTGCCGCTGGACTACTACGACCGGGTCAGCGGTACCCCAGCGGCCAAGTCGATCCCGGTGCGGATGAGCGCAATGGTGGCGGCGATTGCGTGACCCGCGCATCGGCTATCATCGTCGGGTGAACCTGCCTGGCCTGCTGCTGCGATGGATGCTCCTCCTTGCCCTGGTGCTGAACGCACCGGCGCTTGCGGTTGCCTCATCCTCGTACGCGGCGCAGTCCAGCGCGGACCATTGCGCCGCACCGCATTCGGCGGCCATGGCCGGATGCTGCGACGAGGCAGCATCAACGGTCTGCCAGAGCAATGAGTGCGAATGCCCGCCGGCCAGCCTCGGCATGCTGGCCACCCTGAGCGGAACGCCAGCGTCACCCTGGCGTGAGGCGCCTTTGCCAGCCAGCGCCCAGCAACGCGCACCGCCGCCGATGCCGGATCCGCTACGGCCGCCCATCGTGTGATTCCCTGCAGGCCTCAAGCGCCTGCCGTAGCTGCTCGACTCATTCTCGACTCTGCCTGTGCCTTCGATGCGCAGGCAGCGGGCCGCGTTGCCCGCATCTGCAAAGGAATCAACACCATGAACCGCTCTCTCTCCCTCGGCCTGCTGCTGGGCACCGTGCTGGCCACCACCGCCTGCGCGCGTGCTGCCGAAGAATCGCCTGCTGCGCCGGTTGACAGCCAAGCCCCGGCGGCACCGATCAAGGCCAGCCCGTCGCAGGTGGATCCGGCACTACCCATCGCCATCGTGCACAAGACCGCCAGCTGCGGCTGCTGCGGCATATGGGTCGACCACCTGAAGGCCGAAGGCTTCCAGGTGGATGTGCGCGATACCGATGACATGAACCCGATCAAGGTCCGGCTGGGTGTGCCGGTCGGCAAGGCGTCCTGCCACACCGCCGAGATCGGTGGTTACGTGGTTGAAGGCCACATCCCGGCCGAGGACATCAAGCGACTGCTGGCCGAACGTCCGGCGGCGCGTGGGCTGGTGCTACCCGGCATGCCGGCCGGTTCGCCGGGCATGGAAATGCCGGACGGCTACGTGCAGCCGTATACCGTCGAGCTGGTGCGCACCGATGGCACCACCGAGCCGTTCGCGCAGCACGGCCAGGGCGGCTGACAGTCACGGGTGCCGGTGGTATTGACCGGCACCCTTCCACGCGTCCTGTGTAGAGCCTAGCCCACGCTCGGCTTGCTCTTTGTAGAGTCGAGCCCACACTCGACTTGCTTTTTTGTAGAGTCGAGCGATGCTCGACTGCTCTGCTTCAGTCGAGCAAGCTCGACTCTACAGAATCAGCGGGCGCGGGCTGTTTCCTTGGCCAGCTGTGCGTCGAACTTCTGTTCGGCCGCATCCGCGTAGGCCTTGCAGGTCAGCGCCTTGGCGCTGGCCTTGCTGCCGGAGGCGTAGTCCCAGTTGCTGGCACCCGGATGCGGGGTCAGCAACACGTCGCAGGGCAACGCCCGCACCGTCGCGAAGCTGCGCCTGTAATCCTCGATCAGGTGCGGATAACGGGGGTTGCTCTGCAGCTGGTATCCCGGTGCACTCAGGCTGTCGGCGTAGGCGATGCGCACCGGCTTGCCCTCGCGGGTATCGGTCCAGGTCCACGCGGTGCTGCCCGGGGTGTGCCCCGGCATGAAGTGCGCGGTGAACGCGATGCCGCCCACGGTGACCACTTCGCCATCCATGATGATGCGATCGACACTGGCTGGCGGATAAGTGATGTCATCACCGAAGTGCAGATCGTCGCTGCCACCGCGCGCCAGCAGCACCGCCGATTCGGCGTTGGCCGCTACTTTGGCGCCCGTACGGCGCTTCAGCTCCGCCACCGGCCCGGCATGGTCGGCGTGTGCGTGGCTGAGCAGGATCAGCCGCAGGTCCTGCGGGGCCACGCCGCGCGCCTTCATGTTGTCCAGCAGGTGGCTGGCCATCTGTGGCATGCCGCCGTCCAGCAGCACTCCCCCCTTGGCGGTCTGCACCAGCAGTGCGGTCAGGTTCTCGGTGCCGATCTGCCAGGTGTGGTCAGCAATCTGCAGCGGTGCCATCGGCTGCAGCCAGGAAGCATCCACGGTGTAGGCCCGCAACTGCGGCAGTGGTGCCTCGGCGGCGCTGGCGTGCGCGACCGGAAGAACAGCGGCCAGTGTGACGGCGAGCAGGGAAAAACGCATGGTTCACGTCCGTTTGAAGGAGGCCCAGAAACTAGCATGGGCCTCCTTCATCGCGTCGCGCATAGATTTCATGGCTCCCATAAGGGCGCTATGGTTCAGTACCGGTACTGCCACCCCAGCGTCAGCACCCGGCCACGGCCCGAGAAATAGCTCGGGTTCGACGGCGTGGTCTGCGAGTAGTAGCTGATGTACTGCTTGTTCGCCAGGTTCTGCACGCCCAGGGTGAAGCTGTGCTTGTCCAGTACGTAGCGAGCCACCAGGTCCAGCGTGGTGTAGCCCTTGAACTCTGCCACCCGCGCGCCACGCAGGTCGAAGTCGCGGTCGAAGGCGTGGCTGGCCTGCAGGCGGGTGCTCAGCTGCGGCGTCCAGCTCTGCTCCCAGAACGCGGTCAGCCGGTTCGGCGCGATGTTCACACCAGCCAGGTCGCTGTCGAGGCGGCCGTCGACGTTGGCGTCGTAGCGGCCGTTGGCGCGCGCATAACCCAGGCCCAGCCGGCTGTCGCCCAGGTGCAGGCGCAGGTTGCTTTCGAAGCCTTCCACGCGGGTGGCCTGGCGCTGCACCGCATAGGCGTCGATGCCCGGGTCGTAGATCAGCACCGAGCCCAGCTTGGATTCAGAGGTGTAATAGGCGATGTCACCACTGAACCGGCCATCGTCGTACTCCAGGCCGATCTCGCGGTTGTCCGACACCACCGGTGACAGATCAATCAGATTGTCCACGCGCTGGCCGTCGCGGTTGATCGCACGCAGCACGCGGCCGACGTCGGCCACGGTGTAGCCTTCCGAATACGAGGCGTAGGCGTTGAGGCGATCGTTGATGTACCAGACCGCGCCGAAGTTGGGCAGGGTCTCGCTCATGGTCGGCTTGCCGCCAGCCACCTTGCGTGCGCCGTAGCGGGGTAGGGTGGTGTAGTCGCCTACTTCCAGCTCGCCCTTTTCGTAGCGCAGGCCGCCGGACAGCATCAGATGGTCGGTCGGCCACCAGTGCAGCTGCAGCAGCGGCGACAGGCTTTGATAGGTGGTCTGCGGTACCCAGTTCATGCCGCTGGCCAGCAGCACCTGGTGGGTGCGATCGCGCAGGCCGTCCAGGCCCAGGGTCACGTCCAGCGTGGTGTCGGCGATGCGGGCCCAGCTCTGGGTCAGCTTGAAGCCGCGCTTGTCCGATTCGTTCTGGGTCTGGTCCCAGGCGGCGTTGGCGCCGGTGTTGCCCCACGGATCCCACTGGCTGGCGCCATAACGGCCTTCGAAGTCCACCGCGAAGGCCTGCGCCTGGAAGCGGCCACCGAGCAGGTCGGCGGCGCTGTAGTCCAGCGTCAACGAACGCGAGCGGTTCATCGGCGGCTCCAGCGGGGTATCGCCGGGCACCGAAATGGTTGGGCGACCGGTGCGGTAATCACCGTTCACCGCCAGGTAGTTGTCCAGCCCGCGCAGCTCGTAGCGGTTGGCCATCAGCTGCAGGCGGTGGCCCTCGGCAATGTTCCAGCCCAGCTTGGCGAACACGTTCGACGAGGTCGAATCCATCAGTTCGCCCTGGGCGTTGGTACCGATCGAACGGCCCTCGCCGTCGTGGTACAGGCCCTGCTTCTCATAGGCCAGGCCGGCCACCAGATCGAACTGCTCGCCGCGCACGCCGACCAGTGCCGAGCCGCGCTGGCCGTTGTCATCACGGCGGCTGGGCAGCGCCGAGCTGTAGCTGATGTTGGTATCGAGCAGGAAGGCGCCCGGCTCGCTGGGCGCGCTGCGGGTGATGATGTTGACGATGCCACCGGTACCGCCGATGCCCTGCAGTGCGTTGGCGCCGTGGATGACCTCGATGCGTTCGATCATCGCCGGATCGATGGTGTGCGAATCACGTGAGCCATCGCGCAGCGGCGTCGACTGCGGCACGCCGTCGACCATGTACAGGATGCCGCGGCCACGCATGGTTTCGCCGTAGTTGGACATCTTCTCGCGCGCCGGGGCAAACGCCGGGATCTGCGCCGACAGCACGCGCGAGACGTCCGAGCCCAGCGCCAGCTGCTGCGCGATGTCCTCGCGGGTCAGCACGGTGATGGTGTTGGGCATCGCAGTCTCACCCTGCGGCATGCGCGCGGTCGAGGCCGATACCGTGACGCGGGCCAGCGAAGTGGTCGTGGCCGGGGACGCTGCCGATGACGCGGCCCGGGCCGGAGCGCGGGGCTTGGGCGATGCCGGCGCGGCATTCACCACGAACACCCCCGGCGAGCGCTCCTGCATCGCCAGGCCTTGCCCGGCCAGCAGGCGCTGCAGGGCGTCGTGCGGGGTGTAGCGGCCGTCGAGTGCGGGCGCGTTGCGGCCGCTCACGCTGTCGGCCGCGAACAGCAGCTGGATGCCACTCTGCCGCGCCAGTGTCGTGAGCGAAGCCTGCAGCGGGCCGGCCGGCAGGTGCAGTTCGACGGGTGCGGACGCAGCGGTCTGCGCGGTGGCGGGCAGCGCCGCACACAGGCAGGCTGCGAGCAGGGTGGGGGCCAGCCGGCGCAGCGCGGCGGGCGGAACAGGGCGGGTCATGCGGGGGTCCTTCGGAAGGGTTCAAGCACTTGCCGGATGGGACGGCGCGCAACCCACCCTCGGCGTGGCAATCAATCGCGGGCGCGCAGATGCAGGCTGCCGTCGGCGGCGGTATGCACCTGGACCGGCAGGATCTCCGGCAACAAGGCGACCGCCGTCTCGGCACGATCGGCATCGAACACGCCCGACACCTGCAGCGGACCCAGTGCCGGGTCGTCCAGCACGATCGGACGGTCGTGATAGCGCTGCAGGATGCGCAGCACCTCGCTCAGTGGCATGCGGTCGAACTGCAGCCGGCCGGTGGTCCAGTCGGCCCGGTCCGGATCCACGGCTTCCGGCGGAGACAGCGAGCCTGGCTGGGCCAGCAGGCGCTGCCCCGGCTTCAGCCGCTGCTCGGTGTCGCCGCCATCCACGCTGACACCGACCTCGCCGCGCCACAGCGTGACTTCGCTGAGATCGCCCTGGCGGTCAACATCGAACACCGTGCCGTAGTTGCGTACCTGTACCGGCCCGGCATCGACCTGGAAGCGGCGCCACGCCGAATGCTGCACCTCGAAGCGCGCATGGCCCTGCGCCAGCAGCACCTGCCGCGAACGCAGATGGCGACGGACCTGCAGGTGGGTTCCCGCGTCGAGCAGCACGCGGCTGCCGTCCGGCAGCTCGATGTCGCGGCGCTCGCCGACGGCGGTCTGGTAGTCACGCACCTGCCAGGCCGGGTCGGCCAGCAGCAGCGCGGCGGCCGCCAGCAACAGCACCGGCAGTACCCGTTTCGCGCCAGATCCGCCGCGCCGCCGCTGCAACTGCTCCGGGCCTGGCAACGGGAAGCGTTCCTTCAGTGCCTCCCGGTGCTGATCGAGCGTGTCCTCGGCGGACGGTTCGGCGGGCGCCGACGGCGTTGCCGGATCGGGTGATGCAGGGCTCACCACAGCGCACCGTGCAGCCGGCAGTCGGCCATGGCCAGGCGCAGATGACGTTCCACTGCCTTCAGGCCGATGCCCATCCGCTGCGCCACCTCGGCCTGGGGCAGCTCGTGGATCTTGTGCAGGATGAACACCTGCTGCCGCCGGCAGGGCATGCGCTCGATGCTGGTGGTCAGCCGCTGCAGCGCCTGCTGGCCCTGCGCCTGGCGCTCAGGTCCGGGGCGCTCGCAGGCGCCTTCGGGAAGCTCGGCGCGGGGCTCCACCCAGTGCCGGCGCAGATCCTCGGCGCGGCAGCGGTCGACCGCCGCATCGTGGGCGATCCTGCGCAGCAGCGCGATCGGTTGGCGGGCGTCATGCGCGGCCGGGCGTTCCAGCAGGCGCACACAGACATCGTGCACCACTTCGCGGGCCAGCCCGGGCGAGCGGAACCGGCGATGCAGGTAGTCCACCAGTTCCTCGTAGTGGCGCACCAGCGAGGTCACCAGCGGCAGCGCAGGTGGGCGGGGAAGTGTCGGCTGGGACATCCGGACGGGCAGCAAGGGTGAGAGGCGGGTGCCGGGAGGTCATCCCTGCGCAATGACGCAATACTAATGGGAACTGTTCTCGTTTGCCATGCCGCGATCGTCAGGGCGATTGTTCGCCGCGTCTGGAAAGTGAATCCACGATCATCGGCTGGAGCGCAGAATCGCCCACGGCTAGCCTGCCTGCAGGCTCAAGGAGGTGGACCATGCATGTGCTTCTGGTGATGGTGGGCGGCATTGTGCTGTTGGGAGTGTTCCTGTTGTTCGGACGGCTGTGGAGCGTAGGCACCTCACAGCTGCCCACGGCCCTGATCGCGTTCATTGCCACCTGGCTGTTGGTGACGGTGGCCAACCTGTGGGTGGGCGTCAGCAAGGCCGGCTACGGGGTTCGTGAAGAACTGCCGATCCTGCTGCTGGTGTTCGCGGTGCCGGCCCTGCTGGCCGGTCTGCTCTACTGGCGCCTGGCGCGCTGAAGGAAGGCCATGAGTACACGACTGCGATTGCCGGCCCTGCGCCAGCGCGACGGCCACCACGCCCGCGTGACCTACGAAGAACTGTTCTTCGACCTGGTCTACGTGTTCGCGGTCACCCAGCTCAGCCACCACCTGTTGCACCATCTGGACTTGGCCGGCGTGCTGCAGACCCTGGTGCTGTGGTTTGCGGTGTGGCTGGGCTGGCAGTACGCCTGCTGGGTCAGCAACTGGTTCGATCCGGAGGCACCGCGCATCCGTGGCCTGCTGTTTGCCACCATGCTGTTGGCTTTGCTGATGTCGTCGTCCATTCCCGAGGCCTTCGCCGATCGCGCCTGGGTGTTTGCCGGGGCCTACGCCACCATGCAGGTCGGGCGCACCGCCTTCGTGTTGCTGGAGGTCGGTCGCACGCATCCGCTGGCGCCGAACTTCCGCCGCATGCTGGCCTGGGTGAGCGTATCGGCCTGCTTCTGGCTGGCAGGCGCGGCAGCCGAGGGCAATACGCGGCTGGCGCTGTGGGCGGTGGCGGTGGCCTGCGAGTACGTCTCGCCGATGTTCGGCTTCGCGTTCCCGGGGCTGGGCCGTTCGCACACCCGCGAGTGGACCATCGAGGGCGGGCATCTGGCCGAGCGCTGCCAGCTGTTCGTCATCGTCGCACTGGGCGAGACGCTGCTGGCGACCGGCGGTGTGCTCAGCGAAGTCGAGCAGTGGAGCGGGGCGGTGGTGTCGGCGGTGCTTGCCACCTTCGCCGGCACGATCGCCATGTGGTGGCTGTACTTCGGCATCTCCAGCCGCGACGCCACCGAGGCCATCAGCCATGCTGAAGACCCCGGGCGGATGGGGGCCAACTTCCATTATGTGCACGCGCTGCTGATCGCCGGGATCATCGCTACGGCGGTGGGCAATGACCTGGTCATGGACCACCCGCATGCCGCGGTGACGTCGGTGTATGCGGCCGTGCTGGTGGCCGGCCCGTTGATCTACCTGCTGGGCAGCGCGCTGTACAAGCGCGTGGTGTACGGTCGCGCACCGTACTCGCATCTGATCGGTGCGGTGGCACTGGGCGTGATGGGTTTCGTATTGCCGCAGACCCATCTGCTGGCCGCTGGCTGGCTGACCAGTGCGGTGCTGCTGGCGGTGGGGCTGATGGATACGCGGTTGAAGCACCGCCTGCAACGAGCGTGATCTTGTCCGGTATCCAGCACGTGCCGGGTAGAGTCGACTGTTAGTCGACTGCTCTTCCACAAGGTTGCGGAGAATCCCGCGCTGCGCGCGATAGTCGACTGACAGTCGACTCTACCGCCGCCCTCTACTGTCTGAGGTGGCCTGGCCAAGCGCGGCGGCCATTGCTGCAAGCTTGCCCACCGTGTTGAGGTTGCGGGCGGTGCCTTGCTGGGCATAGGGAATCCGCAGGCGTGAGTCGGCCATGCCGTCGCCATAGTGGACGAAGATCTCGCGGGTACCCAGCACCAGCTGCTCATCGCGCAGGCCGGTCACCCCGGTCAAGGGATCAGTGGGCAGTGCCTCATCCACGAACAGCGCGACCACGCGATTGCCGGCGGCGTGCGGGAACGGATTGCCGGCGGCAACCGCCGCGATCTCGGCTGCCGAGCGCACCAGCACACCCACCGGTTTTCCTGCATAGGCCTGTAGCCGTTGGCCAAGGGCTTTCCGCACGCCGGCTTCGTCAAGTCCGCTGCGGAACACCACGTTGCCGCTGGCGATATAGGTGCGGACGTCGGTGAAGCCTGCGTCCTCGCACATCGCCACCAGTTCGACCATTGGCAGCTTGCCGGTACCTCCCACATTCACCGCACGCAGCAGCGCGACGTGCACGCTCATGGGGTGCCCGCCTGCAAGCGGTCGTACATGCGCACCAGGTCAACCAGCGTACGCGCGCCCATCTTGCGCATCACCTGCGCGCGGCGCACCTTCACCGTGATCTCGCTGACATCGAGATCGCCGGCGATCTGCTTGTTGAGGCGGCCGCGCACCACACCATCGACCACCTCGCGCTCGCCGGCATTGAGGGTGTTCCAGCGCTGCTGCAGGGCGTCCAGCGCCTCGCCGTCACGACGGCGCTGGCGGTCGATGTCGATCCCCTTGTGGATCGCATCCAGCAGTTCCTGGTCACGAAACGGCTTGGTCAGGAACTCGATGGCACCGTCCTTGATCGCGTTGACGCCCATCGCGATGTCGCCGTGGCCGGTGATGAACACCACCGGCAGCTGCAGGCCGTGGCTGCCCATCGTGCGATGGAACTCCAGCCCACTCTGGCCGGGCATGCGCACATCCAGCACCAGGCAGGCCGGTGCATCTTCCAGTTCGTGCTCGAGGAATGCCTGGGTGGAGGCGAAGGCCCGTACCTGCAGGCCCATCGAGGCCAGCAGGTCTTCCAGCGCGGCGCGCACCGACGGATCGTCGTCGATCACGTAGACGATGGGCGCTGGATCGGCGGCGGGTGCAGCGGGCTTACGCATGGGGGAGTTCCGTGGCAACGGGCAGGTCAAACACAAAGCAGGCACCTCCGCCGCTGGGGCGCTCGGCTCGGATCCTGCCCTCATTGGCTTCGATCATGGAACGGCTCAGGCTCAATCCCAGCCCCAACCCGTGTGACTTGGTGGTCCAGAACGCATCGAACACGCGCTCAGGATGGTCGATTGGCAGGCCGACACCGCGGTCGCGCACGCTGAGGCTGATCCGCTGTCCGTCGCGTTGGGTCAACAGGGACAGGCGGCGGTCGGCAGCCGGCACTGCTTCCATCGCGTCCACCGCATTGAGGATCAGGTTGCCGATCACCTGCTGCACCTGCACGCGATCGGCCTGCACCAGCGGCAGGTCGGCATCGAGCAGCAGGGCCACGGTCACGCCGTGCTGGTCCAGCTCGCTGCGCGACAGCGCCAGCATTTCCTCCACCGCCTGGTTCAGGTCGAAGGCGCGTCGTTCCGGTGCCGCACCCTGGGTCAGGCCGCGGATGCGGGCGATCACGTCACCAGCGCGATGCGCATCGGCCAGGATGCGGGCCACGGTCTGCCGTGCCTTGTCCACGTTCGGTGGGTCCTGTGCCAGCCAGCGCTGGCAGGCTTCGGCGCTGCTGGCGATCGCCGCCAGCGGCTGGTTCACTTCATGGGCGATTGATGTGGTCAGCTCGCCCACGGTTGATGCGCGCGCCACCCGCAGCAACCGGCCCTGTGCTTCCTGCACCGCAGCCTTGGCCGCTTCCATCTTCAACGCAAGGTAGGTGGTGATGCCGATCACCAGCATGCCGATCACCGAATTGACCAGGCCGATGCGGTAGGTGCCGAAGCGGGTGAGGAAGAAGCTCAGGGCGGTGAGTGCGATGCAGGCGATGGCCAGGCTAATCAGCCCGCGCGCGGCCAGTACGCGCGATGCGGCGAGGATGACCGCTGCGTAGAAGCAGGCGGCCGCCACGGCGTAGTCGGTGACGGTATCGACCAGGAAGATCGCCGCCATCACGACGATCAGGGCCAGCAGCACCAGAGGGCGGCGGGGCGACAGCGATGGCATCGAGGAAGCTCCCAAGCGTGGGGTGGAAGAATAGCAAAGGTGGCCCTGGGTTCCGGTAGCGCCGGGCCATGCCCGGCGGAATGCGTCCGGCTCCGCGCTGCGCGCTCGCGGGGCATGGCCCCGCGCTACCTATTCTTCCAGGCTGGCGTTCCAGAATCCCTGCAGCACGCCGGGGGTGGTCGCCAGCGTGGCCAGTACCGCATCCAGTTCACCGGCGTCCACCGTGGTGGCATACAGCACCGCCTCGATCTCCACGTCGCGCTCGCCGAAAGGGCGCTGGTCCACCGCGCGCACCGGGTAGTGCGCCTGCTCCAGCAGCAGCAACAGCTGGTCCAGCACCTCGGCCTGCTGCTCACGCTGGCAGACCACGTTGATCGCATAGGTCGCCTCGCTGAACGCCTCCGGCAACGGCTGCCGCTGGATGCGGTTCACCACCGGCCGCAGCAGGGTGTTGGCGGCCAGCACGAACACGGCCGCCAGTACCGCCTCCGGCAGCAGCTTGATACCCGCGCAGGCACCCACTGCCGCCGAGCCCCACAGGGTGGCGGCGGTATTGAGGCCAGACACCTGCGCGCCGTCCTTCATGATCGCGCCGGCGCCGAGGAAGCCCACACCGGAGATCACATAGGCCACCACGTGCAGTGGCGACGGCGGGCCGCCGTACAGGTCGTGGAAACGCACGGCGAGGTCGACGAAGACGGCAGCACCCACCGCCACCAGGGTATTGGTGCGCAGGCCGGCGGTGCGTTGGCGCAGCTGCCGCTCCAGGCCGATGACGGTGCCAAGCACGAAGGCCACCGAGAGGCTGATCAGCGAGCTCAGGGTCGCGCCGGCGTTGAACGCCGGCAGGTTCGGATTGATGTCCATTCTGCTTCTCCCTGGACCAGGCGGCGAGCGCTTACTGCCAGCCGTAACGACGGATGTAGATCTTCTTCAGCACAGTGGTCAGCACCGCGTAGCCGAACAGGATCGCCACCAGGAACGGCCAGTAGCCGGTCGGCAGGGCCTGCAGCTTGAAGTAGCCAGCCAGCGGGCTCATCGGCAGGGCCACGCCTATGGCCATGATCAGGCCGGTCATCACCAGCAGCGGCGGTGCGGCGATGCTCTGCAGGAACGGCACCTTCGGCGTACGGATCATGTGCACGATGAGCGTCTGGGTCAGCAGGCCGACCACGAACCAGCCGGACTGGAACAGGCCCTGGTCGGCCGGTGTGCGCGCATCGAACACGTACCACATCAGCGCGAAGCAGCTCAGGTCGAAGATCGAGCTGATCGGCCCGAAGAACACCATGAAGCGGCCAATGTCTGCCGGGTTCCACTTCAGCGGCTTGCGCACCAGCTCCTCGTCCACGTTGTCGAACGGAATGGCGATCTGCGAGATGTCGTACAGCAGGTTCTGTACCAGCAGCTGCAGTGGCAGCATCGGCAGGAACGGCAGGAAGGCCGAGGCCACCAGCACCGAGAACACGTTGCCGAAGTTGGAGCTGGCAGTCATGCGGATGTACTTCAGCATGTTGTTGAACGTGCGCCGGCCCTGGATGACACCTTCCTCCAGCACCATCAGGTTCTTTTCCAGCAGGATGATGTCGGCCGCCTCCTTGGCGATGTCCACCGCACTGTCCACGCTGATGCCGATGTCCGCAGCACGCAGTGCCGGCGCATCGTTGATGCCGTCGCCGAGGAAACCGACCACCTTGCCCTGCGCACGCAGCTCGCGCACAAGGCGCTCCTTGTGCAGCGGGGTCAGGCGAGCAAACACGCGGTGGTGGTGCAATGCCCGCGACAGCGCGCCGTCATCCATGCGCTCGATCTGCGGACCGGTCAGAATGGTGTCTGCCTCCAGCCCGACCTGCGCGCAGACGCGGGCGGTCACCAGTTCGTTGTCACCGGTGAACACCTTCACTTCCACGCCATGCGCGGCCAGCGCCTGCAATGCCTGTGCGGCTGATTCCTTGGGCGGATCGAGGAAGGCCACGTAGCCGACCAGGGTCAGCCCGCATTCGTCGGCCTGCGAATACACGGTCTGGCTGGCGGCGGTCTCCTTCATCGCCACCGCTACCACGCGCAGGCCCTGTTCGTTCAGTTCCTCGGTGGTCTGCCGCACGCGCGCCAGCCGCTGCTCATCCAACGGCTTGTCCTCGCCGTTCTCACGCACCGTGCTGCACACCGCCAGCATTTCCTCCACCGCACCCTTGCAGATCAGCTCATGGTGGTCCTCGCGTTCGGACACCACCACCGACATGCGGCGGCGCTCGAAGTCGAACGGAATCTCATCCACCTTGTGGTAGTCCTGCGACAGCCGCAGCGAGCTCTGCAGCTCCACGTGCTCCAGCACCGCACGGTCGAGCAGGTTGATCAGCCCGGTCTGGAAATGGCTGTTGAGATAGGCAAACTTCAGCACATCCTCCGAATCGTGGCCGAACACGTCGGTTTGCCGTTCCAGCGCGATCTTGTCCTGGGTGAGGGTGCCGGTCTTGTCGGTGCACAGCACTTCCATCGCGCCGAAGTTCTGGATCGCATCCAAGCGCTTGACGATCACCTTGCGCCGCGACAGCAGCACCGCACCCTTGGCCAGGGTGGAGGTGACGATCATCGGCAGCATTTCCGGGGTCAGGCCCACCGCCACCGACAGCGCGAACAGGAACGCCTCGGTCCAGTCGCCCTTGGTCCAGCCGTTGATCAGCAGCACGAACGGCACCATCACCAGCGCGAAGCGGATCAGCAGCCAGCTGACGCTGTTGACGCCGGCCTGGAACGCGGTCGGCGCGCGGTCGGTGGCGGTGCTGCGCTGGGCCAGGGTGCCGAAGTAGGTACGGTTGCCGGTGGCCAGCACCACGGCGGTGGCGGTGCCGGACACCACATTGGTGCCCATGAACAGCAGGTTGTGCTGCTCCAGCAGACCGGCCAGGCCATCGCCCGGGTGCGCGAACTTCTCCACCGGCAGCGACTCGCCGGTCATCGCTGCCTGCGCCACGAACAGATCCTTGGCGGTCAGCACGCGGCAGTCGGCTGGAATCATGTCGCCGGCGGACAGCACGATGTGATCACCGGGCACCAGCTCACGGATCGGCAGGTCCAGCAACCGCGCCGGGCGACGGCTGTGCAGGTGCGCACCGAAGTACTGGTCGGCCACATCGGCCGCCTCGGTGCCCGGATTGCGACGCAGCACGCGTGCGGTATTGCCGACCAGTGCCTTCAGCCGCTCGGCGGCACGGTTGGAACGGCCTTCCTGCACGAAGCGGATCAGCGTGGACAGCAGCACCATCGCACCAATCACCACAGTGGCCTTGATGTCCTCGGTCAGCCAGGACACCGCCGCCAGCACGGTCAGCAGCAGGTTGAACGGGTTGCGGTAGCACTGCCACAGATGGCGCCACCACGGCAGCGGCTTTTCGTGATCGACCTCGTTGGGGCCGAGCGTGACCAGCCGCTCCTCGGCCTCGTGCGGGCTGAGGCCATCGACGTGCGAGTCGAGCGCAGCCAGCAGGCGCGGCTCGTCCAGCTGCGACAGGGTGACCAGGCCGGTGGTAAGCGCGAACGGTGCGGCCTCGGCACTGCCCGGGCCGAAGCCGGCTTCGGGCATGGCGCGACGGCCGAACAGGTTGCCTGCGCGACGGCTGCGCAGGAAGGCATTGAACCAGGCGTTGAGCAGGCTCATGGGAACTCCTTGAATGTCAGAGCCGGCCGCGGCCGGAACACGAACGGAACGGATGCAACGGTTCAGGCGTGGCGCATCGCCAGCACCGCCGGCGACCACGGCTGCATGTGCAGGCGCTGGCTGCCGCCGATGCACAGCGGCTTCATCGCATCGCGAAGGGGGTAGGGCAGATGGCGCAGCACGTTGATGCGTTCGCTGATCGGCAGCAGCGACAGTGCGTCGGCGACCACGCGCGGCGAACCGAGCGACAGCGAACGGGCGAAAACCACGGGGCCGTGCTGCAGCAGGTGGCTGCGCAGGGCGGCAACATCGCGCTCGCCGATCAGGCGGCGCAGGGTGATGTAGAGGATCTTGTAGGACATGGGGGTGATCTCCAGGCAGGCGGCGCCTGGCGATCCCCCGTCACTCAGGCAGGCAGGGACCAGCGGGCAGGCGCCAGGAACAGGCAACAGGCGGGCATACGGGGCGCGGTGCGCCCGGCAGGGTCGGGGTCCATCTGCGTCTCCATGAGGGGAGGGAGCCAGCCAGGGTTGCCCTGGCCAGTGGCGCTATTGTCCGCCCCTGAATGGGGTAGTCCTAGAGGCTCGTGGGTTAGCCCGGCTATACCTTGGTATAGCCGGGCAAGCATCGCGCCAATCGGCGGCGCATCAAGGAATCAATGCGAGGTGCTGGTCTGCTTGCACACGTCGTACTCGCCGCGGCTCAACGTCTTGTTGCGATCGGTATCGCAGGCGTGCAGTCGTTCAGCCCAGTCTGGTGCCACCGCATCCACTTCGGCCAAGGTGACGATGCCATCCTTGTCCTTGTCCAGCGATTCATAGGCAGGGATGAGCTTCACTTCGGTCACGTCCTCGGCGGCGGTGGCCTTGCTGGCTTCCTGGGTTTTGGAACAAGCGCCCAGCAGCAGGCCTGCCGAGAGGATGAGGAGAGTGGGAAGGTAGCGGAAACCTGTCATGGCATGCTCCTGAGGAGGGGGCGGCCCACCGATGTGGTGGCCACGGCCGGATCTTCGGCGGGGGGCTGTAAGGGAGCTGCGAAGAAAGTACCCGGCCAGGAAGCCGCAGTGGGCTGCCATTCACCGGGCTGCCGTGATCGAAGGCGCAGAGCCGGTTGTTCGGTGGTGGCTCGGTAGAGTCGACTGCTGGTCGACTATCGCGCGTAGCGCGGGGTTTTCGGTTTCCCGCCTAGAGTAGTCGACCGACAGTCGACTCTGCCCTCGAACAGTGGGATGCCGGCCAGCGGCCGGCACTACCCCGTGTCTTAGAACCTGTCAGCAAACGCATCCGTCGCGCGCACCAGTGCATCGACCGTCGCCGGCTCGTTCGCGCTATGTCCCGAGGTCACCATCTCCAGCCTGGCTTCCGGCCAGGCCTTGGCCAGGTCCCAGGCACTGCGCGGCGGGCAGATGATGTCGTAGCGGCCCTGCACGATCACGCCGGGCAGATGCCGGATGCGATCTATATCGCGCAACAGCTGGTTCGGTTCCAGGAAGATGCCGTTGCGGAAGTAGTGCGCTTCGATGCGGGCCTTGGCCAGAGTGTCCAGCGGGTCATCCGTGGAAACAGCATCCACGTCGTGCTGCAGGGTGGCGGCGTTGTCTTCCCAGCCCAGCCAGGCCTGCGCGGCTGCGATGCGGGTGGCCTCATCGGCGCTGTCCATGCGCGTCCAGTAGGCCGCAATCATGTCGCCACGCTCGGCTTCAGGAATATAGGCCTCATAGCGATCCCAACGCTCCGGGAAGATCCAGCGTGCACCGCCGTTGGTTTCCGCGAACCAGCGGTTCTCCATCTCGCGGCCAAGGAACACGCCACGCACGATCAGGCCGGTGGCACGCTCGGGATGTGCCTGCGCGTAGGCCAGCGACAGGGTCGAGCCCCAGGAACCGCCATAGACCAGCCAACGCTCGATGCCGAGGTGCTCGCGCACCTTCTCGATGTCGGCCACCAGATCCTGCGTGGTGTTGTCGCGCAGCTCGCCGAACGGTGTGGAGCGTCCGCTGCCGCGCTGGTCGATCAGCACGATGCGGTAGCGTGCCGGGTCGAAGAAGCGGCGATGGGTGGGCGAAATGCCCGCACCCGGTCCGCCATGCAGGTATACCACCGGAATCCCGTCGGGCGTGCCGCATTCCTCGATGTGCAGGGTGTGCAGATCGCTCACTGGCAGGGTGAACTCGCGGTAGGGCTCGATGGCGGGATACAGGGTGCGCATGGGGCGTGTCTCACAAGCAGGGGCGGCCAGCATACCCCCGCCCGTGGCACCCGGCAGCGTTGGTTGCCTGCCCGGTGATGGAAATGCGCTTGCCGATGCGCATAAGCTTCGATGATGCAAGCGACCCCGACACGGATGTTCACCTTCGACCCTGTCCTCAGCAGCGGCGCGCGCGAGCTGCTGAAGTGGATCGCGCTGCTGGCCATGACCGGCGACCATGGGGCCAAGGTGCTGTTCGGCGGCTATGTGCTGGTGGTCAGTGAACTGGGGCGCATCGCCTTTCCGCTGTTCGCAATTGTGATGGCCTGCAACCTGGCCCAGCCGGGGGCCGACCTGCGCAAGTCGATACGCCGGTTAACACTATGGGGGCTGATTGCGCAGCCATTGCATGCACTGGCGTTCGGTTCCTGGTTGCCGCTCAACATCCTGCTCACCTTTGCTTTTGCGGCAGTGGCCGTGCATGCGCTGGCGAACAATCGGCCGGTGCAGCTGTTGCTGGCCGCCGGCGTGTTGCCGATGTTCGTGGATTACCAGTGGGCCGGGGTTGGCAGCGTGCTGCTGGCCTGGATCGCGTTCCGGCACCGGGCGTGGTGGCTGTTGCTGGTTGGGCTTGCAGCGGTGTGCTGGGCCAACTACAACGGCTGGGCACTGCTGGCCATTCCGGTAGTGCTGCTGGCGGCGCGGGTGACCTGGCAACTGCCGCGCTGGCGGTGGGCGTTCTACGGGTACTACGTGGGGCATCTGGCGGTGCTGGCGGTGTTCGCGTGGATGTTCAGTTGAAGCAGCTGGACGGGCCATCGTTAGCAGGAATGAGCGCATGTGATTGCTGCGTTCGCGTTTGACAGCAATTGGAGGGGCGCTTATAAGTTTCAAGCGGCGTTAATGAGGATCGATTATGACGCCGTGTTCAGCAGTGTTCATCTCCCAACAAAATAAGGAAGTGAAGAATGAACAACGTACTTGCCCTGCAGTCGCTGGAAATCGAGTCGCTGGAAGCTGAAGCTGAGTGTGTGGTCTGCCTGTCCTGGTACAGCTCGGGACTGGGCATCGATGAAGGCTCCGACAAGGCGTAAGCCACTGGGAGCCGGCCGATCCTGACTGCCACGGGGCACGGGCTGTCGCGTTGGAGGCAGGGTTTCGCGGCGCAGGAGTTTCTGCACCGTCCACCCGGGTGGGCGGTGCAGTTTGACTGCGGACCACGCGTACGGAGTGTATGTAACCGTTGGACAAGGAGGTTGGCAGTGAGTGACGTGACCGCGCGCCTGTACACGCTGGTTGACAGTGTGCATTTCGAGTCCCCGGATCGTTACGCACCCAGCGACGAGTACGGGGCGGTTGTCCGCAGCTGCCTGCCGTCTGGATGGGGAGTGCAACCGCGGGGGTTCTGGACCTTCTGCCGACCCCCGCAGGATGTTGCCCTTCCGCATGGGTGGAAGATCCATCTTTCCTGCATTCCGGAGAATGCCGAACAGACGTTGGCCGTGATGACACCGGTCGTCGTTGAAGCCGGTGTTTCCTTCAAGTTCTGTTCGGATCCCTTCATGCTTGGACTCTCGCTCGGAAAGGGATGGTCGCGTTTCCAGGCTGGAAAGTTCATCACGATCTATCCGCGGGACCGGCAACAGTTCCAGGAACTTCTCGAGCGCCTGTACCAGGTGACGCAAGGTCTTTCCGGGCCTCATGTCCTTACCGATCGCGCATACCGTGACAGCACTGTCGTCTACTACCGGTACGGGGCCCACGCGGGTGTTTCGCGGCCCGATCCCTACGGCAGCCTGCAGCAGGGCTACCTGCTGGCCGACGGTACCTGGCACGAGGATGTACGTGGTGCCGGTTTCCGGCTGCCGCCCGGGGTCGACGATCCATGCGTTGCCGCTGCCGCAGCGCCGACGCCGGCAGGCCCCATCGTTCTCAATGGCCGCTACCAGGTCCATGGTGTACTGAAATTCAACGGCACCGGTGGCATCTATCGTGGGCGCGATACCACGACCGGGCAGAAGGTGGTCATCCGGGAGGTGCGCGGCTTCTCGGATGCGGATGGCGCCGAGCTGGTCAATGGCATGGTCAATGGCATCAAGCGCGAGGCCAGAATTCTGCAGAAGCTGTCGGCAACCGGCCTGGTGCCGGTGTTCGTGGAACTGTTCAAGGAATGGAACAACTGGTTCCTGGTGCAGGAACAACTGGATGCGATCTCGCTGTGGGACAGTGCGATGGCGTTCTACTTCGCGGAGGACGAACAACGTGCCTGCGACGGATTCGAGCGTATCCGCCGCAGAATCAGCCAGATCGCCGAGGCGTTGCAGGTGGTGCACGAGCATGGCGTGGTGCTGCGTGACCTGACCCGCAGCAACGTCATGTTCACCGCTGCCGGCGAGGTGAAGTTCATCGATCTGGAGTTCGCACACGAGATCGGCCACGACTCTCACTGGGCCAAGGGCTGGACACCCGGCTACGCGTCGCAGGAGCAGCTGCAGGCGCAGCGGCCGACCGTGCAGGAAGATCACCATGCATTGGGTGCGCTGATCTTCGACATGATCACCTTCTGTGCGTCCGGACTGGATCTGTCCCGTGACGCGCTGCTGGAGCACAAATTCAAGCAGGTGCTGGGCGATCTGGGTCTGCCGATGGATCTGCACGATATCGTGGTAGGACTGACGCATCAGGATCCCGGCCAGCGCTGGGACATTGGCCGTGCACTGCGGCACCTGCGTACGGCACCCTCTCCGCAGTCAGGCGTGTTGATGTTCCCGACACGGTCAGCGCTGCTCGCGGCACCGCCGGCCGCCGCGCAGACCGAAAGGCGGATTGCGGCTGTGCTTGAAGGCTACGAGCGCTACCTTTCATCCACCTGTGACCTTTCGCGCGCCGACCGGCTGTGGCCTGCAGGGCTGCAGATGTTCATGACCAATCCGGTATCGCTCCAGTTCGGAGCGACCGGTGTTGCGTTCTTCCTGCTGCGCCGCACCGGCACGCTGGCCCCAGGGGTGCTTGACTGGATCGAGAATGCAGCCACACCGCAGCGCTGCCCCTCGGGGCTGTATTCCGGTCGTGGTGGTGTCGCATTGCTGCTGATCTGCGCGGGCCGGCACGAGGCGGCGCATCGCCTGCTGGATGAGGTCAATGAGGATGCATCTGCGCTCCTGCTGCCCGGGCTGTACTTTGGTGCAGCCGGAGTGGGACTGTTGAACCTGCACGCCTGGCAGGGCCTGGGCGATCCGACCCATCTTGCCGTGGCCGCGCGGATCGGTGACACGCTGCTGGCGGCTGGGCAACGCGCCCCACAGGGCCGCTACTGGAAAGCCGGCGACCGCACGGGCCTGGGGCTGGGAGACGGCCAAAGCGGCATCGCGCTGTTCCTGACCTATCTCGGCAAGGTGACCGGGGACAGACGTTACCTGGCGGCCGCGGCCGAGGCGTTGGATTTCGATATCGCCCATGGTCTTCGCATTGCAGGCAGACTGGTCTGGCCGACGCATGTTGAAGGCGCCGCCGGCGCGCCGGCGAGCCCGCACACCCGCTTTGGCTCGGCAGGCGTCGGAATGGCATGCCTGCGCCATTACGTCGCCACAGGCACCGAGCGGTTCCGTGATGTTGCGCTGGACTGCGCACATTCCGTGCGCCCGCGGATCACCAACAAGATCTGGCAGGACAGCGGCAATGCCGGGTTCGGCGAGTACCTGCTGGATCTGGCCTGCTTGCTGCAGGACGAGCGCTTCAGCAATGCGGCGTACTACCAAGCCGAGGCGATCCTGCCGCACGCACTCGACTGTGAGGGCGGCGTCGCATTCGCTGGACCGGCGCACTACCGGATCTGCAATGACTACGGCATGGGCGGCTCGGGGATCGGCATCTTCCTGGACCGTCTGCTCAGCCGTCGCAGTCGCTTTCTCATGCTGGACGAGTTGCTGGGCGTTCGCGCCTGTTGAAGCGCCGGGTTCCAGCAGCTGGCCCGGCGTTCGCCGGGCCAGACTGTCATGGAGTCATCGTGAACCGTCAGAAATCCATCGTGGCCGACAACAGCACCGTCCTCGGTGCACCCAGCGCCAGGCTGGAAAGCAACGGCATACCCCAGTACGCCTTGTTGGTCACGTTGTTCACGCTGGCTCTCAGCGCAAGCGGTCGACCCGCTACGGTGGTGCTGTAGCGCGCACCCACATCAAACAACGTGCGCCCCGGCACCGACAGCCGGTTGTCTGCGCTGATGTACTGCTTCGACATCGCGGTGGCATTGCCGGTCAGGGTCAAACCCTCCAGCGCGGGCACATCCCATTCAACGCCCAGCTTCGCCTGGCGCTGTGCAACGGCGGTAGCGATGCGGCCTTCATTCACGCCACCGGCCGTGCGGGTCAGCTTCGGCTGCACGTAGGCCACGCCACCCAGCAGGCGCATGCCGTCCAGCGGTGAGCCGAAGAAGCCCCATTCCACGCCACGGTTCCGCTGTTCGCCACCGAACGAGAAGATATTCGTGACCGGGTCGGTGTAGCTGCTCGGGCGCTTGATCTCGTACACGCTGAAGGTGTGTGCGAAGCTGCCCAGGTCCAGCTTCAGGCCCAGCTCCTTCTGCTTGGTGCGGAACGGTGCGAACACATCGCCGGCGTTGGCGGCGGTCATCGGCGCGGTGGCGCCCTGGCTGAGGCCTTCGATGTAGTTGGTGTAGATCGAAAGCTTATCGGTGGCTTTCACCAGCAACGCGGCGGCAGGGGTGGTGGCGCTTTCGTCATAGCGCGAGGTGCGCGCACCGCTGGCCACGTTGAAGGTCTCGCTGACCACCTGCTGGCGACGCACGCCCAGCGTCAGTTGCACGCGGTCATTGGCGGAGGACAAGGTGTCGGCGAAGCCGATGCTGTCCAGCTGTAGCTCTGTGTGCGAGATATGCGGTGCCACGAACGGCGCGGCCGGGCCCCACACCGGGTCGTATAGGTTGGTGGTCCAGTCCCAGCCCGGCACGCTGCGGCGGCCGTAGTCGTTCTGGGTGTGCTGGTAGTGGGTCACGTTTGCGGCCCATTGGTGGCCGACGCTGCCGGTGCGGAAGCTGCCGCGCAGGCCAGCGTCACCAGACTGCTTCTTGATGTCGAACGCCAGCTGGCCGATCACGGTAGTGAAGTCGCCGGCCGGATTGAGGATCTGCGCGCTGATCGAACCGTTGTAGCGGTAGTCGGTCTTGCTGGTGCCGTAGGCCAGGTAGGCCATCAGGTGTTCGTTGATGTCCAGCTCGCCACGCAGCATCGCGCCCTTGTCCTGGCTGTCCACGTAGGCCCAATCCGGGTTGATCAGCGTGTCGCCACGCGGCGGCCGCGGAATTGCCACGCCCGGTGCCAGGCCGACACCACGGGCCGGGCCATCGACGCGGTCGTCGGCGCTGTACAGATCGGCCGACAGTCGCGCACGTTCGCTGCGCCAGTCCAGCGCCAGCGAACCCAACTGCACCTTCTTGCTCTGCTTGCCCACTGCACCGTCGCCATCACGGTAGGCACCGTTGAAGCGGATGCCGAACTGCTTGTCGGCACCCAGCCGGCGGCCCACATCGACGTGGGTGCCGAACTGCGCGTCGGAAGCGAAGTTGGCGCTGATCCGCAGCAACGGCTGCTCACCGGCACGCTTGGGTACCAGGTTGACGCTGCCACCAACCGAGCCGCCCGGCGGCATGCCGTTGAGCAGGGCGGACGGGCCCTTCAATACCTCGATGCGCTCGAACATTTCCGGCGAGGTGCGGTAGTACGGCGCCATGCCGCTGAGGCCGTTGAAGGTGGTGTCGCTGGTGTTGGAGGCAAAGCCACGGATCGCGTAGTTTTCGCTCCATGAACCGGTGACGCCGTTGCTGAACACCGTGGGGTCGGTGGCGGCGATGACGTCGGTGAGGTCCTTGGCTTGGCGGTCGCGGATGAAGGCTTCGGTGTAGCTGACGGTACTGAACGGCGTGTCCATGAAATCCTTGTCGCCGAGCAGGCCGACCCGCCCACCGGAGGCCACCTGTCCGCCGACATAGTCGCCGGTCACCCGGCGCTGTTCCTGCACCTGCACCGAGGGCAGGGTGGACGGCGTCGACTCGGCCAGCGCGGCGAATGAGGCCAGCAGGCCCAGTGCCAGGGCCGACACCCGGATGCCCAGCGCCTGCGTCTGGCCGCTACGCGCATTGGGGGTGCTCTGGTAGCGCCGGGCCATGCCCGGCGGGAGCATCACCGGGCGAGTCGGATCAGCAGCTGCGCGCTGCAGCGGGGAGGGAAGGTGGTACACGGTCATGCCAGATTCCTGTGAATCGCAGGTGCGAACGCGCCTGGCGCGCTGCCATCGGCAAGCACGGGGGAGGGCGCAGCGCAGGGTTGTCGGCTGGGTGGGGACCTGGCGGGAAGTGAGCCACGGGCTCGATTGCGGACGGCGGCGGGGTTGCGAACCACACGCATTCCGAATTAGTTGAGTAAGTTAAACTAAATTATATGAAGCGGACAAGAGGGTCCCTTTGCTGGCACCCTCGCTACGGTATGAGCATGCACCCTGAGATCCCGGCGCCGGCCCGTGGCCGCCCGCCCACCATCACCCCCGATCGGCTGGCCGACATCGGCATCAAGCTGGGCCTGCCGAACCTGACCATGGCCAATGTGGCCGCCGAGCTGGCGGTGACCCAGGCCGCGCTCTACAAGCGCGTGGCCAATCTGGAGGCCTTGAAACGGCTGGTGGCCGATACGGTGTTCCAGCGCTGGCAGATTCCGCGCGCCTCGGCCGATGCGCCGGGTGGGCTGCAGGCTTATCTGCTGGGGTTCGTGGAATCACTGTGCGAGGTGGTGAAAGCGCACCCGGGATTGCCGCCGTACCTGCTGCGCCGTTCGGTGGCGACCACGCCGATGCTGGAGAAGATCGCCTCGCACCAGGCGCATGTGGCCGAGGTGTTCGACCTGCCGCTGGACAAGGCACGCTGGCTGCTGGCCACGGTCGCGTTCTACTGCATTGCCGGTGCGGATACGGTCTACGGGCTGGTGGATGACGAGACCGAAGTGTTGACCGGCCGCCGCGTGCAGGACGAGGAAGTGATCACCGAGTTCAAGCAGGGCATGCGTGCGCTGGTGATCGGTTCGCTGGAGGTGTTGGAGCTTCGGTAGATCCACGCCATGCGTGGATGTCGTTGCACGGTTCGCCACGGCCCCATCCATGCATGGCGTGGATCTACAATGCGGCCATGCCTGCCACGCCCACCCTCGATGATCTGCGCCGCCACGCGGTGGCGCGCACGCTGTTCAAACCCACCTCGCTGCTGACCGCGATCCGTCGGCTGGGCTTCGTGCAGGCCGACCCGATCCGCGCGCCGGCACGCGCGCAGGACCTGACCCTGCGCCACCGGGTGAAGGACTACCGCGCCGGTGATCTGGAGCGGCGTTATGCGCGCCTGCCGGTGGAAGAGGATTGCCTGGTGAACTACGGCTTCCTGCCACGCGAACATCTGGCGTTGATGCACCCGCGCGTTTCCAAGCGTGCGTGGGATGCCGAGACCCAGCGCCGTGCGGCGGATGTGCTGGCCTTTGTTCGCGAGCGCGGCAGCGTGCATCCACGCGAGGTTGACCAAGCGTTCGCGCATGGGCGAGTGACCAACTACTGGGGCGGCACCAGCAATGCCAGCACGCACCTGCTGGATGGCATGCATTACCGTGGCCTGCTGCGCGTGGAGCGGCGCGACAGCGGCACCCGCATCTACGCCGTGGCCGACCACGTAGAAGCCGATGCCAGCGCGCAGGCGCAGATTGAACGCGCGGCCGCCTTGATCGACCTGGTGGTGCGCAAGTACGCGCCGCTGCCATCGGCCAGCCTGACCTACCTGGTACGCCTGCTGGGCTACGGCGCACCACATCTGGCCGAGCAGACCCGGCAGGCGTTGAAGCTGGCCAAGCAACAGCTGGCCAGCTGCACGCTGGACGGCACCACCTGGTACTGGCCTGCCGACGAGAATCCGCGCTCGCGCCGGCATGCGCCGGACGACCAGGTACGCCTGCTGGCCCCGTTCGACCCGGTGGTGTGGGACCGCCGTCGCTTCGAGCTGCTGTGGGACTGGGTCTACAAGTTCGAGGCGTATACGCCGGCGCCGAAGCGCCAATACGGCTACTACGCGTTGCCGATGCTGTGGCACGACCAGGTGGTGGGCTGGGCCAATCTCAGTGTGCGCGACGGTGAACTGGCGTCCAGCGTGGGCTACGCCGGCAAGTCACTGGCCCGCGACAAGGTGTTTCGTGGCGCGCTTGAAGACGAACTGCAGCGCATGGCCTCTTTTCTGTAGAGCCGAGCGGCGCATGGGTGCCTGTAGGTCCAGGTAGTCGCCAACCTTGGTTGGCGCTGGCTTCCATCGGTGCCCACCAAGGTGGGCAGCTACCAAAGCAGCGCCGCGCAGGCCCGGTAGTCGCCAACCTTGGTTGGCGCCGCTTTCACCGGTGCCCACAAAGGTGGGCAGCTACCGATCCCGCCGCCCTTGCGCCACCATCGCCACCACCACCACACCTGCGGCCACGCTGGTGTGCCCGGACAACGCGGCCAGACCAGAACCCACCCCCAGCCCGCGCATGGCGAACACCGCACTGAACACCAGCAGCGCCCAGCCGACCGCGCGCAGCTTCTCGGTCGCCTGCGCGCTCAACACACGCCGCAATACGTCCCGCTGATGGCGCTCCATCGCCAGTGCCAGGCAGGCGAACGCGGCCAGCGACAACGCAAACAGAATGACGTGGATCATGCGCTGGCCTCGGAAACCGCATTGCGTGAGGCTGCAGACGGCCGTGTGCGCTTCACCTTCGGTGCATGCCGCCAGGTGCGCCAGGCCAGCAGCGTGTGCAGGGCGGCCAATGTCAGCAGGGTCAGGTCGGTCCCGGCAAACGCCCAATCGCCTGCGGCCAGCGTGCGCCACAGCGGATGCGGTGTGGTCATAGCGGTCAGCACCGGCAGCAGTGCCAGCAGCAACGCCGCCAGCAGGAACTGTTCGATCCACGCTCGCTTGGGTGTACGCAGCGTGGCATGCACGAACATGCCCGCCCAGACCAGGAAGAACACATGCACCTCCCACGCTGCGCGCCCGTCCATGGCAGTCGGTAGCAGGCGGTTAGCCCACAGGTAGGCGGTCATCGCCACCGACAGGCCGGCGACGGTGGCGATGTTGAGCCGCTCGACCAGACGGAAGCCGAAGTAGGGTCGCTGCGGATCGGGCAGCTGCGCACGGCGCTTCACCGTCCACAGCACCAACCCAGTGCCGACCATGGCAGTGCCGGCCAGGCTGACGATGAAGTACAGCCAGCGCAGGGCGGCATCGGCGAAGCGGCCCAGGTGCAGGCCATACAGCACGCCCTGGGTATCGGCGGCGACGCCCGAGTGCTCCTTGACCTGCAGCAACTGCCCGCCGCTGCCGTCGAACAGCAGATAGTTCGGTGTTGTCGAAACACGGCTGGACTGCGCACGCACCACGGCCACGCGTGCGTTCTGGTCGCCGGGGTTCTGCACCTGCACGCTGCCCACCGATCCGGTTCCCCAGCGCTGCTCGGCCTGTTGCACCAGTGCGCCGACATCGGTGAGCGGGGCAGGCTGGCCCGCGGCCTTCTGCGGTGGCAGGAACAGGCGCATCTCGCTGACCACTTCGGCCTGCTGGCGCTTGTCCGGCAGTTTTGCCAGGCCCCACGGCATGTACAGCACCGCCAGCATCACCAGGCCGCTCCAGGTGATCATGAAGTGGAACGGCAGGCCGAGTACCGACAGCGCCGCGTGTCCATCCAGCCAAGAGCGCTGGCCCTTGCCCCAGCGGAAAGTGAAGAAGTCGGCGAAGATCTTCTTGTGGGTGATTACGCCGCTGACGATGGCGACCAGCATGAACATCGCGCACAGGCCGACGATCCAGCGGCCCCACATCGCCGGCATGTAGTGCAGGTTGAAGTGGAAGGCATAGAAGAAGTCGCCGCCGCCGGTGTCACGTGCCTGCAGCGGTGCACCGGTGCTGGCGTCGAACAGGCCCGAGTCGAAGCCATGCCGGCCACGCCCGCCCGGGCTGGCCCACATCGCCGACACCCACGGCATGCGCGTGCTCGGCAGGCTGAGGTTGATCTGGCTGGCCGCAGGCGTGTCGGCCATGATCGCCGTGACGGTACGCTGCGCAACCACAGCGGCGTCCGGCAACACGGACGGTGTGGCGATTTCCGGGCGGGTGTAGCGCGAGAGCTCGTCGCGGAAGTAGCTGGCGGTGCCGGTGAGGAACATCGCGTACAGGATCCATCCGGCCAGCAGCCCCACCCAGATATGCAGGTCGGACATGGTCTGGCGGATGCCGCGTGGCTTCGGAGTGCGATCGACCTTGCTCATGCACCACCTCCGTTGCCGACCGTCTGTGCGATCAACCACAGGGGCAACGCGGCGATGAGCAGGCCCAGCCATGCGCGCCAGGCCGAACGCACCGCGAACACCCAGACCACGGCGCCGGCGTACAGCAGGAAGCTGGCCAGCATGCCGGTGAACACGGCCTGGCGGCCATCGATGGGCAGCGCCAGTGCGGCGATGCTGCACAGCGCGGCCAGCACATAGCCGCCGAACAGCGCGGCGAGGATGCGTGAGACCAGCGGCAGCCAGGCCAGCACGGCGGTGGTACGGGAAACGCTCACATCAGTTCTCCGGGGCGCCACGCGCGATGGCGTAGCGCCCGTGCATCAGGCATCAGAAATCGACGGTGGCCGACAGCAGGGCGGTGCGCGGCGTGCCCAGCCCGGAGCCGAGGCTGCCCGCCCAGTACGCTTTGTTGGTCACGTTCTGCACGGTGGCGCGCAGCACCAGCGGATGGCCGGCCGCTTGCGTCGCATAGCGGGCACCGAGATCGAACACGGTGCGGCCCGCCACCCACTGGCTGTTGTCAGCAGTGATGTAGCCCTTGGACAGGCTGACCGCATTGCCGGTGAGGGTGAGGCCGGCCACGGTCGGCACATCCCATTCCACGCCCAGCTTGCCCTGCCATTGCGGTGTGGCCGTCGCCAACCGGCCTTCGTTGATGCCGCCCTGGGTACGGGTCAGCTTCGGCTGCAGCCAGCCGATGCCACCGAGCAGGCGCAGCTGTTCGGTGGCCTGGCCGAACACGGTCCATTCCACGCCCCGGTTACGTTGCTGGCCGCCGAACGAGAACACATTGGTGGTCGGGTCGGTATAGGAGCTGGGCTTTTCGATCTCGTACACGCTCAATGCGCTGGCCAAGCGGCCGAAGTCGAACTTGGCACCGGCCTCGCGCTGGCGGGTCTTGAACGGCGGGAACACGTCGCCCGCGTTGGCGGCGGTTGCCGGGGCGGTGCTGCCCTGGCTCAGGCCTTCGATGTAATTGGCATACAGTGACAGGCGGTCGCTGGCCTTGAACAGCAGTGCACCGGCCGGGGTGTTGGCGCTGGCGTCGTAGCGTGCGGTGCGCTTGCCTGTGCCGCCATCGAAGGTATCGCTGAGCACGGTCTGGTGACGGATGCCCAGGGTCAGCTGCACACGATCATCGATGAAGGACAGCGTATCGGCGATGCCGAAGCTGGTGGTGCGCACTTCCGCGGTCTTCGGCAGCGACGCATCACTGAAGCTGCGGTCGATGGCAGGGCCCCACTGCGGGTTGTAGATATTGGTTACCCAATCGCGGGCCAGCAGGTTGCGCTTGAAGCCGAACTTCTGGTCGTGCTGGTACCAGGCTGCACTGATGGCCAGCGCGTGATCGACCGCGCCGGTGCGGAAACGCGCCGACAATCCGGCTTCGACGGTGTCCTTGCTGTAGATGAAGCGTTGGTGGGCGAAGTTGTTGCGGAAGTCGCCGGCGGTGTTGGTGATCAGCGTGGTGGCACTGGCGATGGAGTCGAAATCGGTATGGCCGTGGCCGTAGCTGGCATGCGCCTGCAGGTAGTCATTGATGTCGAACGACCAGCGCAGTGCGGCGGCCTGGTCCTTGACGGTGCTGAAGGTCCAGTCCGGTGCAAACAGGGTGCTGGCTTTCGGCGGGCGGGGCACGGCCAGGCCGGGCGCCAGCGAGACGCCACGGTTGAGGCCATCCACATGGTCGCGGCTGCTGAACAGGTCCAGCGACACCTGCGAGCGCTCACCACGCCAGTCCAGGCCGAGCGATGCGAGCTGCGTCTTGTGCTGCTGGTGGTCGGTGGCGGTGTCGCCGTCGCGGTGCACGGCATTGAGGCGCACGCCGAACTGCTTGTCCGCGCCGAAGCGGCGGCCGACATCCAGGTGACCGCCCCACTGCGCGTCGCTGCCGTAGCTGGCGGTGAAGCGGGTCAGCGGCGTGTCGCCGGCACGCTTGGGCACCACGTTCACCGCACCGCCCACCGAGCCACCGGGCGGCATGCCGTTGAGCAGCGCGGACGGGCCCTTCAGCACCTCGATGCTCTCGGCCAGTTCGGGAGTGACGCGGTAGTAGGGGATCAGCCCGTACAGGCCACCAAAGCCGATATCCGACGAGGCGACACCGAAACCGCGGATGTTGAAGTAGTCGGTGATGCCACCGCTGGAGCCACTGTTGTAGACGCTGGGGTCGGTCAGTGCGATGACCCGCACCAGGTCCGGCGCCTGGATGTTGTCGATGAAGTCGGCGGTGTAGCGGGTGGTGTTGAACGGCGTGTCCATGAAGTCGAGCTCGCCGAGCAGGCCGACGCGGCTGCCGCGGGCCACTTGGCCACCGGCGTAGGCATCGGTAGGCGTGGTCTTGTCGGCGCGCACGTTCACTGTGGGCAACTGGCGGGCGCCATCGGGTGCATCGTTGGCGTGCGCGGCGATGGCGATCAACAGGGTGGGCAGCAACGCTGCACGGGCGGCCAGGGACAGCGCCGAGCGGCGTGGGAGGGGCAGGGTTCGCAGGGGGAGGGACATGGCGGTTCTCGTGTGGTGGGTCGTGCGATCGGCCAGCACGGCGCCGTCTGTGACCTGCAGGGGCAGGACGACGCGGGCTGTGGAATGGCTGGCAGAGGGCACGGCACTGCCGCTGTGGCAGTGCTGCACGCGAGGTGCGTGGGCGATCTGTGGCTGGGTGGAACGAAGCGCGGGGCGCGGATACTGCGGGGTGGATCAGATATCGTCGGCGAGGTCGTCGAGGTCCTGCAGGCCACCGCCGCGTGCCAGCACGCGCTCGTAGTTGCGGCGGCGACGCTGGTCGGTCTCGGTGGTGGTCTCGCCACGTTTCCAGTAGCCGGCCACGGCAACGTCGCTGCGTGGCAGGCCGACCGTTTCGATGAAGTGGCGGCGCAGGGCACGCATTTCCTCGCGCTCGCCGGCCGCCCAGACCGTGCTGCCGGGCTCCGGCCGCAGTTGGCGCGCCTGCTGCAGCAACGGCACGTCACCGGTGGCGAGGCGGAGCACGCGGACACCTTCAATGGCGGGCAGTTCGTCTACCGGGAATGCATCATCCGAGGCGATCCAGGCCTCTGCGCGCAGGTCGGCCGGCCACTGCTGCAGCAATGCAAACAGGGCAGGGATGGCGCTTGGGTCGGCGAACAGGAGGGCGCAGGTGCCCTCGCGCTGCGGTACCTGCAGATGGGGGCGCGGTCCGGTCAGATCGAAGGCATCACCGGGGCGCAGCGCACGTACCCAGGCCAGCATCGGCCCCGGCGCCTCGTGCAGCACTACGTCCAGGGTGAACTGGCGGGTGTTGGGATCGAGGCTGCGCACGGTGTAGATCCGTGACACATCGCCGAACGTGGCGCCGAGCTGGATGCGCACGGCGGTGTTGGCACGCTGCCAGGGCGCGAGTTCTGCATGTTCCGGCAGCTGGACCACGAGGCGCAGCAGGCTGGCGCACGGCTGTGCAACCGCGACCACCTGGACCTGCAGCGCCTGCAGGCCGCGATCATGGTCGGCGCCGCGCAGCGGCCCGGCCGGGGTGATTGAAGTGGGGGACGCGGACATCGACAACGATCCTGGACACTGCAAATGCGAATTATTTACATCATATTAAACTAAATTGATCGTGCCGTAACCGGGGCCTGTCCACGGACCGCAGCGACGCGTTGACCGCGGCGTCGCTGCGGTCCACCATGACAGCCCTTGCCCGCGCACCGCGCAGGAACCGTTACCGCATGGCTGCACCGAAAAAGACCGCTGCCCGTGGGCGACCGCCCACCATCACCCGCGAGCGCATCGCCGACGCCGGCATTGCCATGACGCTGCCGGGGCTGAGCTTCGTGGGCGTGGCGGCGGCGCTGGGGGTCAGCCACATCGCGCTGTACAAGCATGTGGCGAATCTGGCGGCACTGCGCGAGCTGGTGGCCGAGGCGATCTTCGAGCGTTGGCAGGCACCGGCACTGGATGCCGCTGGCCGGCGCAGCATCGAGGAGGATCTGCGTGCGTTCCAACGTTCACTGCGGACGCTGGTGGACGGGAATCCGGGCCTGGCGCCGTTCCTGGTCAGCCACGGCGCGAAGACACCGGAGATGCTGGCGCGCATCCAGCGCCACCATGCCGAATTCAGCCGCGTGCATGATCTGCCGCTCGAGCAGGCGGCGTGGCTGCTGTCGACCGTGGCCTATCACGCCGTGGCGTTGGCCGACACCGTGTACTCACGCCATGCGGTGGTGGATACCACGCGACGCCCGCTGGATCGGAAGGCGCAGGAGGCCGAGTTCGACCGCAGCATGGAAGCGTTGATCATCGGTGCATTGGCGATGTGCGGGCGCACGGCAGCCTCCGGGTAAGCCCCATTCCAGGTTGGCGCCGTTGCCGTGGTAGTGGCTAACCTTGGTTGGCCCCGCGATGTGTCGGTGCCCACCAAGGTGGGCGTCTACCGGTCAAGCGGCGTCCTTGCGCTCAGCATCCTCCATGCCGGGGCTGACGCGGCGGCCGATGTCCTTCCGCGAGGTAACCGCCAATCCTGGTTGGCACCGTTGCCCCGGTAGTCGCCAACCTTGGTTGGCGCCGCGATACATCGTTGCCCACCAAGGTGGGCATCTACCGGTCAAGCGGCGTCCTTGTGCTCCGTATCATCCATGCCGGGGCTGACGCGCCGGCCGATGTCCTTCAACCGCGCCAGCTGATCCACCATCGACGGTGCATCATCCAGGCTGCCGACGAACGTCCACAGATAGGTCATCACCGCATACACATGGCCCGGGGTAACCCCGTCGGTGGTGGCGAGACGGCCGATGGTGAGCGCGAACAGCACCGCTGCCGCTGCGCCAACGACCACGAAGGCACCGGCTTCGCGATCGGAGAGCAGGATGCGCAGCCGCGACAGCGTGGTGTAGTGGCGACGCAGCACCGAGGGACTGACCCGGTCAACCAGGCGGATCTCATGCTCCAGCCGGTTGTTCAGGCGTCCATGCAGCTGTTCGTTGCGGCGTGCGAACGATGGCAGCAGCAACAATGCACCCAGCAGTGCGACCAGGCTTGCAGCGCCCACCAGCGGCTCGATCGCCAGCAGCATCGCTGCCGCACCGAACATCGATACCAGCGCGGTGGCGATGATCGGCACGTGCTTCTCGAAGAAGTCGACGAACTCACGGGCCAGCACAACGCGCGCGGCTGAGGTGGAGGTGGCCTGGCCCAGCCTGCGCTGTGCTTGCACCACGTTCACCGCCAGGTCGGCATAGATGCGGGTGAAGGTACGGGTATCGACCGCACGGCGGGCGGCACCGACCAGCCAGAACAACAGCACCACGCCGGCGTAGGAGATTGCGTGGCCGATGTCGCCGCGGATGATCGCGTCCACCGCGAAGCCGGCAAACAGCGGATACGCCAGCAACAGTGCATTTTCCATCGCCACCAGCGAGAACGTGCCGGTGAGCTGCCACGGGTAGGTGCGCAGGATGGCCTTGAGGGTGGCGGCCGCGTTCTGCTGGCCGATGCTACCGGCGGCGGCCGCCGGATCGTGGGGGTGTTTCATGGGGATGCCTGGGCAAAGTGGAGACAGGGCAGGGGGCTGGATACCTGCCGCCTCCCTGGTCACGCCCAGTATCTGCAGCCCTTTGGAGCGGGCATGGAGGGACGATGGAGATTGCGTGGAGAAATCGGCGCCGTTCAGCGATGCGAATGCCCACCAAGGTGGGCCGCTACCAGAGCAGCGTCTGCCGCAACCTTGCGCCCTCAACGGCGCGCATGCACTGGCCAGCGGATCTCGAACGAACTGCCACCACGTTCGGTGGCCCGGCACTGCGCTGTTCCGTGATGGGCAACGGCAATCGCACGTACTACCGCGAGGCCAAGCCCGGAGCCACCGCTCTGCCGGGAACGCGAGACATCGGTGCGCTGGAAGGCCTCGAAGATGCTGTCGCGCAACTCGTCCGGCACGCCGGGGCCGCCGTCCTCCACCGCTACGGTGCAATGGCCTTCGGCCAGGGTGACGGCCACCCGCAGCGGGCACGGAATGGCATGCCGCCGCGCGTTCTCCAGCAGTGCCAGCACGGCCTGGCGGATGCGTGCGGGATCGCAGTCGGCCAGTGACGGGCGCGCATCCACGGTCACCGAGAAGCCGCTTTCGGTCAGCGCTTCGGACATGGCTTCCACCACCGCGGCCACCTGCACGCTGACATCGCTGCGCTGCAGGCGAAGATCCAGATGACCACTCTCGGCCAGGCTGACCACGCGCAGGTCCTCGATGATCCGGGTCAGGCCTTCCAGCTGGGTGAGCATGCTGTTGAACTGCTCCGGCCCGGGCTCGAATACCCCTTCGGCAATGCCCTGCAGGCGGCCGCGCAGGATGGTCATCGGCGTGCGCAGTTCGTGCGCGATCGCGGCGTTCCAGAACACCCGGTTCTCGGACATCCGGTTCAGCCGCTCTGCCATGGAGTTGAAGTCGCTGACCAGCGTGGCGGCTTCGGTCATCGAGGTATCGCCACCGCGTGCACGTGCCTCCAGATCACCGCTGGCGACCCGGCGCAGGCTTTCGGCCACCGAGTTCAACGGGGTAATGATGCGGCGGGTCAGGCGCGAGGCGACCAGCGTGGCGAAGATGACGACAACGGAGGCGGTCAAGCCGATCCACAGCCACTCCAGCCCCGATGGCATGATCGTTTCCGGCTCGTCGTACCAACGCGGGTAGAACACTTCCATCAGGTAGTAGAACAGGTAGAAGCCGCTGATCGACAGCACCGTCGAGCACAGCGAGGCGACCGTGATGGACAGCGTGATCTGGCGGCCGATGCTCTTGCCTTTGGGGTTCATCATTCAGTCCAGGAAACGGTAGCCAACGCCACGGATGGTGGCCGGAATGCCGATGACGCCCACGTCCTCCAGCTTGCGGCGCAGCTTGCTGACGTGGCTGTCCACCGTCCGTTCCTGCGCATCGCCCTCGGGCAGGCAGTTGTGCAGAAGATCCAACCGGCTGTGCACCTGGCGTGGTGCGCGCGCCATGTGTACCAGCAGGCGGAACTCGGTGAGCGTGAAGGTCAGCGCGTGCAGTTGCTCATCTGTGCGCACGGTCACTTCATGGCTGCGCAGGTCGATCTCGAACGGTCCCTGGCGGATCACCCCGCCGGGCGCATCGCTGGGTTCTCTGGCACTCCGCCGCAGCACCGCCTGGATACGGGCGACGATCTCGGCCGGATTGAATGGCTTGGCTACATAATCGTCAGCGCCGACGCGCAGGCCGGTCAGCTTGTCCACGTCCTGGTCGAGTGCGGTGAGCATGATCACCGGCGTATTGCCACGCCTGCGCAGTTCGCTCAGCACCTGCCATCCATCCATCCTCGGCATCTGCACATCCAGCAGCACCAGATCCGGGCGTAGCTGGCGATGGCTGGCCAGGGCCGCCTCGCCATCGACCGCGCGGACGCTGCGCAGGCCGGAACGCGCCAGGTATGCACCGAGGATGTCGGCGATCTCGCCTTCGTCTTCGGCAATCAGGACCAGGGGCGCCTGGCGCATGCGGGTATCGGGTTTCATTGCGTGATGCGGCTTTGGAAAGTGAGCAGGTGAGGGCGAGGGCGATGTCAGTGGCGAGGTCATCGTCGGCGTTCCATGGCCTGTGCTTCCTCGTTGGCGGCCCAGGCCAGCGTGGCCAGCACCAGCGTGCGATGCAGCGACGGCGCCAGCGGCCGCCCTTCGCGCAGATTCCGCGCAGCGAGGGCGGATAGCGCTGCCGACAAACGGGCCCAGCGCGATGCCATGTCCGCCGCATCCACCCGTGCCTGCAGGCGGGTGGCCATGCGCATGATGGCGCGGAGGCGGAGCGTCATCTGGGTGGCGACCAGCAGGGTGGCGAGGGCGAGCGGCAGATGCAGCGTGGCACCGGCGGCGGTTGGCTTCGTCTCCGACGAGACCGCCAGGCCGATCAGCGCCAGCGAAGCGGGCGATCCGAGGCGGCTCGCGTGGCCTGGCCCATCGCTGCGGAACCACAGCAGGGCGGCAGCACCGAAGCCTGCCAGCAGGGGCGCTAGCACATGCGGACTGGCCAGCGTCCAGGCCGTGGTCGATGCCAGCACCAGGGCGAGCAGCCACGGCGCAGGCGCGCACCAGGCCAGGTAGGCACGACACACATCGATCGACGGCAGGTCTGGATGGGGACGGAGCACGATGGGCAGGCAGTCGGCAAGGTTGCCGAGGCTAGCCGCCATTGATGGAGACTCGGTCGAGATTGTGTCGAGATTGCGTGGACACGGATCGACTGGTTCAGCCGCCGGCGGCGTGCCTGAACGGCTGCCGGATCTCCATGCAATCTCCACAGTGGCTCCAAGAAACGTCCACCCCTGGCTTGCAGACTGCGGCCTCAGCGGTCGCACTGGGTGGCCGCCCGCAGCCGGGCGTTTCGATGAACAACCGCAGGATCTGGACCATCGCCGCAGCCGTGGCTCTCATTGCGGGCGCCGCCGGCTGGTGGGCCTTTGCAGACAGCGATGATGCCGCGCTGATCACCGCGCCGGCAAGGGTGGCGGATCTGGAGAAGACCGTGCAGGCGGTGGGCCGGGTCCATCCCAAGGAGCTGGTGGCGGTGGGTGCGCAGGTGTCCGGCCAGGTCAAGCGCCTGCATGTGGTGCTGGGCCAGCGCGTGCAGGCCGGCGACCTGATTGCCGAGGTCGACTCGCAGCCGCAGCGCATCGCCTTGCGTAGCGCCGAGGCGGCTGCCAATACGCTACGTGCCCAGCATGCCGCCAGCCAGGCCCGTTACGTGCAGGCCGGCCGCGTCTACGAGCGGCAGTCGCAACTGGTGGCGTCGCGCCTTGTGTCACAGGAAGGTTTCGAGGCCGCGCGAGTGGCACGTGATACGGCGCGCTCAGAGATGGCCGCGCTGCAGGCGCAGATCGACCAGGCCGGGACCCAGGTCGAAACCGCGCGGATCAACCTCGGCTATACCCGCATCGTTTCGCCCAGCGACGGCTACATCGTGGCGATCGTCACCAAGGCCGGGCAGACGTTGAATTCGATGCAGACCACGCCGACCATCGTGATGCTGGCGCAGATGGATACGATGACCGTGCGCGCCGAGATCGCCGAGGCTGATGTCGAGCTGGTCGCGCCCGGTCAGCCGCTGTGGTTTTCGACACTGGGGCCGAGTGGCCGCCGCTACGAATCCCATCTGCAGCAGCTGGAGCCAGCGCCGTCGACGATTGCCGATGTGGCCGGCAGCAGTGCGGGTGGCTCGGCGCAGACGCCCAAGGCGGTGTACTACGCCGGCCTGTTCGATGTGGCCAATCCGGGCCTGAAGCTGAAACCGTCGATGACGGTGAAGGTCACCCTGCAACTGGCACGTGCTGCCAACGCACTGCAGGTGCCGTTGACCGCATTGACCGAATCCGAAGACAAGGACAGCAACCGCGGCACGGTGCAGGTGGTCGATGCCAAGGGCCGCGTCACCGAGCGTGAGGTCAGCACGGGCTTGCGCACTGCTACGGCGGTGCAGATCCTGTCCGGGCTGAAGGCGGGTGAGAACGTGGTGGTCGGCCAGGCGCCCAGCGGCGCTGAGCCGGAAGCTGCCAGTCTGCTGGGGATGTGAGCATGGCCGACGCTCTGCTGGAACTGCATGGCGTATCGCGCGCCTATCGCTCGGCCGCCGGTGAAGTGGTGGTGCTGAAGGATGTCTCGCTGCGTATCGACGCCGGTGAGTTCATCGCCATCATCGGCCCGTCCGGTTCGGGAAAATCAACGCTGATGAACATCCTCGGCTGCCTGGACCGGCCGACCGAAGGCAGCTATCGCGTCAACAGCGAGACCACCGAGCAGATGGCGCCGGATGCGTTGGCCCGGCTGCGCCGCGAGCACTTCGGCTTCATCTTCCAGCGCTACAACCTGATGGAGAACCTGAGCGCCACCGAGAACGTGGCATTGCCGGCGGTCTATGCGGGCGTGGATGCAGAGACGCGCACCGCGCGTGCCCGCGGGCTGCTGGAAACGCTGGGCCTGGGCGAACGCACCGCGAACCGACCGAGCCAGCTGTCCGGCGGCCAGCAGCAGCGCGTGTCGATCGCCCGTTCGTTGATGAACGGCGGCGCCATCGTATTGGCCGACGAGCCGACCGGCGCGCTCGATCACGCCAGCGGCCAGCAGGTGATGGCCGAACTGAAGCGCCTGCATGGGCAAGGCCACACGGTGATCCTGGTGACCCATGACGCTGCAATTGCCGCACATGCCGGCCGGGTGATCGAGATTGCCGACGGAAGAGTGGTCTCCGATCGCGGTGAGAGGGCGCCGGTGGTGGCGCCCGCTGCATCCATCGCCGAACGCGGGTCGTCCCTGATCGCCGAGCGCCGTGCACGCCTGGACGCGGTGCGCGAGGCCGCGCGGATGGCGGTGCGTTCGATGCTGGCCCATCGACTGCGGACCTTGTTGACGATGCTCGGCATCATCATCGGCGTGGCCGCCGTGGTGACCGTGGTCGCGCTGGGCAAGGGCGCGCAGGCGCAGGTGGAATCACAGATCAACGAACTGGGCGCCAGCACGCTGGAGATATTCCCCGGCGCCGATTTCGGCGACCCGCGCTCGGCGGAGATCGAGACACTGGTGGTGGGCGATGCCGACCATCTGGCCGCGTTGAGCTACGTGGACAGCGTCAGCCCCAATCTGACGGGCTCGGTGGCAGCACTGCAGGGCAGCCGCCGTGCCAACACCCAGGTGCAGGGCGTGGGCGCGGACCTGCCGCGTGTGCGCGGGCTGCGGCTGAAGGCTGGGCGCTTCTTCACCGATGCCGAAGTGGATGCGCATCGTGCGGTAGGCGTGGTCGACCAGAAGGCGGCCAAGGCGTTGTTCACCGGCAACCCGATCGGCAGTACGGTGCTGTTGGGCGGCATGCCGGTGGAGGTGATCGGGGTGGTGGGTGCAAGCGCCTTTGCCGGCGGTGCGACGCCGACGGTCTACGTGCCGTACACCTCGGCCGCCTCACGGCTGCTGGGCAGCCAGCGCCTGGAGAGCATCACGGTACGGGTGCGCGACAACGTGCCGACCACCGCCGCCGAAGCCTCGCTGGCAGCCGAACTGCAACGGCTGCATGGGCGGCGTGACTTCTTCATCTACAACGCCGATCAGATCCGCAAGGCCGTGATGAAGTCCAGCCAGACCATGGCGGCTCTGGTCTCCGCCATTGCCGCGGTGGCGCTGGTGGTGGGTGGAGTTGGGGTGATGAACATCATGCTGGTGTCGGTGAAGGAGCGCGTGCGCGAGATCGGCGTGCGCTTGGCGGTGGGTGCGCGGCAGGGTGACATCCTGCGCCAGTTCCTGATCGAGGCGGTGCTGATCTGCCTGTTCGGTGGCGTGCTGGGCGTGCTGTTCGCGTTCGGGGTCGGTGCGCTGTCCAGCCTGCTGTCGCTGGGTGTGCCGTTCCTGTTCACGGCGGGGCCGGTGCTCGCCGCGCTGGCATGTTCGTCTGCGATCGGGCTTGGATTCGGCTACTTCCCGGCGCGCAGTGCCGCACAGCTCGACCCGATCCAGGCGTTGGCAGCGGAGTAGGCGCAGGCCCGGTGCAGGCATTTGTGGAGCCGAAGGCAACGGCAGGAGCCGTTGCCTTCGGCTCCACAGGAGCAGCCTCAGGATGAGGGGCGCGGATGCGTGCGCACGCGTGCACGCTCGCGATACAGACGGCTGTCGGCGCGCTGCAGGGTGTCGGCCACCGTCTCGCCGGGTGCGTGGTGGGTCGCGCCCAGCGAGAAGGGTGTGGGTGACTGCCCGGCATGCTGCGCATACCACTGCTCCAGCGTGGCCAGCCGTCCCGGTTCCGGTGCAGTCAGCACCACCATGAACTCGTCGCCACCCATACGCACTACGCTTTCCATTGACCCCAGTGGAGCGCGCAGGAAGGCGGCGAACTCGACCAGCACCGTGTCACCCCGTGCATGGCCCTGGGTGTCGTTGATCTGCTTGAAATGATCCAGATCGAACATCAGGCAAGCCCAAGGCTGGTCGATCAGTTCGTCCAGGCGGGGCAGGAAGCGGCGGTTGTAGCTCTGGGTGAGGGGATCCTTGAAGGACATCTCGCGCAACTGCTGTTCCTGCATCCGCAGTGCGGTGACGTCCTGCGCATGGCCGAGCACGTAGGGTTGGGTGGCCTCGTTGTCGAGCACGTTGTGATACGCCCAGAAATGCCGGGTACCATCGGCGGCGATCAGCTCGATGACGCCGGCATCGGTGTGGTTGACTGCGATGCGTTCCAGATACGCCTTGAACGCGGCCCGCTTCTCCGGCGGCATCAGGTCGCACAAGCTGCGCCCGATCATGTAGCTCTCATCGAAGCCCAGTGACTGCACGGCCGCTGGGTTCACCGAGGTCAGCACGCCCTCCAGCGTGTGGGTGCAGATCAGGCCAAGGCTGTAGTGGAACAGCCGCCGGTAGCGGGTTTCGCTGGCTTCCAGTGCATCCAGCGCGGCGCGCTCCTCGGTGATGTCCTGTATGGCCCCGACCAGCCGCGGCCGGCCATCGACCTGCTGCCGGCCTCCAACCACGCGGGTCCAGATGGCTCGTCCGTCGGCGGTGGTCATCGGCAGCTGCACCTCCCACGACGTGCCTTCATCGATGCAACGCTGCACCGCCGTGCGGATGATGTTTCGGCTGTCCTCGCGATAGAACGAGAGCGCAGTTTCGAGCGTCGGTTCAAAGTTGCTGCGCACGCCGTGGATCTGCTTGGTTTCGCGGGTCCAGCGGACCTCGTTGCTGACCAGGTCCATTTCCCAGCCACCCACCCGGGCCGCGCGGTTGGTGCGCTCCAGGAAGTCCTCGCTGCGCTTCAGCTCACGATGCAGGGCCTTGGCCTGGCCGACCTGTGCCATCAAGGTGCTGCGCTGTTCAAGCACCTGGGTGGTGACCCGGGCCAGATGCACCATCAGTTCGCGTTGCGAAGGCGACAGCACACCGGGCATCGGGTCGAGCAGGCACAGTGTTCCTATGCGCGCGCCGTGCGCCGAGCCCAGCGAGATTCCCGCGTAGTGACGGATGCGCGGGCCGCCGGTCACCAGGGGATTGGTGGAGAAGCGAGGGTCCTGGCGCGCGTCCGGAATCTCGAACAGCGTGTCCTGCTGTATGGCATGGGTGCAGAATGAAATCTCGCGCGCGGTTTCGCTGACACCTTCCAGCCCGATGTTGGCCTTGAACCACTGGCGCTCGTCGGCAACAACTGAAATCAGAGCCATGGTCATGCCGGTAGCGGCACGCGCGGCGGCGACGATCGCATCGAAAACAGGCTCTGGTGGCGTGTCGAGCAGGTGCAGGCGGTCGAGTTCAAGCAGTCGTTCGGCTTCGTCCATGGCACTTTTCAGGGCGGGGTGGCGAGGGCGGGCGCGGCGGCAGTCAGGTGCTACGGTAGTGCGAACCTTGTTATGTATCGCCACCGACGGGTGATGCCGACGTGAGTCCAATGGGTGCCACGACCACCTTGTGATCGCGCGCACATATTGCTATTGGCCAGCGTTGGCGGACTACCGCGCCACGCAGCTGACCGTCTTGCGCTGAGCGGGCGCCTTTCGGGATGCTCGGGGCGTGGGGACGGGTCTTTGCGTTGGAATGTCGACCATGGCGGCGGGTGCCCTTGAATGAGGTGCCCGTGGCAAGCCCTTCACAGGAGCGGTAGGGAACCATGACCGGACATGTGCACTGGGTATGGGCACCGATCCGGTTCGCTGCGCGGGGGTCCATTGGTTGCGGGCAATGACGGCGTGACTGCCAAGGCGAGTCAGGATTTGGACGTCCCGGATCTCGTAAAGGGCTTCACCGGATCCTTCCAATTTGTGGCACGCTCTCACCACGCGCGAGGACTTAGCGATGCGGCAACCCTCGCTGGAGACCACCACGCTGTGATGCTTCAACAGGCCCAGCTGGAAGATGTTCGCAGCGCGGTCAAGCGCTTCAGTGAGTGTGCCTGCAAACATGACTACGTAAAAAATTATAGCGAGGGCAGCAATGGATTTGTGGCGTGCGGGTGAACTCAGGACGAGGAAGAACAGATAGTGGAGCGGTGGAAGAAGCAACAGCATGAGGCCGAACTGCCAGTCCGTCAGGGCCGTAGCCGCCTCATGTGTTCCAATCACCACGAGAACGAAGATGGGCATGTACAGTAGGTACAGTGCCGTAGAAGCAAACGCTAGGGACAGTGGCCACAGCCCCCTCCAAGGGCGTGTGTTCGCTATACGCTCAGCAGTTGCTGAAGGTGTGGTTTTGCGAAGCACCGGGCCCAGTGCGGCAATGGCGCCCAGACCTACGAGAATGAGAAACGCATGGTCATGGCTCTTGCCAAATGCTGTGGCCAGTGACGCGTACAGAAGGAGCAGTGCAACTGCAGCCCCCACAAGGAGTGAGAGAATGCTGTTTAATGCGAGGTGTCGCTCTCGGGACCCTGGCCTACGCGGACCACTCGCGCTGAAGATCATTCCCCTCTGATGCCATTCGACTAGCAGCGCGGCTGGAATCAGCAGCGTCGCTAGGAAAACAAGCATCAAGAGGATGGAAAACACCACGATCGCGATCGCAACCAGACCGATATCGGTCAGGGTGATGCTGGGTAGGAAACGGATGCGCCAGAAGAACACCACCATCGCCAAAGTGCCGGCAGCAGCGAAGGCCCAGCGATGCGCAATGATGACTCCCAGTACTGACGCCGCACGCGACCACAGAGCGGGTTCCTCGCGTGTGGATGAATTCATTCCTGAAGGGTAGGATCCGGGCGTAGACACGGCGCGTCGTCCTTAAAGCGTTGGGTCGGGCCTGCTATCGGCCCAGCGCGCGTGTTCTTTAGCGAGTGCGCTATTCAGTTCCCGGCGGCGTGCTGTCAGCCGGCGCCCGCTACCTCGCTTTCGAGGTCAGCGCCCCTTGAGATTGAGATACAAGCGCGCCCCATCCGTTTCACGATACCCCGACCAACGCCCTCCGCCCGACGCGCGGAAGCGCCCGAATACGGTGTTGCTGGTGTCGGTCAACAGCAACTGGTTGCCCGACAGCACCCAGCGATTGGCCGAGAAGAAGCCATCCGGGCAGCCGGCAGGCACATAGGCACTGTAGCCACCGAACCATTCGATGTTCTTCAGCTCGATGGTGCAGTTGCTGCCGTTCTCCTGGCCCAGTGTCCAGCTGCCGAACAGGTCGCTGTCGCGCACATCGCGGTCATCGCGCCGGCGGTCATGGCCCCAGTCATCGCTGTTGTCGTGGAAGCCGAAGTCCACGTCCATCCCTTTGCTTTCGCTGCGTGTCTCGGACTGCGAGCTGCCGCTGGTGGTGGTCTGGGTGGTCATCGCGCCACTGGTCCGGGTCTGGGTGCTGCTGGATTGTGTGGTCTGTTCGGTGCGGGTGGTTTGTTCGCCGAAGCCGAACGAGGCGTCCTGGGCCAGGGCGGGCAGGGTCAGGCAGCACAGCGCGGACAGGCAGCTACGGGCAAGCAGGGCAGCCATCGCAGGATCCTCGGAAGGGTGGACCGCGCGAGTATCGAACCGGCGAGGCGGGAGACGGTGTGAGGGTGGCTCAATCGGCGATCACCCGCCCAATCGCGTCGGCCAGCAGCGCCCGCACCCGCTCCGGCGGCAGGCCCGGATCGCGCACGGCGCGCATCGCCAGACCTTCCACCAGCAGCCGCAGCAGCAGGGTTCGGCTGGCAATCCGCTCTTCGTCCACGACGCGGCCCAGGCTGACGTCGCGCTGCCGCAACCAGGCGTGGATGGCAGCGCTGGTCTGCTTGTCGTGGGTGCGCAGCACCTCGGCCAGCACCGGGTCGCGATGCGCCTCGGCATTGATCTCCGCATACAGGGCCACGCTGGCGATGGCGTTGCCGTGGATCGGCAGCACTTCGCCGCGTGCCCATTGCTGGTAGCACTCCAGCAGGCCGTCCACCAGGTCCGATGCTGCCGGCATCTCGCTGATCGAGGCCTGGTCGTGGCGCAGCTGGCGCTCGATCAGGGCCAGGATCAAGGCGCGCTTGTTGGCGAAGTAGCGGTACATCAGCCCTTGGCTGATCTCGGCTTCGGCGGCGATGTCGGCAATGGAACCGGCATGGAAACCGCGGGTGATGAAGCACTTCTGGGCGGCATCGAGGATGCGCCGGCGCTGGGCCTCGGCGTGTGCGGCGGCAGGGTCGTCAGCGGATACGGCTACGGCGGTTTTCGGCGTCATTGCGAGAGGTAGGAGCGTCCAAGGGCGGGATAGTACGTCATAAAAGATGTGAATGAACGGTCATTCATTTGTAATTGCCGCCTTCCAGACTGCGCCGGCCTCCTCCTTCCGCGAATGAGTCCGATGCGCCACCTCCCGCTGCACCGCCCGTTGCTTACCCTCGCCATCGCCGCCGCGCTGCCGGTGCTGGCCCATGCCGAAGACAGTCCCAGCGCCGAGGCCACGGCGTCCGCCGACGCGGCCCGTGCCGTGGTTGCCCTCGACCAGGTGATGGTGACCGCCCAGAAACGCGCCACCAACCTGCAGGAGACGCCGATCTCGGTGTCGGTGGTCGATGCCGAAGCGCTGAAGGACCGCAGCGCGATTTCGCTGGGCAGCTTGTCCGATGGCTCCATCCCATCACTGCGGGTCACGCCGTTCGCTACCCGCAGTTCTGCGCTGAACATCGGCATCCGTGGCATCGGTGCCTCCGGTGACGCCAACCAACCGGCCCGCGATGCCGGCGTCGGCATCTATGTCGATGGTGTGTTCATGGGCCGTGCGCAGGGCCTGGGCAGCATGCTCTACGACGTGGAGCGCATCGAAGTGCTGAAGGGGCCGCAGGGCACGCTGTTCGGCCGCAACACCGAAGGCGGCGCAGTGAGCATCGTGACCAAGCAGCCGACCGGTGAATTCGGCGGCAGCGTCAGTGCCGGTGTGTCCAACTTCAGCGGCTACAACAGCGCGCTGCACCTCGACCTGCCCAAGGTGGGCGATGTCAGCTTCAAGATCGATGCAGTGCAGGCCAGGCGTGGCGGCACCACCGACAATCCGATGCGTGGCGAGCGCGATTTCAACAGTTACGACAAGCGTGGCGCACGCCTGACCGCGCTGTGGCAGCCCCGTGATGACTTCTCGCTGCTGTACGCGTTCGATCGTTCCTACGACGCCACCACGCCGTACCACACCCAGGTGCTGGTACCGGGTGCCTACCTGAGCCCGCTGCAAAAGGCCGGCGCCAGCCAGGATCGCCGCGACAGCGCCATCCTCGGCGGCGCGCAGGAAGACAATACCGGCCGCACCAGTGGCCATCTGTTGAACCTGTCGTGGACGCTGAACGACAACCTGGAATTGAAGTCGATCAGTTCATACCGTGAACTCACCCAGGGCCAGTTCGACATGGGCCTGGTTGACGCGATCTCGGCCTATGGTGGCGCCGGTACGCCCTTCGGACGTTACAGCCTGGCCCAGGTCTACCAGCACCAGTACAGCCAGGAATTCCAGTTGATCGGCAACACCTCGCAGGTGCAGTTCCTCGGTGGCGCGTTCTACTACCACGAGACCGCCGGTGACAATGCGCAGACCCCGAACATGCTGGTGTGGGGCCCAGGTGGCAACAGCTATACGGTGAATCCGGCGACCAATCCACTGGATCTTTCGCGGGTGCGCATCGACCGCGCCAGCAAGGCCTGGACCGACAGCCTGGGTGTGTTCGGCCAGGCCACGTGGACCCCGGAGGCGCTGCAGCGCCTGCACCTGACCGCCGGTGGCCGCTATACCCGCGATGACAAGAAGGGCAGCCTGTACATCGTCAATGGTGCGGCGACCAACCTTGCGTTCAAGGACCGCTGGAGCCGCTTCGACCCGATGGTCAACATCGCCTACGACCTTGGCGAGCACGCGATGGTCTATGCCAAGTACAGCACCGGCTTCAAGGCCGGCGGTGCCAACTCGCGCTCGACCAACTACACCGCGTTCGGGCCGGAAGAAGTGACGGCCTACGAGCTCGGCTTCAAGTCGCAGTTCTGGGACAACCGTGCTCGCCTGAACCTCGCCGTGTTCGATTCGACCATCGCGCACAAGCAGATGGACTTCTCGCTGCCGTTCGACCCGAACAGTGGCGAGACCCGCACCACAATGGTCACCACCAATGCATTGAGCGATGGCAAGTCGCGCGGCGCGGAGCTGGAGTTCAACGTGATGCCGGTGGACAACCTCACCCTCGGCCTCAACTACGCCTATACGAAGATCGACGCGCAGACCGCGACGGACCCGTTCGGTGCAGGGGTGCAGGTAACGGTCCAGCCGCTGCTGGCGCCGAAGAACGCCGGCAGCCTGTCGGTCGACTACCTGGTGCCGTTCGCGAACTTCTCGGCACTGAAGTTCCATGTGGACGGCAACTGGTCCGATGGCTACTACACCAGCGAGTACGACCAGATGCTGACCGACAGCTCGTTCGTGGTGAACGCACGGGTGGCGCTGGTGGATGTGCCGGTCAACAGCACCGGCACCACGATGTCGTTCTCGCTGTGGGCGCGCAACCTGCTGGATGAGCAGCACCTGTTCTACAAGATCAACAGCGCAGCGCTGGGCCAGAGCGGCATCTTCAACGACCCGCGCACCTTCGGCCTGGATGTGGCCGTCAACTTCTGATTCGACTGGAGACTCCAATGAAGATCGCTCGTACCGAACTCGCCCTGGCCCTGATACTGGCCCTTCCGATGGCTGCCGCAGCGGTTGCCGCTGATGCGCCACAGGCCGTCGCTGCCAGGCAGGTGGCTGCCGCCAACACCAAGCCCGCCGCCGCCGATGCACAGCGGGTGATCCCGCTGCAGGGTGCCTGGAATGTGCGTACCTTCGCTGGCCTGCAGGGCAGCAAAGGGCCGATTCCCGCCGATGCCTTCGTGCGCACCGCCGACCTTGGCCGCCTGACCGATGCCGACCGTGATGCCCTCGTCGCCGCCGGTGTGAAGCTCGACATCGATCTGCGCACCGCCGATGAGGAAGCACAGTCACCGGATCTGCTGGCCCGCGACGATCGCTTCGACTATCAGCGCATTTCGCTGATGGGCACGGAGAAGATGGACCTGCAGAAGATGATGACCAGCTTCCCGGATACGCTGGGCGAGGCCTATGTGCAATGGTTGGACCACAGCCAGCCGCAGTTCAAGCAGGTGTTCCAGCGCATCGCTGCACAGCAGGATGGCGCGGTGCTGTTCCATTGCACTGCAGGCAAGGACCGCACCGGCATCATCGCCGGCCTGCTGCTGGACCTGGCGGGTGTGCCGAAGGCAGAGATCGTGCACAACTACGCAATCTCCGCGCACTACCTGGAAGGGCAGCCGAAGGACAGCGCGATGAACGCGCAGATCATGGCGTTGATCAAGCAGAATCCGGAGATCGGCCGCAAGATGGCCGGCATGTCCGGTACCGCACCGGACAACATGGAGCAGTTCCTGGCGGCACTGCACAGCCAGTACGGTGGTGCAGAGGGTTACCTGAAGTCGATCGGGGTCAGCGAACAGGAGATCCAGCAGTTGAAGGTACGGCTGGGGCAGGCTGGCTGAGGGTAGTGTCGGCCGCTGGCCGGCATTCCTTTCAGGTCTGGAAGCAAAAGGAATGCCGGCCAGCGGCCGGCACTACCCACGTCAGCCAGGCATGGCCTGGTTCTACGGCTCGGGTTTCACCCGCACAACCCGTTTCCGGTACTCGTACACGTTGTCACCGCGGATGCGCTTCTCCTCGGTGCCGGTGACCCGGCCCACCTGCTGGTCCGAGCCGGTCACCGGCTGGGCTTCGATCTCGGTTTCGTGTTCGAACGAATGCGATTTGTCGGTGTTGCGGTAATAGCGGTACAGCGCCCAGTACAGCGCGGTTGCGCCGGCCGGGCCTGCCGCCAACAGCCAGAGACCACTGTCATCACTCATGTCGATGCCACCAGGAAGGCGATTGCGAGGGCTTCAATGACAGTGCCGGTGGCCAGGGCCGCCAGCAGCATCTTCCACTGTTGCACGGGCACGCTGCCCATGGTTTCGCCGGTGCGGCCGTTCACTGCGATGTAGTGCAGCATGCCGCCGTTCTTGCCGGGCTGGTGGTACGAATACAGCCACACCGGCAGGTACATCGACACCCAGCGGGTGCCATGCACCTCCAGCTGTTCCTGTTCCCAGCGCACGCCACGGTTGTAGCGCTTCACCGAGCCTTCCACCTGTGCGCGGGCAATCGACAGCAGCTGGTCTTCCAGTCGCGGCCGCAGCTTTTCCACATCCAGGTTGCGCTTCTCCGAAGTGAAGCCAGCCAGGTACGAGGCGTTCCACTTCACCGCGTTCTTGGTATCGAACGGCAGGATGGTGTTGATGATGTTGTTGGTGTTGGCGCGGGTATCCAGATTGCCGCGTTCAGCCGAGGATTCCAGCGGCAGGTCATCGACGGTGAAATCCACCTGGCGCTCGACCTGGTAGACATCGGCGTCGTACAGGGTGCGCTTGTTCTTCTCGCTGCCGACCGTGTATTCGCGGGTCTTGATCTCGCCCTTGCCGGCCACGGCCGCGCTGACATTGCTGTCCACGATCATATAGGGCAGGAACACGCCCACCACGTTCTCCGGCGTGAACTGGTCCTTGAACGCCTTCAGCGCGAACATCCGGCGCTTGTCGACGAACTGGCGGATGCGTGCGACCGCGTCGTCCTTCTTGATATGGAAGGGCAGGACGGCATCGGGGACGGCGCCGTTGGCGATCTGCTCGTTGACGCCGAACACATGGCGGCACCAGTGGCAGCGCGCCGTCATCGTGCTTTCGGTATTGACCGTGACCTCAGCGCCGCAGCCGGTGCACTTGAACGTCATCAACGCCGAGGTGTCGGCATCGATGTCACGAGCGCCTGAGGCGACGACGGTGCCGCGCAGCTGGTCGATGGCCTCGCCCAGCCCGAATTCCTCCTCGACCCGCGCGCCATGCCATTCGTGACGGCAGTACAGGCAGACCAGAATATCGGTACCGGCCTTGGGCCGGATGTCGGTGGCGCCGCACTTCGGGCAGCGGTTGAGACCGTCCTTCAGCTCGCTGGCGGAAGTGTCGATGGCGACCGGATCGGGCGCTTCCACTTCATCGCGGATGGCCTGCGGTAGCTTCGAGGTGTCCAGCGGGAAGCTGCCGGGCAGGGGAGGGACGTCCTGCGGCGAACCCGGCCCATCCAGCGACGCCGCCGGCAAGGGCGGCGGCGTCGAGGGCGCGGATCCGGGCAGCGGCGGTGGGCCGTTTCGGGGATCAGACATGGTGGTTGTGCGTCCTGCAGTTACAGGCCCAGCGCCTTGGCCTTGAGCGCGTCGTAGTCGCTCTGGGTGATCAGGCCCAGGTCGAGCATTTCCTTGGCCTTCTTCAACTTGGCCACTGGATCATCGGCGGCCGGCGTGGTCGGCTGCTGCATGCCACCGACACCAAACATGCCCGAGGCCATGCCGACGCCGACCAGGCCTGCCGCGCCGCCGTTCTCGCCGGCGGACTGGATGCCCTGGGCAACGCTGGCCTGCAGGTTGGAATTGCCGCGCGAACCGGACAGCGCATCGGCGCGCTGCACGGTCTTCAGCAGCTCGCGGGTGTTGGCGTCGTACTCGATGGAGACGATGGCGGTCTTGACGATGGCCAGGCCGCGATCGGACTTCCACTGGTAACCCTGTTCAACTGCCGCCGACAGGCTCTGCGCGAAGCCCAGCGAATCCTGCTGCAGCTTGGTGATGCGGTTGCCCTTGCTCGGATCGTTCGTGTACAGGCTGAAGGCGGGAGCCAGCGAACCGACCACTTCATTGAACAGCTGGCTGGCGGCGGCGTTGTCCAGATCGGTGAAGTCGAACACCTGGCCCGGCTGCAGGTAGCTGGCCGGCACGAAGTTCTTCACGAACAGGATCGGGTCGACGATCTTCAGCGTGTACGAGCCACGGGTGACCGCGCCGACCTGGGTGTTAAGGAAGCCGTCGTCCCAGTAGATTTCCGACTGGGTGCCGAAGCGGTTGTCCGGCAGTTCCTTCAGCGAGACGAAATACGCAGCCTGCTGCGAGCCGGGCTGGCCGCCGAACTTGAAGCGTTCCCAGCTCTGCTTGATGAAGGTGCTGACCAAGCCGTCGCCGGCGAAGATCGACTGCGAGTTCAGATCATCCGAACGCCATTCGTAGCCACCGGGTTCGGCGACGAAGGCGGTGATCGCGCCATCCTGGAACAGCAGCAGGCCGTAGCCTTCCGGCACCACGATCTTCGAGCCGTTGCTGATGATGTTGGACGAGCCGCTGGTGTTGGAGCCGCGGCCGGCATTGGTGCCCTGCGGCACCGCCGCGAACAGGGCCGCCGTGGACGGCAGGCCCGTCGGCACGGTGTAGAAGTCCTTCCACTGGTCGGCCAGCACACCGCCTACCGCACCCTTGACCGCCTGTACCAGACCCATGTCCAACTCCCTGTGATTCGAGGGCAGGCACCATGCCTGCCTAGCTGTGCTGACTATAGTGGAGCCGGCCGCCACGCCGCCAGCGTCCCGGCTGACTCCCATTCATCCGGCCAGGTGGCAGACCGCGCCGCAGGCGATTGATCCATCGGCAACCGGCGGATTGGCTGCGACGAGTATCCGGCGCGGATATTCACGTCATTATCATGCCGATTTTCTGGAAACTCGCTCTCCATAATCCAGGGATGCGATTGCCGGGACGTAACTGGGCGGCGCGTCATCGGCAGTGCCGCCCCAGCGCGCACGACCCAGGCCTGGACGACGTCAGCCGTGCCGACCTCCAGCGGTGAAGGCAGTTCCCGGTGCAACGGGAGCGGACAGCGTGCGCGGCAACAGCGGTGCGACCTGCGGGCACGGCATGCGGCGTGGACGTCGCAGCATCCCGCGATGACGCCGGAGCGGCCTGCATCGCGTGATCGCCCGCTGCATCTGCAGTGGGTTGCCATTCCGAAGGGGAGTTTCAATGCACAGGCAAGTCAGTGAGATGCTGCAGCGCGCTTATCGGCCCTATCCGTCGCTGCCCGAACTGCTGGGCGCATTCGTGAAGGAGCTGGCCCAGCACAAGGCGATGCGTGGTGGCGAGGTGCAGCTGCATGGCGACATGGCAGGCATGGCAGCGGGAATGCCGCTGCCGGCCAAGGACGCCGAGCGCGGTCGATCACACCGGGTGCCCATCCGTTATGCCGGCGAGGTACTGGGCGAGCTGCATCTTGAAGGGGAGTGCGGCCCGCTGGACGGCAGTGCACTGGTGCTGGGGGAGCAGTTTGCACAGCGCTGCGCGCACCTGATCAAGCGCTACGAAGCCAAGGCATGGGCCGAGCAGGCACTGCGCAGGCCGCTGCTGCTGGTGGGGGCGGGTGAAGCACTGAAGCAGATCGAGGAGTTCATTGAACGCGCCGCGGCCAGTCGACTGCCGGTGCTGCTGCGCGGGGAGTTCGGTACCGAGAAGATGGAACTGGCTGCGGCGCTGCATAGCGGCGGCCACGCCAGGCAGGGGCCGTTCGTTGAAGTGAACTGTGCGCATCCTGCGGGCGAACCCGACGATTGGTTCGCGCATGCCCAGGGCGGCACGCTGTACTTCCACGAAGTGGACGAGCTGCCGGCGATCCTGCAGGGGCAGCTGTCGCATCGAATCCGCGGCCTGCATGCCACACGCTCCGAAGCGGAGGCGATCCGGCCGATACGGGTCATCGCTTCGACCAGTGCGGACCTGGAACAACGGGTGCGCGAGAAGCAGTTCTCACGGGCGCTGCTGGCCGGGCTGGAGTTCCTCATCGTGGACATTCCGCCGCTGCGGGAGCGGGTCGAGGACATCGGTGCACTGGCCGCACGTGCGCTGGAGCTGCACGGTTTCGATCCGCATGTGCTCAGTGAAGACGTCCTGCTGGCGCTGTGCGCGCATGACTGGCCGGGCAACCTGCTGGAGATGGAGCGGGTGGTGGTACGCCTGGCGGTGATGACCGGCGGCCGCTGCATCCGTCGTGAGGACCTGCTGCGCCATGCGCCGGGGCTGGCCGCTGCCAGCACGGACCATGTCCATGAACGTGGTGCATCACAGGCACCATTGCCGGAGCACGACATCGCACTGGACCCCGACGTGCTGGATCCACCCCGCCTGTCGCACGAAGGCCTGCATGACGGGCTGAAGCGCGCCTTGGCGTATCTGAAGGATCATGCCGCCGAACCGGTCACCCTGGGTGACCTGGCCCGCCAGGCGCATGTCAGCCAGTCACACCTCGGCTTCCTGTTCCGCAGCGAACTGGGGACCACCTTCAAGCTGCTGCTGCAGCAGCTGCGCATCGAGCACGCCAAGCAACTGCTGCGCGGCGGGCAACGACTGCGCATCACCGATGTTGCGCTGCAGGTCGGTTTCGGCGACCTGAGTCATTTCGAGAAGAGCTTCCGCCGCGCGGTGGGCGTGAGCCCGCGCAGCTATCGTCGTACTCCGGAGCAATGACAACACCCCGGCGCAGGCGCAGGCCTGCCCGGGGCGCGTGGCTGCCGTTGCGGACGCTATCGGGCGTTCGCCTCGGCGGCACGTTGCACCGCCAGCTCTGCGGCCTGTTCTGCACGCCGGCTGGCTTCGGCAGCCACTTCTAGCGCCGCTTCGGAAACCGCCATGCCGGCACGGACACCTTCGTCACTGGCCGTAACGGCGGCGTCCGCCAGTTCCTGGGCGATCTCCATCGGGGTCTTGCCGGCCGGATACGCCGGTGTCTGCGTGCCGGAAAGCGGGGTCGGGAAGGTCATGGTCTGTGCTCCTGGTGGGTTTGGAGTGGGGGCGCTTTGGTTGCTTCCCCCAAGGATATGGCTCAATGCTGCCTCGGCATCGGCCAGGATCTGCTGCGCCTGCAACCGGGCAGCTTGGCGGCCGGTCGCCACCGCAGCGCTGGCGGCTATGGCCAGCTGCGTGGCGACCTGCTGGGGGCTGGGCCCGGTTGGTCCGGGAGATGCGGCGGTGCTCACAGCTCGCCTGCCAGGTAGCCCACCATCGCCGGTGAGCCGGCATCAGCAAGAAAACGACGGTATCCCAGCAGGGTGATGACATTGTCCTCGACCTGTACGCGCGCTTCCTGATGCCGTCCTTCGATGCGGAACTGCACGCTGGCACCATCCTGGCCGAGCCTGCCACCGGCCACCGGATGCTCCTTCAGGAATGCCTGTGCAGCGTCGAGCTGGCGATGCACTCTGCTGCGCAGGTGTGCATGGGCCTGTCCCAGCAGGTCGCCTGCCCCGCGATCAAGGCACAGCGCCGCCTGCTGGGCGGCAAGGGAAATGCGCGGATAGCCGATCTGCCGCTGGGCGTCGAGCGTGGCGGCAATGGCGCTGCGCACCTGCTCCGGTGAAGGCAACTGTGGAAGCTGCGGGCCGTCGAGCGAGCCGAGCAGCATCGGCAAAAGGGCACGCAGCAGTTCCGTGGCATCCTCGATGCGTCGTTCCGCGCTGCCGCCGCCGGAGGCCACCAGGCGGTAGAAGTGGAAGTAGTCGACAAACTCGATGGGACGGCGTGCATGCAACAGGGCGAAGCGCGCCGCCTCGGCCTGCGTCTCCCCGGCATCGGCTGCGCCACGCTGCTCCGAAGCCAGTTCGTGCAACTGCAGGGCTTCGCGGAAGTCCAGTTGCTGCAACAACGGCGCGGTGCCTGCGCCGATAGCCGCCAGGAACGGCCGGAACGTCATCAACGCCGTATTGGTCAGCAGGTCGTACTTGTCCAGTACCTCCTGCACTTCGTTGGCCAGAAGCCGGTTGTGTTCGCCATGCTCCTGACGCCGCAGTACGTCAAGGTCATCGTTGTCCAGGCTCAGCAGCTTGATCGGGCTGACCTGCAACCCTACCTGGGGCAGCCAGGCCAGCCTGGACCCATGCAGGCCCTGTTGGATGCCGTCCAGCAGGGCGCCTTCGTCAGCGAAGCTGTAGCGGTGCTCAGGGGAGTCGATGGCCCATTGCAGCCATTGGTGGCCACCGTCGATGAGGCCAAGTACGTGCCGGCTGCGCGGGCCCAGCTGGCTGGTCTGCGGAGTGGTTCGACCGTTGATGAAAACGCTCATGCGTGGCTCCTGACGGCCTCACTTGGCCGGAAATCCCTTGAGGACGTTCGCAGCAGCGCTGCCAACGCGGGTGAAGTCTTCGGTAGCCCCCTGCATCATGGTCTGCGTCTGGGTCAGTACCCGCGCATACTTTTCATCGCCGGTGGCCAGGTACTGGGCCATGGCCACGCCGGCGGCGGTAGTGGCGATGGTCGAGACATTGCGCAGGGCATCGGCGGCATCCTGCACGGCGATGGCGGCGGACTGGGCCACGGCCTGGTAGGCCTTGCCGGCACCGCTGGTGGTCACCACGGTCTCGGACATGGTGGCCGTCTGCACCTGGTTGATCACATCGATGACCTGGGCGTTGACGTTGCGCGGGTCCATACGGGCTCCTTGATGGGCGGGTGCGGCCGGGCAGGGCCGGCGCGGTGTCAGGCCGGGGCGTCAGCGCCGTCGGCGGACGGGTGCGGAGTGGAGTCTGGCGCGGAATTCTGGACGGGACCCGCTGCTGGATCCGGACCAGGCGTGGAGTCGGGCGCAGGATCGGGCGCGGGCGCCGTGCCGTTGCCTGCAAGCTGCTCGAGCGTGTGCAGGCTGGCGTTGGCGGCCGCAGCATCGGCAGTGGCACCGTGGGTCTGTGCCTGCAGGACGCTGATGGCGGTCTTTCCTTCTGCGGTGGCCGCGGCGATGACGGCCGCAGGCGAAGGGGGGGCTGGCACCGGTCCCGGCAGGGGGATCACCTGCGGCGGTGGCGGCGGAGGCGGTTCTGGAGCAGGCGGTGGCACCGGCCAGGGCGCGTTGATCATCTTCGCGCAGGCGGCGGTGACCGCCGCGTTGCTGACCATGCTGGCCCCCTGCTGGCGGGCGACGGCGTTGTGCATGCCGGTACCCAGCGTTTCCAGCAGCACCATGTCCAGCATGCTGAAGGACTGCGCGGGTCCTTGCCCCACCAGCAGGGTGGAGGCCGCGCTGACGCTGTCGACGATCTGGCTGTTGACGGTGTTCTCAGTGCTCATGACGGAACGGCTCCCTTCTGGATGATCAAGGCGAGGACCTGCGCCAGGCTTGCGCTGGCGGTGACCTGGCCGCGCTGCTGGTTGGCGACGGCGTTCTGCATTGCAAGGCCGATGGTGTCGGCCATCGCCAGGTAACTGGCAGACATCGCGAACGATGGTGCAAGAGCGATCGCCAGTCCGGATCCGCTGCTGGTTGCATCCAGGAGGTAGCCGATGGCAGGCGATGTGGGCATGGATCAGGGGCCCGGCGTGACGCCGTCCTTGGCGGGGGCGCGGTGGCTGGCGTCACGCCGGGCCGACACGTCAGCGCAGACCCAGGATTTCGCGGGTGGCCACGCCGTTGGACGCGGTGTCGATCGCATACAGCGTGGACACGCCCTGGGTGGTCGAGGCCTGCATGGTCACGTAGGACTGCTGCTGGTTGTTGGTGGCGTTGTGCGCGGCGTTGGACAGCGCCTGGCTGGTGGCCACGAACAGATTGCCCATTGCGATGGCTGGCGCATCACCAAGCACCTTGGTGTTGACCTGCGAGACCGAATCGGTGATCTGGCTGTTGACGGCGGTGGGAAATGCCATGGTGGAAACTCCTTGGATGGACAGCACTACAGGAACGGAGACTGCCGGCACTTACTGGATTCAGCCGAGAATCTTCCGGGTGGCGGCGCCGGTGGCGCCGGTATCGATGGCGTAGAGCAGCGCGACGCCCATCGTGGTCGCGGCCTGGGCCGTGACGTACATCTGCTGCTGTGCGAGCGTCGCGTTGTGGGCGGCATTGGCCAGCGCCTGCGCGGTGGCCTGGTAGAGCGTGCCCATCGCCGTGGCCGGCGCCACGCCCAGCACCTGCAGGTTGGCCTGGCTGACCGAGTCGGTGATCTGGTCGTTGACGGCCGTGGGAAATGCCATGGCTCAGCTCCTTGCCTGGCGGCGCATCACGCGCCGAGGATCTGCTTGGTGGCCACGCCGGTGGTGGCGGTATCGATCGCGTACAGGGTGGCCACGCCCATGGTGGTGGCCGCCTGCGCAGTCACATAGGACTGCTGCTGGGCACTGGTGGCGTTGTGGGCGGCGTTGGCCAGTGCCTGCGCGGTGGCCTGGTACAGATTGCCCATGGCCACGGCGGGGGCATCGCCCAGCACCTTGGTGTTGGCCTGGGTGACTGAATCGGTGATCTGGTCGTTTACTGCAGTCGGAAAAGCCATGTCGAGCTCCTTGAGGTTGGCGGGTCAGCTACGGAACGACGGATCAGGAACCCAGGCCGCGGACGCGGGTGCTGAGGATTTCCTTGCTCGCCACGGCGGTGGTGGCGGTATCGATCGAGTACAGCGTGGCCACGCCCATGGTGGTGGCCGACTGCGCGGTCACATAGGACTGCTGCTGCGCGTTGGTGGCGTTGTGGGCGGCGTTGGCCAGTGCCTGGGCGGTGGCCTGGTACAGATTGCCCACCGCCACGGCGGGCGCATCGCCCAGCACCTTGGTGTTGGCCTGGGTGACCGAATCGGTGATCTGGTCGTTTACCGCGGTTGGAAATGCCATGTCCTGCTCCTGCGAAAAGGTGGAAGTGCGTGGTATCCAGCGTCACGGTGCGTTGTGCGTAACTGCCTGTGCTTCACCGTGGATGCAGAGTAGAAAGAAGCGTTGTTGGCGGATTGGTGGAATCGACGGAGAATGCGGGGGAAATGGTGTGAAGATCGGGGCCGTGATACGGGCGGATTGCTGGTCGGCATGGTGTTTCGATGATTGTGCTTCTGCACCCGGCGCGGCCCCGTCAAGCGCAGGCTCATTCGATGGGCAGGCCCTCGATGTAGCGCGCGATCGCGGCATACCAGTCGATGCTCTGCCGGTGCGCGGGACCGGTCGGTGGCGGATCCACCGGCTGGCGTACACCCAGCCGGGAGGAAATCTCAGCCTGCTCCACCTGCTGTACGCGCGACAGTTCCCAGTCCACGATCGACTCCGATGTCGGACGGCCCATCCAGGCGGGTCGTGGTGCAAGGTTCTGGTTGAGGGTGGTCGCCAATGTCGCCAGGTCGACATCTGCGGGCGCGGCGAAGCTGACCAGGAAGAACAGCACGCGGTCCGGCGGGTCACAGAACGCGACCGCCTGGTCCATGATGTAGCCTGCATCCAGAGTCAATCCCGTTTCCTCGCCGAACTCACGACGGGCCGCTGCTTCGGCCGCCTCGGTAGCACCCATTCCTCCACCGGGAAGTGCCCATTGCCCGGCCTGGTTGACGGTCACCGGCGTCCGTTCGGCAACCCAGGTTTCAAGCGCCAGCCGTGCCGCAGCGATGCGTGCGCCGAGCCCTGCATCCGGCCATACGGTGATGGGCGGTGCACCGAGCACGACGCGGCCCGCAAACCCGGCCGCCAGTGAGGCACGGTCGACAGCGGTCAGCACGGACGGAATCGCAGCCTGCAGCGCCTCGACGGTATTGACGCTGCGGGCTGTCTGAACCTGCCCCGTCGCGGCGGCGACCGCTGCAATGGCACCGGCATTGGCCGGCACCGAACTCCAGGCGGTACGGGCGGCGGTCTCGGCGTTGGTCAGCAGCGTGATGGCGCTGTCGGTCTGGGCGGCGCGATCTGCCGACGTCAGCGCGGTGTTCAACAGTGCTGCAGCCTCCATCACCAGAACCGGAGCGGCATAGGCGCTCCACCAGTTGTTGGTGACGCGCTTCTGGGCAATCAACCATTGGGTGCCGGATCTTACGGCGGCATAGACCTGGGGCATTGGTGTTCTCCTTCGTGTGGGTGGTTGGGGGTCAGTTGTTGCGGTGTTCGACGAGATAGCGCGCCGGTTGCACCGGATGGCCTGTGGCGTCGGTCACGATCGGCCGGTACAGGGTGTCGTAGCGTGCTTCCCAGGCAGGGACACCGTCGCGTTCAAGAAAGCGGCGCTGATCCTGCGGTGGCAGATCCACCGGGCCAGGCATGACCGGCTGCTCATCGCCTAGGTCGAACAGGTACTGGGCCAGCTGCTGTGCAGCACCCTGTATGCGATCACACAGCTTCGCGCGAGGGCCGCGGCGCCGGAAGTAGTCCAGGTCGTTCCAGTCCACATCCGCACGCTCGCGCAACGGCTCGAGTACATTGAGCACATCCCAGTCCTCGAACGCGTTGCGCCAGATCGACTGGTCCATTAGTACGGCGGGCAGGTTCGACACCGCCCATCGATAGGTGGCCAGATCCTGCGTGCGCAGCACATCCATCAGCGAGGCCTTCAGCCAGATGCCGGTGAGGTCCTTCAGACCACTGTGATAGGGCGCCCAGTCGCGCTGGGCCTCGGTCAGCGTGGCGCCCTGGTCCGCATCGATCGCCTGGGTGGAGCTGGCGTCCCAGGCTGCACGTTGCATCTCCAGCTGCAACGGTTCGCTGATCGACGCCATGGCGCCGGTCAGCAGCTTGCTCGCCACCAGGTAGAGCACGGCACAGCGCGGCAGCTCTACCGGGTCGAAGGCATGATCGGAGTCCAGGTGATCCACCTTGAGGATGTAGCCGCAGCTGGCCCGCAGCAGGACGTGCCGCCAGTACCAGAGATTGAGCTTGCGGTTGTCACGTTCGGTGATGCAGGGATGTTGCCCATTACCGGTCACCAATGCGGTGTACTGCGGCATGGCCGTCTTGCGCAGCATGTACAGGTAGTAGCCAGGCAGGGTCATGGGCAGGTTCATCTGCGAGGAAAACCCGCTTGACCAGAACTTGCTGTACTTGGCCAGGATGATCTGGCGCGTGTAGTCGGGCCATGTGTCTTGCTGCAGGCGATGCCGGTAGCGGCCCGCTGGGATGTTGATGCCGTCGTCGACGTTGTACACGTTGATCTCATCGCCCACGCTGGCCCAGCTGGCGTACTCGCTGGACGGCGGGGCAGGATGCGAGCCATCGTTGTCCAGCACGGCCAGGTCAAGCTGCCTGGCCTGGGCGGCGTCGCTGAGCAGGCCGTGCAGGCGTAACTGGAAGCGCTCCTCCCAGCGGTGGAACAGGCAGGCGACGATGGGCGACACGTCATCAACCGCGATGTCTTCCAGCTGCATGCCGACATGCTGCGGGGGCACGGTGACGGTCACCGAGTCACGCAGTGCCTGTACGAGTTTCTCCTTGAATTCGTAGGCGGACCTGATCGTGTTGAAGCGCAGCGGCGGACTGACCAGTTCGAAGGTGTTGTCCGAATCCGACTCGATCATCCATGGGCCGTCCTGCCCAAGGTTCACCTTTTTGCTGTTCTCCCAGGGGATTTCACCGGGTTTGAGGCGTGCCGCGACCACGTGGGTGAAGGCGAAGATCGCACTGTCGTGCGTGCAGAATTCGATCTCCATGCCATAGGTATTCCACGGAATGGCTTCGCCGCCTCTGTCGACGACGATGTGATTGTGTGTCAAGGCGTCCTTCGGACGCGGGTCCTTCACGATCCAGCCGATGATGTCGTCGCGGATGATGTTCAACATGGAGCACCCTGTTCGGCGCGAGGCCCGGAATGGCCGGCTCAGGGGCATGCTAGAAACGGGGAGACTGCGGGAATCGGCGGAATCGACGCGCAATGCGGGGTCATCGCGCGGATGTGTGCCGATGCGGCGGAATCGACGACGACGGCGGGCCGCAGCCGCGCCGTCGCCGGGCCGGGCCGCAGGCGCTAGAGCATGTACGGAATCTTGAACGCCAGGGTGAAGTCCGGCGCATCCGGGGTCAGGCCGATGCCAAGCAGGGTCACCAGGGTGGTGTGCTGGTTCAGCGCATAGGTCACGCCCAGATTCAGTGACGCCGCGTTGGCGTCACTGCCGATCACCTTCATCCACTTGCCGCCCTCGAAGCGGGTAGAGGCGCGGGCGCTGATGCGGTCACTGAAGGACAGGCTGAGGCTGGTGCGCTCGTTGAACGCGAACGCCACGCCCGCGCCGAAGTACACCGATCCGCCCAGCTTCACGTCGCCGGGATTGATCGTGTCCGGATTGCTGTCGATGTCATTGAACCCGCGTGGAATCGAGTGCACGTAGCCGATGTTGGCGAACAGGATCGCCGGATCGGCGGTCTTCACCATCGACAGGCCCAGGTTGGCCTGCCATACGCCATTGCCAGTGGGCTGCTCGCGCGGCACGGCGAAACGGATGTAGTCATCGTCGTCGCGCTCGATCACCTTCCAGTCCAGGCCGTAGGGCGCGCGCCCGGTCGGCGCGGTCACGCCGGCAGTGAGCACGGTTTCCGGGCGCCAGCCGCGCTCGCCGAACAGGCGGTAGTTCGCACTCAGACCGATATCACCCAGGCCGTTGCCGTTGGTTTCCTCCTGCGCGACGGCCGCCGCTGCGCCACCGGCACCGCCCTTCTGGTAGACCGTGCGTCGCGCCAGGTAAGGCACATCCAGGTTCAGCGTCAGGTTGGGGCTGACGCCCCAGCGAGCCGCAACGTTGTAGGTCAACGAATCGGATTCGACGTTCTCGATGGCGATGTTGCCGAGGAAGATCGCGTCCAGGGCGAGGAAGCCGTTGAGGGTGAGCTGCTTGCGGTCGTAGCGGGCGTAGGTGAGGCTGTTCTCGATGGTGAAGCGCCGCGAGAACAGCGCGGATTGCTGCTGCTTGACATCATCCACGCTGCGCCGTGATTCCTGCTTGGCCTGTTGCGCCTCGGCAGCGGTGCTGGCGTAGCCTTCGCTGCTGGGTGGAACGGCCGCGGCGGCCGCCGCGGCCAGCGGCGCGGCGGGCGTGGCTGTGGCCGGGCCCACCCGGCCACTCAATCGCGCCTGCATCGCCTGCACCTGCATGTCCAGTTCGCGTAGCCGCCGCACTTCCTGTGCGTAGTTGGATTTCAGCTGTTCCAGCTGGTTGGCCAGGGCCTGCACGTCAGCGCCGTCATCGCCTGTTGGCGGTGCGGCGAGCGCGGTGCCCGCCAGCGCCGCCAGCGCCAGCGGGGTGATCCTCAGAAGGGTGTGCATGTTGGTGTCCTGCGTTGTGAAGCGCTTCCCCCAATGCCTCGCCGTGCTACTGGCCCGGCCCCATGCCGCGGTTCAGCGCAATCGCCTGGGCCACGTTCTGGCTCAACGGCAGGTTGCCGCCCACGGTGTCGCGCACCAGCTCCAGCCGCAGCTGGTTGCTGGCGATCTGGCCATCACCGGCCAGGGCGATGCCCTGGCCGACACTGCCGTTGCGTATCCATTGCTGCACCAGGCCCTGGCCATCCACCTGCAGGAGCAGGCGGGCCTGGTTGCCATCGAGCACCGCGGTCGCGGTTGCGCCGGACTGCTGCGTGCTGACCGAACGCGCGCCATCGCTCACTGCAGAAGGCACCTCGCCATCACGCACGCTCAGCGTGGTGACATTGCGGGCGACGTTGCCATCGCCGGCTACCTGTACGCTCTGCACCAGGCCGCTGGCGTTGGCCAGGCCGCTGCTGTCGATGCTGCGGCCGCGGGTGTCCGGCAGTGGCGCATCTGCAGCGGTGACATGCACGCTGGGCTGGAAGCTCAGTTTCGGCGCACCGCCGCCGCGGAAGTCCATGGCCAGGGTCAATGCGCCCTGCAGGGTGCTGCCGTTGCCGGCCTGCCACTGCGAAACCATGGTCACCCCGAACCAGGCCACGTTGTTGCCGCCCACGGTGTACCGGCCTCGCATCAGGCTCAGTTCCGGGTCCGGAATTTCCTTCAGGCCTCGACCGGGCGTGCCCTCTGCTGCCTGCAGGGGCAGGGCAGGGAAGGCCAGCAACAGGGCCATCATCAGCGGTTGGCGGAACATGGTCGAACCTCCTTCAGAACAGGTCGGCATGGCTGAAGCCGAAGTCGACCAGTTCGGCATCGGTGATCGGCCCCTGCCGCGCATAGAGCGCGCGCGCACTGGGCCGCTCGCTGGGTTGCAGCAGGGCGGTGTTGCGATCGAAATCGCTGCCGATCACCACGAACACCGCGCGTGATGGCCAGGCCGCAAGGAATTCAGGCAGCGCCAGGCTGCGGTTGCCCAGGATCGGGTCGGCCACTTCCACGATGCCGTTGCGCACCTGCTTGAGCACCACGAAATGGCGGAAGCCGCGCACGTCCATCAGCACCAGGCCGGGGACGCGCAGGGTGCGCAGACGGGATTCGTCGATACGGTAGCCGCGGCCGCGCATGCCCAGCGATTCCACGTAGCGCTTGATGTCGAGCAGCGAAAAGCCGCGCTCGGCCACCAGTGCGGGATCGGAGACCCCCATCATCCCCTCGATCACCGTCGCCTCGTCGGTATCGAGGTGGTAGGCGTGGCGCAGGATGGTGGCCAGCGCGGCGGCCCCACAGCTGTAATCGGTGTGCTGGCGCACCACGTTGCGGTAGCGCCGCTCCTGCATGCTCTCCACCCTCTGCTGCAGCAACGCGCCATTGGGCAGTACGCCGCTGAAGCGCACCTCGCCCGCCCACGCGGAAGTGGTACCCAGCAGCAACAGCATCGCGAGCAGGCGCATCGAGAGGCGGCAACGGATCATCACGTTCTCCGGCAGCAGGGGGGAGCCCCTGTCCCAAGGGGGAGGAGGAACAGGGGCTCCCGGGAACCCGGCCATTGGCGGACGGCCGGGGTGTTGCGCTTACTCGCCGCTGCCACCACCGCCGCCGGTGCTGGGCTGGGCGACAGCCAGGGCCAGGCTGTTGGCCTGCAGGTTGCCGGTGCCCGCCGCCACGTTCACGCCGATGTTGCCGGAGGCGCCAGAGAAGGCACTGCCGGACAACGCCGAGGTGTTGGTCGCGTTGACGTTCACCCAGCGCGTGGTGCTGACCGTGCCACTGAGGCTGGCGTACAGATCGGCCACGCCCAGTTCGACGAACTGGCTGGTACCGCTCTCACGCGTATCGAAGCCCAGCCCGCCCACCCCCGGCCGGTTGGGGTTCATCGTGGCGTTCTGGATTTCGTTGTCCAGGTCGATGTGGCCGGTGCTGTTGCCGCCCGGGTGCGGCAGCTCGCCATTCCAGGTGTCCAGGTAGTAATTGGCCATCTGGTAGGCGTTGCCGGTGCCGCGGTAGGTGCCGGCACCGTAGGCCAGGGTCAGGCCGCTGACGCCGCCGCGCATGCCGACCTGCACGGTGTCGGTATAGGACTGCACGAAGCCGGCGTTGCTGACCGTGTTGCCGGTGGAGACCTGGTTGGAGCTGATGCTCGACTGCGCCACCGCAGTGGTCGCTACCGAGGCCGCGAGCGCGTTCTTCTGCTCGTTGTTGTTGCCCGAGGCGATGTTCACGCCGATGTTGCCCGAAGCACCACCGAAGGCATTGCCGCCGAGGCCCGCGGCGTTGGTGACGCCGGAGTTCATGGTGGCGTTGCCGAAGCCGGCCTGGTTCACGAACACCTCAGCGTCGGCCATGCCGAAGCTGAAGGATGCATCGGCAGCGGACAGCGACGCGGCGTTGTCCTGGGCGTTGTTGTCGCCCGACACCACGTTGAAGCCGAGGTTGCCCGAAGCGCCTGCACCGACACTGTCGCCGATGGAGGCACTGTTGGTGACCAGGCTGTTGCTGGTGGCGTTGTTGCTGATCGACTGCCGGTTGTCGATCACCGCGATGGCGGCGGAGTCGAGATCGATGTCGCCGGTGATGTTCGGGTCACCGGAGAAGTTGATGTCGGTACTCAGGCGCAGGTCCTTCTCCAGGTTCACGTCGACGCCGTGGTTGTTCTTCTCCTTGCGTTCGTCGGCCTGGATGTTGCTGTGCTTCTGCACATTGACGTTGACGGTACGGTTGCGTACGTCGTTGTCGGTATGGTTGTGGGTGTCGTTGCGGGTTTCGCTGACGGTGTGGTTGTGGTTGATGTTCGCATTGGCGTTCTGGTTGTCCCAGCCATTGGCCGCAGCGGCGGTCGAGGCAGTGGCAATCGCCATGGCGAGCATGGTCTGTTTGACGGTCGCTTTCATGGTGCCCTCTCTCTCATCAGGTGGTGCATCGGTTGGGTGGTTGTCACGGGCGGTCCTGCACGACCAGGCCAAGCACGTTGGCTGTGTCGTTGCCGCTGCCCGCGATCTGATTGAGTTGCAGGACCCCGTCGAATCCCCGCAGTGCGGTGCTGGCTACACCGGCGCTGCGGGTCCCCGTCGCAACGCCGCGACCGGCGTCGTCCCGCCCCCCTGCCAACGCGGAACCTTCGGCGGCCAGGGCCGTGTCGTCGGATTCGCGTATGCCCTGTCGAGCCAGCGTCGCGCTGACGACGTTGAGCGTCGTGTTGGCGATGCCGCTGGCCTGGTTGATCGAAGCGATGCCGCTGGCACCGGCCAGTGCGTTACCGCCGATGAGCGCGGACGCCTCCATCGGCGCCGACAACACCCGGTTGCCGCGCTGCAGCTGCTGGGCGCTGATCGCTACTTCGGCGCGTTCGCCGTGGGCGATGCCGCGCAGATTGGCCTGCAGGTTGAGGTCGCCGGCGGCCTGGTTCACGGCGATGGCACCGCTGGCGCCAGCCAGTGCGTGGCCGTCGATGCGGGCGACGTCGAGATAGGCGAGCATGCCGCTGTAGTCATCGGCCCGGGTCGCCCAGGGCGCTGCAGCGAGCAGCAGAAGCAACCCGTGCAGGGCCTTCATTTTCCACCTGCCGGGGCCGTGCCCTGCAGCGGGAACTGGGCCAACGCGCCGCGCACCGTATCGCCGATGCCGCGGGTGCTGTTGCCCACCGCGCCCAGCGGGCCGCTCATGGCGCCGCCCAGGCTGCTGCCGACCATGCCATCGCCGCCACGCCCCAGGGTGCTGCCCAGGGCCTGTTGGGTCACGCGCTCTACCGTTGTGCCGCCAGGCGCCGCGACCATGGCAGTGTGGCCTGCACCCATCCCGGCATAGTCGTCGTCGCTGAGCTCGTCCATGCCGGTCGAGGCGCCACCGCTGCCGAGGGCCGCGGCGATCTCGCGCTGCGGCTTCGGGTCGGCAATCAATGCCATCCCCGGTGGCGCCATGCGATAGGCCGGACGTGCCGAGACATCGCGCAACAGGACGATTTCGCCCGGTTGCGGCTTCACCCCTTGGCGGGCGCCCGATGCTGCCGCAACCCCCGGCAGCAGCAACAGCAGGACGGCCACTGAGGGGCCGAGTCTGCGAAGAACTGGGGTGACACCGTCCATGCCGATCTCCCGCGATGGGTGCGGCGGAACCACGCATCAACCGTGCCAACTGCAGAAGGCCCACCAGGCAACACGGGGCGGACACGGTGCGAGGCATCGCTGCTGCCAGGGTGTTACAGGCATGTCGAAGAAATGTTGCGATTGCGCCGCGCCAAGCGCCGCAGGGCAAGGCGCCCGGCGGACTGTCGCATTGTTGTTACAGCCGTCGGCGCGGACTGCAACGGTGCGGCTTCAGCCGTGCATTCCTTGACGCGGCGCTCATTGCGCTGCCGTTTAGCGAAGCGCTAGGATCCGCCCAACAAAGGCCGCCGCGGTGGCCGTAGAGGTCCCGGCGGAGGGTGGCACGCCGGTGATTGGCTGACAGTCCGCCGACGGTGTCCGGATGCTGGGGGAAGCATGGCAGCGGTCCCGGAAGCTTCTACATCACGTTGCGTGCTGTGGTTTGGCGAGCCGTCGGCCAGCGAGCGCAGTGCGCTGGCTGCGGCGGGCTGGTATGTGCGCAGCATCCATCCTGATCCGGCCATGGCGATCGGCCTGCGCGGACGCGATCGATTGCTCGCCGTGCTTGATCTACGGCACCTGGATGCAGCCGCGCTGCAACTGCTGCTGCCGTGGATCGAACAACATCAGCACCTGCCATGTCTGGCGGTAATGCCGCCGAGTCCAGGTGCCGCTCCGCCCGCGTGGTTGCCGTTGCTGCAGCGCTGCCTGGCACGTTTTACGTTGCCGTTCGGGCTGCAGGACATGGTCAGCGCAATGCGCCAGCAGTTCGATGCTGACGACCCGCCGCCGGATGAAGCGTGCAATGGCAGCACGCCACGTGCACTGATCGGCGAGAGCCCGGCACTGCACGCGGTGCGTACCGTCCTGCACAAGTTTGCACCGGTCGAATTGCCGGTGCTGGTCACCGGCGAGACCGGCACCGGCAAGGAGCTGGCAGCGCATGCACTGCACGCGCTGTCAGGCCGCGCCGGCAGGCCGTTCATTGCGGTCAACTGCGGTGCGATCCCGGCCAACCTGGTGCAATCGGAACTGTTCGGGCACGAGCGCGGTTCCTTCACCGGTGCCGACAAGCGCCAGATTGGCGTGTTCGAGTCGGCCCATGGTGGCACCGTCTTCCTCGATGAGGTGGGCGACCTGCCCGCCGAAGCACAGACCAGCCTGCTGCGGGTGCTGCAGGAGGGCACCTTCGAGCGTGTCGGCAGCAGCCAGCCCCTGCGCGCCGATGTGCGGGTGCTTGCCGCGACCCATGTAGAGCTGGAGCAGGCAGTGGCGCAGGGGCGGTTCCGCAGTGATCTTTACTACCGGCTCAACGTGTTGCGGCTGCCGATGCCGCCGCTGCGCGAGCGCGGAGGCGACGTGCAGCTGTTGGCCGAGCACTTCCTGCGCTGCTTCCGCCTGCGCCATGCGGTGCGCGCACGTGGCTTCGCCCCGGCAGCGTTGCAGGCCCTGCGGCGCTTCGACTGGCCCGGCAACGTACGCGAACTGCTCAATCGCGTGCAGCGGGCGGCGATCATGGCCGAGGGCGAGCTGATCAGCGAGCGCGATCTGGAACTGGGCGCACCGGCCCCGAGCTTGCCGGGTGCGATGCTGCACGACGCACGCGGCCAGGCCGAGCGCGATGTGCTGCTGCAGACCCTGCGCCAGACCGGCTACAACGTCTCCGAGTGCGCGCGGCAGATGCAGATCTCGCGGGTCACGGTGTATCGGCTGTGCCGCAAGCACCGGCTGGAACTGCCTGCGCAGCGCTGATCAGCCGGCCGGCAGGTGCTTGAACAGGCGCAACGGCTTGCCCGCGACGCGCTCGATCACGCCCTTGGCTTCCAGGTCAAGCTGCACCGCCTTCAACCACCAACCGGCGGTGGCCCCTGCCGGGAACAGGGAGGCGGGCAGGTGCGGCAACAGCGCCTGTTTCGCCTGCGCAACCGTCAGGCCCGGCGGTTGCGCAGGCAAGCTCAAGAGCAAGGCGTGGCGCATGGCGAGATACTTGGCGCGATCCACGCGCTGGATGTGACCGGGCGTGGTGATGCTTTCGATCTCGATCCGCTCGGGCTCAGACATGGCTGTCTCCGGCGACCTCGATGCGTGGGCTGCGGAAGCCCATGGCGATCCACGCCTTCATCAACCGGGCATAGAACCGCAGTGACCGGGTCTTCAGGTTCGGCACATCGTCGAGAAGGGCAGACGCATCAGCAAGATCACTGACCATCGTCCGCATCTCCACGGCGGGTCTTGTCGATGCCGGCCACAACAGGCCATACAGACTCAGCCAATGGCCGCCGCTGAACTCCAGGAAAAGCGGCGTATTGCAGCAGCTCGCCAGGACGCGGCGGCTGCCGCCCCTGCTGGACAACCGCAACGCGCGCAGCAAGGGATGTCCTGCATCGATGCTGACGCGATCCTTGCGATGCATTACGAAATGCGTCTGGCCATGCGGGCCCAGTACGTCCGGCGCTCGAGGCATCGACTGCAGCATGGCGCCGGCCTTGCGGCAGCTGTCGCAGCAGCATTCGACGGTGGCAATGGGCTGGCCCGTGGCGGTCAGGCGGACCTGGCCGCAGGCGCAGGCGAGGGACTGATGGGAGGGCATCTACATTTTCTCCTGGGGTATTCATTCTCTCGACGAACCGGGGCTGCGGAAATCGACAACATCCACCGTCAAGGGCGCTTCATCTGGTAGCGGATGCGGTACAGATCCAGCCCTGTGCCGTCCGCGCGCCGCGCCGAATAGGTCAACGTGTCGGGTTGCGAGCCATCGAGCATCGCGCCGTAACTGTCGCCGGAGGCATCGTTCAAGGGGGCCGGCAACGCATGGCCCGCGTCATAACGGCCCCCATGAACGTAGGAAATGAACTGGCGCACCGGTGCATTGCCGAAGTCCAGAGCGCGGGCAAACACTACCGTTCGGCCGTCGCCCAGGAAGGTGGCATCGAACTCCTGTGCCGCGGTGTTTAGGTCTCCGGGCAGCGGCCGCGCGGGCTGCGCCACGCCACGGACCATCGCTGCGACGTAGAGGTCATGGCCGCCCGCACCGCCTGCACGATTGCTGGAGAACAGCAGTGTGCCTGCGTCCGGCGAGAGCATTGGCGCGAACTCATCGGCCGCGCTGTTCACTGCGGGGCCAAGATTGACCGGCTCCCCGAATCGACCCTCGCTACCCATGCTGACCCGATACAGATCGTCGCCGCCCTGGCCGCCTGCACGATCCGAACAGAAGTACACCACACTGCCATTGGCGGAGAACGCGGGATCGAACTCACGTCCCGGTGTGTTGAACGAGACCGGCGTCGCCGGTCGCCAGCGCTGCCCGTCGTGGCGCGAGACCCAGATGTCATACCCACCCGGACCTCCGGGCCGGTTGCGGCTGAACCACAGTGCGGTCTTGCCGTCGGGGCTCAAGGTCAGTCGAATCTCGTCGTACTGCGTGGAGGCAACGCCCGGGGCAAAGCGTTCGCCGGGGCCGACGATCTGCAGCACCCTCGATGGAGACGCGGGAGGCGACGCAGACACCAGCAGCATCACGGCCAGCAGCGCCTTCATGCCCGTCGCTCGAAATCGCTGACCCAGTTGGTTTCCCAACTACGCCCACCATCGGTCGAGGCCGCCTGTTCCCAGCGCGCCGAACGCGGTGTGATGCGTGACCAGATCACCCGCGTCTGGATCGCTCGCCCGTCGTGCTGGTCTTCGCCGAAGAAGCGGCCGACTCCGGCCTCGAAACCACCGCGCAGTGGTACGCCGATCCGGGTCGGCTCCCGGCCATCCAGCCACCAGCTCAGCCAGTGCCGCTCAGCCGCGTTCCAGGCGCGGATGCCCATGCCACGCAGCGGCGCTCCAGGTACGTGCATCAGATTGTCACCCACGTTGCCGAAGCCTCCCAGTACCGGCCAGTTGTGCAGGGTGCCGTTGAACACGTCCCAAGCATCGCTGCCTGCCAGCCGAGCGCGCAGGCGACGATGGCGCACGTTCCAATGGCCCACCAGGAAATCAAAATCGCCCGGTGCATCCGGCAGCCTCGGAAGTGGAGAGGGGGCCGCCGCAGTGCGGCGAAACCAGTTGCGCCAGTTCACTTCCCAGTGCGCACCGGCATCGTCGGAGAATGCCTGTTCCCACCACGGCTCCTCGCCGTGGATGTCATGCCAGCGGAACCACACGTCGATCGGGCGCCCGTCGATCCGGTCGGTGCCGCGGAAGCTGCCGGCATCGCCCTCGAAAGCGCCGCGCACGGGGGCTTCGATGTGGGCAGGGTTGCGGCCATCGATCCACCAGATCGACCACATGGAAGACACCGGATCAAACGCACGCACGCCCAGGCCCCTGTAGGGGCCCGAAGGCAGCGCCATGACGTTGTCATCGATGGTGCCGAGTCCGCCCAGGGTCAGCCAGACCGCGCTGGAGCCAGTGAAGGACTCCCAACGGGTATCGCCGGCCAGGCGCTCCTTGAGGCGTTGGTGCCGGACATGCCAGTTGCCCTGCAGCCATTTCCAGTCTTCGCTGTGGCTGGCCAGGGCCCACCCGGAGGGCAGGACGCTGGACGCCGCCGTAGCGGTCAGGGTGGCCAGGAACTGCCGTCGATCCATGTGCGTGATCCCCTACCGAAGGGCCTCCATCGTTGCGGGTGCGCGGGGGATTGACCACGCAGATATCGGGGCTCAGGCTAAGTCACACTTATGGTCACCCAACGCCAGCTGCCATCGCTTGCCGCCATCCGCGCCTTCGAGGCGGCGGCGCGGCTGGGCAGCTTCGCGCGTGCCGCCGAAGAGCTCGACACCACTGCGGCATCAGTGAGCTACCACGTGCGGCGGCTGGAGGCCCAGACTGGTACCTGCCTCTTCCTGCGCCACGCACAGCATGTGGAACTGACGGTTGCCGGTGCCAGCATCGCGCAGGAGGCTACAAGGGCATTCGATGCACTTCGTGCCAGTTTCATGCGCGGTGCGGACATGGATGCAGCGCGACTGCGCCTGTCCGTATTGCCAACGCTGGGCACCAGTTGGTTGACGCCGCGACTGGGCGGCTTCCGCGCGCGTCACCGGCAGCTTGTGCTGGAGCTGGATCTATCGGCGGAACCGCAGGACCTGGCAGCGGGTCGTTTCGACGCGGCCATCCGCAACGGGCATGGCGACTGGCCCGGCTTGCAGGCCACGCCCCTGTTTCCCAGCGTATTCACACCGCTGTGCGCACCGTCGCTGCTGCCAGCCGCACGTGACCTGGGTCGTGGCGGGCTGGATGTCGCGCTGCTCGGGCGACCAGACTGGTGGGCAGTCTGGTTCTCCGCTCATGGACAGATCCCACCGCCGGCGCGGGAGAATTTTGTTGCACCATTTGCTGTCGAGCACCTGGACATCGGTGCGGCGATTGCGGGGCAGGGGATCGCCATTGGTTCGCCGATCCTGTTCCAGGCAGAGCTGGACAGCGGGCGACTGGTACAGGCTCATCCAGGTGTGGCCAGTGACGGCCGCAGTTTCTGGTTCGTGGCACCAACTGCGCGCAGCGGCAGCGTCAAGGTCAGCGCGTTCCGTGATTGGCTTGGCGAGCAGGCGGCTGAGGCACGGCGTGCAGCACGTCATCATCTGGCCAAAGCGGTGACGCCATGAACCAGAGCCCCGAACTACTGCGGCGCCTGCTGCGCGCCAAGGACCGGATGGACCGCGCCAGCCACGAAGAGTGGTCAGTCGCGCGCCTGGCCGAGGTCAGTGCGGTATCGCCGGCGCACTTCGCGCGCTCGTTCAAGCAGGCCTTCGGGCTGCCGCCACACCGCTACCTGCTCAGTCGCCGCATCGAGCGGGCGGTGGCCATGCTGCGCGACACCGATCTGCCGGTGACCGAGATCGCCGCCCAGACCGGCTGGTCCAGCCTGGGTACGTTCGGCCGCATCTTCCGTGACATCACCGGCGATAGTCCGGGCAATGTGCGGGAGCGCGAGCGCGCCGGCCAATCGCTACCCGCCACCGTGCCGGAATGCCACGCACGTGCCGCGCAGCGCCCGGACCTGAACATCGCGGTGCTGGAAAAGCGCCGTCGCGCCGCAGTTGCCAGCGAACGCTCCGCGTAAGCAACCTCCCGCGATGCGCCTGAGGGAGTGCCCTCGAAGAGCATCAGGCTGGCACGGTGCCGGCGATCAGCGTGTCCGCCGTCTCCGCTGGCGTCTCCTCTGCCGGGTCCTCCAGCCCGGAAACATCAGTATCCAGCAGGCAGCTGGCGAACAGGCAGAAGCGGTAGGCGTCGGCGAAATTGGATCCGAGCCCGAATGAAATCCTGACCGCGCCACAATCTCCCTTCTCGAGGATCTTCTCGTCGAAGGTCTTGCAGTCGAGGATCTTTCCGGTCTTGTCCAGTTCGCAGTGTTCGGCGCCTGCCGTCGCGTAGGTCGCCTGCTGCACGGCACCGAGGTTGCAGAAACAGCCGTTGCGCAGGGTTATGCCGAAACGCTCTGCGGCGCGCTTGATGCGTGCGTGCGGCATGATCGAGCCATAGCAGTCGAAGAAGTTCAGCATCAGTGTTGCGCCCTTTAGCGCGGGAGGCGGCCCATAGATCCGGCACAGCGGCAGGTCACCCTTGATGCGGTGGCGAAGGGATGACAATCGCGTGTCTGTCCACGCCGCCAGGGCGCTTGAGCGCTTGGCCAGCGCTTCTACGCCGCCCATCGCGGCGATGAACTCGAAGCCTCTGGCGATCGCCGGGAAGGCCGCATAGTTGGGCGTGCCCACTTCGAAACGCTGGCCGGCGTCGCGGTAGAGCAGGCGATCGGTGGGCGACCACGGTCCCGAGTAGTAGCAGACGCCTCCGCCCGCGAAGGAGGGTGGCTTTAGCATGCCGAGGGCGGCCCGCCGGGCGAGCAGGCAACCTGCGCCGGTGGGGTAGCCGAAGATCTTGTAGAAGGACGCTACGACAAAGTCGGGACGATGGATCGTGCAGTCCAGCCGTGATTGCGGAACCCAGGCCGCCGCATCACACAGCACCCACGCGCCCTGCTGCTGGGCCTTCCCGATCCACGCCAGATCGTGGCGGACGCCGGTCGCATTGGACTGCGCCGGGAATGCCAGCAGGTGCGGCGCACCGCGCTGGAGCCGTTGCAACGCACGCTCCATCAGCCCGTCATGCAGCAGCAGGTCATCGTCCAGGGGGATGTACTTCACCATCGCCCCCTTTGAGGTGGCGTACTCCCGCAAGCCATGCACCGATGTGTGGTTGTCCTTGGTCAGCAGTAGCTGCGAACCCTGCTGGAAGGGGAATGATTCGGCCACCAGCCGAATCGCACTGCTGGCATTGGCGGTAAAGATGATCTCGTACTCCTCCGACGTGCATCCGAAGAAGGCGTAGATCTCATCGCAGGCCTTCTGGTAGGCAGCATGGGACGCCTTCGATCCGCTGTGCGGATTACCGAGAATGGTCTTCTTGAGCGCCTGGTAGTCCTGCTCAAGCAGGCTGTCAGGTGGCAGCGTTCCGCCAACATGATCCAGGTAGGTCACTTGTTGCTCATCCAGCCGCGCGTACTCATGCTGGCGCATTGTCTCGACCTGGTGCTCGGGATAAGCGGGATGGTCGGCGAGGAACTGCACCCTGGCATCGTGGAAGGCTGCCACGGCCTGCGCGCAGGATGGAGCTTGCGAGCCCACAGGGCACGGCGACGTCGTCAGGCGCGAGAGGTTGCGGAACTCGAGCAAGGGCCGGAAATCAGCGGGCGGAATGACCGTTGGCAGGGCCACACCCGTCGGATCCATCCTGCCGCTTATCAGCCAGGCCTCCACCCGATAGCACTGGTCTGGGACCTGTACATGGATCGCCTCCATCATCGCATCGAGGTGGCGTTCCCGGCTGGGGGTATCGCACTGATTGAACTCCTCCAGCAGGATGCACGCGTTGAAGAGGAACTCGCGGACATCAGCTTCGCCAAGCGAGAACGCGAGCGGGCGCAGCGCGGCGCATTCGCCGTCGCTGCGATCCAGCCCCTCGATCGCGAAGGCGCGCGTGATGGGGGACGGATCGGTCAGGCTCAGGGCCGCATCCATCAGTCGCGATGGCATGCCAAAGTGCCTCTGCGACTGCTGGCGTGCCAGTTCAAACAACTGGTTGTAGTGGAACGCCGTAGCATAGACCCTGCCTCCTGGGCGAAGTACGCGCCTGAATTCGCGGGCAACCCTGGCCTTGTCGGGAGGGAACATCAAGCCGAAACCACACACGATGATGTCGAAGCTGTTGTCCGCGAAGGGCAGCTCGGCCATGTCGACGTCGGAAAGCAGTGGGACGTCATGTTGAAGCTCGGCGCTCAATACGCTCCGGGCCACGTCCACCGCGATCGCCGACAGGTCCGTGGCGACCAGATTGAGGCCCAGCGGCTTGGTCAGGTCCTGGTACAGGTTGGCCGTTATTACCCCTGTTCCGCAGGCGACCTCCAGGATGTCGGTAGCACCCGGTGCGGCACGGATGTCCGCAGCGATCTCCTGCGCCAGCAGTTTTCCGTAAGGACGGAATATTCGTGGGCTCAGCACGCGCTCATAGAATTCCATGAAGGTGCTGAGCGACCAGTTTCGTTCGGATACCACCTTGCATTGGTGCGGCGAGACATCCTGCATGGCGCGCTCCAGGGAGGTGCAGAAGTGCAGCGGGGTGGGGAGTCGCGGCCCTTATCGCACGCCTGCTGAAACGCTTTGAGTGATTGATATCACATAATGCGCACTTAATATTTCTGGAAAATGCGTACTATCACGCATTCCCGCATTCATGGGGACGGTCGCCGGCCGATACCGCAGTTTTGGAGAAGCGCTGCCGGCAACGGATTGCTAACGTGGACCGCACCTGAGGGAGGTCCCATGACAAACACTGTGAACACGGTCGGCCTATATGTGCGCGACCAAGATGAAGCGCTTGCGTTCTACGTCGACACGCTTGGCTTTGAGGTGCATACCGACGTACGCAATGGCAGCTATCGCTGGCTTACCGTACGCAGCCCCGGCCAGGACGGTTTCCAGCTGGGTCTGTTCGTGCCAGGCCCGCCCACCCATGACGCGGCTACGGCTCTGGCGCTGCAGCAGCTGGTGGCCAAGGGCGCGATGCCACCGCTGGTGCTGGCGGTGGAGAACTGCCGGGCGCGCCATGTGGAATGGCTGGCCAAGGGCGTTGAGTTCACCCAGGAACCGATCGAACGCTATGGTGCGGTGGATGCGGGATTCCGTGATCCATCCGGCAATGGCTGGAAAATGATCGAAGCGCGGTCCGAGGCGAGGCGCCAGCAATGAATCGCGGCCACTGGGCACGGCCTGTGCACCGCTGGACATCGATTGTGTTCACACTGGCCGTGGTCGCCAATTTCGTGGCGCGCGCGATGGGGCAGGGCGAGCCATCGGCGTGGATTACCTATGCGCCACTGCCACCCTTGTTCCTGCAGCTGTTGACCGGCCTGTATCTGTTTGCCCTGCATTACGCAGGCAAGCGCCGCAGCGCCTGGCTGGGCGCTGCGGGCTGAGAGCGGATCAGGCGACTGCGTCGACCGCATGGGCGGCAAGCAGGGCGGGCAGGTCTTCCATGCGCTGGAAGATCACCTGCGCGCCCGCGGCACGCAGGGCCTCCGGCGTACTGTGGTGCGGACCGCCTTCGCTGAAACCGAATACGGTAGCGCCAGCGGCCACACCGGCCGTTGCGCCGGTCACGGTGTCTTCGATCACCGCGCAACGCTTCGGGTCCACGCCCAGCGCAGCGGCTGCGGCCAGATAGACATCCGGATGCGGTTTGGTGTGCGGCATGTCCTGGCCGCTGAACACGTGGGCACCGAAGGCATCAAGGAGGCCGACCTTGCCCAGTTGCAGCTTCACCTTGTGCAGGTCCGCACCGGACGCGCAGGCGATCCTCCCGCCGGTGGCGGCGGCGATCGCACGCACGGCCTCGGGCGCACCCTGGATCGCAACCAGGTCGCGTTCCAGTGCCCGGTTGCGCTGCTGGCGGAATGCTTCCAGCCATTCCTCGGTGAACGGCTTGCCGGTGCGTTCTTCGATCAGTCCGGCCAGGTGGGCCACGGACTGGCCCAGGAACACCTCACCGGCCTGCGCCGGGGTCAGCGGCCAGCCGCGCTCGGTCAGCATCTCCGAGAGCACGCGGGCTACCAGCGGCTCGGAATCGACCAGTACACCATCGCAGTCGAACAGCACGGCATCGAAGGGGAAACGGGACATCTACAGCTCCTGGGGCAATGCGGCGGGGCAATCACCCGTCATTTTCCCACAGCCGCGCAAGCGGGGCACCCGTGGCCATGCCGGGCGCCCCGCACCCCTGCATCAGGATGCTCAGCCGAGATCGCAGCCAGCCGGCTGCGGCCAGGTGGTGGCCGGCAGCATGTTCTTGAGCGAAGCCGGTGCGTTGATCGCCACGTAGCTGGTACCGAGCAGCTCTTCCAGGTCGGCGATGGTCACCAGATAGTTGTCCAGGCTGCCGAGGTTGGCTTCATTGGGGATGATCCAGCTGATTGCCTTGGCGGTGCCGGTATTGGGGTCTCGGGTGATGATCGTTTTCCAGAAGAACTCCGGCGTGGGAATACCGTGGCTGGCCAGGAAGTAATCGTTGGAGGCATCGCCATAGACTACGCCGCCGTAGACATCCACCGGCGCGATGTCGCGGTAGCACTCGGCCACGTTTTCGGCCTTCACCCAGATGCCCTGGTTGAAGCTGGACACCTGCGGAACGATGTTGGTCATGTAGTTGGCGCGACGGATGTAGGTCGCGTTGTAGTCCATGTGGTTGGAGGTCACCAGATGACCGCGGTCATAGCCGCTGCGGATGCTGGCATACGACGCGGTGCTGTTCTGGCCGAGGCAGCCGGCCGGCAGGTCCGGGTCTTTGTAGAAGCTGGACGGGCGCGCGGCGGAGCCGGTGTCGGCGGTGAGCGTGTACTCGTAGCGGGTGGCACTGTGGATGCTGCAGTCGTAGGTGAGCACGAAGCCGCCCTTGTTGAGGGTAACGACCTGGGCCTGGGCAGCGCCAGCGAAGGCGCTGAGGACGAACGCGAAGAAGAAGCTTGCAAGGCGCATTGCGGTTCTCCAGCAGAAGTTCAGGGCGCAGCCGTCCGCCACGACCATGCCGGGGCGAGGTCATGTGGAGACGTTGCGGAGTCGGGTGCTGCGGATTGCGGTAGGACCTGGCCGCACGGGTCGGGCCGTGCAGGCCCTGCGGTGTCGTAAGCGTCACAAGCTGTCGCCTTTCGGTCAACGACGAAAAGGCGAAGCTGTGACCGCCCGCAAGCACTGGAGATGTGTCAGATCAGGAGGCGGAGACTGAAACGAGCGCATGCTACTGCAGACGCGCCTCGCAACGTGCAGGCTGTGCCCTTCCCCCGCCAGATTTGAGCCATCACCAATCTGGGATTAAGGTCGCATTTCTATTCAGGTGGCCAGGCTAAGCTGCGGCTGGGGAAGTCGGGCTGCCAGCACCGATGGGCCGCGCAAAGCGGGCCAGGTGCATACAGGGAAGGAGCTTGGACATATGCGCAGTTCGAAGGCCGCGTCGTACGCAGCGCCGGTGGCCGCCATCTTGGGTGGCTTTGGCCTGATCCCCTTCAGCGTCTCTCACCCAAGGGCGGCATCAGGCCGAGTGCTCGGTCCCATCCGGCCGATAACATCGTCGGGTCGAGCTCCATTGAGCCTCTGTCGACGATGCGAATCCGCTCATTGGACAACCTGCACAACCCTATCTTCGCAATTGTCCATGAGTGCAAATGCACTCATCCGCGTCGTGTTGGTCGACGAGTCGCGTTGACATATCCAATCACCTTCATTGCGTGAACTTCGGCCCAACAGCACGGGCGCGATGATGATGTTCCACGTTTCGAGAAAAGAGGAGCGGACGATGCACAAGCAACGCTGGAGGAAGATGCGTGGGCTGGTGGGATTGCTTCTGACGACACTGGGCTTTTCGGTGTCTGCCAAACCCGGCGATATCGATCCAACGATCTACTCCTATTCGCGCGCCTATGGCGTGACAGAAAGGGAAGCGGCCCAGCGACAAACGGCTACGATGAGGGCGGGGCAGCTCGAAAGACAGTTACAGGCCCTGCATCCTGAGACGTTTGCGGGTCTTTACATCGAGCATGTGCCTGACTTCCGCGTAGTGGTGAAACTCACTTCCACGCCGATACAGACCCTGCGAAGTTTCACGACGGATTCACGCTATACAGCTGTGATCGCCCCTCAATCAATGGAGATGATGCACGCGGTGCAAGACGAAGGAGACGCACAGTTGCGCTCCGCAGGCATCGAGTTTATGTCGGGCATCGACATCAAGCGATCCATGGTCACATTCCACGTCAAGGATGTTGACAGAGCAACCCGTGCAATGTGGCGTCTACTGCGCGCAGTTGACTTCGTCGAGCTATTGCCCACCACCGGCTTTGTGGAGACCACCACCATTTCCGGAGGGCACCGGATCAATGGGTCTCCCCAACGCTGCACCACTGGCTTCAACGTCTTCGATGCCGATAACGATCTTGGCATTACAACTGCCGGTCACTGCGACAACGTGGCAACCTACGTTGGCCTTTCTTCACCACTTGTATTCCAGTCCGAGAACAATCAAGGGGACTACGATGTACAGTGGCACAAAGAGCCGAGTTCGGGCGCACGCCATGCCCAGAAGAATCAGATCGAACTGGTTGCCGGGCCGACTCCGACACTGGACATTACCAGCACCCTGCCATCCACTTCTCTTCCAGTGGGCGCGTCAGTCTGCAAGAGCGGATATGCCGGCAGCTACATGTGCGGCACGATCATCGACAAGAATTCGCACTCGAACCATAATAATGCGATCGGAAATTACATCCGCGCCACTAGCACGACAGGCGATGCGATGTCAGTAGGAGGCGACAGCGGTGGCCCGGTGTTCGTAGGGAACGCAGCGGTCGGCATCATCCACGGGCGCGGCGACCCGGGAACGGCTTACAGGAATGATCTGTTCTACATGCCCATCGAGCGCATCTCGTCCCTGGGTCTGACGGTACTCACCGAATCGTTCGATATCGAGAAAATCGACGAAGTGTCAGGGCGCTATGCATCGAACATTCCCGTGGAGATCGACTTTCGGGGTAAACCCAAGTTTCCGCTGACGCTCTCCATCACCTCTGTCAACTGCCTTCCGTCGCAGCCATGCGGAACGTGGTCCTTCGACTTCCCTGAGAAGACCCAGACGCCATTTGTGTACGCCTGGTCCTGTGCGCTCATCGAAGGACTCTGGTGGGATAGCCCACCCATTACCGCCATTCTGCAGAGCTCGCTCAAGGATGCGTCCGGTCTGGAAACTTCAGCGGTGGAACACAAGGTCAATTGCTCTGTCTTCTGATGTTGGCATGCGCTGCGTTCACTCAGCTGGAAGGGCCTGTTGAAAGTCGCCGTTGCGCCGCCGTGTCTCACCCCCACTGATGGGGAATGAGGCATGTTGACGTCCATCCATCCTTAAGTGAGAAGGAGCGTCACAGTCTCGATCCGCGTGAAGCCGCGATGCGTCATGTTGCGTCGCAAGGTGCCACCCACCATTCGCACTGGTACGGTCCAACCCGTTGCATCACAACCGACGGGGACAGACGACGATGCGCAAGGTATTGCTGCTGTTGATCCTGCTGACCGGGCTGGCGCCCACCGCCTGGGCGGCCACGGTCAAGACCACCCACCGCACCATTCCCAGCTGGGATGGAACCCCTCTCGGGGCCTTCGTCATCGAACCGCAGGACGCAGGCAGCGGTCGCTATCCGCTGCTGGTGATGCCCAGCAGCTGGGCAGTTCCGAGCGTCGAATATGTGGGCGTGGCACAGTCATTGGCGCGACGTGGCTACGTGGTCATCAGCTACAGTTCGCGCGGATTCTGGGAATCGGGCGGCGCCATCGACATTGCCGGGCCGGCCACTGTCGAAGATGTCAGCGCCCTGATCGACTGGGCGCTGGACAACACCCGGGCTGATCCGGCGCGGATCGGCGTCTCCGGCATCTCCTACGGCGCCGGCACCAGCCTGCTGGCGGCGGCGCGCGATCCGCGCATCAAGGCCGTGGCGGCCCTGAGCGGTTGGGCCGACCTGCAGGCGTCGCTGTACAGCAACGACACCCCCAGCGCACAGGGCATCGCCCTGCTGGTGGCAGCCGGGCTGGCCACGGGGCGCCCAGGTGCGGAGCTGGCCACCATCAACCGCAGCGTGCTGCTGGGCAACTACCAGGGTGCGGTGGATTCGCTGTTGCCGGTTGCGGCCCAGCGCAGCCCCGGCGCCAGCATCGACGAGATCAACGCCAACCAGCCAGCCGTTTTCCTGGCCAACGCGTTCAACGACAGCCTGTTCCCGCCGGGCCAGCTGGTGGATTTCTTCAATCGCCTGAAGGGCCCCAAGCAGCTGCAGCTGCGCCACGGCGACCACGCACTCAACGAGGCCTTCGGTGCGCTGGGAATTCCCAATGAGGTCTATGACCAGGTGGGGGCGTGGTTCGATCACTACCTGAAAGGCACGCCCAATGGGATCGAGCGCCAGGCGGCAGTGCAGTTGAAGTCGCAGAAGGGCAGCTGGGGCCGCTATCCGGACTGGCAGGCCACCAACAGTGGCGCCGTCAGCTACGGGCTGACCGCACCGGGCGGGTTGCTGCTGCCCACTGGTGGCCTGGCAGAGAACGGGCGTACCACGGGCTGGAACTATCGCATCGGCAGTGGCCTGCTGACGGCGGCCAACTCCGGCATCGCGATGGCGTCTGGCGCGCTGCAGATGATCAATCTGCCACCGGGGGCCTATGTGCCGTTCGTGGGACGCAATGCCGCCGGTGTCTGGCAGGGGCCGATCTACTGGAGCGCCCGGCGCCTGGATGGTGCCCCCGAAGTGCGCGTGACCGTCACCCCCAGCCGCGCCAACACCACGCTGTATGCCTACCTGTATGCGGAAGATGTGCTGGGCAATGGCCAGCTGATCAGCCACAAGCCCTACACGCTGCGTGGTGCCACGCCGGGCCAGCCGAAGACGCTCGACCTGCGCCTCGAAGCAAGCAGCTGGAACATTCCGGCCGGCAGCCGCCTGACCCTGGTGGTCGATACGGTGGATCTGCGCTATGCCGGCATCAGCCAGCTGGGTGGTGCGGTGACCTTCAGTTCGCCCGCCAACGCACCTTCGGTACTGAAGGTGCCGCTGCATTGATGGGGTGCCGCGCCCGTTGCGGCGGGCGCGGCACAGCATGCGGGAAAGCTGCCAGACTGCAGATTGATCCAGGGTAGGGTTGAATCGATGACCATCGCAGGGCTGCTGATCGGTGCGCTGCTTGCTGCACCGAGCGCGCAGGATGCGCCGACCGACTGGTCGGCCACGCTGATGAAGGATCTGGATGCCGCCGACGCGGCCATGCGCGGCAGTCATCCAGGCATGGTTGACCGGCAGAATCCCGGTTTCGTTGCGCAGCTGGACGATGCGTTGGCGCTTGCACGCTCACGCACCGGCAAGGTCGGCAGTTTCGCCGGGTACTGGTGGGCGATGAAGGGCTATGCGGCGGCGTTCAATGATGGCCATGTCAGCCTGAATGCACTTGCCGGCGCGCCCGAGCTGCCAACGCGTTGGCCCGGCTTCCTGACCGGCTTCGACGGCGACAGGCAGGTGGTCATGACCGTGGACGGTGGCCCGGGCCATCCGCCGCTGGGGGCACGGTTGCTGTCGTGTGATGGCAGTGATGCACAAACACTGGCTGCACGCCGGGTGGGTGACTTCAGCGGGCGCTGGAACCTGCAGGCCAGCCGCATCCTGACCGGTGGCGAAGTGATGCTGGACCAGGGCAATCCGTTCGTGACTACGCTGCACACCTGCATGTTCGGAGTGGGTGGGCATGAGAAGGCCTATGCGCTGCGGTGGCAGCCGCTGCAGGCAGCACAGCGCAAGGAGCGCCTGGCCGACACCCGCCGCAGTTTCCGCCCGGCCAACGGCTGGCATACGATGCCCGATGGCGGCTACTGGATCATTACCAGCAGCTTCAACGCCGACCCGACCGAGCAGAATTTCAGGCAACTGACCGGCCTGCTTGAACAGCTTTCGCTGAAAGCCGAAGCACTGCAGCAGGCGCCGCTGGTGGTGCTCGACGTACGTGGCAACAGTGGCGGTGCTTCGCATTGGAGCATCGAGCTGGCGCGGTTGATCTGGGGCCGCGATGCCGTGGATGCGCTGCCTGACCACAGCTGGGTCGAATGGCGGACCTCCGATGCCAACATCGCGCAGCTGCGCGGGTTCCTGCAGAAGTTGAAGCAGGCGCCCGACGCATCGCCCGAGCTGCTGCGCATGCTGGAAACCGTGACGTCGGGAATGGTGCAGGCAGCTGAGAGAGGGGAGGCGCTGTGGCACGACCCTTCCAGCATCCCGGCAGGTGAGGCATCGAAGCCGGTCCGTGCCGGATCAACGCGCAGCGGCAGGGTAGTGGTACTGGCCGATGCCTCGTGTGGCTCGGCCTGCCTGGATGCACTGGACCTGTGGAAGCAGCTGGGTGCGGAGCAGGTAGGCGTGGAGACCTCGGCCGACAGCCTTTACATGGATGTACGGCCGGAACGGCTGCCCAGCGGGCTGGCCAGGATCTCGGTGCCGATGAAGGTTTTTCGGGGACGGGTGCGTGGTTCGAATCAACCGCACGTTCCCCATCGCCGGTATGAGGGCGACATGAGAGACACTGCGGCACTGGAAGCATGGATATCGGGCAAATGATCCGGGCCTGACGGCTCGGTAATCAACTGCACAGGAGCGTTAAACCTTTTCATCGGCATCTGCATCCAAGCTGCGATGGGCACAGCGCCCGCTGCGCCACGCTTTGGGAAGGAGCCTCTCAATGCATGCAATTCCTCGCGCAGCATTCCGATGCATGGTGCTGATCCTGCTGGGGCCGCTCACGGCCAGCGCTGCGGTCACCGAGATTCCCTTCGAACTGGACAAAGACCATCGGATCTACGTTGAAGGCTCAATCAACGGTTCGCGCCCGCTTCGCTTCCTCATCGATACCGGCGCATCGGCGCTGGCGGTTGCCAAGCACGTTCAACAGGATGCAAAGCTGGTCATTGACGACCAGAGCGAGAATACCGGCTCCGACGGAGTGACGTTTCTCGACTACAGCACGCATAACTCCGTCCAGGTCGGCGCCATGCGACGACCGATGGGAGCCGTAGTGATCGACTACCAGGGGAGACCCTTCGATGCGGTGCTGGGCTGGACCTTCTTCCTGGGAAGGGTTCTGGAGATCGACTCCGACCGCAGCGTGCTGCGCGTGCATGACGATCTTCCCGAACTCGTCGGGTATGTCAGGGCCAACGTGCGCTGGATCGACAATACCCCGGCCATCCAGGTAGCGCTCAGCAACGGCAGTCGTACCTTCATGCCTTGGCTTGCACTGGACACGGGCAGCAATGGCAGCATCGATCTGGCCTATGCATTCGGTGCTACCCATGATCTGCAGGCGGCGTTCCCGGAGCGGTTGGGAACATCACAGTTCAGCGGCAGCGCGGGCCGCAGGATCAGGGCGGTGGACGTGCGCGTGCCTGTGGCGACCATTTCAAGCCTGCAGCTGAAAGATGCCAAGGCCTCGATCACCCTTGATGACGATGGCTCCGGCGGTGAAGGAATTCTTGGCAGCGAGGCGCTGCAGCAGTTCAATCTCCTGCTCGATACCCGCACCGGCAGCGTCTACCTTCGGCTCAATCAGGGCACTGCGGCGCGGACTGCAGAGTAATCGGGCTACCGGTCCGATCAGCGCCGGACGTCGAACTGCTCGCTCTCCAGCAGCGCCCGGACCTCGGCCTCGCGCACGGGACTGAAGTCCCCGGGAATGGAGTGCTTCAATGCGCCTGCGGCCAGACCGAAACGGACGGTGCTCTCTGCATCGAACCCAGACACCAGGCCATGCAGGATGCCGGCCGCAAATGCATCGCCGCCACCAATCCTGTCAACGATGCCGGGCAGTGGTCGCGAGGGTGCCTGTGCGCGGGTGCCGTCGCGCCCCAGCAGCAGTGCGCCCAGTACGTGATGGTCGGCACTGACCAGCTCGCGCTGGGTGCAGGCCAGCCACTGCAGCTGCGGGAACGCGGCAAACGCGGCCGCTGCAGCGGCCGACGTGCGCGCGATGGGGGTGTCCTGAGCGAAGCGCAGTCCCAGCACCAGTTCAATATCGCGATGATCGGCAAAGACGATATCCGCTTCGGCGAACAGCTCCCGCAGGATGGCGGCGGCGTTGCCGCCCCAACGCTGCCAGAGCGAAGGTCGGTAGTTGCCGTCGAAGGACACACGCACGCCTGACCTGCGTGCGGCCCGTGCAGCGCTCAAGACGGATTCGGCCACATTGGCGCCCAGCGCCGGACTGACGCCGGAAAGGTGCAGCCACTGCGCATCACGCAACAGCGTTGGCCAGTCATGGTCGGCAAGTGCAGTGTTGGCGAATGCCGAACCTGCCCGGTCATACACCACTTCACTGGCGCGCTGCAGCGCGCCGGTGGCCAGGAAATACAGGCCCATGCGGTCTCGGTCGACTTCACGCAGACCTGCCACGCCCACACCATGCCGCCGCAGCTCGGCCACGGCATGCCGGCCCAGCGCGTTGCCGGGCACCGTACTGACCATCTGCACATCGTGGCCGAAACAGGCCAGTGAGACCGCCACATTGGCCTCGGCGCCCCCCACGTGGACCTGCAGCTGCGGTGTCTGCAGCAGCAGTTCACGACCGGGTGCGCCAAGGCGCAGCAGCAGTTCACCGAAACAAACGACGCGGCTCATCGGTTCTCTCTCATTCGGTGGGGGTGCAGCCCAGCATGCGCAGATCGATGGCATCGGCCATGCGCCGGTAGCCTTCGTCATTGGGGTGCAGGTGGTCGCGGGTGATGTCGTTGGGCAACGATTCCACGGCCTTCGGGTCACGCAGCGCGGCATCGAAATCGATGATGCCATCGAACCCGGTCTTCCCACCGCGTGCCCACTGGTTGATCGAGGTGCGGGTCGCTGCGGACACGGGCTCGTAGCGCTCGGAACCACCGAATGGGGTCAACGTACCCAGCCAGGCGCGGATGCCGTGCGCATGCAGTCGCGCTGCAACCTGCTGATAGCCCAGCAGCATGTCCGCCGCACTGCGTCCAGGCAGCGGCTGCGTGTCACCACCGTGGCGGATGTCATTGATGCCCTCGAACAGGATGACCTGATCGGCATCGGCCACCGCGATCACATCGCGATCCAATCGTGACAGCGCACTGTGGCTGCGGCCATGGTCAAGCAGCTTGTTGCCGCTGATGCCCTGGTTGAGTACCACGAACCGGTTCGGGCAGGCCTGCTGCAGGCGCTGCGCCAACCGCTCCGGCCACTGGTTGAAGGTGCCGCGGCGTGCGGTGGCGCCTTCCGTGATGGAATCGCCGAGTGCCACGATCACCTGGGGACGATCAGCGCGCTGCACCATCACGGCCGAGAACACGTTCTGCTGGTAGCTCAGCCGCACGCTGTCGGCAACCGATGTCTGCCTGCCGTCCGCTACCCGCACTTCGGTGCGGCGCACGGCGGGATGGGTAGGCTGCGGGAAGTAGGCCGTTACGCTGATCTCCTGCAGCGCCGCCACCGGCATCCGCACCGGGTCGCTCAGCAGCGCGGCTCCGACCGGCACCTCGATGACCGCGCGGCCATCTACCGTTACCGGCAGCGGTGCGGCCTTGCCGTTCTTCACTCCCACGCGCAGGTCCTCGACCCGCAAGGGCGCCGTGCCGAGCTCGTTGCTGATGCGCAGCCGCAGCGCATCGCCACGGCTGCCGATACGCATGTCCTGGCGCACGGTCTGTGCGGCGAACTGTACCGGCGCATCGGACGTTCCGTCCTTGCGGTCGGGCGCGGGCGCGGCCGTCCAGGCAGTGACCCACACGGGTGCGGCCCACACAGCGGGCGCCGTCATGGCGGAGCAGAGCGTCAATGAAAACAGAAGTGTCCAGCGCTGCATGGGCAGGAGTCCGGTCAGGTGTCAGGAGAAGTAGGTGCCGCCGTTGACGTCCAGATTCGCACCGGTGATGAACGCCGCCGCATCCGAGGCCAGGAATACGGCAGCGTCGGCGGCTTCGTCCGGTGCCCCTTGGCGGCGCAGCGGGGTAGCGCCAGCAACGGCCGTGCGTACTTCCGGCTTGGTGAACTCGTCATGGAAACGGGTGGCGATCATGCCGCAGCACAATGCATTCACGCGGATGCCCTTCGGCCCCAGCTCCTTGGCCATGGCACGGGTGAAGGTCATTACTGCCGCCTTGGCGGTGGCGTAGATCGATGCGCCCGGGCCGCCGCCATCACGACCTGCCTGCGAGGCGAAGTTGACGATGGCTGCGCCGTCGCGCATGTGTGGCACCACCGCGTGCGTGGTCAGGTAGGTCGAGGTCAGATTCAGGTCCATCACGGCGTGGAAGAACGCCGGGTCGATGTCGGCCAGCGGCCGACGCTGCACCATGCCACCGGCCACGTTCACCAGCAGGTCGATACGCTCGCCGAACGCGGCCTGTACCGCAGCGACCAGGCCGGCCACGGCGGCGGCATCGGTGACGTCGGCGCGATGCACGATGGCCTGGCCACCGGCCGCCTGGATCTGTGCCAGCGTTTCCTGGGCACTGGCTTCATCATGGGCGTAGTTGATGCAGACGCGTGCACCGGCGGCAGCCAGTTTGATCGAAACGGCGCGGCCGATATCGCGGCCACCACCGGTGACAATGGCCACCTTGTCCTGGAACGACATGCGGAAAACTCCTTGGTTTGCGGGGGAATGGATGTACTTGGAAAAGAAGGAGACCCAGGCTCAGCCGCCGCGACGGTCGAGCTTCTGGATAGGTCCGGTCCACCACCACAGCGCAGCCAGCGACAGCGGCACCAGCGCGGCAACGAGGATGAAGATCGGGGCGTAGGAGTGGCGGGTCAGCACCGGCACCAGCCAGGTGGTGATCAAGGTGCCGGCGACCGCCGCCAGGCCACCCAGGCCTGCCAGCGTGCCCACCGAACGGCCGTCGAACAGGTCGCCGGGCAGGGTCTGGATGTTGCCGATGGCTACCTGGAAGCCGAACAGCACCGCAGCGATCGCCAGCACCGCCAGCAGCGGCTGGTTGGCCAGCACAGCACCCAGCAGGGCAGGGGCCATGATCACGCACCCCAGGGTGATGGCCAGCTTGCGGGCGCGGTCCACGCTGTGTCCGGCGCGGATCATGCGACCCGACAGCCAGCCGCCACTGAGGCTGCCCAGCATCGCGCCGACGAAGGGTACCCAGGCGAACAGGCCGATCTGCTTGATGTCGAAGCCGAAGGTTTCAGCGAGATAGATCGGCAGCCAGGACACGAACAGCCACCAGATAGGATCCAGCAGGAAGCGGCAGGCGAGCATGCCCCAGCTCTGGCGATGGGCCAGCAGCTCGCGCACGCTGGCTTTGGGCGCCGCCTCTGTCTGCTGCCCGGCCTGGTCTTGCTGGATCAGCCGGCGCTCGGCATCGCTCACCCACGGATGCTTGTCCGGCCCGGCGCGGTAGACAAACAGCCACGGCAGCAGCCACAGGAAGCCGATCGCACCGACCAGCACGAAGGTGCCGCGCCAGCCCAGCCACAGATAGAGGCCGGCGATGGCGGGTGCGGAGACGATCGCGCCGATCGACGCACCCGCGTTGAACACGCCCTGCGCCAACGCGCGTTCGCGCGCAGGGAACCACTCGGCATTGGCCTTGACCGCGCCGGGCCACGCACCCGCTTCGCTGATGCCGAGCATCGCCCTTACCAGGCTGAAGGAGAGCATCGAATGGGTGATCGAGTGCAGCGCGATCGAGATCGACCACACGCTGATCGACAGGGCGAACCCCAGGCGCGTGCCGATCATGTCGAACAGGCGGCCGAACAGGAACTGGCCGGCGGCGTAGAACAGCATGAACACCGTTACCAGCAGGGCATAGTCGTCCTTGGTCGCGCCTACTTCCCTGGCGATTTCCGGCCACATCACCGCCAGTGCATTGCGGTCGATGTAGTTGATGACCGTAGCGACGGCGATCAGGCCCACGATCAACCAGCGCACTGCTGAACGCACCGGCACCTTGCGCAGGTTGGCCACCACGGCAGGGCCGTTCATTTTCCGTCACCCTTGCTGCGGTCCATGCGTGCATGGCTGCCGCTCCAGCGGTAGGCATGGCCGTCCACGGTCACGCTGTGTTCGCCCTTGGCGCTGCTGTCGTCGGCCACGCCGAGGGCGATGCGTGCACCGCTGGCCAGGCGCAGTTCGATCACCTCTGCATCGCTGCCCCGGCTGCGCACGATGTCCTTGATGCGGCTGTCCGCACCGTGCACGTACTCGGCGGTGCCGTTGTACTCGCCATGCGGCTCCAGCACGCTGAAGAACGTGACGTCCTTCTGGCCGTCCACGCGTTGCAGCAGGGCCGGTTCACGGCGCAGGTTGAATTCCGGATCGTTGGCACCGCTTTCCACCAGCAGCGCCTGCGCAGGCGCACTGCTGCCGAAGCGGTAGGTGTAGAAGCGCCCATCCAGCAGCCACGCCAGGGAACGCGGTTCGCTGCCGGGCGAGCTGCGTGCATCCAGCCACAGGTGCTGGTAGCCGTTGTCCTTGCCCAGCACCGGGCGCTGGCTGCTGAAGTGCTCGGCTTCGAAACCGGTGGTGACGATGTGGCCGTTGAAATGCAGCGGCAGGTCGTAGCGCGCAGTCTTGTCGCCGTGTACCTGCAGCAGATCCAGTACCACCGGCAGGCCCAGCCCGGGGTGGCGCAGCAGTGCCTGGGTGCGGGTGAACACTACGCCAGGGTAGGCGTCGCGCATCGTTGCCGAGGCGATCTGGGTATCGGTGTCGGCCTGGAAGAAACGCACCTGCGGGGCATGTTCCTCGCCGCGCTTCCAGTCGCCCTTGAAATGGCTCTGCTCGTCCACTACCAGGGTGTTGTGGGCCACGGTCTGCTTGGCCCAGCTGCGGTTCTCGGCCAGGTAGATGCCACCCCGCTTGGCTTCCACGTTGAGGAAGCGGGCAGCGCCGTAGTCAGTCACCACCGGATTGCCGTTGTCGTAGAACAGCCAGTTGAGTTTGTCGAAGTGGCCATGGCCCATGCCCTGCATCGTGTCCTTCTGCACCAGCGCCTGGCCACGTTCGCCGTTCATGCGCAGGATCGCCAGGCCACCGCGGTCGCCGTCCGGGCCATCGCGCAGCAGCATCGGACGGTAATCGAAGGGCTTGGCCTTGTTGGCGGCCAGTGCTTGCGCCACCTGTAGTCCCTCGGGGGACAACAGCAGGCGTTTCTGCTGCTGGGCCACCGACAACAGGCGGTCGTCACCGGTGCGCGCATAGGCAATGCCGATACCGGCCACCAGTTCCTCGGTATCGATGCCCTTGTCCAGGATGGCATCGTTGATCGGGAAGAACAGGCCGTCATAGCTGGACTGCACCAGCACATCCACGGCCTTCAGCAGCACGCCGTCGCGGCGCGCGAAGATCCTGCGCTGCGGCTCGTTGCGTTCGATGGCGTTGGCGAACAGCAGGAACGGTGCCAGTGCGTAGCGCTGGTAGTACGGGCCTTCCTCGTAATAGCCATCGGGCGAGAACAGCAGGTCGATCTGGCGAAGGAAGCCGAACTGATCGTTCTTCTGGCTGCCGCGCAACGATTTCTCCACCAGCTCAGGGTCGCGCAGCACGTAGCCGGTCATGCCAGTGGCGGCCACCGCCCAGGTGGCGTGGTTGTGGATCTGGTCGTAGTTCTTCGGCTCGCTGACGAGGAACTCAGCCATCGGCCGGAACACCTTCGATTCGATGGTGTCGCGGTCCTCGGCGGACAGCGCGTCGCGGATCGCGTCGTAGCCCTGGATGGCGTTGACCAGCCACACCGAATCGTTGAGCACCTGCCAGAACACGCGGCCTGGAATCTGTCCGCGGCCTTCGGGGTGCGGGCCCAGGGTGGGGTAGAGCCTGGCGTACTGCAGCAGCATGTCGCGCGCGTAGTCGACATAGACCTTGTCGCCGGTCAGCCGGTACAGGGTGCCGGCCGCCATCAGGGCCTGGTAGTTGCGCTTGTGCTGTTCATGGGTGCGGCCGCCGCCCTTGTCCTTCGGTACCGGCACGTCGATGCCGGCCTTCATCATCTTCTTCAGCGATTTTTCCGTGCGCGCCTGTTCCTTGGCGAACCACGGGTAGCGGCCGCCTTCGCTGGCCATCCGCTGCCACTGCGCTGCGGTCACCAGCACTGGTGCCGCGTCCGCCTGGCGCGCGGCAGTGGCCGGAGCGGCCAGCAGCGGTGCAGCAGGCAGCAGGACGAACGGAACGGCCAGGGCCAGGACCAGGGAAACGGACAACGGTTGCAACCTCATCGATCAACTCCGGTGCTGGTGCGTGACAGGGCAACCTCGCCCACCTTGGGATACCAGTCCACGCCGGTCGCCTCGCGCGCGGTCATCGCGAGGCCGGGATCGGCGCCGGCAGTGGGCAGGGCGGGCGCGGGTACCCATAAGTCGTTGGCGGACTGCTGCAGGGTGATCGTGCGGCCTTCGACACCGCCGGGAAACACCGGGCTGGCCTGCGGTGACTGCACGTTGCCGCTGAAGCTGATGCCGGCCAGCGAACTGGCGGCGTTGGGCGGGTTCCTGCTGGTGCGGTTGACGATCAGGTTGCCGGTGAAGCGACTGTTGCTCGCGGCCACCACGATGCCCTTGGCCTCGTCATGGCCCACGCCGAAACTGATCTTCGCCACATCCACGAAGGTATTGCGGCTGATCGTGGCATTCACCACCGGCGCGTAGCCGGACAGCGGCGGATCGGCCTGCGCGTCCATCACCGCCAGCGCGGAACGGTTGCTGGAGCCGGCCAGTCGTTCGAAGTAGTTGTTGCTGACGGTCTGGTCGGCATTGATGATGCGCACGCCACCGGTGCCGGCCTTGTCATCGCCGAGGAAGACATTGTCGATCACGCGGTTGCCGTTGCCATGGCGCAGCGTGAGCGCGCCAGCCGAGCGGTAGAACACGTTGCCGCGGTAGGTATTGCCGCCGGACTTGTTGCTGATGATCTCGGTCTCGCCGTCGCAGCCTTCGAACCAGTTGTTCTCTACGGTGCTGTTGGAGTCGCTCAGTGAGGTATCGCTGGTGCCAACGCGGATCGTTTCGCCACCGTTGACGCCCAGCGCCGGGCGCGGCCCGAACCAGTTGTGGTCGATACGGTGCTGGTTGTCCAGGCCCTGGGTGGCATCGCGCACCACCACCACGGTCGGCCCGGCATTGGTCTTGCCGCGCAGCTGGCTGTGGTCGAGGCGGTTGTGGCTGCCATAGAAGGAAACCCAGTAGTCCTGGTCGCTGGCATCGGGGTTGGTGTAGTCGTCGATCACCAGGCCGGTGACGCGACTGTTGCTGGCGACGGCCTTGCTCGACTCGCGGAACGCTACCACCGCATCGCCGGGTGCGTAGCCGTTGCGGAACACCAGATTGAACACCTGCAGGTAGCGGCCGGCCAAGCGCAGGTCGGAGCGCCCGCTGAGGATCACGTTGCCCGGAGTCTGCGCACGCAGCACGATCGGTGCTGCGTCCGTTCCTTGGCCTTTCAGCAGGAGGCGGGCGTCGGTCCAGGTGCCATCCGCCAGCACGATTTCATCCCCTGGCTGCAGGGATGCCGAAGCCGTCGCAAATTCGGCCATGTCGTGAACCAGCCAGCTTGCCGCAGACGCTGGCTGAGTGGTCAGGCAGAGTGCCAGACCAGTGGTCAGGCACGTCGCGATGAAATAACTGGATCCTGGTTGGTGAGTCGAGCGAATGCGCATGAATTCCTTCCAGAGGCGGCCGTGCCGTCGTTTCAGGGTGGACTTGCATACCACTTCGGGGTCCTTTGTAAGCCAGAGTTGGCGCAAAGTCATGCTGCAAAAGCACATTAAATGGCGGCCAAGTGGTATAGATAAAAGGCATTTGAGAAATTGCATACCAATTGGTTGACATTTTCATGTCGTCGTGCCGAAGCTGCATCCCACGCCTGGCATGCAGGCGATCCTTTGGGAGGAGGAAACCATGCGGCGACCCGCCGGAGCAGTGCACAGCATCTCGTTGTCCCCCACACCCCTGATCGTGGCGCTGCTTGCCGTGCTGGCGGGCATGCCCGCGGCCCAGGCGCAGTCCAGCAAGGACGCGTCAGGGCAGGATCCGACCACGCTGGACCAGGTGCAGGTCACCGGCATCCGCGAATCAATGCAGAGTTCGATCAACAAGAAGCGCGACGACACGGTCATCGCCGACGTGCTCTCGGCCGATGACATCGGCGACCTGCCGGCACCGTCGCTGGCCGATGCGATCGAGACCTTGACCGGCGCCGCCTCGACCCGCGACAAGACCGGCGCCTCGGAGATCTCCATCCGGGGCCTGGGCGCCTTCCTCAGCAGCACCAACTTCAATGGCCGCGAGATCACCAACGGCAGCGGCGACCGCTCGGTGAACTTCAACATGTTCCCGGCCGAGCTGATCAACACGGTGGCCATCTACAAGACCCAGCGCGCCGACATCATCGAAGGCGGCGTGGCCGGCACCATCGGCCTGGAAACAGTGCGCCCACTGGAGTACGGCAAGCGTGCAGCGCAGCTGGACCTTCGCGGCAGCTGGGCGGAGTACGACAGCAAGTACCGTGACAAGGACGGCATCGGCTATCGCGGCACCGCCAGCTACATCGATCAGTTCGAGTTCGGCAACGGGCAGAAGCTGGGCATCTCGCTGGGCTTCCAGCGCCTGGACGGCACCGATCCGGAAGAGAGCATTACCAGCGGTTCCACCTGGTATGCCTGCGATGGCACGCAGAACGTGGGCAATGCCAACTGCAACGAAGTGTCCGCCCAGGCCATCGCCAACGGCGCGCCGTACTACCTGGTGCCGAGCAGCCGCATCTACCGGCTCAAGCAGGAGCGCAACGACCGACAGAGCGAGTTCGCCGCACTGCAGTGGCGGCCAAATGATGTGGTTGAAGTGAACCTCGATTTCGAGCACACCGAGCGCAACTGGTATGAGAACCGCAGCGATCTGAGCCTGTCCAACGCACGACGCGGCATCACCCAGCGCGAGGTTGACGAAGACGGTATCGTGCGCCACCTGCACGGCAGCACCTCGATTGATTCCACCTCCAACCGCTACTGGCGTGGCGAGGAATACACCGGGGGTGGCCTGAACCTGATCCTGCGCCCGACCCCGGCCTGGGAGCTGTCTACCGATCTTTCCTACTCGCACACCAATCGTCTCGACAGCGAGCGCATGACCCGCCTGCGCGCCAACCAGCGCGACGTCAACAATGCCGTCGTGCCCGGTATCAGCAGTGGTGCCACCGGCTACGTGGACTATGACTGGGACTGGCACGGCGAAGTGCCCAGTGTTGGCCTGGCGCCGAACTTCGACCCCAACAACTGGGACGCCTACACGGGGGCGGCCCGGGTGACCTCCAGCGCCACCGAGAATGACCACAAGATCAAGGCCGGCCGCTTCGATGCCAGCTTCATGCCGGAGTCCGGTTTCTTCACCCGCATCAAGGGCGGCGTGCGCGCCAGCCAGGCCGACTACCGCCTGCGCGACAACACCCTGGTAACCGACTACGACCAGCGCGTGGCGGCCGACAAAGCGAAGATCATCGCCGCCAACCAGGCCTGCCGTGCACCCTTCCCGCAGGATGACTTCATGGATGCCGCCAGCGGCAACACGATCTCCTCGTGGGCGTACTTCGATCCGAACTGCCTGTACCAGTCGTTCCGCGGCAGCCTCGACAGCGGGCTGGATCCGGGTTTCCGGGATCCGAACAATGTCGATATCACCGAGAAGACCCGCGCGCTCTACCTGATGGGCGAGTTCAGCAGCACGCTGTTTGGGCTGCCGGTGACCGGCAACCTTGGCCTGCGCTGGGTGAAGACCGATGTGCGTTCCGAAGGGGTGCGTACCGGCCTGCGCATTGAAGACAACGGAGACGGTACGATCCGTCTGCAGCCCACCGGCGACTACAGCACCCAGGTGTTCAAGGCTGGCAACGACAAGCTGCTGCCCAGCCTGAACGCGGCTTTCGAACTGCGGCCGGACCTGTTGCTGCGGGTCGGCGCCTACCGCGCGATGTCGCGGCCGGATATCGCCGCGCTGGGCGCAGGGCGCACCATCAACGTCAGCAGCGATGCCACCTATGGCAATCTGGCCGATGCGCTGGACGACATCAGCGCCAGCGGTAACCCCGCGGCACAGCCGCTGATGTCCTGGAACGGTGACCTGTCGCTGGAGTGGTACCCGAACCCGGACACTCTGCTGGCCGGTGCGGTGTACTGGAAACAGTTCAACGGCGGCACCGCCACGGCGCTGGTACCGGAGACCTACACCATCGATGGCCAGAGCGTGACCGTGCCGGTGCGGCAGCAGGTGACCACCGACGAGGACAGCACGCTGACCGGCTTCGAACTGAGCGCTACCCATCGACTGTCGTACCTGCCCAAGCCGTTCGACGGGCTGGGCTTCAAGGTCAGCTACAACTACGCCGATGCCGACTACCAGACCCAGGATTCGCGGCTGGGCGAGCAGCTGGCCAGTGATGGCACGATCATTCCGGCCATCGTGCCACCGGCGGGTCTGAGCGGCTTCTCGCGGCACGTGCTGTCCGGTTCGATCTACTGGGACGTTGGGCGCTTCAATATCCAGGCCATCGGCAAATTCCGCTCGCACTATTACCAGGACTTCACTGGCAATACCGCTCAGCAGAACCGCTACTACGACGACAACACCAGCGTCGACCTGCGCCTGCGCTACCGGGTAAGCAAGCAGTTGTCGCTGTCGCTGGAACTGATGAACCTGACCAACGAGCCGCGCGTGGCCTACCAGCCGCTTTATGGGAACTTCCGCGAAGTGGTGACCTACGGGCGGCGTGCGTATTTCGGTGTACGATACAAGTTCTGAACAGGGCGGCGCGGCCAGTGGTCGCGCCGTCGCTCCAACCGGACCCTTGCCGGCCGCGGTGGCAGGGCAGGGACCCGGAGGGAATCGCCAAGGGTCAGCCGCATGTCCGCCAACCGCCTTTACCAGACCATCGCCGCCAAGCTTCGCAAGCTGATCGAGGACGGCGAATTTCCGCCGGGCTCGCGCCTGCCGGGCGAACGTGAGCTGGCCGAACGGTTCGGCGTCAGCCGGGTGACCATCCGCGAGGCCGAGATCGCACTGGAAGCACAGGGTTGGATCGCCATCCGCATCGGCTCGGGCGTGCATGTGAAGCCACGGCCGACGCAGGTTCCGGGTGGGTTGCCGGATGTCAGTGCCTTCGACCTCACCGCTGCCCGCGCGGTGTTCGAGGCCGAGGCTGCCGCGCTGGCCGCCAGCAACCTGGATGATGCCGGCATCGCCGAACTGCAGGTGCTGGCCGAAGCGCTGTGCCGTCGCGACCTGAGTGACGAGGAAGCCGGCGAGTACGATCGCCGTTTCCATCTGACCATTGCCCGCCTGTCAGGCAATCCGGTGGTGGAGTACTTCGTGCAGCAGATCTGGCGCATGCGCAGCGAACTGCCGCGCGTCACCGAGGTCTATTCGCGGGTCTGCCATGACGATGGCGCCAGCCGAGCCGACGAGCACATGGCCATCTTCGAAGCGCTGCGCGCCCGTGATCCGGTGGCGGCACGCAATGCGATGCGCCATCACTTCCAGCGCCTGTTCGAAGCGATGCTGGAAGCGACCGAGAGCCAGGCGCTGGAAGAGATCCGCCGGCGCACGCAGCAGGACCGCGAGCGGTTCATGGCGACGACGCGGATCTGAACGACTGTCCTGAGCGCGCGTTTCACTGCGCTTGCGAGCCGGTAGTGCAGGTCACTGGCCGGCAATTGCACGAGATCTAGGGGCGCGTTGGCCCTAGAACCTTCTGATGTCGGGAAGTGGATTGGAGTCCAGGAACAGTCGCCCTGCGTCGTCAGCGATGCACAGTCCGTTCGACAGGAATCTGGTATGACGATCAGACTCATCCCCAAACTTCAGGTAGGAGTATCTACGGAGGGAGTGCAGCAGCTCGTTGAGATTCGCAATCATCCCGCTGGCGTTCTTCGGATCAGCAACATCCTGTGCGAATGCTCCCAGCCTGATCGCCTCATTGGAGCGCCGTGAGGCGCCGACTCTGGCAAGCACCCCGGATGCGTGCTGATGGAAGGGGAAGGCTTCGTCACCGGCCAAGCGGTGTAGGCGGTCGATCGCCCTCTTGGTGAACGTAACTTCGAAGTCGACGGAGCTCCCCGCGATCAAGGGGGTGCAGTTGTTCACGCACCTCTTGCCAAAGACTGCCTCGAACAGCGTCATCAGGGCGACAAGTTTGTCGAATCTGCTCCACATCTCCTTGGGCAACCCCAACCAGAGAGCATCCTTGAAGCGCGTCCAGTGCATGTACCGCTCGGCTTTGCCGCCATCTTCTGCTTGGCTGGCAAAGTGTCCGCAGGCCTGCAGGAACCTGAGGCAGTCTGCAGCGGGCATGAAAATTGGATTTGCCAACGCTTCACCCCGTCTCACCCTTTCCAGAGGGTCATGATCCGGCTCGGGATCGATGTACTCGACCTGCAGATTCCCGTTCTCAACGTAGGCGTAGCTGATGGCGCAGAAACTGATGGCAAGAAGCGCAGGTGCGCCGCCTCCTACGGAGAAATTCACCATCGGGTATTGCACGACCTGTTGCTGTGCCTTTGCAAGCGTGCTGTTTTCCCGTTTACCCAGCGACCCCTTGGCCTCGATCAAACCCCATGTACCATTACCCAACTGCACCAGAAAATCGGGGGCATCTGTAGCTGCCCCAACCAGGGGGAATGGCAAGCCCTGGATCTGGATGGGGCCGCCCTGAGCGGTGTGGAAGTGAAGGATGCGACTCACGAATCCCGGGACTACCGGCGCTGCAACGACCGCCTGCTCCAATGCATGCCGGGCATAGACCATGCCGAGGAAGTAGCTGAAGCTGCCCTTCTCGTTCTTCTCGAGCTGCCGAACAAATGAATGCGTGTTGACGCAAGCTGGCCCAGGCGGGACGGGGGTGCCAAAGATATCGCCCAACAATTCGACCTTGCCGTAGATGTATGTTCCCAGCTGTTCCCACTCAGCTTTGGTCGTCAGATTCATATTGGTAAATCCGGGCGCGGGAACGGCACCGGGCGGCAGCCCAAGGAATGTGAGTATTCTCCCATAGCCACAGTCGAGTGCTGCGAGCAGAGTGTCGACAGAGTGCGGATGTGGCAGCGGCGAAACGACCGGCTGGGCGAACGCGAACGCCACGTCTTCATGGGCGTAACTCAAGGGCCACTTCGGGAGATTGAGTGGCTGCAGGTAGAGCTTCAGTAGACTTGCCATGCTGCTTCCTTGCTTCATTCAATACAACCAATGTTCCCGCCGTTTGCGAGCCGAGGCAAGCTGCCAGGTAGGCTCAAGCCCCTCAGTCGCGGCCCAGGCCTGACCCCGCATCATGTAACCCCCGCAGCTTCTTCTTGTTGATCTTGCCCACGCTGGTGCGCTCGATCGAATCCACGAAACTGACCCGCTCCGGAATCGCATAACGTGAGATATCCCCGGCGCGGCTACGGGCTGCGATCAGTTCGATGATCTCTGCCTCGCTTACTTCACTGCCCGGCTGCCTGACCACCAGCGGCAATGGGCGCTCGCCCCATTTCGTGTCGCTGATACCGATCACCGCGACCTCGCTGACCGCCGGATGCAGCGCGATGATGTCCTCCAGCGCAAGCGATGAGATCCACTCGCCACCGGTCTTGATCACATCCTTGATGCGGTCGGTCACGCGCAGGTAGCCGCCGCTGTCGATGTTGCCGATGTCCCCGGTGTGCAGGTAGCCGCCTGCCCACAATGCCGCCGATGCTTCCGGATTGTGCAGGTAACCCCGGGTGAGCCAGGGCGCCCGCACCACGACCTCGCCGGTAGCCATGCCATCGTGTGCCACATCCTTCATGTCTGGATCGACAATGCGCAGGTCAACCAGCGGTACCGGAATGCCGGCTTTGGTGCGCAGCGAAAGAACCTCATCCGTATCGGTCACGGCATCCGCATCGATCTGCGCCAGGGTCAGCAGCGGGCAGGTCTCGGACATGCCGTAGCCACCGAAGATGTCGATGCCGCGTGCCAGTGCCCGCTGCGCCAATGCCCGCGGTAGGGCCGCGCCGCCGATGATCACCTTCCAGTTGCCCAGGTCCGTCTCCGCCGCGAGCGGGTGCTCCAGCAGCATATGCAGGATGGTCGGCACGCAGTGCGAGAAGGTCACTTTCTCGCGGGCGATCAATGCCAGCAGGCTGGCTGGCAGATAGCGGCCGGGGTAGACCTGCTTGATGCCCAGCAGTGTCGCCACATACGGCAGGCCCCAGGCGTGCACATGGAACATGGGGGTGATCGGCATGTAGACATCACCGCGGTGCAGGCGCCCCTGGCTGGCCGCGCTGCCCAGCGCCGCCATCCCTGCCAGCGAATGCAGGACCAGTTGCCGATGGCTGAAGTAGACGCCTTTGGGCAGGCCGGTGGTGCCGGTGGTGTAGAACACCGTTGCGCGGGTGTTCTCGTCGAAGTCCGGGAAATCGGTGGTCGCAGTGGCAGCCCGCAGACCGGCTTCGTACTCGGTCACGAAACCGTCTGGCAACGGGCCGCCGGCATCGTCCAGCAGGATGCGCGTGCGCAGGTCTGGCAACTGTCCGTCGATGCCTTCCAGTATCGGCAGGAACTCACGGTTGGCGAGGATCACCCGTGCACCGCTGTGGTTCAGCGTATAGGCGATCTGCTCGGGCGCCAGGCGCACGTTCACCATCATCAGCACCGCGCCGATCATCGGCACGGCGAAGTACGCTTCCAGATAGCGGTTGCTGTCCCAGTCCATCACCGCAACCGTATCGCCGTGCTTCACCCCCAACGAAGTCAGCAGTCCGGCCAACTGGCAGATGCGCGCCTGCAGGGTGCGGTAGTCGAAGCGGACCGAATCGCCGTAGACGATCTCCTGGTCAGGATTCACCGCAAGCGGCGTGTGCAGCAGTTGCTTGATCAGCAGCGGATAGGCAGAGGCATCGGGAGCGAATGACATGGGGTGACCTCGTGGGTGGCCTGTCAGTGGCCGGTCTTCATTCGTCCACACTAGCAATCCCGCCTGAGCGCGCCAGCGTACCTAGGTACCCCTGTCCAACCGCGGACGATTTGCTACTCTCGCCTGGACATGCCGACCCTGCTCATCGCCGATGACCATCCCTTGTTCCGCGCGGCACTGCATCGTGCGGCCGAAGAGGCAGTGGCCGATCTGCAGATCAGCGAGGCCGACTCGCTGGACAGCGTGCTCGAAGTCCTGGAACACCAGCAGATCGACCTGATGCTGCTGGACCTGCACATGCCCGGCAATCATGGGCTTGCCGGCCTTGCGACCATCCGTGCATTGCAGCCGGGGCTGGCGATCATCATCGTCTCGGCCAATGAAGAGCCGCAGGTGATCCGTCGTGCGGTCGACCTGGGCGCGGCCGGCTACCTGCCCAAGAGCTCTGGACTGAACGAGCTGCAGTCCGCGCTGCAGTCGGTACTGGAGGGCGAACGCTGGATTCCTGCACTGCTGCGTGAGCCAGTGGCGCGGGTTGCGTCGTTCAGCAAGGATGCCGACCTCGCTGCGCGCCTGTCCAGCCTGTCCGCACATCAGTACAAGGTGCTGAGCCTGGTAGCCGAAGGGCTGCTCAACAAGCAGATCGCCGACCGGTTGGGTGTACAGCTGCGCACCGTCAAGGCGCACATGACCCGCATCATGGAGCGGCTGGGAGTGCGCAACCGTGCACAGGCGATCCGCGTGCTGCACGAAATGGGTTTGGCCGATCCGTCCCGGCAGATTGAAGGTACCCAGGACACCTGATCTCTCAGGATGTTGCTGTGCCAGGTGCTGCCAGCAGATGGTTGATCGCCCAGCGCAGCGCCAGTGGCTTGAAGGGCTTGTTCAACAGTGAAAGCCCTGCCGCACGCACCGCCTCGCGCGTATCGCTGCCGGTATCGGCGCTGAGAATCACTGTCGGCCGCTGCCCATGCTCGGCTTGCAGCCGCTGCCAGAGCGCCACGCCGGTATCGCCATCATCCAGGTGATAGTCGAACAACCATAACGCGGCCGCATGAGCCGACGCGCCGATCTCGCTTGCCGCACGCACCGCGATCACTTCGCAGCCCCAGGCCAGCAGCATCTGCCGCATCGCCTCCAGCGCGTCCGCGTCATTGTCGACCACCAGCACGCGGATGCCCTTGATGGTGCTGGTGCCCGCTGCGGTGGGCTCCGTGCGCGGGGCTGCCGGCGGTGCTGCCCGCACCACGCTGATCGAGAACGCCGAGCCGTGATCGAGCACGCTGCGCAACTGCAGCGGCGCATGCAGCAGCTCGGCGATGCGCTGCGCGATGGTCAGGCCCAGCCCCAGCCCCTGGCCGTTGCTGCGGTCGCCGCGATGGAATTCCTCGAACACGATCGCCTGCTGCTCAGGCGCGATGCCGGGGCCGCTGTCATGCACGCCAACCAGCAGTGCCTGGCCATGGCGGCGCACGCCCAGCAGAACGCCGCCATGGCGGGTGTAGCGGATGGCGTTGGCCAGGAAGTTCTGCAGCACCCTGCGCAGCAGCAGCGGATCGCTGTGGACCCAGGCACGGGTCCGCAGGTAGCGGAACTGCAGCCCGCGCGCCGCCGCCAGCACCGCAAACTCCTGCGCGAGCGGATCGAGCACGGTCGACAGCGCGAACGGGCGTGGATCGGCGACCAGACCACCGGCTTCCAGCCGGGAAATATCCAGCAGCCCGGACAGCAGGTCATCGGTGGAGTCCAGCGCACCACGGATCTGGCGCAGGAAGCTGTCGAGGAACTCCGATTCGATGTGCTGTGACATCGCATCGGTCAACAGCTGTGCCGCATGCAGCGGTTGGATCAGGTCGTGACCGACCGCAGTCAGGAAGCGGGTTTTCGCAACATTCGCGCGTTCGGCGGCGTGCACCGCCTGTTCCAGCCGTGCGGTGCGGTCCTGCACGCGGCGCTCCAGGGTTTCGTTGCTGCGCTTGAGCGCTTCCTCGGCACGCCGGAAGGCGGTAACGTCGGTGAAGGTGGCCACGTAGCCGCCGCCGGGCATCGGATTGCCACGGATCTCGACGATGGTGTTGTCGGGAAAGATCCGTTCGGATAGATGCGGCGTGCCGCGCCGCATGTGTGCCACGCGGCGCTGCAAGGCCTTGTCGCGGGAGTCGCCGGGGCCGTCGCCGATCTTCAGCTCGTCCAGCGCCCATGCCGTCAGGTTGACCACCGGCTGACCTACCTGTAGCAGCTCGGGTGGAAACTTGAACAACGCAGCGTACTGACTGTTCCAAGCCACCAACTGCAGCTGTGCATCGACCACGCTGATGCCCTGGCTCATGTTCTCCAACGCAGCTTCCAGCAGGCGCTGGTTGAAGCGCAGCACCTGGGTGGCTTCGCCCACGGCACGGGTCACCGCATCCAGTGGTGCAGTACCGCCGTCGCGAGCGGCCTCCACCAGCAGCCTCGCCATGCCCGCGCCGACCACAGCGGTCAGTTCGCGTTCGATGGTGATGACCCGGTCGTCATCCAGCAATTGCCCGGCATGCCCGTCCATCAGTTGCCGGGCACGTTCCTGGCCGAGGAAGCGCCCGGCCGTCTTGCGCAGCGAGGCGGCCGCCACCGCATCCCGTCGTCGCGGCAACGAAGGGCGCACCGCGCGCGACACCAGCGCAACCGTCAGCAGGTTCACCGCCAGGCTGGCGCCCATGCTGATGGCGATATGGCCCGGCTGCGGGCGCAGCGAGACCACGGCCAACCAATGCAGTCCGTCGGGGGCGGTCGACGCCGGCGCGGCGGGGATCACCATCGGCAACAGCACCAGCCACAACCAGGCCAGCGAACCCAGCACGATGCCGGCAATGATGGCCGGGGAGGGCGTGCGTGGGCGATATACCGCAAGCAGCACCGCCGGTGCCAGTTGCGAGAGGGCAGTGAATGACATCAGGCCGAAATCGCTGAGCGCCTCGGTGTCGCTCATCGCGCGGCTGTACAGCCACGACATCAGGAACACGGCCAGGATCCCGGCACGGCGGAAGGCGAGCACGCGTGGACGCAGGTCAGCTGCCGCCGCGCCACCGGCAATGCCTTCCAGCAGCCTCGAACCCAAACCATGGTTGCCGAGCATGATCGACAGGGTCAGCCCGGACAGGATCATCATGCCGGTGGCGGCGCTCAGGCTGCCCAGGTAAGCCAGCAAGGCCAGCAGGTGGTGGCCACCGGCCTGCGGCAGCGCCAGCACGTACAGGTCGGGCGACACCGATGCGGGCAGCTGCGCGGTACCGGCCAGCGCCATCGGCACCGACGGCAGCCCGATCAGCAGCAGGTAGACCGGGAACAGCCAGCGCGCCGTCTTCAGGTCCGAGGTCTGGCGCAGCTCGACCACGCCGACATGGAACTGGTGCGGCAGGGTAAACGCGGAGATCGCCCCCAGCGCGACCATGGTCAGATAGTCCGGCATGATGGCCGGTGGCGGCAGCTGCGCCATCTTTTCCAGCAGCGGCGTGTCCGCCTGGCGCACCGACAGCGCCGCATAGAGGCCAATGGCGAGCAGCGCCACCAGCTTCAATACCGACTCCAGCCCCAGGGCGACCACGATGCCACGATTGGGCTCGGTGGCCGATGCCTTGCGTGCACCGAACAGCAGGGTGAACGCCGCCATTGTCAGGGCGAACCAGAACGACATGTCCAGCTGCGCGGCAGCAGGCGCGAAACGATCGCCCAGCAGCGCGCCCAGGCCCTGACTGACAGCCTTCAACTGCAGGGCGATGTAGGGAATGATGCCGAACAGTGCCACCAGGGTGATGGTGAAACCGAGGCCGCGATCGGCACGCAGTCGTGCGACGACCAGATCAGCGATGGTGGCACTGTTGTGCTGCTTGGCCAGCCGCCCCAGGCGGAGCAGGAAGGGCAGGCCGAACGCAAAGATCAACGCCATGCCGGCCAGGGTGGGTGGAATCGGGAAGCCCCATTGCAGTCCCTGCGAGGCCGCGCCGTAGTAGGTCCAGGCGGTGCAGTGCACGGCCAGCGACAGCGCATAGATGAGCGGCCATGCCTTCGAAAGCCGGTGCCCCCGACGCTCACCCCACAGCGCCACGCCAAACAGCAGTGCGGTCCATGCAATGCAGGCGAAGAGGACGATGGAGGGCGTCAACATCGCTCCAGTGTAGGGAGAGAACCGGGCAGGGTGGTGCTAGGGAGCGACCACGATCAGTGACAGCTGCTCAGCGACCAGTGCCAGCTCGCCATCGGCAACCCGCTCGACGGCCTTGCGCTGGGTCAGCAGCCACTGGCCCGGCTGGCGCGCGTCCAGTGACAGCAGCTGCGAGCGTACCCGCACCCCGGACCCGCTGGGTACCGGCGCCAGGAAGCGGACCTTGTTGAGGCCGTAGTTGAGCACATGGGCGATGCCGGGGAAGCCGGTGAGGGCGGCCACATCGTCCTGCACGGTGAGCGAGAGCAGCAGGAAGCCGTGCGCGATGGTCTGCCCGCCCGGCAGCTGCGTCTGCGCGCGGCCTGGATCGACGTGGATCCAGTTGTGGTCGCCGGTGGCGTCGGCAAAGGCATCGATGCGCGCCTGGTCCACGTGGGTCACGCCACTCACCCGCTCGCTGGCCGCCCACTGCTGCAACGCCTGCAGCGCGGGAGGCAGGTTGCTCTCCGCACTCACGCCACACGCTCCAGCAAGGTCAGGATCGCGTCACGTGCCTCTGGCTCGGACAGCATCGGAGCGTGTCCCACATCCGGCACTTCCACCAGGCGGGCACTTTCCGAGGTGGCCGCCATCTGCCGCGCGACATCGGCCGGCAGGATGTCGGACAGCGCACCGCGCACCACCAGTACCGGCACCCGTGCGGTCAGCCCACGAACCGCACGCCACAGCACCGGCCGCAGCAACCACAGCAGCCAGGGACGTGTCGTTCGGATCACGGCCGGATCGTAATCCAGCTCCAGCAGCCCATCGCTGCGCGGGCGGAAGGTGCGCACCGCCATCTGCCGCCAGTCGTCGGTACTGAAGCGAGGGAACGCGGCCTTGCCGATGGATTCCACGTAAGCGGTGGCCTGCACCAGGTCCATCGGCGGCACCGGCTTGCCGGCGTACTTGCCGATCCGTGCCAGCGCCTCACGCGGCACCTTGGGGCCGGCATCGTTGAGCACCGCGGCCGCGATCCGCTCGGGCGCGCGCGAGGCAAGGGTGATGGTCACCAGCACGCCCAGCGAGGTGCCGACGAATACCGCCTTGGCGATGTTCTGCGAGCGCAGCAGCGCAACCATGTCATCCGCATAGGCACGCGGGTTGTAGCTGGACGGGTCATATGCGCGTTCCGACCCTGCGCGACCGCGCAGGTCGACCGCGATCACGCGCCAGCCCTCGGCGGTGAGCACATCGGCAAGCGCATCGAAATCGGCGCCATTGCGGGTCAGCCCGGGAATGCAGACCACCGTGCCACGCGCTGCCTGCCCCGCATCGGGTGCATGGTCGCGCGCGTGCAGGCGCAACCCATCATTGCTGTTCCAGTACAGGTCGTCGTAAGACTGCGTCATGCAGAAGCTTCCTGGAGATCGTAACGGATGCGCTAGAAATCGTAACGGACGCTGAGGCTATATTGGCGTGGCGGACCATAGAAGCCAATCAGCGTGCCGACCGCCGGGATGTTGTAGCCGGTGGTGCGGTATTCCTTGTCGGCCAGGTTGGTGCCCTGCAGCGAGAAGGTCCACGCATCATCCAGGCGCCAGATGACGCCGGCATTGACCAGCCCGTAACCCTGCTGGCGGATCACCGGGCTGAGATCAGTGGTCGGCCACACTTCGCTCTGGTAGCTGTAGCTCACCCGTGCCGACAGGTTGCTGCCATTGGCCAGCTCGGTGCGGTACTCCACGTTGAACGCACCGGAGAATTCCGGTGCATTGGTGAACTTCATCTGCTTGGCCACATTGACGCCACGATCCATGTACTCGTCGTACTTGGTATCCAGCCACGCCAGGTTGCCGGAAATCAGCCAGTGCTGGCTGGGCAGGTACTGGTACTCGACTTCCAGGCCTTTGACCGTACCTGCGCCGGCATTGGTGAAATCACCGAAGAAGGAGTCATCGACGCCATCGCCATTGGTATCCAGGCCGGTGAACACCGACAACTGGATGTCCTTGTACTTGTTGTAGAAGGCCGACAGATTGAGGAACAGGCGCTGGTCGAGGAAGGCCATCTTGCTGCCGACCTCGTAGCTGTCCACGGTCTCGTCGTCGAACGGCTCGGCCGAGCGTGGCACGGCCACAGCGTTGGCGCGGATGTTGTAGCCACCGGACTTGAAGCCACGCGTGGCCAGGCCGTAGACCATGATGTCCGGAGTGATCTGGTAGTCCAGCGAGACCTTGGGCGAGACGTTCTTGAAGTTGGTCTTCTTGTCGAAGTCCGCGGTCACCGCCACCGGCCGGCTGAAACCCGGGTCGGCGTACAGGCGGTTCAGCACGATCGCGCGCTTGTTCTCGTCGGTGTAACGGGCGCCCACATCCAGCTTGAGTTTGCTGGTCAGGTCGAAGGTCCAGTCCGCGTACAGCGCGATGCTGTCGGTCAACACCTTGCCCTGGTTGTCGGCGAACTGCGCACTGAAGTAGTTGTTCTGGATCTGGCCGCCCGCCTCGCCACTGAACTGGTACAGGCCGACCACACCGCGCACCCGGCCGCCGGCATCGTAGTTCAATTGCACTTCGTTGCTGACCTGGTCGTCGTGATAGGTGCCACCCACGTCGGCCAGCTTGACCGGCGCGGTATCGAAGTCGATGTTGGCCTCGCTGTCCGATTCACGCTTGGCGACCACGTACTTCAGTGCAATGTCGTCGTTCGGCCGCCAGTTCACCGTGGCCGAGGCACCCTTGCTCTCCACGTTGTTGAGGTTGCGCATGCCCGAGCGGATGTCATAGCGGCTGTCCATCGGCGGGTATGCGCGCAGGAACGGATTGGGCGCCAGCATCTTCGAACCGCGCATGCCGGACTGGTCATCGATCCAGTCCAGTGCGAACTGCACGTCGAAGTCATCGCCCGCGTACGCGCCGACGTTCAGTCGTGCGGCATTGATCTGCTTGTCGCTGACCGGCTGGCCGTTGAAGGTGTTCTCGCCAAACCCGTCGTGGTTCATGCTGGCCACCGCCACACGGGCGCGCAGGCCACTGTCGGCGCCGCCAATCGGGCCGCCGATGGCCGCCTTCGCATCCAGCTGGCTGTAGTTGCCCACGGTGATCTGGGCGAAGCCCTCGGTCTGGGTGGGCAGGCCGCGCGAGATGTACTTGATCGCGCCGCCGATGGTGTTCTTGCCGTAGAGCGTGCCCTGCGGGCCGCGCAGGACCTCGATGCGCGAGACGTCGAACACATCGAGCAGCGCGCCCTGCGGACGTGCGATGTAGACATCGTCCAGATAGATGCCGACGCCCGGGTCCGCGCCCCAGGTGGGATCGGACTGGCCGACGCCACGGATGTAGGCGGTAACGGTGCTGCTGGCGCCGCGTGCGGCGTAGATGGTCAGGTTGGGCACCTGCGCATCGAGGTCGCTGAGATCCTGGACGTTCATCCTGTCCAGCGCTTCGGAGGTAAACGCGGTGACCGCCACCGGTACTTCCTGCAGGGTTTCCTCGCGCTTGCGTGCGGTGACCTTGATGCTGTCCAGATTGGTGGGTGAAGCCGTCCTGCCTGCCGCTGGCGCCGGCTGTGGCGCCTCCTGTGCCAGTACCGGCCCCGTGGCCAGCAGCGCGCCGATCATGAGACTCAAACAATTCCGTTTCATTCGGTCCTCCCCCAGGCATGAGCGTGCGGATGGCCCATTGCCACCCCTGCAGCCAAGGCTAGCGGTGTCATGGGCAAGCAGCGAGTGGACCTAGGTCCAGTCGGCAGCGGCCCGTGGATGCGGATACTGGGCGCGCCCCCAACCGGAAGCGGTCCCCGGTACTCCTTCATCCACGACTCACGCACGAGGATCTGGCCATGAAATCCGGAATCGATTCGATCAAGGCGGTACTGCTGGTGTTGTGCAGCTGGCTGGCGATGGCGGGCAGCGCGGTTGCCGCTGGCCCGGCCGGTCATTGGGATATCGGCCTTTACGGCAATCTGTTCGGCGCCCGCGAGTACCAGGTATGGGTGCCGGCCGGCTATGACGACAGCCAGCCGCTGCCGCTGCTGCTGGTGCTGCATGGCTGTGTGACCGGGCCGAACCTGATGGGCGAGGCGTCAGGCTTCAATGATGTGGCCGACACGGAGGGGTTCATCGTGGTCTACCCCCGGCAGAACGTCACCTCCAATCCGGCCCGCTGCTGGAACTGGCAGCTGCCGATCAACCAGGCCCGCGACAGCGGCGAAGCCTCGATCCTGGCCGGCATCGTGGACAAGGTGAAAGCGGGCTACAGCGTGGATCCGCACCGTGTCTATGTCACCGGCATTTCCGCGGGCGGCGCGATGACCTCGATCATGCTGGCCTGCTATTCGGATGTGTTCGCCGCTGGTGCCATCCATTCCGGCGGCATGTTCAAGGGCGCAACCACGATTTCCGGTAGCGCCTATGCGTTGCTGGCCGGCAGCATCTATTCGCCTGACAGCAATGGCCGGCTGGCCTGGCAGTGTTCGGGCTCGCCATCGCCGCGTCCGATCCCGGTGCTGGTGTTCCATGGCAGCGCCGATCTCACCGTCAATCCGGTGAACGGGCAGCAGGCCGTGCGCCAGTTCCTGCAGACCAATGACCTGGCCGACGATGGCCTGGACAACGATTCGGTGAAGTACCTGCCGACCAGCACCTACCAGGGGCAGGTACCGGGTGGGCGCGCGTACACCGTGGACACCTATGCCTATGGTGGCAGGACGCTGGTGCAGCACTACGTGGTGCAGGGCATGGGGCATGCCTGGAGCGGCAGCCAGTCCGGCCTGCCGTTCACCGACCCGAAGGGACCGGATGCCACGCTGATCACCTGGTTGTTCCTGAAGGACTACCAGCGCTGAGGGGAAGGACAATCCTTGCCGTTGCGGGAGCCACGCGCTCCCGCATCCGTCAACGTGGCTCCTGCGGCCGCTGATCGTCGGCGTCCGATGCCCGCTGCCGAGTGCCTCGCTCCGCCAGGAAACGCTTGGGCGGCGCACCCACGGTCTTGCGGAACATGGTCACGAACGCTCCGGCACTGTCATAGCCCAGGTGGTCCGCAACGGCCTGTACTGTCCTGCCTTTGGCCAGCAGCGGCAGCGCGACCACAACATGCAGCTGCCTGCGCCAGCGCCTTACGCTTAAACCGGTTTCTCCAGAGAACAGGCGCGACATGTTGCGCTCGCTCATTCCAATCCGGCTCGCCCAGACTTCAAGCGTTGCCCGTTCGGCTGGCGTGTCCAGCATTGCGTTGGCAAGCCGGCGCAACCTTGCATCGGATGGCATGGGCAGATGGAGCCACTCCGGTGGCGCGGCGATCAGCTCATCCAGGAACACGGCCATCAGGCGGTCCTGCGCGCTGCCGGGCTCGTAGTGCCCGGGAAGGGCGGACGCCCGCTCCAGCAGGGCCTGCATGAACGGGGTGATCGCCATTGCAGCGCAGTGCGTCGGCAGCCCCGGCACGACACCGGGTTCCACGAACACCACGAACCCGTGCGGCCGCCCACTGCTGCTGGCCCGATGGGACAGGCCACCGGGAATCCAGATCGCACCCTGTGGGGGAACCACCCACAGGCCGGCTGCAGTCTCCAGCATGATCAAGCCGCGCGTGGCAACCAGCAGCTGTGCCTTCCGGTGCGCATGGAAGGGCATCTGCCAGGCATCTGGAATGGGGTCCAGCCCAAGCACCATCACCGGAAGATCGACACGGTCCGGATAGTCGGGCCCAACCTCGCTCAGCCCCGCAATCGAAATCTCCACGCCGGACCTACGACTCAGAGCTACGCCGGGCAGTACGGCGGCGCTTACTCGTCATCGCGTGCCGACACCGCTTCGCGCCTGTGCCAGATACAGATCAGTCCCATCAGGACATGGACGATCGGCGCGTCCTTTCCTGTGGTTTCGGTGGTCCGTGGCTGTTCAATCACGCTGACATCCTCTCTTGTTGAGGATGGGAAGCGTATGCGGCAAGCCCGCAGGCGTCATTCGACAGTTCCGCCAGGTGATTCACCAATCCGGCCATCTCTGTCGACGTGGCCCCAGGGAAGGGAGGGTTCGGCCCAGGATTACAGCGCCGGAACCGTGATCCTCTGCAGGTCGAGCTTGGCCCTCAGAGCGTAGTGCTTGCGGGTGACCGGCACGACGCAGGTCAGGCGAGGATCGACATAGTCCTTGAACAGCGGCGGACGCGGGGAAGACAGGTAGAACCCGCGATCCTGCTTGACCGCCGCCGGCAGCAGAACCTCGCTGAGATCGCTGTCGGTGGCATCGGTCACGATGCAGGGTGCATGGCGGAAGCCGAGCTTGCGCAGCAGGTACAGGCGGTGGGAGCCGTTGGTCAGGACCGTGCGGTTGCCGAACCGGGTGGCACTGATCAGGTTGTCACTGAAACCCAGATAGATGACGACGGCGTGGCTGGCTGCGCCGAATGGTTCATAGTTGGCGATGGCAGCCGGATCGAGGGTCGCCACGTCGAGGAAGCGCAGGTCGTTCGAGGTGGACGCGAACGTGTAGCTGCCATCGGACTGGGTGAACCGCACTTCCGGATGTGCATGGCTGCCGCTGCGGGCGACAAGCTGCATGACCTCCTGCGCGGTGGGCGAGGCGGTCAGGGATGCCGCCAACTGATCGATGTGACGCAGGTTGATGCACTCCTGGAAGATCACCAGTCGATCGATCTCGACCATCTGCCAACTGCGTGGCAGAACACTCGTCATCCGGTGCATCGAGGGTTGTCGCAGCGTCTGCTCAGCCAGCGGCAGCATCTCATCCGCCAACGCATGGACATTGATGGCGTCGGCCTCACCGGCTTCCTCCCGCTGCAGCCGCAGCACCTCGGCACGAGCCGTCCGCCAGTCCTCCACCAGCGCAGCCTCGTCGAAGCGTCCCGGTGGGCAACGCTCCCGTACAAAGCGGATGAACTTCGGCAGGGGAAACATCCCCTTCAGCAGAAGCGTGGGATCCAGCCCGTCAGCACTGATTTCGGTGTTCATCCCTCTTGCCTTTCATGGGTCGCATCGACAGCGGGCCGTTGGCGTCGTTCGTCACGCCAAAATAATATGTTATATCGTAACATTCCGATGCCTTGGCGGCAATCGCCCCGCAATGTGGCGGCGATGGTGGCTTGGCTGCTCCGTATCCAATGCAACGCGATCCAACGCAACGCATGGATACATCCACTGACTAGAGGAGATGTTCATGAACGAGCTGATTGAGCTGGGTGTAGTGGCAGGACAGCAGAACCCTGAGGATCAGGGTGCGGGTGGCGAACTGGTCGAGCTGGGCTCGGTGGTTTCGGAAACGAAGGCGCACAACCATGGCACGTTGTGGGATGGCGTGTTCCCGACCACGTCGCCCTGATCTTCCGCACAACGTCGCATCTGCGGTGCATGCTCTGCATGCACCGCTTCTCCGGTTCCGGCGCAGGAGCGCATGATGGAGCAGGCAGCCGCCCCGTACTTCCTGTCAAAGCACGCGCACGTCTGTGTCACCGGCGATGCCATGGTGATCCTGGACCAGGCCACGGGTAAGTATCTTTCCCTTGAAAGACGCGGCGCCGCGGGCCTTGGCCACCTCATTCTCGATTGGCCGCTGCGGCCCGATGGCGCAAGCATACCCACGCTTCTGCAGGCCCTGATCGACCGCCGCTTGATCACGGCGGACCCGCTGCAGGGCAAATCCGCCGCCAGCCCTGCCATTACGCTGCCACGGCACTGGGTGCGCGAGGGCGCACCTCGCGGCCGTCCACCGATCATGGCGCGGGACCTGCGTCGTTTCATTGTCTCGTGTGCCCATGCCGCCTGCAGCAGAACATTCCTTCCTTTCAGTGCCACGGTGTCTGCCGAGCGCCGTCGAGCGGATCACCACCACGGCACGCATGTGAGCATCGAAGAACTGGCGTCGCGGGTCCGGGTGTTCGACTGGCTACGACCCCTGGCCTTCAGGAAAACTGATGAGTGCTTTCTCTACTGCCTGGCGATGCGCGAGTTCCTGTCGAAGTACGGCATCGTGCCGCGCTGGGTGTTCGCGGTCAGAACCCAGCCGTTCGCCGCGCATTGCTGGCTGCAGCATGGCGATCAGGTGCTGACCGACATTCCCTTCAACCTGCGCCGGATGGTTCCCATTCTGGTGCTGTAACGAAACCTGCCATGTACCGATACATCGCCGTGCTTTGGAACACCCACTCGGAATCCGCGACGGCGCAGGCGGAACGGATCGTGGAAAGGATCGGCGCCAGGCTGCCCGGCATCGCCTGCGTGATGAATGGCAATGGCGCAGCGATCCATGCGCAGAGTGACAACCACGGCTACTTCGAATGCCGCCGTGCGAACTCCCTGGTAGTACTCGGCAAGCTGTTCCACAAGGATTTCGGCGCAGGCGCCGTGCCTGGGTGCGTTAACCTGGATGCCGAAACAGCGGACGACGCCTGCAGCAGCCAGGGGCGCAGCATCGTCGAACGGTGCTGGGGCCGCTACGTGGCGCTGGGCTTCCAGCAGGAAACTTCGAGCTGGTTCGTCCTGCGCGATCCCGCTGCGGAGATCCCGTGCTACATGACCACAGTGGGTCAGCTGACGTTGGTCTTCTCCAACATGGAAGACTGCCTGATGCTGGGCCTGCGCGATTTCAGCGTCGACTGGTCCTTCCTGTCGTACTCGCTGCTGTACCCGTTTCGTGATGGCCTGCAGACCGGCTTCCAGGAGGTCACGGCGGTCGAAGCGGGCGAGGCGGTTTCAATCCGTGATGGTGAGCCGGTGGGCCGGTACTGCCCGTGGGACGTGGTGCGGCTTGCCCGCGACCAACCGATCGAGGATCTGGAAGAGGCCGTGTCGCTGGCCCGTACCACGCTGCTGGGGTGCATCGCCGCACTGGCCAGCCAGCACCGACGCATCCAGCTGCAGCTGTCGGGTGGACTGGATTCGTCGATCATCCTGGCCGGCTTGCTGCATGCACCGTCAGCACCGGAGGTGACATGCATCCATCACTACGATGACGGCATTGGCGCCGACGAACGGATGTTCGCGCGGATGGCGGTGCAGGGGGCTGCTGAATCCTCGGGCAGGCGCTGCGAATTCATCGAGTACCGGCGGCAGCCACACTGCGCGCTGGAAGAGATCATGGCCTTCCCGCGCACGGCTCGGCCGGCGCATTGCTCCGGCTATCTGCTCCATCGCCATGACGTGGACTTCGACGGCAACACCGTGCAGTTCACCGGCGTCGGTGGTGATGCGGTGTTCCTGCGTTTCAAGGGCAATGCCGCTGCGATCGACTACGCCTGGCGACGTGGCATCGACCGGACGTTCTTTCGCGTGGCGTTCGAAACCGCGCAGTCTGGCGATTCTCTGTACGGTGTACTGAAGGACGCGGCCGTGCATGGCCTGCTGAAGCGACCGGGCAGCATCAATGGCCGTTGGGGCAAGCCCTGCCCATGGGTGCGGGTGGACCTGTCCGAACAGGACGGTCTGCAGCCGGCCTGGTTGCGGCATGCGCAGGCGCAGGGCCATCGCGTATCACCCTACAAGCTGGCCCATATCGGCCGGATGGTGTTCCCGACCAGCGTCCTTGATCCGTTCGAAGGCGCCGGCCACTGGCATGGTGTATCGCCGATCAGTGCGCAGCCGCTTGTTGAACTGTTCGCGCGCATTCCGCTGAACCTGCTCATCGCAGACGCAGAAGACCGCACCATCGCGCGGCGTGCCATGAAGGGACTGTTACCGGATGCGCTGCTGTCGCGGAAGGTGAAATCCTATCTGGATGATCACTCCGTGGCGGTCACCCAGGGGCACCAGCAGTTCATAAGGAATCTGCTGGTTGACGGCATGCTGGCCAAGCGCGGCTATCTCGACAGCGCGCTGGCCGATGCGGGCATCCAGCAGGTCAGCCCGGACCACTCGTCGCAGGTGCTGGGCATCTTCGGCCCGCAGATCAACATCGAGGCGTGGCTGCGGCGCTGGTCAGGCGGGCATGGCCCGCAGGCGGCCGCGGTGGCCTAGGTGCTGCGGCTCATCTCTTCCAGGTACAGGCTCTCAAGATCGTTCGCGGTGATCGTGCTGGCATCCAGCGTCCTGCGCAGGCGGCCGGCCCGCATCAGACCGATCGTGGTAGCCACTTCCCGGGCGCGGAACAGATCGTGGGTGGCCATCAGGATCGCCGTGCCGCGATCACGCTGCCGCACGATCAGCTCGTGGAACTCGGCTGACGCCGTAGGATCCAGGCCCGAGGTGGGTTCATCGAGCAGCAGTGCCCTGGCTTCCTTGACGATGGCCAGTGCGATACCGACCTTCTGCCGCATGCCCTTGGAATAGAGACCCACGCGTCGCCCGAATGCGTCGGTTGCCAGCCCGGCGGACCTGAGTGCGTCCTTCAACCGCGCAGGCGAGCGTTCCTCGACACCGGCCAGGCGCGCGAAGTAGTCCAGATTCTCGTAGCCAGTCAGCTCGTCGTACAGCGCCACGGTCTCGGGGATGTACAACAGCCGGCGGCGTACCTCCTGTGGTTGCTGGTGCACGCTGAGTCCGTCCACCTCGGCTGCGCCGGAGGTGGGTTTCAGGAAGCCAAGGAACAGCTTGATGGTGGTCGACTTGCCGGCACCGTTGGCGCCCAGCAGGCAGAAGATCTCGCCGGGCCGCACCTCGAAGCTGACGTCATCCAGCGCCCGATGCGCACCGTGTTGCTTGACCAGGTTTTTTGCAGACAGCATGGGGGAGGCTCCTCAGGGCGTTGCCAGCCGGCCACACAGCGCACCGGCCGCAACCAGGACAATCAGGGTGGCGATGATCAGTGCGGCGAGATCGGCGGGGACACCGCGCTGGGCGACGCCGGCTGCTTCGTGGAACTGGAAGTGGGGCAGTGCCTCGTACTCATCGAGGGTCTGTGGCGCGTCGCGGTCCAGATAGCCTTGATGCAACAGCCGGCGTGCCTGCCAGAACGCGTCGACCTGCTGCTGGAAGGCGAGTGCGCGGTCGGCGTCGGATCCGGCGATGCGATCAAGCGCGTCCTGTGCCGCCACAGACGGCAGCAGCAGCCGCACCCTGTCGAGCAGGCGACGGCGTGCCGCTTCGGCCTGTGCATGCGACGCGATCAGGGGCGCCAGCTCACGGTCGGCGGCGACCCGGTCGGCGTAGGCCTGCCGCGCTGCGTCGGGGATGACCGGAGGTGGCGAACGCAGCGGCGCGGGATGAGCGAGGTGCTCGCGCTGCTGACGCTTGCTGATATCGGCAAGCGTCGCCTTCACTTCGGTGGCGAACCGCATCTGTGACGGTGGTGGTGCGATCAGGTTCACCGCGGCCAGGGTCATCGACGGCGCCATGACCACGATCAGCAGCCACAGCGCACCGGCAGAGATGGCGGCCTCGGTGGTGCGGCGGGCGAAGCACCCGATCAGCAGCGCCAGCGCCAGCCAGAAGCCACCATAGGCGAGCACGGTCAGGGCCAGCATGGCCAGGCCTGCAGCGCTCCGGGCACCGGACCAGGCCGCCACCACGAGGATGATGGCCAGCGCCGGCAGCAGTACGACGACACCACGGGCCAGCACCTTGACCACAAGCAGCTGCGCCACCGCAACCGGCTGCGACAGCACCAGCGCCGCGATGCCGCGCTCGCGCTCGCGGGACCACAGGTCATAGGTGGCCACCAGGACGACCAGCGGCAACAGGAAGACGATGACGAAGGCCAGATCGAACCGGCCCGCAGCGCGTGCCGCGGGATTGCCGATGTCGGCCCACACATGCTTGAGCAGCTGGGTCGGATCGCCCAGTGCGACCACATCGGCGGTATAGGGATAGGCATCCGCCTGGCCGATCGACAGCGGCGCCATGGCCGTGGGCGGCAGCACCGGCTGCGCACGAGGCAGCACCGAGGGCGCCTTGCCGACGAAGACCCGGCTGCGGTCCCTGGTCTGCTGCTCCTCCACCTTGATCAGGCCGATGGCGGTTTCGCGCTGGTCGACCCACACCCGGCCATTCCATGCCGCATAGGCACCCAGCGCCAGCAACAGCACCAGCAGGATCGGCAGCGCTCGATCTCGCAGCAGGCGGCGGATCTCATGGCCGGCAATCGACAAGGCGCTCATGGGCGTGTTCCCAGGCGCCGCGCCGACACCACGACCACGCCGCATGCCAGCAGCACCCAGGCAAGCAGAATGGCGAAGCTCACCGCCTGCGCCGCGAAGATGTCAGCCAGGCGCTGCTGCTGGGGGCGGTAGGGCACCGAACGGGTGATGGTCGCGATATCGGCAACATGTTTCCCGCCCGGCGGTGCCTTGTGCCGCTTCACGTCCTGGTTGAGTGCCTGGATCAATCGGTAGCGGTAGTCCTCCACGCCGCGCAGGAACGCCAGATGCGCGGAGAAATCCGTGCGCGCGAATGCGCGCGACCACGACTGCAGGGCCAGGGTTGGGGAAAGGACGGCGAACAGGCGCTGCGTTGCGTCCTGCTGCTGGTAGCTGGCATGCAGGCGATCAAAGTGGCGGTTGTAGGTCTGCGTGGAATTCGCCTCGGCAAACTCCAGGGCGACGCCGCGGAAGTTCACCGGCAGGTCGTCCACCTTCTCGACCTGGTAGCGGGCCATCAACGCCGCGCGCAGGGCATCCAGGCGCTGGTCTGCCGGATCATGGCCATCCACGCCGTTCTCCGCTTCTTCGGTGACGGTGGCCCGGAACGAGGGTGCGGACGGAGTGGGGTGCAACGACTCGGCCACCGCCGGCGCCACCCGTGGCACCAGCAGGGTGGACACCACCCAGAACCCCAGCAGAATTACCAGCGACGTCCGTGCCGAACTGGCAAGTGCCGATACCCCGACCGTGAGCGCGCAGAACACCAGCAGATACACAGCGTAGGCAGCGGCCATGGCAAACAGGGCTGCAAGGTCCGCCATGCCGCCGTGCAGGCCTGCCATGCCGGGAAGACTGAACACCAGCATGGCCAGCACCAGCAGCAGCGATGTGGTTGCCAGGGCGATCAAGCGCCCGCCGATCAGCACGCCGGCCGAGGCACCGGTGCCGAGCTCCTGGCGCAGCGTCTCGCGGGCGACGTCGCCGGACAGCATCGCGAACCCGGCCAGGATGATCAGCAGTGGCGCCACGACCTGCAGCGCCCAGGCGGCGGAGAAGCCATCGAAGCGGCTGAGCGCAGTGCCAGCCTCCGTCGCGCGGTGCCGGGCCGGGTTCTGCGCGTGGCCCTCGATGAACACCGAGGTCCCCAGGAAATCCGTGAGCCCCGGATCCAGCGCCGCCAGTGGCCGCACTGGTGCGGGGATGGCTCGGCCCACATGGGCGGCGGCATGCGGATCGATGGTGCCCTGGCTGTCCCAGAGCCGCGCTTCTTCTTCACTCACCGCCTGGCGCTCGTGCGCCTGCATCGACAGGCGCGCGGCGCCGCTGGCTACCGATGCACCCGCGAGCAGCAGCAGGGCAAGAGCGAGCCACAGCACGCGTCGCTCGCGCCACATCAGCGTGAGCTGGGTCGCGGCGACACCCAGCGTCTGCTGGATCGCCATCGCGGGCCTGGACAGGGCAGGGAAGCCGGCGCGCATGCGAAGGCCTACCAGCGGTGGGTCAGCGACATGGACAGGAAGCGGCCCAGCGCTGTCGCATTGGTGGGGTCGTAGCCGGTGTTGATGCTGTTGACGATGAACGGCGGATCCCGGTCGAACAGGTTCTGCACGTTGAACGCAAGCGAGGTGCCACGCTGCGGGTCCGCTGACGCACCGAAGTGGTAGGCGAGGTTCAGATCGACCGTCGTCCAGGAGCTGACGTGGGGCCGGGCGACATTGGCGGGGTCGCGATAACTGTCCACGTAGTTCACGAAGATGCCCGCCGCGGCCTGTTGCCGGCTCAGCGCAATGCCACCGCGCATCTTGAGGTCCACCGGGTAGTACACCGAATTCACCGCATCCACCTCGGGTGACGTACTGGTCACACGACGCTTTGATTCGATGATGTACTGCCCGGCCAGGCTCATCGCGATGCGGGTCTGGCCGGCATCAACGTCATAGCCGGCGCTGAAATCGACACCGCGCTGCTGGGTGAAGGCGTTGTTGCGGAAGCGGTTGTCCAGGATCACCCGGCTGTTGGTTTCGTCCGTTCCCGGTGGCAGCGCATACGGCCCCACGCGCGAGACGAACAGGCCCAGCCCCGAGATGCCCAGCTGGCGCGCCTGCTGGATCTGCTGCTGGGTCGGATTGCTGGTCAGGATGTCCGCGTAGGGTGCCGTGGACTGCAGGAACAGCGACGGGAAGCTGCCGCCGAAGCCACTGCCGATCCGGTCGGCGTATTCGATGTGGTAGTAGTTCGCATCGATCTTGAGCCCCGGCAGCGACGGCGGCGCGAATGAGAAACCGCCGGTCCAGGTCTTGGCCCGTTCGGGGCCCAGGTCGGGATTGCCATTGGAGAGCATCATCAGGATGGTGTTGCCGTTGGCTGCGCTCGGATTGGGCACGTTCGCCACCACCACGGTGTTGTTCAACTGCATGTCCTGGTACACCGGCGCCCGGTAGGAACGACCATAGCTGGTACGGAACGAAAGCCCCTGGGTCGCCTCCCACAGCAGGCCGAGCTTGGGGTTCAGCGTGGAACCGAAATCGCTGTAATCGTCATAGCGCGCTGCCGCAGTGAAGGACAGGCTGCGCACGCCCGGCATGTCCTTCAGCAGCGGGATGTTGAGCTCGCCGAAGGCGGACCTGATCGTTCGATGCAGGTCGAGTGGCTTTTCCAGGCCGCGATGATCGATCAGCTCATAGCCATCGCGGCGGTAGCCCGCGCCGAACGCCGCGCGTATCGGCCCGGCGGGCAGGCTGAACAACTCGCCGTCGGCGACCACATCAAGGTAGCGGGATTCGGAGTTCGTATCGGTCGGTGGCGCCGTACTGGCCGAACTGCCGGTGATGGTGGTGCGCTGATAGGAAACGTCACTCCTGCCGAACCCGGAATTCAGGCGCGCCTGCCACTGGCGCGGAAGATCCAGCGTGAGTCCGGCGAACAGGTCGAACTGCCGCGTGTGCGGGAACAGCCGGGTTTCGTCGGCGGTGCCGGAAATGGTGGTATCCATCTCGCGCTTGGCGAACGAGCCGGTCACGTTCAGGGTCAGCACATCGCTGAGCTGCTGGACGCCGTCCACATACAGGCTGTGGCGCTTCGAACCGGGGTAAAGGTCGTACGGTTTGACCCGCACATTCTTCGAGAAGTCCTTGTCCACCGCCGGCAGGTTGCTCTGCTTCAGGAACTCGTAGCTGGCCAGCACATGGCCGCCATCCCACGACCAGCCTGCCGACTGCGATGCCTGGTACTCCTCCATGCCACCGGCGGTGACGGTGCCGTAGCGCACAGCGGTCTCATACCCGGTGAAGTCGCGGCGCAGGATGATGTTGACCACACCACCGACGGCGTCGGTGCCGTAGATGGCCGAGGCACCATCGGTGAGGATCTCAACGCGTTCCACCGCACTCAGCGGTATCAGCGAGACGTCTACGTACTGGTAGCGGTTCGACGAGGTCACGCGATGGCCGTTGATCAGGGTCAACGTGGTGCCGGTTCCCAGGCCACGCAGGTTGATCGCGGTGCCCTGGCCGAAGTTGTTGCCGGTATCGCGGTCGACGCCAAGGTTGGCGACGTTCGCACCATTGGCACCTCCGCCGAAGTTCTGTGGCAGTTTCTCGAACAGCTGCTGCACGGTAGCCACGCCGGTGCGGTCGATGGCCTCCTTGTCGATCACGATGATCGGGGATGCGCCGCCGCCAATGGCATCGCGGATGTTGCTGCCGACCACCAGTACCTGATCCAGGGTCGCAGTCGGTGCCTGGGGCGCTGCGCCAGCCGCTTTCGAACCGCGGTCATTGCCGGAGTTCTGGGCCAGTGCGGGCAGGCTGGGCAGCAGTGCAGCGGCAATGCTGAGGGCCATGAGCGCGCGTGGCATGGCAGCGGATACGTTCGTCATTCCCCGGTCCATCAATCCCATCCGAAAGTGGCCTGCGACGTGGCGACGTCGCTCCTGAATGGATATGTTATAGCATATCATTCAAGGGTGTAGTCCACGCCGGAACAAGGCCGATGAAGAAGACTGCTGTTCCGCCGCCCGTCGCTGAAATCCTGGGCGCGTACTGGAAGGCTGACCGCAGGCTGCTGCTGCTCATCGCCGGCAGTGTCCTGTTGTCCAGCCTGGCCAGCGTTGCTGCGCCGTACCTTTTCTCGCGCCTGATCGACCGGTTGCCCATCGACGGGGCCAGTGCCCTGGCGGGGGGATTCCTGCTCTACGCCTTCATCCTGGGCGCGGGCAGTGCCCTGCAGAACACGGTGCAGTACCTGTCGTTCCTCAGCGGCGAGAACCTCGGCTTCATCACCAGTACCCGCTACTTCGCCCGTCTGCTGAAGAAGACCAACAGCTTCTTCCTGGACTACAACGCCGCCGAGCTGCAGGTGGCAGGGGAGAAAGGCCGTGGCGCGCTGAAGATCGTGGTGCAGCTGGGGCTGGTGGCCTTCATTCCCAGTGCGCTGCAGATCCTGTTGACGCTGATAACGTTGGGTGCGTTGATCAACCTGCAGGTGGTGGCCATCGTGCTGGCCTACGGCACGGTAGCCGTCACGCTTTCCGCCATCGCTACCCGGCGTGCACGCATCCATCGCGAAGCGGCGGTCGAGGCCGGGCAGCAGAACGCGCGCTTCGTCGGCAATGCCATGAATGCCATGGAGACGCTGCGCCAGTTCGGCGGCAGCGCCTGGATGGTGCAGCGCTTCGAGCAGAAGGCCCAGGAGGTGCGCGACAGCTGGCGCGCCTACGTACTGCAGCGGATCGGCTTCATTGCACTGCTGGGCATCGGCCTGGCGGTCGAGTTCATCGTTACCTTCCACCTGTTGCTGCCGCGCTACCAGAGCGGCGGCCTGAGCGTCGGCGACATCGTCCTGTTCAACTTGCTGCTGCTCCAGCTCAACATGCCGTTCGAGATGATTGCCCGTTCGATCGATGACGTCGCGCGCTCGTGGAGCATGCTGGCTCCGCTTTCCACCTTGTGGGCGGCGCCCGAGGAGCGACAGGCAACCGACGCCCAGCGCTTTGCGGGTGAAAGCGGCCGGCTGGCGTTCGAGCGCGTCAGCCACCGCTATGGCAACGGTCGCGGGGTAAGTGATGTGTCCTTCGAGGCCGAACGTGGCGGCATCAATTTCCTGATCGGGCCAACCGGGGCAGGGAAGTCGACCCTGTTCAAGCTTGCCCTGAAGTCGATCGATCCCCAGTGTGGCCGGATCCTGGTCGATGGTGTTGACCTGTCCCGGATCGACCGTGCGGCGTGGCATGCCGCCGTCGCAGTGGTTCCGCAGGATGTCATCCTGCTCAACGAAAGCCTGGCCGACAACATCCTGCTGGGGCGCGCGCGCGATGATGATCGGTTACGGCATGCCGCACGCAAGGCCTCGATCCTGCCGTTGATCGAGGCGCTGCCCGAGGGCCTTGAAACGACGGTGGGCGAGCGTGGCCTGAAGTTGTCCGGCGGTGAGCGCCAGCGCATCGCGATAGCCCGTGCACTGTATGGCGAGCCAGCGATCCTGTTCCTGGACGAGGCAAGCTCTGCGCTGGATGAAGCCACCGAGCGCGAGATCATGGACCACATCCGCGCACTGGCGAACGATGTAACCGTGGTGGCCATCACCCATCGGCGCGGTATCGTGAGCCCGACTGATCGGGTGATTGATCTCAGGGGCGATGCTTAGGGCCAGGAGGCGCTCCGCAGCCAGCGTGTTCGCCTCCACAATCGGCTATCGTGGGCGCTCTTTCCTGATCGCCCTTCAAGCGCCAACGCATGGAAGCCACTTCGATGACCGTTCGAAACAGACGTTGGTTTCATGCCTTCGTCGTGTCCGTCGTACTCCTTGGTGCCGGATGCACGGGCGGGAAGGCGCCATCGAAGGAACCGGGGGCAGAGATCGACGAGGTTGCGCAGACCCTGATCGAGCAGCCCTTGCTGCACTCGGCCTCCATTGGCGTGGTGTATCGGGGCAGGACCTTCATCCGCCATCGCGGCGATATGGTGGCCGGTACAGCCGGCGCGCCGACCGATGCCACGCTTTATGAGATCGGCTCACTGAGCAAGACGCTGGCCGGCACCTTGATGGCCAATGCGGTGCTGGAAGGCAGGGTGGGCCTGGAGGATGACGTTCGCACGTACCTGCAGGGCGACTATCCCAACCTGCAGTACCAGGGCCAACCCATCCGCGTCCGCCACCTGCTGTCGCACACCAGTGGCCTGCCGAACATGCTGCCGGAGCGCGCGAACACGGTACTGGAGGACTTTACCGATCACCGCACGCCGGGCGAACTCAATGCGCTCTACGCGCACTACGGCAAGACGGATTTCCTCCGGGACCTGCACGCCGTACAGATCCCGCGGATGCCAGGGAAGGAGTACGCCTACTCCAGCGCAGGGACCGAGCTGGCGGCGCATGTTCTGGAGGTGGCCTACAAGACCGACTACGCGTCACTGCTGCGTGGCTTCTTCAGCGACTCCGCGGCGATGACCGGCCTCCGGATCAGGCTGGATGATGCCGAAGCGCCGCGGTTGGCGGCCGGCTATCACAGCGACAATCCCGTACCGACCACGCCGATGCCGCAGTTGCCATGGGGCGCTTCCGGAAACGTCAAAGCAACCGTCCCGGACATGGTGAAGTACCTTCAGTTCCAACTGGCCAATGGGCCGGTGGTAAAGGAATCGCATCGCGCCCTGGCCAGATTCGACGACGAGTTCAGCATCGGCTACTTCTGGAACATCGTCGCCGGCGATCGCCAGAAGGGCGTCTACTATGCCCACCACGGTGGCGTACCGCGCTCACAGTGCTACATCTACATCATGCCGGAGCACGATCTGGGCATCTTCGTGATCACCAACCAGAGTGGCGACCAGACCGCGCATGCCATGGAAGCGGCGATCGATGCCCTGGTCGGGAAGATTGCTGCAAGCGAGACCCCATAGTCCGGGTGGCGCCCGGCAGCGCCCGACTAGAGCAGCAACAGTGCCCCGATCAGCGCAGGCGGCATCACCAGCGCGCCGACGCGCAGGAAGTCGAGCGCGCTGACATGCTCGCCCTCGCGGCGCAGCGCCACCAGCCACAGCATCGTGGCCAACGAGCCGGTCACCGACAGGTTGGGGCCCAGGTCCACGCCGACCAGCAATGCGGCGCGGGTCTGTGCCGGCAGGTCGGCCATCTGGCCCAGCGAGCCTGCGGCGAGGCCGACCGGCAGATTGTTGGCCACGTTGCTCAGCAGCGCGGCCGCGGCACCGGCCAGCCAGCTGGCCTGGAGCGGGGAAGCCTGCGCCACGGCCTGCAGCGCGCTGGCTGCAGACTGGATGGTGCCGGTCTGGGCCACTGCTTCCACCAGCACGAACAGACCGGCCACCAATGGCAGCACGCCCCAGGACACATGGCGCAGCAGCGGCAACGGGCTACAGCGCTCACGGATCGCCACCACTGCCACGCTCAGCGTGCCTGCGCAGAACGTAGCCAGGCCGAGCGGGCCATTCAGTGCGGACGTCACCAGCAGCACGGTGCCGGTGAACAACACGCCCAGCGCGCTGAGCCGACCACCTTCGGTCAGCGGGCGATGCGCCGGTGCCGCCACCAGCGGCTGCGCGATCTCGCGCCGATGCACCCAGCGCAGCACCAGATAGGTGGCGCCGATCGCGGCCAGTGACGGCAACGCGAACTGTGCCAGCCACTGCATCAAGGGCGGCATGTGCTGGCCGTACACCACCAGGTTGGCCGGGTTGGAAATGGGCAGCACGAAGCTGGCCGCATTGGCGATGAAGGCGCAGACGAACAGATAGGGCAGGGGGTTGGCGCGGGCGGCCTTGCAGGCGGCGTAGACCGCCGGGGTCAGCACCACCGCCGTGGCATCGTTGGAAAGGAACACGGTCACCAGCGTGCCGACCAGGAACACCAGGTCGAACAGGCGTCGTCCCGAGCCTCCCGCATGACGGACCGCGTACAACGCCAGCCAGTCGAACAGGCCTTCGCGCCGGGCCAGCTCGGCCAGTACCATCATGCCGACAAGGAACAGATAGACATCGCGGCCCTCGGCCACCGCGTGCAAGGTCGCGCCGAACGACATCGCTCCCAGCAGTGGAAGCAGAAGGGCAGCCCCCAGTGCCCACACGTACTCCGGAATGCGGAATGGCCGGAACAGCAGGCCTGCGGTGGCAACGGCCACGGCCGCCCAGATGAGGAAAGAGGAGTAGGAAACGAGCATCGGGCGGGGTGTCTCAGCGGCGCCGACGCGTACCTCGCAGGAGCGCGCCCGCTGCAATCACGGCAGTTCGGGGAAGGCGGCATCATACTCCGTGAGCCGCGCCCGAGCTGTGGAGCCCAGCCCATGCTTGTCTGCTTGCCGCGTACCCCCGGCACCCACGCTCCGCGAACGTTTTCTTCGGGCGCTCTTCACCGTCGCTCCGCTTAGAGTGAAGGCCACTCAAAGTGTCACGCATGGAATCAACGATGTCCGAATACCGGGACTGGATCTTCAATTCCAACGGCCGAACCCTGGTGGCCCGGGTGGAGCTGGATGGCGACGGCGGCGGCACCATCAACCGCTACCAGTTGACTCCGGGGCCCGCGCAGTCCGGGCTGTGCATCAAGGTAGCCTCGCAGGCCGAAGCCGCAAAGAAGCTCGAAACCGAGGTGGAGAAGCTGCTCGGCCCAGAGTGGTGAGAGGGCTTCGCTACGGCAGAAGCGTTGAGAGGTCGCCAGCGCAACTCCGCAATCTCATTCCATGCGACGGCCGACCGTATTCTTCGGGCCATGCATTCACCCTCCAGCCCTCCCGATTTCATGACCGCTACCCGGCCCTCCGGCTGGGTGCAGAGCGGTGACCGCTGGGACCTGTGGTGGAACGGCCGCTGTGTGGCCAACGTCGTGCCGCATGCCGTGCTCGGCGTCCGCCTGTTCCTCGCCGCGCGGAAATCACCCCAGCCCAAGGTCGTGGCCGCCGTGAATGCTCGCCAGGCCAAGCGCTACGCCGAGCGCTGGTGTGCCGCCCGGCTTTGCCCGCAGTTGCGGTTGCGCGATGCGGTGGCGCGGCTGGTAGATGCCGGTGCTCTATCACCTCCGGCGCCTACGCGGGAGCAGCGGCAGCAGGCCCGCCGCCTAGCCGAGGCCGGGTCGCGTGAGATGGGCCGGATCAAGGAGGCGCTGGCGCTGAGACGGACCCCTGCGATGTCGCGAGCGCAGGAGCAGGCACGCCCGCTACCCAGATAGAACCTCGGCCACGTGGTCCTGCGCGCACCTATAATGCCGCCCCCAGCCTCGATCACTTGCTGATCGAGGCACCTGCCGGGTCTACCTGCGGCATCCATCTGGAGTTGATCAAGAATGCAGACGTTCACGGAAGAATGGATTGGCGCCCTGCGGCGCGTTGCACTCTGTGCGGGGCTGGCTGCCCTGGCCTGCAGCACTCCGGCACTTGGCAATGACAACGCGGCCGAGCGGGATCGCGTGATGGCTGCGGCGAAGGCCGGCAACGCGGAAGCCCAGAATGAACTTGGAGACAGGTATCTGCGCGGCGCAGGCGTCGACAGGGACGCAGCGAAGGCAGCGGACTGGTACCGCAAGGCGGCCGATCAGGGCTATGCGCCGGCACAGTCCATGCTGGGTGTGCTGTATCTGCGAGGCAATGGCGTGCCGAAGGATCCCGCTCAGGCCCTGCACTGGGTACGCAAGGCTGCCGATCAGGGCAATGCGGACGCACAGTCCGATCTCGGGATCATGTACCTGCAGGGCCTGGGCCCGCAGCAGGATGATGCCCAGGCTGTCCTGTGGCTCCGCCGAGCCGCTGAGCTCGGCTCGCCAGCCGGGCAGTACAGCCTTGCCAATCTCTATCAGAAGGGACGCGCCGGCCTCACGAAAGACGAGGCCCAGGCCATGCAGTGGTATGCCAGGGCAGCCGTGCAGGAGCTCGGCCTAGCGGGAGTCAAGGAGGCCCGTCTGGAGCTGTGCCTGAATCGCAAGGAGAACGAGGTGTGGTGTGCCGAGATGGACACGCCCGGCGCATTTGGCCCGGTTGAAGCACTCACAGCGGCTGCCGATGGCGGTGATGTGGAGGCGCAGACCAGGCTCGCCCTGATGTATGCCAAGGGTATCAGCGTACAGAAGGATGAGGCACGATCCGCCGACCTCTATCGCAAGGCGGCTATGGCGGGCTACGCGCCTGCACAGGCCGAGCTGGGATACCTGTACTCCATCGGGCATGGGGTGCCCAAGGACCAGGATGAGGACATCTACTGGACTTGTGAGGCTGCAGCGCAGGGAAATCGCAGGGCGATCCGCAATCTGGCCATCAAGCAGACCTACGATCTGTTCGATCCGAAGGAGTGCCCCGAGCGACGCGCGCGCAAGCGCTGAGTGCCGATGCGTCCGGACCCCGCATAGAGGTCCGGACGCTGATCTCTTTCAGCGACTACGCCGAGAGCTCCTCACGCACGATCCTGGCCCCTTCGCTGAGCGCACGCAGCTTGCCCCGTGCCACTTCACGGGCCAGTGGCGCCATGCCGCAGTTGGTGCTCGGGTAGAGCTTGTCGGCATCCACGAACTGCAGCGCCTTGCGCAGGGTGTTGGCCACGTCTTCAGCCGTCTCCACCGTGCTGGAAGCCACATCGATGGCGCCGACCATCACCTTCTTGCCGCGGACCAGCTCGATCAGATCGATCGGCACGTGCGAGTTGTGGCATTCCAGCGAGATGATGTCGAGGCTGGAGGTCTGCAGCTTCGGGAACGACTCTTCGTACTGGCGCCATTCCGATCCCAGCGTCTGCTTCCAGTCGGTGTTGGCCTTGATGCCGTAGCCATAACAGATGTGCACAGCGGTCTCGCACTTCAGCCCTTCGATCGCACGTTCCAGCGCGGCCACGCCCCAGTCGTTCACTTCGTCGAAGAACACGTTGAAGGCGGGCTCATCGAACTGGATGATGTCCACGCCGGCGGCTTCCAGCTCCTTCGCTTCCTCGTTGAGGATCTTCGCGAATTCCCAGGCCAGCTTCTCACGGCTCTTGTAGTGTGCGTCGTACAGGGTGTCGATCATGGTCATCGGCCCGGGCAGTGCCCATTTGATCGGCTGCGTGGTCTGCCGGCGCAGGAACTTCGCATCCTCCACGAACACCGGCTTCGGGCGGCTCACGGCACCGACCACGGTCGGCACGCTGGCGTCGTAGCGGTTGCGGATGCGCACGGTTTCGCGCTTCTCGAAATCGACGCCGTTGAGGTGTTCGATGAAGGTCGTGACGAAGTGTTGCCGGGTCTGCTCACCGTCGCTGACGATATCGATGCCGGCGTGCTGCTGTTCCTGCAGGGACAGGCGCAGGGCATCCTGCTTGCCTTCGGTCAGTCCTTCATCCTGCAGCTTCCAGGGCGACCAGAGCTTTTCGGGCTCCGCCAGCCAGGAGGGCTTGGGCAGGCTGCCGGCGGTGGAGGTGGGGAGCAGTTTCTTCGTCGACATTGCGTTCTGTGTCCTGGGGCGAATGGGGAATCGATGGATCAGCGGGCAGCCCACTGCTCAAGCACGGCGCGGTACGGCTTGATGAAGTGCTCTTCGGTGAACTTGCCCTGCTTGACCGCCAACTGGCTGCGCTCTTCGCGGTCGTAGACGATGCGGGTGGAGGAGTAGTCCTGGTGCTTCAGGCTGGGCTGGTAGACCTTGCCGGCCACGGAGTTGGCGTTGTAGATCTCCGGGCGATAGATCTTCTGGAACGCCTCCATCGTGCTGATGGTGCCGATCAGTTCCAGGTTCGAGTAATCGCCCAGCAGGTCGCCCTGGAAGTAGAACGCCAGCGGCGCGACGCTGCCCGGCGGCATGAAGTAGCGCACCTGCAGGCCCATCTTGTCGAAGTACTGGTCGGTGGGGGAGAACTCGCCCTGGCGGTACTCCACGCCCAGGATGGGATGGTGGTTCTCGGTGCGGTGGTAGGTCTTGCTGCTGGAAACACTGATGCAGATCACCGGCGCCTTGCTGAAATTGGCGCGGTAGGCCTCCGATTCAAGGAAGTGCTGGAACAGCTTGCCGTGCAGGTCGCCGAAGCCTTCCGGAATGCCGAAGGTGGCCTTGCCCTCGTTGCTGGCCGGCAGTACCACGCTGAAATCATAGTCGCGTACGTAGGACGAGAAGTTGTTGCCGACGATGCCTGCGGTGCGCGCGCCGGTCTGCCTGTCGACGATGGTCGGGCGCAGCACTTCGATCAGCGGGAATGGATCGCTGCCATCACCGCCATCGATGTGCATCTCCACCGAGATGATGTCCAGCTCGACGGCGTAGCGGTCCGCGCTCGGGTTGTCCCAGTGCGCCAGGTCGTTGAAGCGGTTGTTGATCATCCCCAGCGTGTTGCGCAGGTTCTCCTGGCGGGACTCGCCGCGAGCCAGGTTGGCGAAGTTGGTGGTGATGCGCGTGCCGTCAGCGGGCTGGTAGTCCTCGTTGAAGGGGATGCGCGTGATACTGAAGGTGAAGTTCTCGGTCGTCATGGGCGGCGTTCCGGGTTGCGGGGATGACATCCGAATGCAGGTCGCTGGCATTCGGCATTCAAAGGACTGCAGCGGCCTCGGCAGTGGCAGGCGCTGCGCGATGGGACAGGGCAAGCAGGGGCATCGCCCGCTGCACTGCCAGCCGTGCGCGCTGGATCAGGGCGTCGTCGTGGACGCGGCCATCGGCGAAATCACGGTCGGTGGCGTACACGCCCAAGGGCAGGGTGCGCGCCTGGAAGAAGCTGAAGAGCGGCCGCAGCTGATGGTCGATCACCAGTGCGTGGCGCTCGCTGCCGCCGGTGGCGGCCAGCAGGATGGGGGTGTCGACCAGTGCGTCCTGGTGGATGAAGTCGAAGAAGTGCTTGAACAGGCCGGTGTACGAGCCGCGGTAGACCGGCGTGGCCACCACCAGTACGTCGGCCTGCTCGACAGCGGCCAGCTGCCGCTCCACGCTGTCGGGTAACTGCGAGCGCCACAGTGCGCCGGCCATCTGCGGCGCCAGTTCGCCCAGCTCGATCAGGTGTGGCTCGCAGGCAACGTCCTCGCCGATGAGGTCCAGCAGGTGCTCGGCCAGGGTTGCAGCCCTGGAGGGGCGCTGCAGTCCGCCGGAAACGGCGACGATACGGAGGGGGCGGGTCATCTGTTCGCTTTCAGCAGGGGAGGGAGCTCCTTCGGGCGATCTGCGGGGGCGCAGTCCTGCAGGCCGGCGAGGTGACCGGGCTGGCAGGCAACCGAAGGTATGACCCGATCCTAGCCATGCCCTTCCATGACGTAAAATGGTATTACTTCACCAATCCATGAGCGGTATTCATCGTCATGTTGGAACGGATCCACCTCAGCATCGTGCAGCAGGTCGAGCAGCAGGGCTCGCTGACTGCTGCCGCCGGCGTGCTCAACCTGACCCAGTCAGCCCTCAGCCACAGCATGAAGAAGCTGGAGCAGCAGCTCGGCACCGATGTCTGGCTGCGCGAAGGCCGCAGCCTGCGCCTGACCCAGGCCGGGCAGTACCTGCTGGCGGTGGCTAACCGTGTGCTGCCGCAGCTGGACCTGGCCGAGGAGCGCCTGGGCCAGTTCGCCCAGGGCGAGCGAGGCGCGCTGCGCATCGGCATGGAATGCCATCCCTGTTACCAGTGGTTGCTGAAGATCGTCTCGCCGTACCTGGCCGCGTGGCCGGACGTGGATGTGGACGTCAAGCAGAAGTTCCAGTTCGGCGGCATCGGTGCACTGTTCGGCTACGAGATCGACCTGCTGGTCACGCCGGACCCGCTGCTGAAGCCGGGCCTGAAGTTCGTTCCCGTGTTCGACTACGAGCAGGTGCTGGTGGTGGCCAGGAATCACGCCCTGGCCAAGGTGGATCACGTAAAGCCGCGCCAGCTCGGCCAGGAAGTGCTGATCAGCTACCCGGTACCGTTCGAGCGCCTGGATATCTACAACCAGTTCCTGCTGCCGGCGGGCATTACGCCGCGGCGCCACAAGACCATCGAAACCACCGACATCATGATGCAGATGGTGGCCAGCGGTCGCGGCGTGGCCGCCATGCCGCGTTGGCTGGTGGAGGAATATGCCGCACGCATGGACGTGGTGCCGGTGCGCCTGGGTGCGAAAGGCATTCCCAAGCAGATCTACCTGGGCGCGCGCGAGGCCGATACCAGTATCGACTACCTGCAGGCCTTCGTCGAACTGGCGCGTAACAGCACGCCGGTTGCCGGCAATGCAGGCGGAGCCCGTTGATGCCTGCACCTGGATCGCAGCGGGCGGACGCCTTCATCGACGCGTTCTCTCTGGAAGTGAGCGCCAAGGCCATGCCGGCACTGCGCGCGGAAGCGGGCCGCATCGCTCCCGGAACGACGATCTCTATTCCCTACCTGGCGAACGAGGACGACGATGCCCGGCTGGCGGCCGCTCGCACGGTGCGCGAGCTCGGCTTCGAGCCGATGCCGCATCTCTCTGCCCGCCGTATCGGGTCGCGTGCAGCGCTTGAGCGGTTCCTGGAACGTGCCGCCAGCGAAGCCGGGGTAGCGAAGTGCCTGCTTATCGCGGGTGATCTTTCCACGCCCGCAGGTCCGTATGCCGACAGTACTTCGATCATCGAGACTGGCCTTCTTGAACGTTGCGGCATCAAGGTTGTTGCCATGGGCGGGCATCCGGAAGGGCATCCGGTGATGAACGCCGAGGACCGTTGGCGCGTGCTGGAGCGTAAGTGCCAGGCCATCGAGGCGCGGGGCATGGCACCGCTGATCATCACCCAGTTCGGCTTCGATGCGGACATCGTGCTGGCTTGGCTGGATGCGCTGCGGGCCCGTGGCATCACGGTGCCAGTGCTGGTGGGCGTGCCGGGGCCGGCCAGCATTGCGCGGTTGGCCCGCTACGCCGCGATGTGCGGCGTGGGTACCAGTGCATCGATGCTGGCGCGGTATGGCATCTCGATCGGTCGGCTGCTCGGCACGGCGGGGCCGGAGGTGTTTGTGGATCGGTTGGTGAGTGGGCTGACGGCCGGGCACGGCCAGATCAGCCCGCACTTCTTCCCGTTCGGCGGCATTGCCCCATCACTGGACTGGATCGAGCGGTACCGGCGGCGCACGTCGGCCGCCAGCGTTTGATGCTCTATCGATGATCGCTTGGCCGGGCCCTTCAGCCCGGCAGTTCGCACTTCATCTTGCCATCTACGTAGTACGGCTTGGGTACGTTCGGGTTCTCGCTGGTCTTCTCGAAGACCACCTCGAACGAAGCCGCATCGGGCGAGCCCTTGCGGTCGGTGCACGCGTCCTGCAGCTTCTTCTTGACCGCAGCGATGCCCGCATCGCGATTGGCACCGTCGGCGCTGTTGGTCAGGTTCACGGTTTCGGCCGAGGCCAGTGGGCTCAGTGCAAGCAGGCAGCCGGTCAACATCAGGGTGTGCAGCTTGGTCATGGTCATGCCTCATGGGTGTCCAATGAGGCCCCAGCATAGAGGCGGGCTGTTAACGGCCCGTGGCCGCCCCGGTTTCGGGGCCGGATCTGCGGCATTCGTCGTCGGACAGGGGAGGTTGATCGGACGTTTCCCCTTGGCTCGATGCGTTCGGCTAGGCTGCAGCGACTGACCGCAAGGATGAAGGCACCCATGATCCGCTGGCTGTTTCTGGCGCTTGCCGCGCTGCCGCTCGCTGCTGGAGCCGTGGTCATCCGCCACGATGTGGACGATGCCCGCTATCGGATCGATGGATCCGAGTTTCCGGCCCTGGCTGACATGCCGGGCGAAGGGCAGGGCGTTCTGATCGCTCCGCAGTGGGTGCTGACAGCAGCGCATGCCGCACCGATGGAGGGTATGGGGCAGACCATCGCCATCAACGGCAAGGACTACGGCGTGGAACGTGTGGTCGTGCATCCGGGCTACAGGCGAATGCCGGAAGCCTTGGGCAAGGAAGCACTGGCAACGGGGAGCCCGGCGAAGATCCATGCGTTCCTGGCCGGATCGGATGACATTGCGCTGATCAGGCTCACGGCCCCCGTGAACGATGTGCAGCCCGTTTCGCTCTATCGCGGCAGTGCCGAGGTCACGCAGGTCGCCGCCTTGATCGGAAAGGGCGCCACTGGCAATGGGGCGATTGGACTGGTGCCGGGCGGGCCGCATCGCGCATCGCTGCGGCGCGCATACAACGCCATTACCGGTGGTAATGATCGCTACCTCTGGTATCGATTCGATGCCCCGCCACAGGGCCTCCCACTGGAAGGCGTATTGGGCAACGGCGACAGTGGCGGCCCGCTGGTCATCGGGGAACACGGCGCGTGGCAGCTGGTGGGGCTGGGCTCGTGGATCAGCGCCGTTCCCGAGCATGCCCTTGAAGCCGGCTTCTATGGCCAGGTAGTGCACAACGTGCGGGTATCGCGCTATGTGGGCTGGATCGAGAGCGTCCTGGGCGCGCCCGACTACCGCCGCTCCGTAACACTCGAAGACTGACAGCTGTCACTGGCCGCGGGCCGCGTGATTGCCAATAGTGAGCGCCATGGCGAGGACACCTCGCTACCACTCATCACAAGGGGACCGCTCGTGAACATGCTCCAGCAGATCGTCTCGCAGACACCCGCCTGGGTCTGGCTTCTCCTGGCGTTCCTGGTCACGCGCGGCATTGCCGCGATGAAGCCGGGCGAAACGTCACTGCAGAAACTGGCCGTCGTGCCTGTGCTGTTCACCGTCTGGGGCGCCTGGTCGATCAGCCATCGCTACGGAGTGTCCTGGAGCGCCTGGGGCGAGTGGCTGGCCGGCATCGGCACCGGCACGGCACTGGGGTGGCTGCTGCTGGGCCACGTGAAGCTGACCCTGGATGGCGCCACCGGAAAGCTCTGGCGCAACGCGGACTACAGCGTGTTGCCCCTGCTGCTGGTCACGTTCCTGGTGAAGTACGGTTTCGAAGTCGCATTCGCGGTGTCGCCGCCATTGATCGCCAATGCCGGCGCCAGTGCGGCCTACCTGCTGCTGTCAGGGGACTTCACCGGCCTCTTCATTGGCAAGTACTGCCGCTATCTGGCCTCGTTGCGACTGGACGCGGCGGCGAAAGGGTGGAAAGCGGCAACCTGAACCTCATTTACGCGTGACGCGTCACGCTAATGCTGGCTTCAGTGGCACGGGCAGGAAGGTGCGCTGCCACTGGCGGGGCCCCCAGCTCAGCGTGCTGGTAGCGGGCATCGTTCCGGATGCCCGCTGCCCAAAGCCGCATCATTTCGGCATCAGTACAGTGTCGATCACGTGGATCACGCCATTGGACTGGCCTACATCAGCAATGCTGATGCCCGCTTTGCCTCCCTTGGCATCGATAACCCACAGCTTGCCTTCGTGGAGAGAGATCGTAAGTGGTTCGCCCTGCACGGTCTTCAGCGTCGCCTTCACGCCATGCTTCCTGGCGTCTGCAACGAGCTGCGCGGAAGTGTAGGTGCCTGGCACCACGTGGTAGGTAAGAATCTTGGTCAGTTGTGCCTTGTTTTCCGGTTTAACCAAGGTGTCGACAGTCCCGGCAGGCAGCTTGTCAAAGGCTGCATTGGTAGGGGCGAAGACGGTGAAGGGACCCGCCCCGTTGAGGGTGTCGACCAGGCCCGCCGCCTTGACTGCGGCGACCAAGGTCGTGTGGTCCTTGGAGTTGATGGCGTTCTCGACGATGGTCTTGGTCGGATACATCGCTGCGCCACCAACCATGACGGTGTTGGCGGCGAAGCTGGAAGAAGCTGCTGAAACAAGGACGGCGAGGCTGACTGCGGCGGAAATTCGCTGGAGAGCGTTCACGGTGCGACCCTCGGATTGGCGCCCGCAATGCGCGGGCATCCTCATTACGGCCCGGGGCGCGGATTGGATGCAGCGGATTCTGCTCCAATCGTTTCGCGCCACGCAGTTCGGCAGGAAGGCCGCCATTGGCTTTGCTTACAGGCTCCAATCAACCCGCATGCCGGCGATCAACGCATTCGGCAGGTCGCGCTGGCGGGCGGGTTCGTTGAACTGGTCCGGATGCACGATGTAGTGCAGGTTCGGTGCGATCCGGAGCTGCGGGGTGAGCTGGATGCCATAGCTCAGTTCCATCATCACCTGGCTCCCGTGCGGCGTGCCGCTACCGCCTGCCGCGGCACGGGCAAGGCGCAGGCCCTCCAAGGCGATGCTGCTGTACTTCTGCTGGGTCACAACGAACGCGATGCTGTCCTGCGGCCGGCCGACGAACGTGCCTTTCTGCACCACGCCCGCCTGCAGAAAATGATCCTCGATCAGCTGGCCGGAGGTGCCCTTGAGCGCCGCACCGAACAGGGTCAGGCCGCGCCCGGCACCATCCCCGGTGAGTTGCTGCTCGAAGCGGGCGAACACCCCGGAGCGACCACGGCGGTTCGCGTAGTCCTGGCCACTAAGCAGCGCCGGGGTGCCGTTGGCATCGCGCAGCGGATCCAGATAGGTCGAGTTGTCCTGCCAGCCACCGAGTTCGTAGCGGGCTTTCAGTCGTGCCGAAGCAGGGCTGCGCCAGCCGAGCGTGTAGGGCACGATCCAGCCGGTGGCCTGGTGGGTACTCCATTTCAGGCCATGCTGGCCGTCCTCCGCCTGGCTGGGATCGACCTGGTAGGCGCCGACGCGCACATAGACATCGGGCGTCACCCAGGCCGTGGCATCGGCCATCCAGCTCGATACCGGCCACCAGGTGAAATTGCTGGTGCGGAATACGTAGGTCGGGTTGCCGCAGGCCGAGTTGCCCTGGAAGTACTGGCACAACTCCGAACCGAGGTGATGGATGTTGGCGACGCTGCGCCCGGCTTCCAGCACCAATCGGTCGTTCAGTAGTTTCTGTTCGAGCGTCAGGTTGGCCAGGCGCGTGCCCTGGCCGCCGTAGATTTCCTGCACCGACGTGCTATTGCCTGTACTGCTGTTGGCAAGATTGGTGCCATGGCGGTTGATGCCGTAGGCCTTGATCGTTGCGCCCCGCCAGCCAAACGCGGCGTCCAGATCCACGTGGGCGCCGAACATCAGCTGGCCGGCATACGCCGTGCCGCTGCGCTTGCCGCCGTCGAGCGTGGCGGCCGCTTCGCCGGTGTACGCCAGCTTGGGGGTGAAGACGTCGCTCGCGTCGGCGGCTGCGGCCACGGTAGGCAGGGCCAGCAGGATCGCTACCGGCAACAGGCGGCGGGAAGAACAGGTCATGGGCGAGGTTCCTTTTACAGGGTGGGAGCCGTGACCGGCTTCTTGAGGACGCGTAGCGCGACCGCGGTGACGGCCACGCCGGCCACCAGCGCCAGCAGGTAGATGCCAAGGTGGGTGACCGCATTCGGGATTGGCAGCACGAACACCCCGCCGTGCGGCACCTTCAGCTCGACGCCTGCGGCCATCGAGATCGCACCAGCCACGGCAGAGCCGAGGATCAGCGCTGGAATGGTGCGCAGCGGATCGCGCGCGGCGTAAGGGATCGCACCCTCGGTCACGAAGCTGAGGCCGAGCACGCCCGCGGCACCGGCCGTGCCGCGCTCCTCGGCAGTGAAGCGGTTGCTGAACAACCACGTTGCCAGCGCAATGCCCAGCGGCGGCGTCATGCCGCCGATCATCGTCGCAGCCATCGGCGTGTAGACCTGGCTGGAAATCAGTGCGGTGGAGAATGCATAGGAGGCCTTGTTGACCGGCCCGCCCATATCCACCGCCATCATTCCGCCCAGCAGCAGGCCGAGCAGGATCGCGCTGCTGCCCTGCATGCCGCGCAACCAGTCGGTCAGCCAGGCCAGCAGTCCGGCAACCGGCGTACCGATCACGTACATCATCAACAGGCCAACCAGCAGCGTGCCCAGCACCGGCAGGATCAATACCGGCTTGAGGCCTTCCAGGCTACGCGGCAGGCGCAGCGCACGGTTGATCCAGTGCACGCCGTAGCCGGCGATGAAGCCAGCCAGGATACCGCCGATGAAGCCCGCATCCATGTTGACTGCCACCAGTCCGCCGATCATGCCCGGCGCGATACCCGGGCGATCGGCGATGGAGTAGGCGATGTAACCGGCCAGTGCCGGCACCATCAGCATGAAGCCGGACTTGGCGCCGATCTGGAACAGCGACCAGGCCAGCGTGCCCTTGTGTGCATCGTCGAAGGCATAGATGCCGCCGAGCGCGAACGCCAGTGCGATCAGCAGGCCACCGGCAGTGACGAACGGCAGCATGAACGACACGCCGGTCATCAGGTGCTTGTAGGGGCCGGTGACCTTGGTCTTTTCGGTCGCACGGCCTGAAGATGCCGTGCCGGTTTGCACGCCGGCCTCGGCCAGTGCCTTGCGGATCAGATTCTGGCCATCGTTGATCGCCGGCTTGGTGCCGCTCTTGAACAGGCGTTTGCCAGCGAAGCGCGAAAGATCGACTTCGCGGTCGGCGGCGATCAATACCAGGTCGGCGACAGCGATTTCTTCGTCACTCAACGCGTCCTGCGCGCCAACCGAGCCCTGGGTTTCCACCCGGATCGCGTGGCCCAATGCCTTGGCGGCCTGCTGCAACCCTTCGGCTGCCATGAAGGTGTGGGCGATGCCGGTCGGGCAGGAGGTGACGGCGACGATGCGCTTGCCGGCGTCCGCGGTGGAAGCGGTTGCTGATGTCGCTGCGAGCAGCGCCAGCGCGGCAAGCGGGTCGTCCAGCACTTCACCGAGGCTGGCGCGCACGACCTGGGCATTGCCGAAGCGCGCGGCATCCGCCTCACCGTCCCCCACCAGCAGCAGCTGCGTTGCGGCGGCGTGCGTGGCGGGCAGTGCACCGGTCACGCCCTGGTCGCTGCGGATTTCGATCGCCAGTTCGAGCCCTTGCTGGCGGGCGGCGCGGCGCAGCGCTTCGGCGGCAAGAACCGCCTCGATGCTGCGTTCGCCAGCGGCGATGACTACGGTGGAAGCTTGCATGGGAACTCCTGGAATTCTTCGGGTTCGTCCTTGCAGGAGGGGTCAGGGGTGGCCTGAGGCCAGCCGCAGCTCCCTCCGCAGGGGTTTCAGTCCAACCGCTCGATCAGTACATCGCCGGTCCACGCGCGCACCTGTGCCGGATCCAGCCGTCGCGCGTCGCCGCTTTCCAGCCGGCTCATCGAGAACGCCGTCGCCAGTCGTGCGCAGGCAGCCAGATCGAGGGAGGGCTCCAGCAATGCGGCGGCGATGCCGGCGACCATGGCATCGCCTGCACCGACCGTGCTGCCGTGTGCCAGTCGCGGCGGTCGCGCGATCAGGGCGCCGCTGTGATCAATGAACAACGCGCCGTCGGCGCCCATGGAGATCGCCACAAGCGCAACTCCGCGTTCGACCAAGGCCTGGCCCGCGGCCCGCAGGGCGCTGCGATCCGGCAGCGGCGTTCCGGTCCAGGCCTCCAGTTCGTGGCGGTTGGGCTTTACCGCGTAGGGCAGTGCGCCGTGTGCGCCGCTCAACGCGGCGGCGAGCGCGTCGCCACTGGTGTCCAGCAGTACGCGCGCGCCGGCGGCGCCAGCCTGCGCCTGCAGTCGCGCCCATGCATCGTCTGGCAGCCCGTCCGGCAGGCTGCCGGACAGCACCACCGGCAGGTCTGGCTGGAGCAGGGCGTCGAGTCGGCGCGATACCGCGTCCAGATCGGCATCACGCAGTGACAGGCCGGGCAGGTTGATGTCGGTGGTCTCGCCGTTGGCCTCTTCGACCAGCTTGATGTTGGTGCGGGTGCGGCCCGCAATGCGCAGGCAAGCGTCTGCGATGCCGCGCTCGGCGAACAACGCGCTGAACACGCCGTCGTTGCCATTGCCGAGCACGCCCATCGCGGTGGTCGGCACGCCCCAATCGGCCAGGCAGGCGGCCACGTTGATGCCCTTGCCGCCAGCGTCGTCGCGGGAGCTGCGGGCACGATGCACATGGCCCGGTCGCAGGTGCGCCAGCCGCACGGTTTGGTCGATCGCTGGATTCAGGGTAATGGTGACGGCGCGGGCGCTCATGCGCGCGCTCCATCGAGAGCGCGCACCTGCTCGGCGGTTTCGCAGTCCAGCGCGGTGTTGGCCAGTGCTTGCAGATCGGTCAGCGCGTTGCCACGCAGGCGCGCCTTCACTGCCGGAATGTCGTTCGGGGTCATCGACAGTTCGTCCACGCCCAGGCCGGCCAGCAGCATTGCGCCGAAGGGATCGCCCGCCAGGCCACCGCAGACACCAACCCAGCGTCCATGCAGGCGTGCGCCTTCCACAGTGGCGCGGATCGCGCGCAGCACGGCCGGGTGCAGGCTGTCGGCCTCGGCCGCGAGTTCCGGGTTCTGGCGGTCGATCGCCAGCACGTACTGGGTCAGGTCGTTGGTGCCGATCGAGAAGAAGTCGGCATGGCGCGCCAGTACATCGCTCTGGGCCGCGGCGGCAGGGACTTCAATCATGATCCCGATCGGCACTTCGGGTGCCTCAAGCTCGGCGCGCAACCGTTCGCAGATGGCGCGCAGTGCGATCAACTCCGGCACCGAGGTGATCATCGGAAACATGATGGACAGGCGTGCGCCGTCCTTCGCCGCGCGATACAGCGCACGCAGCTGCGGTTCCAGCAGGTCGGGGCGGCGCAACAGCAGGCGCGCGCCACGCACGCCGAGGAACGGATTTTCCTCGCGCGGCAACTCCAGGTGCGCGACCTGCTTGTCGCCACCGATATCGAGCGCACGCACGATCAGCGGGCGGTCGTCGAGTGCCTTGGCCATCGCCACGTACGTGGCGTACTGCTCATCTTCGCTGGGCGTGCTTCCGCGCTCAAGGAACAGGAATTCGGTGCGCATCAGGCCGACGCCCTCCGCGCCTTGCTCCAGTGCCAGCGGCACTTGTTCGGGAAGGTTGACGTTGGCGCCGATGTCGATGCGGTGGCCGTCAGGGGTCTGTGCCGGTTGCGCGCGTTGCGCCGCTTCACGCTCGCGGATCTGCTGCTGTTCGGCGATCCACGCACGGGCCGAGGCGAGATCCGCCTCGGACGGAGACAGATAGAGGCGCCCGCTGTTGCCATCGATGATCGCCTCGCGGCCCGGGCTGATCGCCAGCAGCTCCGCGCCCGCGGCGACCAGCGCCGGCAGGCCCAACGTGCGCGAGAGAATCGCGGTGTGCGAGGTCGGCCCGCCCAGTGCGGTGGCAAGGCCGAGCACGCTACCGGTATCGAGGTTGGCCGTGTCGGACGGCGACAGGTCGGCGGCGAGCAGGATGCAGGGTTGTGCAGGCAGGTCGGCAAGGCCGCCTCCCGCCGCGGACGGATCAAGCTGTGCCAGTACGCGCCGGCCCACGTCACGCAGGTCGGCGGCGCGCCCGGCCAGCACCGGGTTGCCCAGGGCAGCCAGCCCGGAGGCGATCTGCTCGATGGCCTGGTGCCAGGACCACGCAACGCCATGGCCTTCGACCATCAGCTGGCAGGTGCGGGTAATCAGATCGGTGTCGTCGAGCAGCGCAGCCTGCGCCTTGAAGATTGCCGCATCCGAGGCGCCGAGCCGGCGCTGGGTGTCATCCTGCAGTGCAGCCAGCTGCTGGCGGGTGCGGCTGAGCGCGTCCTGCAGGCGTGCGCCGCCTTCGCCGAGCGGGGTGGGGCGGTCAGCAACGTCGGTGTGCGTGCTGGCCAGTACATGCACCGGGCCGATTGCCAGCCCAGGGCTCGCGCCGATGCCGACGATCGCCGCCTGTGCGTCGGGCGGATTCCAGCCCGCAACCGGCGCAGCCTTGCGCTGCGCCGCGCGCTCGGCATCGGCCCTTTCCTGTGCCACCAGCCCGTCCATGACCTTGCGCAGCGTGGCCAGCAGGGCTGGAGCATCGGCGCCCTCGGCAGAAACGCTGACCGCGTCGCCATGGCGCAACCCGAGTTGCAGCAGCGCCACCAGGTTCTTGCCATCCGCAGCCTGATCGCCCGCACGGACCTGTGCGCGGGCCGCGAAGCCGCGCGCTGTTTCGGTCCAGCGCGTGGCTGGGCGCGCGTGCAGCCCGTTGGGGTAGGCGATGGTCCAGTCGAAACGCTCGGCCAGGTCAGTCACCGGCGCATTGGGGGCCGTGGTCGCAACATCGCCGGCCAGCGCGTTGATGATCTCGCTCGCATCGGCCGTGGTGAACAGGCGCTGCAGCGTTGCATCATCCTGGATCAGTCGAGTCAGCCGGCGCAGCAGGGTGATGTGGGTATCGGACTGCGCGGCAATGCCGACCACCAGCCGGGTGACCTGGCCCGGATTCCACTCCACGCCTTCCGGAAACTGCAGCACGGCAATGCCATCGCGGCGCACCAGGTGGCGGTCCTCGCCCAGCCCGTGCGGAATGGCCACGCCATGGTCGAGGAAGGTGTTCGCCAACGCCTCGCGACGCCCCATGCTGGCCTCGTAACCCGGCGCAACGCAGCCGGCAGCGACCAGCATCTGCGCCACCTGGGCGATGGCGTCGGCCTTGTCGAGCGCCCGCGCATTTAGGCGGATCAGTTCCCGGCTGACGGGGGCTGGGGAGGTCAAGGGCTGCAAGGTGGGCTCCGGGAAGGGGGTGCTGTGGCGTATTGGGAACGTTCCCATTCTTCATTTCAATGTGCACTGCACAAAAAGCCAATAGTCCTTTGGCGTTAGCATTGCCCTGAATGGCCATCCGGCCTCGAACAGCGAAAGTTTCCGGGAACGGTTCCAATGAGCATCAGCATCAACGACGTCGCGCGCGTGGCGGGGGTCTCAAAGTCCACGGTCTCGCGCGTGCTCGGCGGCGGCCCGGTCAGCGAGGCCGTGCGTGGCCGGGTGGAGGCGGCGATCCGCCAGACCGGCTATCACCCCAACCTGCAGGCACGGCGCCTGCGGGCCCGGCACACCGGCATCATCGGGCTGATCGTGGCGGACATCCGCAACCCGTTCTTCACAGCGCTGATCCGCGCGGTGGAGGAGGTCGCCTATCGTGAAGGCCTGCGCGTCACCCTCTGCAACACCGACGAGGACCCCGAGCGCGAGGCGCTGTATCTGCAGTTGATGCACGAGGAACGCATCAGTGGACTGATCTTTGCGCCCACCCGCACCACGGTGGGGCGCCTGGAACGGCTCGCACTGGGCTATCCGACGGTGCTGGTGGACCGCGCCGCACCCGGCGGGTCGATCGACAGCGTGGTGCTCGACAATCCGGCCGCGATGGCGGGCCTGGTCGAGCATCTGGTCGCGCGCGGCTATCGCCGCATCGGCGGCCTGTTCGGCAGCACCAGCACCACCGCGGCCGAACGTCGTGACGGCTACCTGGCTGCAATGCGCACGCACGGGCTGGAGCCGGATTACCGCGAAGTTGAACCCACGGCTGAAGCGGCCATTGCAACAGTCGATCAGTGGCTGGCCGGGCCATCGCGGCCGGAGGCGCTGGTCGCCAGCAACAGCCTGCTGCTCATGGGGGCATTGAAGGCCGCCCGCAGCGCGGGGCTGGAGATTCCGGATGCGCTGGCGCTGGCGGGTTTCGACAACGAACGCTGGACCGAGCTGGTCGAACCGGGCATCACCGTGATCGAACAGCCGGTCGAAGAGATGGGGCGCGCAGCGATGTCGCTGTTGCTGGAACGACTGCGCACGCCGGAGTTGCCGGTGCGCCGGTTGGTGATGACGGGTCGATGCGTGGTGAGGGGATCAACTGCATGGAATCCAGAAGGACGACAACCAAGGTCCAAGGCATGAGAGGACATCAAGGCCGACAGGCGGGTCGTCGCATGAGCCGGCTGCTTACGCTTGGAGCCTGCTTCCTGGCCGGATCCTTGCTTGCGGAGACATCACCACCGAAGCGCACCTGGCTTGTAAGCGGCGCAGAGCTGATCACGCTACTGCAGGGAAAAGGGGCTGACGGATTCTGTGCCGGCGAACAGTGCCGGAATCTGTCCAGCGCCCGTGCCAGTGCCTACATCCAGGGTGCTGCCGATGCCAGTCGTGGCCAGTGGTGTGGCCAAGGCCAGATCCTTCCACATGAACTGGTCGATCGTGTCGCCTCCCATCTCCAGCAACTGCCCCAGGACCGCTTGCAACAGAATGCTTCTTCGCTGGTTGTGGAAGGCCTGCGAACAGCATTTCCTTGCGAGCGCCGGGCATCGCGCGGTGGCATTGGACAGTCCAGGAGAAACTGACCCAACCTCATTGAAGTGATCTGCCACGCTTGGTCCCCGCCGCAACCGGGGTTGGCAGCACGTGCCGCCGTCGAGAAAATCCGCGCGTTGACCGCAGACTGCTTCGGCTCGGGAACAATCCCAGCGCCCCACGTTCCAGACCAGGTAGTCCATAGCCTGCCTTCCACGTCGAAGTAGCATCGACGCTTGGAGCATTAAGCACTTCCGCTGAATGCGTTCGGTCTACGGAAGCTATTGGATGAACACTGAAAGGACGATGGCGGGCGGTCCCGCCCCCATGCGCGATGGTCGCCGGGATACCGAGATCCGGAACTACGTGATGAACCTCGGCCCCCAGCATCCCGCGGCCCACGGGGTCCTGCGCCTTGTGCTTGAGATGGATGGCGAGACAGTCGTGCGCGCGGATCCGCATGTGGGCCTGCTGCACCGGGGCACTGAGAAGCTGGCGGAGTCCAAGCCCTTCAACCAGTCCATCGGCTACATGGATCGGCTGGACTACGTATCCATGATGTGCAATGAACATGCCTACGTACGAGCGATCGAAACCCTTCTGGGAATCGAAGCGCCCATCCGGGCACAGTACATCCGCACGATGTTCGATGAGATCACCCGGATCCTCAATCACCTCATGAACATCGGAACGGGCGCGCTGGACCTGGGCGCCATGGCCGTGATGCTCTATGCATTCCGGGAACGCGAAGAGCTGATGGACTGCTACGAGGCGGTATCCGGCGCTCGAATGCATGCCACCTACTACCGGCCCGGCGGTGTGTACCGTGATCTGCCTGACCAGATGCCGAAGTACAAGGAGTCACGCTGGAAGAAGGGGAAGGAGCTGCGGCGGTTGAACGCCGCGAGAGAAGGGTCGCTGCTCGATTTCATCGAGAATTTCACCCGCGAGTTCCCGAACCGCATTGATGAGTACGAAACCCTGCTCACCGACAACAGAATCTGGAAGCAGCGCACGGTGGGCATTGGCGTTGTGAGCCCGCAGCAGGCCATGGACTGGGGCATGACCGGGGTGATGCTGAGAGGCTCGGGCGTGGCATGGGATCTGAGGAAGAAGCGGCCCTACGCGAAGTACGATGCCGTTGACTTTGACATTCCGGTCGGCAGCGCCGGTGACTGCTATGACCGCTACCTGTGCCGGGTCGCGGAGATGCGGCAGTCCAACCGCATCATCCGGCAATGTGTCGACTGGCTTCGCGCCAACCCCGGCCCGGTGATGGTCCAGAACTTCAAGGTGGCGCCGCCGTCCCGGCAGGAGATGAAGTCCGACATGGAGGCGCTGATCCATCACTTCAAGCTCTTCAGCGAGGGCTACCAGGTGCCGGCAGGTGAGACCTACGCAGCGGTCGAGGCGCCCAAGGGCGAGTTCGGTTGCTACCTGATCTCCGATGGCGCCAACAAACCGTTCCGGGTGCACCTGCGTGCTCCCGGCTTCGCCCATCTCTCCTCACTGGATGAAATCGTCAGGGGCCACATGCTGGCGGATGTCGTCGCCATGATTGGCACCTATGACATTGTGTTCGGCGAAGTGGATCGATGAGGAACCGGCTCAGCCCGCACATGGGGTGAACCACGTTCCGGCAGTCGCGAAGGGAACAGCCATGTGCAGCCTGAGCAGGTCTTCCACGGTGCGTGCCGCGCCCATCTCCAGGTCGAGGATGCCGGGCTCCAGGATTGATCCCAGCAGAACACCGACCGCGATCGCATGAAGGCTGCGCGCCGCAGTGGCTGTATCAACGCCCTCACGGAGCTGGCCCAGTGCTCCTGCACGCTGGTATACAAGCTCCAGCATGCGGACCTCCGGCATCGCGCACGCTGCGAGCACGTCACCTATGCCGCCCAGCTCACGTGATTCACCAGAGCGCAGGAGAAGCTCAACCGTCCGGCGAACGCGTGGGGTGCGGCGCGTGTGATCAAAGACCCTGACCAGGTCCGCAAACAGAAGCTTGAACGGGTCACTACACTGCCGGATGGCGGCCTCCCGCAGTCCCTCGGGTGCATCTGGCCGCCCACGCGCGGAAAGTTCACCCAGCAGGTTCTGACGGGACCCGAAGTGCCAGTAGATCGCGCCGCGCGAATGGCCGCACTCGGTGGCGATCAGCTCCAGCGTGGCGCCGGCGGGACCATGGCGCAGCAGGCACACCAGTGCGGCATCGAGGATCCTCTCACGCGTGGCGTGTGCGTCCTCCCTGGTTCTTCTAGCCATGGCACGGTTGCATCCCTGCTGTTCGATGAGCGCGCGGCCGCGCGTCCTGATCGTCCTTAGACAAGGCGATGGGACGGACCATGGCTACAGCGCTGCACCGGGATTTGCGGCGTTTGAATGTCGATCTTCGGCTCATTGGCGGGGGCAGGGCAGGACAGTGAGCCAAGCCACAGACCATCGGCGGCGAGACGGGCAGACTTCAAGGCGGGATCTTCCGCTTCGGAGGGCTCTGTCGCCAACTTCTTCTTCATCCACTCGATCCACTGCAACGCTGGCAACTGCGTCAGGTCCAGGCGAATGATCAGGGCCGAGAGCATTGCAACGTCGTGCCGCCTGCAGCCCTCGACCACCGATTCCACGTAGGCGTGGGTGAATGCGCCGGGGCGGAGCCCGTTGGCACGCATTCTCCGTTCCACGTCATGATTGAAGTTCTGCAGCCAGCACGAGAAGGTGGCGTCGATGAGATCCTGCTTGCAGTAGAAATGATGGAACATCGCGCCACGGCTGACGCCCGAGCATTCAAGAATCTCACTGACGGTCACCGACGACCGACCATTGCGGACGATAAGCGCTGCCGTTTCGCGGATGAGTATGCCGGGCACACGCACGGACGAACTGTGGGTAGCGTTCAAGAGAGTTTTCCTCATGTAGCGGGCGACGAACGATCCGCCAGGTCGGTACGGCCTGGCGGGTTGCCGTTCGAGGCAGTCAGTGATGCGCCGCGGATGCTTCGCTTTCGGCGCTCTTCCGGGAAGCGGTGGGCCTGCCGATTTCAATCTCCGGGTCCCCCTTCTCGGGCTGCCATGCCCCCAGTGCCAGCTGCACCTGCACGTGGGCTATCAGCAGCCCGGCCTGTGCCGCCGCAAGCTCTCTGCGCGCCTTCTCGTGCAGCGCCTGCTGCTGCAGGCCGGCATCCTTCGGTTCGATTCCAGCGTCCACGCGCGAAGAGGCATAGACCGAAGATCTGCTGCTGAGTGCCTCGGCATTTACCGCCTGCTGCATCCTGACCTGGGAGCTCGTCCACGCATGCAGGGAGTCCTCACTCTCCTTCAGCGCAGTCAGCACGGTCTGCTCGAACGCATGCCAGTTCTGATCGCTGCCGGCGCGCGCCGCTTCCTCCCTGGCCTTCTTCCGGCCAAAGCTCAGCCACTCCCACTGAAGCTCCGGGCCGGCCGAGAAGCGCTTTGCGCTGGAATCGCCCAGCGAACCGAACGGTGCAAGGATGCCGCCGAAGACATTCAGCGTGAGGCGCGGAAGGTGCGCGCGCTCGGCGAGTACGACGTTGCCAAGGCTTGCCCGCAGTAGTGCATCGGCCTTGGCGACGTCCGGCCGCCGCGCCAGGAGGTCGGTCGGCTGCGCAAGCGATGCAAGACCCGGCGGGGCCGGCAGTGGAGCCGGGGCCAGCAACGCCTCCCAGGTGTCGTCCCGCGCGGTCGGCGAGCGGCCCGCAAGAACCGCCAATGCGGCCCTGTCCGCCTGCAGCCGGGTAACGGTTGCCGCCTCCTGCGCTACCAGCTCGGCATGTTCGGATTCGACCGCAAGTGCCTCCCTGCGATCGACCAGCCCGGCCGCATACCGGGCCTTCACTCGCGCAACGCGGGCCTCGCTGAGGCCAACCTCCCGATCAAGAGAGGACAGGCTGATCTGGTCCATCCTGAGCAGGAAGTAGTTCTTCGCAACCTCGGCCTGGAGCACTGCGGCCGCTGACCTCGCGTCAGCCGCCGCGGCATCGGCCTTGCGATCGGCCATGGCTGCGGCGGTGCCAATGCGCCCAAACAGGTCCAGTTCCCAGGAGAACATCTGTCCAGCGGACAGCAGCCTCTGGGAAGGGGGCCGGGGAAGATCCTGGCGATAGGGATCCGCTTCGATCTGGGCGGACTGCATGGCTTCGGCCTTGACCTGCAGCGCACCGCTCGGCAGATAGTCCTTGCGCGCCGCGCCTGCCAGTGCGCGCGCTTCCACCACGGCGGCAAGGGCAGACTTCAGGTCATGATTCCCACGCATGGCCAGGCTGACCAGCGCATCCAGGTTGGGGTCGGAGAAGTCCTTCCACCATTGCCTGTTGGGCGTCCCGGGCAGGACATCCGCATCCAGCGCCGCCGGCGTGCGGGCCTGGCCCACATGATGCCGGGCTGCCGCGTCAGGGATCTCGGTCCTGGGGGCCACAGAGGCGCAGCCAGAAGACAGCGCCACAAGCACAGCAATCGACAGGCAGGCAACTCGATTTCCAATAGCCATGATCATGCCTCCTCGGTCGGGTGAATGCGGTAGAGCGCGGCATACAGCGCTGGAATGAGACCCAGCGTGATCAGCGTTCCAAGGGCGAGGCCGCCGATCATCACGATCGACATGCTGGTCCACATGGAACCGCCAAACAGCAGCAGCGGGACAAGGCCGAGAATGCAGACCATCTTGGTCATCACGATGGGGCGCAGGCGCTTTGCCGCAGCCTCTTCAATGGCCTGGAGAGGGGGCAAGCCATCGCGCTGGCCTTCGTCGATCGCATCGATGAGCAAAATCGCGTTGTTGACGATGATGCCGGCAAGTGCGAGCAGCCCCAGTGTTCCGATGAAGGTCAGGCTGGTGCCACTCAGCTTGAGTGCCAAGGTCGCGCCGATGACCACGAACGGAATGCTCGCCAGGACGATCACGCTCTTGCGGATGCTCTCGAACTGCCATACGAACAACAGGAACATGGCAGCAAGGCAGAGCGGGAGCAGCTTCTCGATGCCTTCGTTGGCACTCTTGCTTTCCTCGATCTCGCCACCGAGTTCAACCCGCACGCCCTGCTTGCGGAATTCGGAAAGAAGTGGCTCGACCTTGTCCGCGATCCCCTGGGCCGTCAGCTCGGAGCTCTTTGCAAGCACGGTGACCGCCCGCGCCTGATTCACTCGCTGGATTGAAGACAGCTGCGGCGCCAACCGAAGCTTGGCCACCTGGCCCAGCGGCACGCTTCCGCTGCCATCCGCCTTCTGGATCGGGAGTGCCTCAAGCTGGCCGATATCCGTGCGCAGTGCCGCCTCTCCGCGGAGGATGACCGGGAGAACGGTGTCGCCCTCACGATAACGGGAGATCGTTGCGCCGGTCAGCAGCATGTCCATGCTCTTGGCGATGTCCGCGCTGCTGATGCCTGCGGCCTGGGCCTTGGGCTGATCGACGTCCACATCAAGCTGGACGACCTGGCGTTCGGCATCGCTGGATACATCCACCATCCCCGGCGTGTCCTGCAGCGTGCGCAGCAGCTTCTCGGCGGCAATCCGATGTGCGCCGTCGCTGCTGGAGATGCGGAACGTCGCAACGCCGGCATCCGAAGACCCCATCGAGAACCGCTTGGGCTCCACCCGCACATCCGGGAAGTGTGTTGCCATCACAGAACGCAGCCGCTCAATGGCCGCTTCATGCTTGACGCCCTTCGCAAGGGACAGCACGGCATACGCGCGGTGTCCTGCGGGAGTAGGGGGATTCAGTGCCAGAATGAAGCGTGGGCCACCATCGCCCATGTACAGGGCGTGGCTGGAGATCTCCGGAACGAGCTTCTCGTCGGCCAGTACCTTGCTGATCTGGTGAGCAACCGCCATCGTATTGGCCGGGCTGGAATCCGGGGACAGCTCGATGGCCATCTGCAGCTGATGGCGCTCGGACGGCGGCATCAGCTCGTTGGGGACGGTGGTGAACAGCCAGCCGGAGGTTGCCAGCAGCGCAACCATTACACCGATGTAGATGGCCTTGTGCCCGAGGATCCAGCGGACCTTGCCACGGTACCAGCCCGTCAGCCGCTCGACCGCGCGTGCGGTGCGGCTGAGTTCGGCATGGTGATGGGCAAAGTGCTTGCACAGCAGCGGAATCAGGGTAACGCCGATGACCAGCGACAACAGCAGGGCGATGGCCATCACGATGCCGAGACTGCGCAGATACTCACCGGTTTCCGTGCTGGAGATGGCCAGCGGCATGAACGCGAGGATGATCGCCAGCGAAGAAACCAGAAGCGGCACGAACATCGTGCTGCCTGCGTGAGCGGCAGCCTGGTCCGGCGTCTCACCCAGCGAAAGCCGCCGCTCCATGTCTTCGGCAACCACGATCGCGTTGTCAACGAACAAGCCCAGGGCAATGATGATTGCACCCACCGAGATCATGTGCAGATCGATGTTCAGGATCTTCATGATTGCCATTGTCCCCAGCACCGTGGTCGGTACGATGGCGCTGACGATCAGGCCGGTCCTCATTCCAAGGAACAGGACGACGACCGCCATGACGATGGCCAGGGTTTCCAGGAAAACCTTGGCAACGCGCAGCAGCTGGGTGGAAACAACCTCGGCCTGATCCGTGATCTGGACAAGCTGCATGCCGGCCGGCAGCGTTTCCGAAAGCCGTTCAACATCGCCTCGCAGCAGATCGGCGAAGCTCACCACGTTGAGTCCCGGTGCCATGGAGACCGCTATCACCACGGCCGGCGTGCCATTGACGAATGCACCGGTCATCGGCGGGTCCTGGGTGACCCGTTCCACTCGCGCAAGGGCGCCCAGGGGCACCGAGCCACCCCTCGGCAGCGGAATCGGCGTGCTCTTCAGCTGGGAGGGGTTGTCGGCGTCACCGCTCACGTTGAGCGTGATCTCCGAACCTCCGATCTCGACGTAGCCCGCCGGCGCAATCACATTGCGCCTGGAAACCGCATCGGCAATCACATTGGGGTTGAGCCCACGCGCAGCCAGGGAAGGCACGTCCAGGATGATCTGGACCTGCTCGTCCCTCACGCCGTGCAGCGAGACACGCTCGACCCCGGGCAGCCGGAACAACTCATCGCGCAGGCGGCGGGCTTCTGCCCGAAGCTCGCCTGCGTTATAGCCATCGCCGGTCAGGCCCATGGTCATCACCGCAACCCGACCGAATTCGTCGTCCACGACCGGGCCAATCGTTCCCTCGGGAAGCTGGCTCTGGATGTCCCCCATGCGTGAGCGCAACCGTTGCCACACGATGGGAATCTTCTCCGATTCCACGGTGGGGTAAAGATCAACGTAGGTGAACGCAAAGCCTGGACGGACAGTCGTCCGGATCCGCTTGACCTCCGGCATGCCACGAATGCTCTCCTCGATCGGGCGAGCGACCAGCTGCTCGACCCGGTCCACGCCGGCGCCCGGCATGAAGCTGAGTACCGTCGCCGTGCGAATGGTGATGGGGGGCTCTTCAGTGGACGGGAAGTCGAGCGCCAGAATGAGGCCGGTGAGGACGATCGCTACGATCGCCAGCAGGGTCAGGCGGGGACGCGCCAATGAGAATGACGAGAGGCTCATTGTTCTGATCCCATCTTCATGTCGACAGGCTTGATCTGCGTGCCCGGGCGGATGGCCTTGGCACCCGCAACCACGACGCGCTGACCGGCGGAAATCTGCCCGCTCACCTCGATCCAGTCACCGTGATACTGACCCAGATCTACCTCCGCCAGCTCGGTCGTCTTGCCGTCCTTTGCCAGCCGAAGCACCTGGCCCTTGCCGCCAACGGCAGACGGCAGAACAGCCCGAAATGGCACTTGAAGCCTGGCTGGGCCTGTATCCGTTCCTGTGATCCGGACCGACCAGGTCGAGCCCACGGTCGCCGCCTCGGGCACTGCGATATATGCGGTACGCACGCCGCCAGCATCAACGCGGCCGTCGACACGGAGCACCTTGCTCGCCACGGTGTCCGAGCCGCTGATCAGGTTGACCACCTGCCCAACAGCCAGGGGAGCAGTGCCCGGAATCGCGACAGACAGCTCGCGGCCCGCACCATCGACCTGGATGGCGACAGCGCCCGGGCCCACGGACTGTCCAACTTCAACGTTTCGGGCAGCCACGACTCCGTCAAACGTTGCCTTCAGCGTGGCTTCCCCTTGTGACCAGCCGGCGAGCTCGTGCTGCGCGCGGGCATTGCGGACAGCCGCATTGGCAGCCGCCAGTTCGGCCTTCGCGGCGGTCATCTCCGCCGGGCTTAGCGCATCAGCCTTCTGCGCAACATCCAGTCGCTCGACGCGTCGCTGGACCTCGTCCAGTGCGGCCTGCGCGCGTGCGACGTCGCCGGCAGCGGACGCCTCCTGCGCTGCAAAGGGGACCGGGTCCAGTCGAGCAAGTACCTGTCCCTTGCGTACAACGTCACCCGGTTCAACAAGTACCGCGGAGACCTTTCCGGAGACCGGGAAGGACAGCTGTCCTCGCTGCGTGGCACGCACGGTGCCGATGTAAGCGCGCTGATCGCCAGCAGCCTGTCGAACGGAGGCGACATACGCGGTGCGGGCTTCTGCCGTCCCGCTCTCTGGTGTATCGGAACATCCCGTCATCGCGGACAGGGCAATGGCCAGCGCGCTGAGACGAGGCACCAATGACCAGGTCATATGGGTTTTCACGTTCGATTCCTTGTAGGGGTGGTCGGTTCCACAGACCGGTTCGGTGCCGCCGGGTCTGCAGGCGGCGTAAATTTAGGGGGACACCTGCACCCCGAACAGGACAGTTGTGGACACGCTGGGGCTCAAACAGGTCAACTGGGACAGATGGCGCGCTTGGTGATCCCTCGTCGCATGAGATGCCCTGCCTGAATCTGGTCAGCGACGTGAGGGCGTCGTTACTGTCGGTGCCCTCAGGGGGACATCGGAGGACGGGCAGGGGACCCAAAAGGCCAGAATGTGTCCGCCACGTTGAAACAGGTCCCCTCGCGGCCCGACTATGTAGGCGTCGCACTGCCTTTCGAATACGTGATGGCCCCTATCCCCAAGAATCTGCCGGCGTTCAAGGACTGGCCTGCCACCGGCGAGGATCCCGCGCTGGATGCTGTCGGTCTCCACGCTTCTGAAGATCCAAACGCCGCAAGCGAATCGCAGATTGCCGAGATAGTGCCTACCGGGGCGAGGGCAATCCTCGGCTTGGTCGAGGACCGGGGGTTCTCCCCGGAAGAGCTATGCCGCGGGCTCGGCTTCACTTATCGCGATCTATCAATGAGAGACGTGAGGCTGTCCTACCGGCAGATGCGCCAGTTGTTCATGCGGGCTGAGCGTTTGCTGGGCGAACCTGCGCTGGGCCTGGCACTGGGGGCCAGACAGACGCCCATTTCATGGGGCGTACCCGGATTGGCAATGCTCACCTGCGAGACCTACGGCGATGCACTGACGTACGGCCTCACCCATCAGCAGGCCATCGGCTCGATGCTGATCCACACGGTGGAGGAGGTGGGAAGGGAAGTGAGAATGGAAGTCCGGTTCAAACGATTCGACATTCAACTGGAGTCGGTGCTGGTCGAGGACGCGTTCGCCGGCTTCGTTGCGGTCAGCAGATACGTGGTTGGACCATCATTCGCGCCACTCAGGGTTGATTTCTCCCTCCCCAAACCCTCTGATCCTGAAGTCCATCGACGGTTCTTCCAGTGCCCTGTCCGCTTCGATGCTGGCGTCAATCGCCTGACCATAGACTCGCATTGGCTGAGCGCGCGCTTGCCCGGTTTCGATCGGGTCAATTCAAGAATTGTCCGAGAGCAGCTGGATTCACTTCTTCCAACGCGAGGGGGCCGCAATGAGATTGTTGAATCCCTGTCGAGCCATCTTCGATGTGATATCGAGGCAACGACCAAGCAGAGTGAACTTGCGAGCCTGATCAATGTCAGCGAAAGAACGCTCCGCCGCCGCCTGAGCCGCCAGGATTCCAGCTATCGGGAGATTCGGGACGAAGCGCGATATGAACGCGCCCGCGATCTCCTGCTGAACTCAGAGTTGAGCATCGCCGAAATTGCAGACGCGGTTGGATATTCCGACGCTCGTGCATTCCGCCGCGCATTCAAGCGTTGGGCAGGTTGCCTGCCAACCGAGTTCCGGGAATCCAGGTAGACAGCATCCACCTTGGTTCCAGCACGGCGGGTAACTATCGGTAGAGACCTGGCCACCCAATGACGTCGGGGCTGCCTGCACGGCCTCCGTGGTGCATGCGCTATGGCGCCCACCGCGCTTGGCCTTCACCCGCACGGCGGGCGTGCTGGGGGTCACCCAGTCCGCACTGAGCCAGGCCATCAAGACCCTGGAAGAGAGCTTGGGAATCCGGCTGCTGACCCGCACGACGCGCAGCGTTTCGCCGACCACCGCCGGCGAGCGCCTGCGCATGGCCACTGCGGCGACTCCGGCATACTTCGCTGCACGCGGAATGCCGAAGGTGCCAGGTGATCTGACCGGTCACCGATGCATCAACATCCGCCTTCCCACCAGCGGTGGACTGTATGTGTGGGAGTACGAGAAGAAGGGTCGCGAGATCAATGTGCGCGTGGATGGCCCGCTGGTGTTCAGCACGTCACCGCACATGGTCGATGCCGCGCTTGACGGCCTGGGCCTGGTGCATCTGCCCGTTGATGAGCTGGCACCCCATCTGGAAAGCGGCCGCCTGGTGCGGGTGCTGGGGGACTGGTGCCCGCTGTTCCCTGGCTATCAGCTGTATTACCCCAGTCGACGGCAGCCCTCCCCGGCGTTCCGTCTGGTGCTGGAGGCATTACGGATTTAGGTCGATGCTGCGTCGATGACCGCTCGGCATCACAGACGTGATGGGCGCACTGGAACATGGTCACCGCCTTGCAGCCGAGCCTGGATGAACTCCAGCAGGGCCCGAACCCGGGCGCTGACCGAGTGGCGGTGGCTGTAGGCACCCAGCAGCTGCCGCGGCGCCGGGCTCAGATCCAGCTGCACCTTCTGCAGCCGGCCCCTCGCGTGCGGGCTCTTCGCCAACGATCCGGAAATGTGCCGCATCCGCACTGAGTGCGCCAAGGCGTCTGACCCAATGAGAGATGCGCTGGCCATGGTCGCAGGACCCGGAATGGCCAGCCACATTGAAAGGGCAGCGGCAAACAGCGCGGGAAGCATGTATCGCATGTAAAGGTGTGCTGCAGCCGGCAGATCACGCAATGCACCGACCAACCGATGCAGAGTGCGGCAAGAGTTTGACCAGGCAAAACGCACGCCTGGACAGCCCGCCCGTCAATTGAGCGAGGCAGTTTCAGGAGCACCTTGCAAGCGCATTCTGGACGTTCCAGACACGCCCCGTTCACGGCCACCGACACCCGCGCTCACCACACTGCACCCCCTTACGCACGAAGAGGTGCCACATGGCCACCTGTGATGTCTGCGGCAACGACTACGACAAGAGCTTCACCCTGCAGCAAGGAGGGCGCAGTGGAACCTTCGATTCGTTCGAGTGCGCGATCCATGCGTTCGCGCCGCGCTGCGCACATTGCGATTGCGTGATTATCGGGCATGGCGTTGAAGGAAAGGGCCAGATCTTCTGCTGTGCACACTGCGCCGGTCATGCCGGCGTACAGGGTATAGCGGACCGGGCCTGAGTGGCCTATGGTCGATCCTGCCGATTACGCAGAGACCAGCGACGAAAGTCGAGCGACGCGGGCTGCGCCCGAGTCCGCAAGCACCGCCAGTGCACGCCGTTTCTGGGAGGGCATCGCCGCCACAGCTTCCAATGCCACCACGACCTCGAACTCCCTCGCGTTGGCGTCCAGCGCCGTAGCAAGGACACACGAATCGGCCGTCATGCCACTGAGCCAAAGACGGCGCACCCCCAGTTTGGCCAGCAGAATCGGCAAGGGACTGGCCAGGAACGCGGAGTGTTTTGGCTTGAGCACGAAATAGTGGCCGGGCAGGGGTGAAAGGGCTGTGGCAATTCGCGCAGCCGTACCCCCGTCCCGCTGGCACTGCTCCACTTGCTGGCGGAAATCCCGCTTCCAATCTGAGAAGTTGTCATTGGCATAGATGACTGGCCACTTCTGGTCATCGAAGTGATCTCTGAGGCGCCGGATCTGCCGGGCCGCTTTCTCTGCCGCTGGCGCCAGCGCGTCTGCATCTGGGAAGTCGAAACGACTGAACATGTCGATGATCAGCAGGGCAGTAGAAGGGGGGCGTGCCATGTCTCAATCTCCTGTCTGGGCATGCGGCGCTTCCACCGGCTTGGACTGTGGCGAATCCTTTTGCCGCAGGAAGATCGTCAGCACAACCAGAGACAGCACGGCCAGAAACTCGCTTTGCCAGTTCTGCATGGATTCGAACCAGAACGTGCTGCTCGCCAAGTGATCGAGAAAGCCCGGCACTGGCAGGCATTGCAGCTCCTGCTCGGCTTGTTCGGCTCGCCAGCTTCCCAATGCATGCAGCGTAAAGCTGGTCAGGAACAACAGGCCGAAGGCAATCGCAAGGGAATGGCCATAGATGACCTTCCATGCGCCACCACGCCTCACGGGCCAGGGCGTGGGCCCCGGCTCGACGCGATTCTGTTCCTGCGCAGGGTCCAGGGGCCGCGATTCGGCCGAACCACGCTGGCGCAGGCTGACGGTCAGAAGAACATACATCCCCATCTGCAGGAATTCGCTCTCCCAGTTCTCAAATGTGGCGCTGACGAAATGCCCGGTCGCCAGGTAGTGCCAAAGATCGATCGGCGTGCGTCCGTGCTGCATCAGCTCCTGGTTGTGCACGTGATGTCCCGCAATTGCCTGCCCACCAATGAATACGATGGTGAGCACGAGCAGCATCAGCGAGAGACCGTTGCGTTTCCACATGCAACACCTCGTTCAGGCTGTTCCAAAGACCATGCAGGAAGCTTGCGCGGTCGCAGCGCCATGAATCGTGATTGCTGCGCATCCAGAATGTGATGTGGCCTCAACGCTTCCCTGTTGGATCGGGATCAGGACGCTCGTAGTCCTCGGGTACAGCCTTGGGGCCATCGCCATCGTCGGGCATGTCGTGTTCCTTCCATTTGGCTCGATCATTGCGCCGCTTGTCAGGCGTATGTGCCTTCGACTGATCATCCACGTCCGTGGTCGGATTGAAGGGAAGCTTGTCGGTCATGGGTTGCTCCTGCAGCAGGAGGTTGAAGCGTGCGACGCGCCCGGTTAACGCGGTGACGTCGCGGAATGAACACCACGCACACTGCAATGTCACCGCAGGGGGAGGGGGGTGTTGCGATGCTGGAACCCCCACTTCCCGGAGAAGCACAATGCAGGCATTGACCTACCACGGCCGCAAGGATGTACGCGTCGAGACCGTGCCCGACCCGGTACTGGCGGCTGACGACGACCTGATCCTACGTGTTACCGCTACCGCCATCTGTGGCTCGGACCTGCATCTGTATCGGGGCAAGATTCCCGATCTGCACGACGGCGATGTGCTGGGCCACGAATTCATGGGCATCGTGGAAGAGGTCGGCAGCGGGGTGACCGAGGTGAAGGCGGGGAATCGGGTGGTGATTCCCTTCGTGATCGCCTGTGGTGAGTGCTTCCATTGTCGGCTGGCCGAGTATGCCGCTTGCGAAACCACCAATACCGGCAAGGGCGCCGCGCTGAATCAGAAGGGCCTTCTGCCGCCGGCCGCGCTGTTCGGATACAGCCATCTGTATGGCGGGGTTGCTGGTGGCCAAGCGGAGTTCGTGCGCGTGCCCAAGGCGAATGTGGGCCCGCTACGGATTCCGGAAGGCGTGGCCGACGAGCAGGTCCTGTTCCTGTCTGACATCCTCCCCACCGGCTACCAGGCCGCGCTGAACGCAGGGGTGAAGCCGGGCTCGACAGTGGCCATCTTCGGTGCGGGCCCGGTCGGGCTGATGAGCGCGGCCTGCTGCCGGCTGCTGGGGGCGGAAACCATCTTCATGGTCGACCATCTTCGTTACCGCCTGGACTACGCGCGCCGTGCTTACGGTGTGACGCCCATCGACTTCAACGAGACCGAAGACCCAGCTGATTACATCCTTGCCCAGACCAGTGGGCGGGGCGTGGACGCCTGCATCGAGGCGGTAGGTTTCGAGGCCGAGGGCAGTGCGCTGGAGTCGGCGTTGACGGCTGTAAAGCTGGAAGGCAGCAGCGGCGTCGCGATCCGGCAATGTATTGCAGCTGCTCGCCGCGGTGGCGTGGTCAGTATTCCAGGTGTCTACGCGGGCTTCATCCATGCTTTCCTGTTGGGCGATGCGTTCGACAAGGGGTTGACATTCAAGATGGGGCAGACCCACGTGCAGGGACTGATGCCGGAACTGCTCGACGCAATCATGGAAGGAAAGCTGGACCCGGGTGACATCATCTCGCACAGGATGCGACTGGCCGATGCGGCGCAGGGCTACGCGATGTTTGACGCCAAGGACGACGACTGCCGCAAGATCGTATTGACACCCTGAGCATGCCGCCATGAGCGCGATCGTTATGGCATGTGTCTATGCGCTCTGGTTGGCCGCCGGTTGGCTCGACTTCCACTTGCACCGGCGGACCGATCTGCCGCACACCTCCGCGTTGCGGGAAAGCGTACTGCACGGACTGCAGCTCCTGCTGATTGGCAGCGGCGTGCTGGCATGGCTCCTGCTGGAGAACACTCGGTCACTCGTCGCGCTTCTGGCGCTTCTGGTCATCGCACACGCAATCGCCGGCTACTTCGATACGGTCAGCGCGGACGGTCGCCGGCGCATCAGTCCAGCGGAGCAGCACGCGCACAGCGTGCTCGATGCCGCGCCTTGGGTTCTGCTGGGCTGGGTCGGCTGGGACGCGCAGCCGCGGTGGTCGTTGAGCGTAGATCCTGCAGCGCTGGAGGTCTGGTGGCTCGTTCTGCTGCCGGCGCTGGTGCTGGTGGTGCTGCCTTGGCTGTGGGAGCTGGGGCAGTGCGTGCGTGCAAGAGAGCAACGCACGCAGACGAGTGCGTGAGGATTACGGTGCTGGGTATTCATGTGCCCGCCACACCTCCAAGACAGTCATGTGACCGCCAAGCGGCTACGTTCATGACGTATCTCCATTGCAGACCCGCACATGCAGGATGTGACGCCGCCTTCTCCGTTGTTCAACCGCGCACACCAGGTACTGGTTCAGCAGCCTGCATTGCCTTTGCCCGGCAGCGGCCAGACGCTGCAGCGCTGGCAGGCGCTGGCAGCCTTGGGGGCAGAAGATCTCTGCCTGGCCAAGGTACTGGAGGCCCACTATGACGCCCAGGCGATTATTGCAGAGCTGAAGGCTCCAGCCGTTGCCGAAGACCAATTGCTGGCCGTGTGGGCTGCAGAGGGGCCGGCCAATACCGTTCGCATCGATGCTGGCGGTGGCCTGTACGGTGACAAACCCTGGTGTTCCGGCAGCGCATGGGTGGATGCGGCACTGGTAACGTTTCGCAATGCGCATGGCGTGTGGCTATGCCATGTGGCCGCAGAACATTGGCACACACTCGCAGGTGATCCATGGCCTGCCGTTGGCATGGCCGGAATCCCATCCACCACGGTGCGCTTTGACGGTGCACCGATGGTGATCCTGGGGGCGCGTGATGATTACCTGCAGCGCCCCGGTTTCTGGCACGGCGGGGCCGGCATCGCGGCGGTCTGGTTTGGCGCAGCGGCTGCATTGGCCGAGCGCATGCGACCGGCCTGCACCGAGGGCAATCGCGCCCGTCTACTGGGTGAAGTGGATCTCGCGTTGGCCCCGGCTGCGGCGCTGCTTCGCGAGCTGGCGGCCCGCGTCGATGCCGAGCCCGAATCGGCACATCGCGAGGACGTGGTGCGGGTGCGTTGCGTGGTCGAGCGTGCGGGTACGCGCGTGCTGGATCTGGCGGGTCGGGCGCTGGGCCCGGCCCCGATGTGCCTGGAAGATGCCCATGCCCGCCGCTGCGCGGACCTGACCGTGTTCCTTCGCCAGAACCACGCCGACCGCGATTGGGAATGGCTGGGTGGTCAGCGGGCGGCCCGGGAGGCGACATGGGCGCTGTAGCCAAAGCACCGCTGCAGGGCGAAGGAACCCAGGAGCAGGCATGGCTGCGCTGCCATTGGCTCCGCCAGCAGCCGATCACACCTGCAAGCGCGCTGTGGACCGGGCATGACCGCATGGTGGTGGTCGCGCCGCATCCGGACGACGAAATCCTCGGCTGTGGCGGACTGCTGCATCACGCTGTGGGGCAGGGTATCGATGTGAGTGTCGTTGCCGTGACCGACGGGGAAGCATGCTATCCGGGCGAGCCGTGGTGGACGCCCGAACGCCTGCGATCAGCGCGTCGAACGGAGCTTGCCGCGGCATTGGGCGAACTCGGCATTCCGGCCGGCTCCGTATTTCACCTCGGTATCGCCGACGGCGCGGTCGGCGCGCACGAACAGTGCCTGGAAGGCTGGCTGCAGCAGCATCTGCAGCCGCGCGACCTGGTCCTGGCGCCATGGCGGTTTGATGGCCATCCCGATCATGAAGCGGCAGGGCGTGCTGCCTGCCGCGCAGCAAGGGCGGTTGGCTGCCGCCGATTGGAGTACCCGGTGTGGGGGTGGCACTGGCTGGACCCTGCCTGCGCACATATGGCGTGGGAGGTTCCCAGACTGATCGACATTTCAGCAGTGGCGGCCGCAAAGCGAAACGCGATTGCGCATTTCCGGACGCAGACGGGCGACGTGCCGGACTTGAACAGCCCGCCGGTGCTGCCCGCGCATGTACTGACCCGATTCTTTCGAAACTACGAGGTATTCCTGGCATGAGCGCGCAACCGTACTTCGATGAACTGCATGAGCAGGAGGATCCATTCGGCTATCGCAGCCGATGGTATGAAGAACGCAAGCGTGCGCTGCTGCTGGCAAGCCTGAGCCAACGCCAGTTCCACCGTGGCTGGGAGCTGGGATGCTCCAATGGCGTTTTGACCGAGGCCTTGGCCGATCGCTGCGAGCGCCTGCTGGCGACCGACATCAGCCCGCGCGCGGTGTTCCAGGCGCGCCGCAACCTGGCCCATCTGCCGCATGTGCAGGTTCATTGCGCCAGCCATCCCGAGCAATGGCCGCCAGGTCGCTACGACCTGATCGTCTGCGGTGAAATAGGCTACTACCTGGCGGCAGGCGCACTGCGCGAGCTGCGCGGCGGTATCGATGAAGCACTTCGCGATGACGGCCTGCTGGTCGCCTGCCATTGGTTGCCCTCCTTCCCGGGGCGCGCGAGCCGCACCGAGGTGGTGCATCGATGCCTGGGTGAGGGCCTGCAGGAAGCCTTCCACTACCGCGACGCGGACTTCGTACTGCAGGGGTGGACGCGTGGTGCGTTGTCGTTGGCCCAACAGGAGGGCCTGCGGTGATAGGCGTCCTGGTTCCGGCCCACAACGAAGCAACCAGCATGGAACGTTGCCTGCAATCGATCAGGAGGGCGGCCCTGGATTCTGCCCTGGGCGGCGAAGCGGTGGAGGTGATTGTTGCGCTGGACGATTGTTCGGACGCCACGGAATCCATCTGCGGCCAACAACGGGTCGATACGCTGCGGCTGCATGCACGCTGCGTCGGCACTGCCCGGGCCGCAGCCGCCGCCGAGCTGCTGGGCCGGGGCGCAAGATGGCTTGCGAGCACGGACGCGGACAGCGAGGTACCTCCTGAGTGGCTGGTCGCCCAGCTTGAGGGACGCCAGGACGTCTTCTGCGGGCTGGTGGACATCGCAACGACCTGCAGTGCCGAGGAGCGCCTGCGCAAGGCGTTTCGGAGGCGGCAGCAATGGGGGGACGATCATGGGCGTATCCACGGTGCAAACCTGGGCGTTTCCGCCCAGGCCTACCTTGCGGCAGGCGGCTTTGCGCCACTGCACTGCGGAGAGGACGTCCAGCTGGTGAGGACATTGCAGCGTCTCGGTGCTGATGTGCGATGGGCTGGTGCGCCGCTCGTCATGACCAGTGCGCGCCTGGCAGGGCGTGCGACAGGCGGGTTTTCCGCCTACCTGGCGGAGATGGGAGGGGCGGGCGCCGCGTCGGCGGCGGGCCAGCCGATCCTGTTGGCTTGAAAATCAGCCGTTTCGGCACGCCGTGGCGGGATGCACCGGAAATTCTGTGAAACTCCTCCGTTCACCGGGCAATATGTGACCAATTCACGTTTGGCGTTTACGGTCTCTCAACGACGCCGGTCTTAGATTGAGCGGCCGGGAGAGCAGGAGCGCCACCATGCCGAACAGAGCCATTGTCTACGCCAGCGAAGCCGTCCCTGGATTCACGTCCGAGCGCTTGAAAACACTTATGGAAGATGCGGCCCGCTTCAACCGATCAGCGGGTGTGACCGGCGTCCTGTTATTTGACGGCCGGCACTTCCTGCAATACATGGAGGGACCTGCCGACGGGCTGGATGTGGCATTTTCCCGCGTCAGCGGCGCCGGCAGTCACACCGACCTCATGGAACTTGCTCGCGGGCGTGTCGGGCAGCGGCGACTACCGTTCTGGCCGATGCGCTGCCTGCCAGTCAGTGCAGATGAGCTGCGGATGATCGCCCTTGCGGACTGGACCAGCTTCATCCAGCGGGCCGCGACCAACCAGCCGGGTGCTACCGCGATGGAGAAGCTCCTCTCGATCGTCGAGCCCTACGCTAAAGCGGCCTGATTGGTCGATGCGCCTGCCGTAGGCCGATCCTTCCCGGTTTCGCAGGGCGGCGCAGGGAGTGAAATGGGCTTTCCCGTGCTGACGCCCCACCTGAGCTGACTGCGATGCTGGATCAGTGCGTGGTCAAAGGCGTGCAGGCGTCCCCCACCACGCGTTGGACGGCTTGCTGCAACTGGCCGATGTGGAATGGTTTGGCTACGAAGGCTGCGCTTCGGTGGCGCTGCGGTACCAGTTGGTCATAGACCGCAGACACGAACAGGAAGGGGACGCCAAGCTCGGCCAAGCGATCGGCGACCGGAAAGACCACGCCGTCACGAAGCTCCACATCCAGCACGGCGCCATCGAACGTCTGCTTCTCCAATAGACCCATTGCATCAAATACGCTGTACGCATGGGTTACCTGGCCCCCTCCTTCTTCGAGCGCCTGCTCCATGAGTGCGGCCAGATCGAACTGATCTTCCACCAGCAGCAGGTTGCACCTGCGCCGGCTCATATCGGGTTGCATGCGCGCATGCCTGTATTGCCTCGGGAACTGCAGTGTGTGCTGTGCTGCATCAAGGCTGCGAGTGTGGAATGTCAGCCCGGTGCGAAGCTGGGAAGGTGTCGACAATGCTGTCGAGGTGGCGTGGAAAGAGCCCGGGGTTCCTTGACGGCATATTGGCAGCGGCCATGGATTATTGCCACCATCTTCGACACTGGAGCTTCTGCCATGCATCGACCTGGAACCGATCCTGCTTCGCCACGCGTGCTGCGTGTCGAGAGCATGTCCCTGGACTGCGGTGGCACCGCGGTTGTAGTGGAACTTGAACGGACACCCGAACGGGCGTGGATGAAGTCGCTGAAGCGAGCCGTTCAGGCCGACACCGCCCTGGAGGGGGCGCAGGCCAAGTTTGATGGCCGTTTTGTGTATTTCGTGGGCATGGAGGAGAGTGGGCATCGCGTCCAGCATCACGTGGTGCAGGCGCTGATGTCGGCGGAACCGGGCCGGGACCCGGCCAGGCGCAAGGGTTTCCCGGGCGCGGCACTCTCCAGCTCGATGACCGCCTGAGTGCGACCTGGGCCGATACGGCACTCCGCCCTGATTGCCACCGTCAGCCCATGCCGGCCGCCGTCGCGGCTGAAGCCTGCCATGCGCTGGCACGCGTGCGCACATCCGAAGCGCACGGTGCGTGTAGACGCGATGCGCAGCGGCCGCGGCACAGCTCAACGCAACCTCCACACCAGTGTCACCGCGCGTACGATGCGCGTCGCTAAGGTAGAGCTGTCTGCAACAACCGGTGGTGTCATGCCTCTTCGAGCAATTGCCTATGTAAGTGAAGCGTCCGACAGCCTGACTGCGGAACGACTGCAGCAGCTTGTGATGGAGGCAGTGCTGTTCAATGAATCCGCCGATGTCACCGGTACGTTGCTGTTTGATGGCACCCGCTTCCTGCAGTACCTCGAAGGTCCCGAGGCTGGGGTCAACGGCGCGTACAAGCGGATCCTGGCAGCCGGCAGCCACAGCGGGGTGGTCGAACTCAACCGGGGGAGGGTGGGCCGGCGGCAGTTCCCGCAATGGCGGATGTGCTGCGTGCGGGTGGATGAACTGGCGCTGGGAAAGATCGCCATCTCCGACTGGACAGGCTTCGTGCGCAGCGCATCGGCGCTGCCTTCAGGCACCAGCGCGCTCGATCGCCTGCTGTGGGTGACGCAGTCAAATGTGGAAGGCGTTGCCAGCAGCGCTCTGGAACCTGACGGCTGGGTGGTGCGATGAATACCGCTCCGTCGCCGTCTGGTCTGGTACGCATCGGTTGCGCCGGCTGGTCCCTGTCCCGGTCGGCGCAGGAAGCCTTTGGTCAGGGCAATAGCGTTCTTCAGCGCTACGCCACCCGCCTGCCCATGGTCGAGATCAACTCCTCGTTCTACCGTCCGCACTTGCCCAGCACCTATGCACGGTGGGCTGCGAGCGTGCCGGACTATTTCCGCTTCGCAGTGAAGATGCCGCGCTCGATCAGCCATGAACATCGGCTTCGCGATGCGATGCAGCCGCTGCAGCGGTTCCTCGATGGGGCGCTGGCACTGGGTGACAGGCTGGGACCGCTGCTGCTCCAGTTGCCCCCCAGCCTGGCATACGACCCGGCGACGACGGAGGGCTTCCTGCAGGGCCTGCGTGCACGTACCCAGGTCGATATGGCCTGTGAGCCACGCCATCCCAGTTGGTTCACTACGGAAGTGGACGCCCTGCTGAGCGACCATGGTGTTGCACGGGTTGCGGCGGATCCAGCGCGGGTGCCAGGCAGCGCGCTTCCTGGCGGGGACCGCACGTGGAGCTACTGGCGCTGGCACGGGCAGCCGCAGATCTATCGCAGCGCCTACAGCGAACAGGCTCTGGCAGGCTTGGCGCGGAATCTGCAGCGCGAATCGGATGCGCAACGATCAGTCTGGTTCGTACTGGACAATACCGCGCTGGGCCACGCCACCGGCAACGCCCTGCGCCTGCAGGCCCTGCTGCAGGAGGGCGGGCATGCCTGAGGGCCCATCCATCGTCCTGCTGCGCGAGGCTGCGAGGCATTTCAAAGGGCACGTCGTCCGCACTGTTTCAGGGAACAGCCGGATCGATCTGTCGCCACTTCAAGGGCGCAGGGTGAAAGCGGTTCGAAGCTGGGGCAAGCACTTCCTGTTGGAGTTCAGCCACCAGACCCTGCGCATCCATCTGATGATGTTCGGCAGCTGGCGCATCGACGAACGGAAGCCAACCCCGGCGCGGGTGTCCCTGGGGTTCAACAATGGGGAGCTGAACTTCTATGCCTGTTCCGTAAAGCTCATTGGCGAGCCATTGGACGACGTCTATGACTGGCGGGCGGACGTGATGAACGATGCCTGGGATCCGAAGCTGGCCCGGCGCAAGCTCAAGGCGATGCCGGACGTCATGGTCTGTGACGCGCTTCTGGACCAGACCGTCTTCGCCGGCGTGGGCAACATCATCAAGAACGAGGTGCTGTTCCGCATAGGCGTGCACCCGGCTACCCGCCTGGGTAACCTGCCACCGCGCAAGCTCACCGCCTTGATCACCCAGGCACGCGCCTACAGCTTCGATTTCCTGGAGTGGAAGCGCCGCTTCGAGCTGAAGAAGCACTGGCAGGTACACACACGCAGGATCTGCCCGTCGTGCGGCGGCCCGATCAGCAAGCTGTACATGGGCACCACCCGGCGGCGCACCTTCTTCTGCCCGAACGACCAGGTGCTGTACGAACCCTGAGGCCGCCTTCCATGGCGGCCGGGTTACATTCGACGCGGCTCAGGCAGCCTGCGCGGCCTTGGCGTTGCCGCCGCCCTTTGCCAGCAGGGTCAGCTTCTCATCGGTCGCCTTCTCTTCCTCCAGCGTCTCCAGCAGCAAGGGGAGGGCCTCCTTGTAGCCCAGCTGTTTGGCCAGCGCGGCGATGGTGCCGTAGGACGCGATCTCGTAGTGCTCGACCTTCTGCGCACCACCAATCAGGGCGGCATCACGCACAGGGCCCTTGTCGATGCTGTCGATCACTTCCTTGCCTTCCTCCACAAGACCCTCCATCGCCGCGCACTTGATGCGCTTCAGGCGGATGCCAAGCACCTCCACCACCTGATCGATGCGTTCGATCTGGCCTTGGGTTTCTTCCAGGTGCGTTTCGAACGCCGCAGCCAGATCCGGATTCTCGGCCGCACGGGCCAGGCGCGGGAGGGCCTTGGTCAGCTGTTTCTCGGCGCTGTAGATGTCCGACAGTTCGTGGATGAACAGGTCTTCCGCCGTCTTGATAGCCATACTGAACTCCGTAGTGAGTGGAGCGCTCAGCGTAGGCGTCGCCCGGTTGCGCCAAGGCAGGGGCCAGGTGAAGGCGGCATGGGAACGCCAGCAGGAACCCTGCGCGCCGTCTTCACGAAGCAGGGCCTGTCACTGTGTGTGGCTGCATTTCGATGCCGGCAGGCCTTCGGCATGGCTTCACGATGGCATCGTAGCTTGGGGCTGCTTGCGTCCCCGGTCGATGGCCTCCGTCGGAACAGCGCTGCAAGGCCCTGCCAAGCAGTGCCTTGCACCAGGACATCCCCACGCGAGTCTGCCGCCGTCGCGGCCCCCTCAGGCTTCGGCGGCGGCATCCGCATCGCAGGGCATACAGCGCTCCTTCTTGGACTTGATGTCTGCAGCAGTCTTCGCCAGTGCCTCGTAACGCTGGCGTATCTCCTCAAGGTGGGCCGGCTCCATCGATTCCAGGTTCAACAATTCCTGGTTGGCGTCCTTGCTGACCCGGATCAGTTCATCCAGTTTGATGTGCAGCGCGGCAGTATCGGCGTTCTGCGTATGCTGGATCAGGAACACCATCAGAAAGGTCACGATGGTCGTTCCCGTATTCACCACCAGCTGCCAGGTATCATTGAAGTGGAACGCCGGCCCGCTGGCGGCCCAGGTGATGATCACACCCAGCGCTGCGACGAATGCCCCCAAACTGCCGGACAATCGCGCCGTTGCGGCCGCCACACGCGCAAAGCCGCGCCGGATCACTGGTTATCTCCCGCGGCCTCCTTATCCGTGCGGCGGTCTGGCAGCTTGACCCGCTCCCCAAGGTGCTTGGCCTGCTCTTCCGGCGTTGGCGCAGCGACGAAGGGAGAGATCGGGTCACTGGCAGGGAAGGTTTCCTGCAGCGCTTCGTCATGATTGCGGCGGTTGTGCAGCTCCGCCTGCAGCGGACTGACAGGATCGGGACGCTGCGCTTCCGGGTCCGGGTGGGGAAGGTCTTTCTGATCGCGTTGCATGGTGAATCTCCAAGTTGATCACCACCAGTCAGGTGGCGGGCCCAGCATAGGAGTGCGCTGTGAGCGGCCCCATCAAGAGTGGGGCAACGTGATGTCAATCCTTCAGGCAATACGCGTTAACAATCAGCAGGGCGGGGGCGCGTTGCACCGGCCGCGACGGCGCCAGGCCATCACCTGGCCCACCACCGCCGTCAACAGCAGCATCGCATTGGTGACCACGAAGACGGTGCTGCCCAGCATCGCGCTGTACGCCGTAAACAGCGCGGACGCGGTCATCTGGCCCACGAACAGCCACTTCGATACCGCTTCGGGGTTCGGGGCCTGCCACTGCTTCACCATCTGCCGGATCAAGGTCGCCATCAGTACTGCCGTGGCGGCCCAGCCAAGTACATCGGGGTGCATCATCGCCTCCCATCGTGCAGATGCCCCACGTTAGCCCTTGGCTGTGCAACGGCGTACGAAGGGGACGTGAAGGCAGCATGCCGCCCGTGGCGCGCTCACACCGTTCACTCCGCAGCAGCGAGAATGGGCTACCGGGCGCGCCATGCGTGACCCGCCCACCGAATGCAGGAATGCTGAGATGTCCCACACCCCCTTTGGCGAGTCGTCATGTGCAGCCGCAGCCAGCGGCTGCATCGAGGTCCGCGGCGCGCGCGAGCACAACCTCAAGAATGTCGACGTCTCCATCCCGCGCAATGCACTGGTGGTGTTCTCCGGCGTATCGGGGTCCGGCAAGTCATCGTTGGCCTTCGGTACCGTGTTCGCCGAAGCGCAGCGGCGCTACTTCGAGTCCGTAGCGCCGTATGCACGCCGCCTGATCGACCAGGCCGGCGTGCCCGATGTGGACGCCATTGATGGCCTGCCGCCGGCAGTGGCCCTGCAGCAGCAGCGCGGAGCCAGCAATGCACGTTCGTCAGTGGGCAGCGTGACCACGCTGTCCAGCCTGGTGCGCATGATGTACTCGCGTGCGGGGGCCTACCCGGCCAACCAGCCCATGCTGTATGCCGAGGACTTCTCACCCAATACGCCGCAGGGCGCCTGCAGCACCTGCCATGGCTTGGGGCATGTCTACGAAGTGACCGAAGCGCTGATGGTTCCGGACCCGTCGCTGAGCATCCGTGAGCGCGCCATTGCCTCCTGGCCGCCGGCCTGGCATGGCCAGAACCTGCGCGACATCCTGGTCACGCTCGGCTACGACATCGACGTGCCGTGGAAGAAGCTGCCGAAGAAGGACCGGGATTGGATCCTGTTCACCGAGGAAGCGCCCAGCGTGCCGGTCTATGCCGGGTTCACGCCCGCAGAGACCCGCGCCGCGCTCAAGCGCAAGCAGGAGCCCAGCTACATGGGCACCTATACCGGCGCGCGCCGCTACGTGCTGCACACCTTTGCCAACACCCAGAGCGCGCTGATGCGCAAGCGCGTTTCGCGCTACATGGAAGGCAAGCTGTGCCCGGCCTGCCACGGGAAACGCCTGAAGCCGGAAGCGCTCTCGGTCACCTTTGCTGGCGTGGATATCGGCGAGTTCATGCGGCTGCCACTGGATCAGCTGGCGACGCTGCTGGAGCCCATCGCACAAGGTGATTTCGGCGCGCACACCAAGGGCACTCGCACCAGCAGGAGCGCGACACCACGCGATCGCGCCCGGAGGGTCGCGAGTGGCCAAGCGACCCATGAGGGCGCCCCCGACGTGCGGCTGACCTCCGCCCTGTCCGAAGAGAAGCGCTTGGCGGCACAACGATTGGCAGGTGGCGTCATGGCGCGTGTACGCCAGCTGCGTGACCTGGGCCTGGGGTATCTCTCGCTGGATCGCGCCACGCCAACCCTGTCCGCTGGCGAACTGCAGCGCCTGCGTCTGGCCACCCAGCTCAGTTCCTTGCTGTTTGGTGTGCTGTACGTGCTCGATGAGCCCTCGGCCGGCCTGCACCCGGCCGACAGCCAGGCGCTGTACGACGCGCTTGAGCGCTTGCGCGACGGCGGCAACTCGGTGTTCGTTGTTGAACATGACCTGGAGCTGATGCGCCGCGCGCAGTGGCTGGTGGATGTTGGGCCAGAGGCGGGCGAGCACGGTGGCCAGGTCCTCTACAGTGGCGAGCCCGACGGCCTCCGCCACATCCGGGATTCGCGCACGGCGCAGTATCTGTTCGACCAGGCGCCCGCACCCGCGAGCCGGCAGCGCAACGCGAATAGCTGGCTGGAATTGAAGGGCATCCACCGCCACAACCTGCAGGGCGTGGACGCACAGGTGCCGCTGGGACTGCTGACGGCCGTGACCGGCATTTCCGGCTCAGGCAAGTCCAGCCTGATGGCGCAGGCGCTGCCCGAGCTGTTGCTGTTGCACCTCGGGCATGAGCCCGCGGACGACAATGCCGATAGCGCGCCCACCGACGGGCCGACCGTGATCGAAACGACGCGGGGCACGTTGGCAGGCGATGTAGACGCCATCCAGCGGGTGGTGCAGGTCGACCAGAAGCCCATCGGCCGCACGCCACGCTCCAATCTGGCCACCTATACCGGGCTGTTCGATCACGTGCGCAAGCTGTTCGCCGCGACACCCGCCGCGCGCCGCCGCCGTTTCGATGCGGGGCGCTTCTCGTTCAACGTGGCCAAGGGCCGGTGCGAGACCTGCGAGGGTGAGGGTTTCGTCAGCGTCGAACTGCTGTTCATGCCCAGCGTCTATGCGCCGTGCCCCACCTGCCATGGCGCCCGTTACAACGACGCCACGCTGAAGGTGCAGTGGAATGACCGCAACATCGCCGAGGTCCTGCAGATGACAGTCGACCAGGCGCGTGCGTACTTCAGCGAGGAGGAGGCCATTGCCCGGCCGCTGCACCTGCTGCAGGAGATCGGCCTGGGCTACCTGCGGCTGGGCCAACCGGCCACCGAGCTTTCAGGCGGTGAAGCGCAGCGCATCAAGCTGGCCACCGAGCTGCAGCGCAGCCAGCGCGGGCGCACGCTGTACGTGCTGGACGAACCCACCACCGGCCTGCATGCGTCGGATGCGGACAGGCTGCTGGTGCAGCTGCAGCGGCTGGTGGACGCGGGCAATACGGTGGTGATGATCGAGCATGACATGCGCGCGGTTGCACAGGCGGACTGGGTGATTGATGTAGGCCCCGGAGCTGGCGGGGCAGGGGGCACCATCGTGGCGAAGGGAACGCCGCAACAGGTGGCGCGCGCGAAAGGCAGCAGGACGGCACCGTTTCTTGCCAAGGAGCTGGCTTCTCTGTAGAGCCGAGCCATGCTCGGCTAACGCTCTCCGACACTCAGTGCCACATCGCCTCCCATCAGACAACTCGCCGGCAAGCATTTGCAGTACCCAATCCATTCCGCATGCCCTCCAGCGCCTGTGAGGTCTATGGGCAATCAGGGCATCCACTGCAGTGCAGGTTGTATTCAACTGGATCCGCAGTGATTCCAGAGGCGTCCTTCAGCGTGACCCGCTCCCTCCAAGTCAAGGGCGGAGGCGGGATGACCGGCGGCGGGTAGAGCACGATGGGATAGAAACAGATCCATGTGTAGTTGAGGGGAGAGGGGGCTTTGTCCGGGATCATTTCCGTCGCAGGTTCGCAGGGTTCGCTCGGGCACACGGGGCGCTCCAGCGTCAACTCTATCGGGAACTTCGGAACGCCCTTGTACGCAACCGGAACGGAGAATGGCCTGAAGTAGTTCTCTGTTCGATCTGCGATGCCCGTAACTTCAAATGCCTCAGTCAAAATGGAAACGCCAAGCGCTGACACTCGTTCGATGGGCATGTAGAACAGGTCGTCTTCAAATCCCGTGTCTTCACCGCCCCGGCCATGAATGACGCCGACGGCTGCGTTGTTCGAAAAGACCGGCCCACCACTGTCACCTTCAACACTGAGTGGGCCTGGAGAAAGGTTGCGCGCACGGATGTACCTGCCAATGGCTCCATTATGGTCGGACCTTGAGTTCATATCCTCAATGGTCCCGCATGCGTAGTGGCCGTGAATTCCACTCTTGCAGATCACATCCCCCACATGCATCGAACTGGAGGGGAGTGTGCTGGTTATTTCGAGCGTCTGCGACGGACCATTGATCAGGGTGATTTCATTTGTCTGCGCATGGCGGGGGCCTCTGGACGGCTCTTTATGCCACTGGACATCGTAGTCGCCTACGTTCTGCTCGCTCTGGAAAACGAGAGGCGCGGCAATGCCCTGATAGGTCAGCGTATTGTCACAGTGACCGGCTGTGAGGACGCCCAGCTCGCGATCTGCGTCGAAGACGTTGAAGCCAGTGGTGCAACTGAAGGCAGTACCGGTCAGCTTATGGCCGCCGGAGATCGCGGTAGTGACCGTAAAGCCTTTCACTTGCTTGATCGCCATGAAATCAACAGCACCCAGTAGTGGCCGGAGTGCGCGTCTGGCGGCCGCCTCATCCTTCACGTAAAAGTTCACAATGGACTGCTTGATATCAACGCCCGACTCGAACCCAACCTTGTTTACGAGAAGCTGGGCCTCCGCCTCGGCCTGGGTCGCCAAGAGCATCTCGAGTGATTGAGCCGAAGTTCGGCCGGTAAAAACAGGATCCTGCGTGTACTTTGCCAAGGTCTCTGCCGGCTTCTTCGTGAACAGTACTACGATCTTGAATTCTGGCTTGTGCTCAACGTACAAGCCACCAAACGTATCCGGCTCAGACGCCTGAATCCTGGCCTCCAGCGTTGCCGCAGAGATCGATTTCATCGACCTGTATTTTGCTTCGGCCTCAGATACATTGAAAGCTCGCGAGTAGGTGTATGCAGTGGGGTTGCCAGCTATCGGTTGGCCATGCAGTGAGAATGCCATCGCACCGAGGGCGGACACTGCCAAGGCGCGTCTGGACATTTTTATGCGCAAATTCATCAAGGCTGCTCCTTTGCCTGACGCATCAAATGAATCGTCATGAGTGGGCCCGTACAGGCAGCCGGAATAGACGCAGCAAGACTCGAACGGAGCAGTTCACTTCCATGCCCCCCTCCGAATGATGCGGCGGTTCCGAATTCCATTATTTTCCCCGATCGGATGCTCTGCACGCCCACGGGAACGCCGCCCTTCATGGCCAGCGAGTAATCGTGAGGCCATGCTGCAAGATATGCCGTGCCACCTGGGTCCACGAAGTAGACACAGCCATTGATTGGCCTCAGTACCCCCCTGAGCAGTCCAGTTGCAAGGACCGCACTTTGCGCAGGCGAGAGCGTGACAAGTACCAGTGATCGGGCCTCCCTGGCGCTTGCCGACGGGGTCGCGGATGCGCCGCAGGTGGTCATCAGAAAAAGTAGAGCCGCAAGCGTTGCTGAAGAGCTGCCAGAGACCATGCACATCCCCCACCTCCATGTCACAACCGATTGATGGTCCGCCTGGAAATCAATCGCATTATCAGCAATTAGGTTGCAGCGGACTTGAAGGTATTGACTTTCCCCGCCGTTAACTGTGACCACTTTCACGAACGCGTATTTTCAGCTTACCCGCTCCCTCCCTGTAAAGCAGAGTTATTGTGTGAAGGAGGGGGAGGATTACTGCCGGGGGCCGAGGTTCTGGCATGGCCATTTCCACGCCCTTGCAGCCGGGCCCGGATGAAATTCTGCACCGCCCGAATCCACGCGGCGACGGCTCTGACCGGGAACGGACACGCGGCGGGGCAGAAACACGCTTATGTGGGACTGGCTCCGGCGCATTGCCGGAGCCCCTGTTGCTCACTTTTCCTGCAGGAAGCTCAGCAGGTCCTGGTTGACCTTGTCCTTGTGGGTGTCGGTCAGGCCGTGCGGCGCGCCCGGGTAAACAATCAGCCTGGCGCCCTTGATCAGCTTCGCCGACTGGCGGCCGGAGATGTCGATCGGCACGATCTGGTCGTCATCACCGTGGATGACCAGCGTCGGCACATCGAACTTCTTCAGGTCGGCGCGGAAATCGGTGGCCGAGAACGCGGCGATCGAATCGTAGGTGTTCTTGTGGCCACCCTGCATGCCCTGCGCCCACCATGCATCGATCAGCCCCTGCGACACCTTCGCGCCCGGGCGGTTGAAGCCGTAGAACGGGCCGGACGGGATGTCCTTGTACAGCTGCGCGCGGTTGTCCATCTGCGCCTTGCGGATGCCATCGAACACTTCGATCGGCAGGCCATTGGGGTTGTCGGCGGTCTTCAACATGAACGGCGGCACCGAGCTGATCAGCACCGCCTTCTTCACCCGGCCGGTCCCATGGCGGCCGATGTAGCGCGCCACCTCGCCGCCACCGGTGGAGAAGCCCACCAGAGTGACATCGTGCAGGTCCAGCGTGTTGATCACCGTGGCCAGGTCATCGGCGTAGTGATCCATGTCGTTGCCTTCCCAAGGCTGGCTGGAACGGCCGTGGCCACGGCGGTCGTGGGCGATGACGCGGTAGCCATGATTGGCCAGGAAGATCATCTGCGATTCCCAGCTGTCTGAGTTCAGCGGCCAGCCGTGGCTGAAGGTGACGACCGGGCCGTCCTTCGGGCCCCAGTCCTTGTAGTAAAGCTGCACGCCATCGGCAGTGGTGATGTAGCTGGCGGTGCGCGCGATGCTGGTGACTGCCGCCGGCTTGGCCGGTTCGGCGGCCTGGGCGGACAGACCGGCCTGGACCGAGAGGGCGAGGGCAGCAACGGCCAGGGTACGGGCAAAGGTGTTCATGCGAGGCGTCTCATGGGTGGGTGGTGAGACGTACTTTGCGACCGAAATCGAGCCTCTGGATGATGACATGTACGAATTTCTTGATAGATCGTCCTGAGCGAACGGGCCACCCGGAAGGTCGCGATGCCGCCCGTTGACAGGGTAGAACACTCGTTCTACCTTTGCGTCGTGAACACAACCACCGCCGATACCCAACAGAAGATCCTGGCCACGGCCGAGGCGCTGATCTACCAGAACGGGATCCACGCCACGGGCATGGACCTGCTGGTGAAGACCTCCGGCGTTGCCCGGAAGAGCATCTACCGCCACTTCGAAAACAAGGACCAGGTTGCCGCAGCTGCGTTGAACGCGCGCGACGTGCGCTGGCTCGCCTGGTTCCAGCAGGAGTGCGACAAGGCCGACACCGCAGAAGCACGCATCCTCGGCATGTTCACCGTGCTCAAGGGCTGGTTCCAGTCCGAGGGCTATCGCGGCTGTGCCTTCATCAACACCGCGGGCGAGGTCGGCGATCCCGACGATCCGATTCGGCACATCGCAAAACATCACAAGCAGAAGCTGCTGGATTACACGCTGGAACTCACCACGCAACTGAATATCAAGCAGCCCGCCGCACTGGCGCGGCAGCTGCTGGTTCTCATGGAAGGCGCCATCACCGTTTCGCGCGTGATGGGCGACTACACCGCCGCAGACACTGCAAGGGATGTTGCAGCGGTGTTGTTGGAGCAGGCCAGGCGCTGACGCCTGAGTCATCAAAACCCGTCGAAGCACCCCGTTCATCCACTTGATTGGAGGCCCCACTGTGTCCATTGAAGCACCCCGTCCGCCACTTCCCCCGTTCACCCGGGAATCAGCCATCGAGAAAGTGCGCCTTGCCGAGGATGGCTGGAACACCCGCGATGCCGACAAAGTCGCGCTGGCCTATTCACTGGACACCGAGTGGCGCAACCGTGCCGAATTCACCCATGGCCGCGAGGAAGCCCGGCAGTTCCTGGCCCGCAAGTGGAACAAGGAGCTTGAGTACCGGCTGATCAAGGAGCTATGGACCTTCACCGACAACCGTATTGCGGTGCGCTATGCCTACGAATGGCATGACGACTCCGGCAACTGGTTCCGCTCCTATGGAAACGAGAACTGGGAATTCGGCGCCGATGGCCTGATGCAGCGCCGCTTTTCGTGCATCAACGACATGCCGATCAAGGAGAGCGAACGCAAGTTTCACTGGCCGCTGGGGCGCCGCCCGGATGATCACCCGGGGCTGTCTGATCTGGGTATGTGAGCACGGCTGGCCGACGTTCGCTTCACCCTCCATTGCGTAACCTGCTCGTCGCAGTACGTCATGCCTCACGTTGAGGCATGACGCGCGCCAAGGCTAGAATCGAGTGCTTTCACTCGCAGAACAGGAGGCAGGACGCGACCGTGAGGGCATTTCCCATCATCATCGCAGCAGCACTGGCCGCGCCATCGCTCGAAGCGCGCGCGGCCGGCGAAGACCGCAATGCAGCGCCCCACTTCGATCTCGGTGGCGCAGTTCGATTCAACTATGGCTGGCTCGATTACGGGCCCACCAGCCGCCTGCAGCTGGAGCTGCTTCGCGCCGACATCGATGCCGGCAGCGGGCCTTTCTCCTTCTCTGCCCAGTACCGTTGGTACGATGGCTTCGACGCCATCCATCATGCCTATGCGGGTTGGCAGTTCACCGATGCCACGCAGCTGAAGGCCGGTATCCAGCAGGTGCCCTTCGGCCTGCTGCCCACGGTCTCGCAGAGTTTCTGGTTCGGGTCCGGGTATTACCTGGGCATCGAGGATGACTATGATCCAGGCGTTGTGGTGATTCACCAGGCCGGCAATACCACCTGGCACCTCGGCTGGTTCTCAGGTGACGAGTATGGAACCGGGGCGCGCTACGATCGCTATTCCTTCGATGTGGCGCAGACCGATGCGTTGCCGTATCGCGAACGGCAGCGATTCAATGCACGCGTTGAGCAATCGCGTCACTGGGCGGGCGGCGAGCTGTTGGTCGGTGCATCGGCCTTCGCAGGCAAGGTGCAGAACACCCGCAGCCGCCGCCATCACGATCACCAGGGCGCCGCCGTCCACGCGCAGTGGAAGCGCGATGGCTGGACCACGCAGCTGCAATGGGCGCGGTACCGCTATAACGTGCCCGGCGAACGCATCGCACTGTCGGCGTTCCAGGCCCCGTTTGAAATCGCGGCCGAGGCCGATGTGCCCAGTGCCAACGTTGCCTATTCCTTTGGCCCGCCCGGCTGGCTGGACGACCTGACCTGCTACAACAACCTCAGCATGACGCGCCCGGTGGGGCACAGCAGCGGGGTGCGCGACTCCTGGCAGAACGTCACCGGTTGCAGCCTGCAGAAGGGCGTGATGCTCACCTATGTCGACTGGATTGCCGGCCGCAACATGTGGTTTGCCGGCGGCGATGGCATCGGGATCAACAACGGCGGCCCATCGCGCTGGCATTCGCGGCTGAACCTCAATATCGGTTTCTATTTCTGAGAGCAGCTGTGAGTCGGCTACGATGCTACGGCCGGCATCGTAGCCGGGGCAGGGGACGCAATGGACATGCAGACAGAGGGCGGACTCGATTCGCCGGCCAAGACCGATTCACAGGAGCTGACCTTCCACTGGCTCCACCAGCGGGTGCAGGGGCTGGTTGAGCACAGCATCTACCCCAAGGCGGGCAGGGTGGAGACGTGGGCGTTTCGCGTTGGTTTGGCCGCCGCGATCGTCGGCATTCTCTGTGGCCAGCTGCCTGATCGGTGGCTACCCGTCAGTGTGGTGTTGAAAGTGGTTGTTGCGTGCCTGTCGATCGAGATCGGAGGCTTCATTCTTGGAGGCGCTCTGGCCGCCCGCAGAGGCATCCGCCAGTTCAGTCAGCCACGGTTGTCGCACGCCATGGAGATGGACGGCGACTTCGCCCATTGGCAAGCCGTGGTTACCGAGCTTCGCAGTTTCCCTCGCATTGAGCGCGAGCGACGCTTGCGCTACGTCAGCACGCTCCGAACCAATATGATCGAGCGCATGGGCCTGATGTACGGCGGACTGCAACGCCTTGGGCCGTTCCCGCTGTTGATTGCGCTCTACCTGCAGTTCCGGGGATGGAAATGGGGCGACTGGGCTGGCGCTTTCGACGTCAGCCTGGTCGGCGCATTGTTGATCTTCGCCATGTTGCTGCTGTACCTGTTGGGCTGGATGCTGATCAGCATGCGCACCCGCCTGGACACTTACGTGGCCTTGCTCGAGGGCTCCATCCACGAACCTGAGCCGCCGCAGCCCGCGCCTCTGTAGAGTCGAGCCATGCTCGACTACCGCGGGCCACATCGCGCCCCATCAGGGACCTCGCCGGCGAGAATCTGCAACACCCGATCCATAAGAACAGGCTCCGGCACACCAGCCAGCACCTGTTCCAGATAATCCAATGGCTCCAACTGCCATTGGAGGATTGCTCGCAGCTGCAGAACGGCGGGCGCCCGCTGCTTCGCGTCCAGTGAGACCTGCAACAGCAGATGTTGCGAGCGCCTCTCCACCCACAGCACGGGTAGGCCTCGGCAATGAACCTGGAACTCGGCATCTCGATGCCGTTCCACGAACTGGAAGCCCTGTCGTGGCCGAGACTCCACGAACAGCATCGCTTGGCGGCGCAACTGTGAAAAGCGATTGTCGGTGATGCTCTGGAACGCGAGCTGCTCAGGCGACGGCGGCACCGACCACCAAAGCTGTGCCGCGACCACTGCCGCGAGGCACAGCGCTGTGGCCGCCCAGCGGCAGCAAGCCACTCAGCCCTCCGGGCGTACCCGATCGATGGCGTGCGCCGTGAGTCCCAGCCCGGCCATGATCAGCCCCTCCATGACGCGCGGGCCGACATACTGCTCCAGTTCACCGTTCTCGCGGGCACGCTGCGCGGCCAACAGGATCTCCAGCACCACGCGAAGGCCGGCCAAGGAGCAATCGGTGTCCGCCAGGGCAATGCGTCGCCCGGGCATCTGATGGCGTTCCGGCCAGGGCTGGCCATCGGAGGCGGCACCGGAGCCGATGCTGTGCAGGAGGGCGATAAGCGTGTTCGGGTCCAACGCGGGGCCGTTGGCGGGCGCGTCTTGGATCGGGTGCGGGGCAGGGGAGTGGGGCTGGGTCATGGCTGGGCTCCTTGCGTGCAGGCAGAAGCCGCCACCGATAAAGGTGGCGGACGGTGCGAGGTTCGAAACCCGGTGTGCAATCAGACCGGCGGGCGCAAGGCCCCCACGCACCGCCCGCCATAGCCGGCTGACGGATTGCCAGTCGGCACCACGCGGTGGTGGTGCCGACTGGCAAGCGCTTTTTACGATTGCACAACCGGGGTTTCGAAGCCCGGCCACCTGTTCAAGGTGGCACGGCAAGAAATACGCCCGGTTGTGCGCGATGCCAATGCAGTAGGGCCGATGCCGTCACTACATTCAACAGTTTCAGAATCGTTGTATATGGCGCAACGCGGCTGGAGCCTTGCGCTGCAATGCTATCGGCGATGTCGGTAGTGCAGGCCTGCGGACTGTCGGCATCCGCCCGGAGAGACCATGAGCGAGGCGGATGCGACAGGATTACCAAAGGCTGGCAGGCGTCAGTAGCCCTTCAACGCGACCTTGGTCCGCTCCAGCCACGCGGCATTGTGGCTGCGCGCATGGCGCGACCAATGCTGGGCATCGTCGATGATGCTGGCGAACAGGCTGCGGGCCTGCTCACGGTCGGCGGGCTGCGGTTGTGCCATCAGCCACTCGGCGTAAAGACAGCGGGCGGCCGCATCGTTTCCACATTCCACAGCGCGCTCGAACGCGGCGCGGGTGCCAGGTGCCTGTGCAGCAGCCAGCGCCTGCGCATGGAGCAGGGTCTGTTCCGGCTTGCGACGCACATCCGGATGGCGGGCGAACAGGCCGTCCAGCGTCTCAACTGCAAGCGCGGCGTGCCCGGACTCGAGGCGAGCACGCGCCAGGCCGGTCAGCATGTAGGGGTCGTCGCCCAGTGGCGAGCTTGCGGCCTGCTCAAGCAGGGTTCTGGCTTCCTCCGCCTGGCCGGCATCCAGCAGCGTCATGCCAAGACGAACCCGGTTCTGCACGGTGGGCGTTCGCGACAGATCAGCACGTGCGTTGCGCAGGTCCTGGCCCGGGTCCATGAGCTGCTTGGCGGAGCGGACGAACTGCCGGGCGCCGCGCAGATCGCCAGGAAGTAGACGACGCTGCCGAGCAGCGGGAACGAAAAGAGCAGGATGAGCCAATAGAGGCTCTGGCCCGAGCGGATGGCGTGCACCGCGAAGTAGATGGCTGCCAGTACGTGGAGTCCGATTCCGATATAGGGCATTTGTACCGCCTCGTCCTTGTGAGGGGTGGAACTATAGTTGGGGAGGGGTGGGGCGCCAATGGGTGGGGTGATTGGGCGTGACGCGTCACGTTAATAGGGTGAGTTCTGCAGGGCGGAACGCTGCATGCCACTATGTGGCGGGCTGCATCGATGGAAGGGGATACATGGAACGTACGCAGAAGACGCTAACGATGGCTGATGTTGCTGGATGGGGTTCGGCGCTCGTCACCTTTGGATTGATTCAAGGGGCCTTCTATCTGAGGGCGTATTGGGGACACTTTGGCCTGGATCCCTTTCAGTTTGTTGCCGTAAGCGAGCTTGCGCTGGCAGGGCTTGCAGGGATCGGCATGGTGTTATTTCTCATGCTGCTGGCCTCGCTGTTTGGCGGCTGGGTGGAGATGAAGGTCACGAGCGGCAGCTCCAAAAGCAAGCTGTTCGCATGGCTGTTTCCAGTACTTTTCTTCACTGCCCTAGGGCTGCTGCTTTGGCGGTCGAACACGTGACCTCTTCTGATAGGGGCTCTTCTGGCGGACATCTGTGCGTTGATCGTGCATCTTTCGCCGGTGGTGCCCACCGCAGTGAAAGATTCCCCTTGGCTGATCTACGCCTTCGTGATGCTGGTCTACGTCTCGATAGCGTCAAGCATGTTTGGCTCCCAGCGTGCCGAGAAAACTTCCTCTGGCGAGGGCAGGAACGTGACGGCTGTGACTGTTGATGGAAAGGTGCAGGGCGACCTAAGCCTGATTGGTCGTCTTGGTGACAGCTATGCCCTGTGGAACCCGGCGCGGAAGGCTACAGTGCTTGTGCCTGTTGGCGATGTTGGAATTGGAGATTCTGCGAAAGGGTGTGATTCCTGCTCCGGCAGCCCAATAGGGCTGGATCTCGGCAAGCGCCAAGCTGGGAGTGGCAGTTCACTTCAGTACGGGGAGTAGCGATAGGGAAGATTTATCGGCGGTAGGGAAGAGGGGGCGAACGATCCAGTACGAACGTGGTGTCGCCTCCCCGTAAACTAGACCCAGGCGTTGAGGTGGACGGCAATTGAAGCCCCGCAGACCGCGCACGTCGGCGTGACGTTAAAGTTCAGGCCAGCGCTACCGACAACGATGTGACATCAGGAGTAGTCATAAGATGGAGTTTGATAGGACCAGAGCGGTGATTCAGCTCGCGGAACACGTGGTCGTAGGAGGCACGCCATTCGGAAAGCGGGATGATGCGTTTCGCGCGCTATCGGAAGAGCTTTTGGTCGGTCCGTGGCTAATCCTCAGCGGTCTTGGGATTCTCTGGAAGCGTCTTGTATGGGCATTGGTCCTGGCGCTTATCATTGCTATATACCTTCGATTGTTCGAACATGCTTTCAGCGCCGCAATGGCATTCGCGGCGCTGACCATTGCGATGCTTTGTGTCTACTTCGGACTTCCAAGTCGCACAGTGCTGGCAGGGGTCAGCGGCAAGTCTATCGATGCGCTTGCTGCGGCTATCGTTAAACAAATCAGCGACAAGGATCAGTTGGAAAGACTGTCCGCTGGTGTGCAGCTCGTGAAGGTTCAAGCTATGGAGCGTTTAGCGCGCTTCAATGTGTTCGCCGGTGTCGTCTGGGGCGCGCTGTTTTGGTTTGCTGGTGCACGTGTCTTCTCGCCAAGCGCTTCGCCAGAGGTCATTGAGGCGAGCGTCTTCCCCCTGATTGCAGCTTCTGTGCTCTTCCTTGTCCTTTTCACAGCTGCTGTGGGCTATGCCACAGCCGTTCGGGTGGTGTATCAGACGCTAGATTTCGCTTTGATGGAAGTAAAGGCGGCGCTTGCAAGCAACTGTGACGCCTAGGGAGGGGCGGCTGGGCCATGCTCGATCACTTTCTTAGCGCCATTCTTGCGCGACAAAGGCCATCCTCTTGCCTCATCCATGTGGCGAAGTCGCCGTTGACAACACTAAATAACCTTCGACCTTGCGCATCACGATGCATCAAAGTATGGACGTAGCCTGAGAGTGGATTTTCGCGACGCATCGTTGGTAAGATTCGAAGTTGATAAAACAGGGGGCTGTTTTCATGTCATCAGAGCGTAGTGGCGCGCCTAGTCAAGGGCTGCTGCCGCTGGCAGCATCTGGCCAGTTAGCACTCGCCAAAAGCGAGATAATTCCAGGTGGCAAGCTCCCCTTCGATGCCACACGACTCTCAGAAGCACTGAAATATCAGGTGCACGTAGCCATCGACTATTGCCATACGCTAAAACCCGATGACGTTCTCTGGATCGAGGTGTATGGAGACGTCACGGTCGAGGGGCGAGAGCAAGTTGAGGTCAAGGACTACCATGGCGATCTGACTGACAGTCACGAGAACATTTGGAAGACGCTCAATAATTGGTTGAATTCCGATTTTCGGCAGGAGAACTATGTTTCTTTGGTGTTGCTGACAACGCAGAAGTTTGGCGATCGGGCTGCGCTAAAACGATGGAACGAAATGGATGCGGATCAGCGTCTAGTGACGTTGGAGCGCATCCATCAAGAAGCTGAAAATAGGCATAAGGACCGATCCGCATCCCGGAATGGTGGCGTTGCAGGAGGCGACGGGTCTAATTCCAAGAAGTCAGAACAGCAACGCGTTCCAGATGTTCTGAAACTTCAAAGGCTCGTTATGGGGCCAGATGTGCGGGAAGTATTGAAGCAAGTGTTGGCCAAGGTGAAATTGATCACTAAGCAGCCAGACCTTCTGGGGTTGATCGATCAATACAAGATGAAATACCTAAGGGCCGTGCTGCCTCGTCGACAGGATGAGTTCCTGGATGATCTTTTCGGGTTCATGACCAATGCAATGAAGATGACTAGCGGGTGGAGCTTCAAAGGTTCTCAGTTCACAACGAAGTTCGCTGATCTCACCAAGCGATACATGATCGGAACTGTCAAATTCCCGCGCCTTGACGAGCGAGAGTTGGGGTTGGAGGCGCAAGAGGCCATTGTGCGCGATCGTTTGTATGTCAAGAAGTTGGACGAGATCGGAGCGGGTGAGGGCGTCATTCAACAGGCCACAATCGATCGTCTGTCTGCTGAGAAGTTCATCGTCGAGCTTTATAAAGACGGTGCGACATCGCAGGAGGATGTTGAGAGATACAGCAACGATCACCTGAAATTACATTGTTCTTCCCGCCTAGCTCTGATCTATCGGAGTGACGCATCGCTGACCCATCCAGAGCGACAAAGGGCGTCATGCGCTTTCTATCACGACACATGCGCTCGACCGGTGACGGGATTTGGGAGCTTTGATCAAACACCGGTTGCCTTTCGCAACGGTATCTACCATCTCTTGGCCGATCAGGATGCGCTGGGCTCGCCTAACGACTTCCAGTGGAGGCTTTGGGAATGATGCCAGGTGCCATTGAACATCTTTATACGCTTCAACGCTCGCCCTTTGCGCTGGCGCCAGTTATTCACCAGTTTTACGATGGGGCGGCGCTTCGTGAGCGAGACCTGTTGCTGAGCTACTTGGTTCTTCCTATGGTTCTTTTTCCGGCGATGCAAAAATACCTCCTCGCCGCAAATAGTCGAAGCAGCCTGCGCACGCTTTGTCACGAGCAGTCCAGACTTGTGGGTCTAGTCCAGAACACCGCTCGGTTCAAGGCGCTGACTCATGCCGCGCTGCTCGTTCTAAAGGCCGAGCGCAGGATCCAGATCACTGACGCGTTGGCGGTGAAGTCCGTCGGTGAAGTTCGTGGGATCAATGCAGTCCAGAAGCACCTGGATGCGGCTCGCCGGCTGTCCTTGATCTTTTCGGAGGCGGATGTCGTATCCATCTACAGGATGTTGGGGTTCAAGTCACTATGAAATGCTTTGTCCGCTACATCGGTGTCGTTGACACAGACGGCGATCTGCACCATGTCCAGTTCGAGCGGGGCCTTAATGTCATTACGGGCAAGTCCTCGACCGGCAAAAGCGCAATTCTTGAGATTTTTGACTACTGTCTGGGCAGTCGTGAAGATACGATCCCGGTTGGAATCATCACAGAGCGAGCAGAGACGTTCTTTGTGGTCTGGCAGTTCCATGGGTATTTTTTGGTAACTGCACGCAAAAAGAATTCCAATCGATGCTTCCTGCTTGAACAGCAAGGCACTGATCCTGATGCACTCTTAGCGCTAATCAAGCAGTCGGCGGCTTTTTTTGCTGAGAAGCACTTCATGCCGCTGGCTGATTTCATCAAGAGCCTCGGCCGCTACTTCTCAATTACGCTAGAAAATATCGATGAGGATCCATTCTTCAAGCTCGCTGGTCGGAAGAAGGCTGCCACTCCGTCTGTGCGAAGCTTCTCTTCGTTCATGCTTCAACATCAGAACCTAGTCGCCAATAAGCACGCGATTTTTTATCGGTTTGATGAGAAGGAAAAACGCGACCAAGCGATCAATCACTTCAAGATCTTCATGGGCTTGGTCGATGAGGCCTATTTCGATCTCCTGAAAGAGCAAGAAATTGCCAGGAATGAGCTAAGGAGAGTTCAAGCTCAGATCCCAAAGCAAGCCGAACGAAAAGCCGCTGCCATAGGGAAGTACCGGGAACTCCTCGCGCAGTTCAAGGCTTTGGCCGGTGTAGACCTGATCGAGGCAACCCCAGAGCAGATTCATGCGCGCCCACGCGAGCTGCTCCATCACATTTCCGGGCGGCAGGTCAGAATTGATGTGCTGTCTGATCAGATCGAGTTCAGAAAGGAGGCGCTTAACCGCAGGCGGGCTGAGGCACTTCTTGAGAAGCGCCAGCTGCAAGCCCAGCTGAGGCTGGTCACAGAGTCGGTGAGTTCCGCAACGCAATTTAGCGTGGATTCGAGGACAGACCGGCTGCCTACTTCGACTGAGCTTTTTGAAGCTCATTGTCCTGTCTGTGCATCCGAGACAGCTTTAGCAGCAACTGAGGCCAATCGGCTAGTAGACGCCATCAACTGGCTCAACGGTGAGCTCACACTGTCGACCTACGCGCGCGAAAGCTTTGCAGCAGAGGGGCGAAAGGTTCAAGAACAGATAGGCATCATCGATGGACGGCTGCGTTCGATCATTGCTGAAATGCAGCCCATCGACGAGGAGGCCGAAAGGCTTAAATCGTCGGGGTCCATCGACGAGCAGGCGACTAAGGCGAAACTGTTACTTGAAATTGCAATCCAGGAACAATTGGACAAGCCTGAGTCGGAATTGTCCGAGCAAGCCGCACGCTTGTCCGTGGAAGTTAGTCGACTCGGTCAGCTGCTGGCGCACTACAAGATTGAGCAGAAGCTTGCAGCATTGAGCCAAAGCATCGATACCAAGCTGTGCTTGTTCGGCGATCGGTTTGGCTTTGAAAGTACCTACAAGCCTTCGAGGTTGCGCTTTGATATCGAGACCTTTGAGCTTTGGTACCAGCAAGACGATACGAGCCGGGTCTATCTTCGGTCGATGGGAAGTGGTGCGAACTGGCTCTACTCACACTTGGCGCTCTTTTTAGCCTTGCATGCTCAATTCGCGGCTGAAGCCAATTGCAAGATCCCCCCCGTTCTCTTCCTGGATCAGCCAACCCAGGTCTACTTTCCAGCGTCGCTGGATGACGGAGAGCAATTTGATCCGGAAGATTTGGCCAAGCAGTCCCGGCGTGAGACACGAGTTGACGAAGATATGAGTGAGGTGAACAACATGTTTACCCAGCTCGCCAAGTTCTGCGATGAGACGGCAAAGGCAACGGGCGTGATGCCACAGATCATCGTGTCTGATCACGCGGACAAGCTCTCTTTGGGAGACCATTACGATTTCGGTAGCTTTGTTCGCGCCAGGTGGAGAACCAGAGGCTTTATTGAGTGAGGCTCGACACCGTTTGAGATCGCGGGGCGAGTTCGTTGATCAGAATCGCCAAAGCGGGCGCATGCTACCCAGACACTCAGCAGGACACAATTTGGAATTTTGTCTTGCAGATCAGTGGGTTAGGTTAGGGCGTTACTTCGATTTCCACTCTCTTCGCCACTCCTAATCGTCCTCCAAAAGACGAGCGGCGGGATTCGCCATGGGCCCGCCTGTCTGGAAGTAGCCCGCCACGCTCGACACCGACCGGTGCTCGGTCAACTGCATAGTGGCAGGCAGCGCCACGCCTCGGCGACTCGCTTCGGTTACGAACCCCGACCTCAGGCTGTGCCCGCCAAAATCTCCCTTCAGACCCGCCAGACGCGCCCGTCGCTGTACGATCTCGCCAACGGAGGCCGGGGACAGGGCAGGGCCCACGCGCTGTTTCCATAGCCGCCGAAAAATCACCCCTTCAGTGATCCCGGCCGCATCGAGCCAGTCCTGCAGAGCGAGGGCGGCCCGATCCAGCACCGGCTTGTCTGGCGTCGACGTTGCGGTGACGCCGGCCTGCTGCGTCTTGCTGTGCTCCAGCCGGTAGATATAGCCCGCCTCGCCGACCAGAGAAGTTCGCATCGCTGCTGATGTCAGACCGAAACGCAAGCTGCCGAAGCAATGACCACCTGGCTGCGCCTGCAACTCCGGAAGGTCGCTACTTCCCTGGATCTAGCCCGAGTCGGCCCAGATTCGTGCCCGTTTCGAGCGTGCATGCTGCTACAAAATGAGGAAGTAGCACTTTTACCTAGCAGAATCGCCTCCAAAGGGCGAACTTCAGAGAAGTAGCGCTAGTAAGTTGAGCGGCGTAGCACTTTTAGTTGGGGTGGCCCCGAGCCAAGGCCCAGCCATTGCCACGTGGAGCCAACAAAGCCCGCAATCGACCGGTACCATATTTCGCATAATGTATATTATGTTACATGCAAGATCGCTACCCAAGAAGCCAGAGCCTCACCAGTCCTCAGATCCCTGACTTCACTCCTGGCCAGCGTTCCCACTCAATCCCCGCAGCGTTGATAGTCAAACGGAATCCGCAGGATCTTCCCGTCATCACCCGGACCGGAGATGCTCGCCTTCAGCGCAGTGCCATCACGCCGGTACTCGATGCGCTTCGGGAAGTCATTCTGCGGGTTCTCGAACACGACCCAGTTCGCGCCATGGTCTGCAATGACGAACGTGGTTGGCGCCACGCCATTGGGCTGCACATGCAGGCCAGCCGCTTTGCCCGCCGGCACCAGGCGCATGTACTCGAATGACTCCATATCGCCGTGGCTCAGCGTCCGTGACATCCCAAGTAAGGCGCCGCCGGCCTCGGGTAGCCAGACCTCATCAAGCCTGCGCTCCTCGGTACCGCCGCACCAATGCCCGGCCAGCCAGTCGAACTCGGCCGGTGCGGCCATAGCCGCGCCACTTCCCAACGCCAGGCCAGCGCCCAGCACCGCCACCTTCGACTTCAACATGTCCTGACCTCCTGGTTGGGTTGGCTGCAGGCTAGCGGCACGGACACCGAGGGGGCTTGTAAAAACGCGCAGGATGGCGTCCGATGCCGCATGGACTACTGCGAGCACCCTGCCCCCGACGACCTCCACCGTCACGTCCAGTGCATCTGGTGGCTGCAGGACGACGCACCCGCGAATGACGTGCAGGTCATTTATCCCGATGGCCGGTGCGAGCTGCTGGCCGAGCTTGGCGTGCCGCTGCAGCTACATGGCGCAGATGGCCGTATCCGTTCCGATCTACCGTTCTGTTTTGCGGCACAGCAGTCAGGACCTATCCGTTTACAGGCCGCTGGTGCGGTGTTCTGTATCGGTGTGCGGCTGCAGCCGGCCGCGAGCGCCTTGATCGCCCGTGCCCGCTTGCCCGGCCTTCGTGACCAGGCCCCGGACCTGTACACGCTGGATGCTTCCTTTGCCGAAACGTTCAGTGCAGCCGCCCGCGCCAGTGCGGCGACCAATACACCCGTGCCTCTCTGGCAGCTCCTGCGGGATCGTTGTGCCAGCTTCGTCCTGGACGAACGCGTCGAACAGGCCGTAGCAGAGCTGGATGCGATGGAGGGCGATCTGCGCATTGCCGAACTGGCGCGACGGCTTGGCATGTCCCTGCGCGGCCTGCAATCCCGCTTCCTGGCCGCGGTGGGCATGTCCCCGAAGGAGTACGCCCGCGTGCGCCGTCTGCAGGCGATTCTGCACACCCTGGACGGAGAAGCCACCAGCATTGCCACTGCAGCCGCACGTCATGGCTACAGCGACCAGGCCCATGCCACGCATGACCTTGTCCGCTGGACGGGGGTAACGCCCGGCCGGCTGGTGAATGCCCTGCGTGGCGATCGTGGCAGCGACGATGCACTGCGGTTGGCTGCGGCCTTCGTGCGCGGAAGCAGTAGCGGTCACTCACGATAGGCGGGCCCCACCCTCCTGCCCTGCTCCAGTACAGAATCCATCAGCCAGCGCTTCCCGCCGCCCGGATCTGCTTCCCCAGCTCCCGGATCCGCGCCTCACCCGCCTCCAGCGCCTGCGGGCTCGTATGGACCGAGTAATAGCCTGTTGCCAGCGGATACGGATGCCGTGCTGCGGTACCGAACACGAACTCGGTGTCCTCGCGGGCGAAGAACGCGACCTCCTGACCGCCTTCCTCGAAGACGACCAGTTCACCTGCACCGATCGCTTCGGGCACACGCAACGAGCCCACGCTCACGGCGGCCCAGGCCACGTCATGCCCCGGCGGCGGTTGGAACCGCCACGATTTTCCCGCCCGCAGTTTCACCGAGAAATAGTTGATCGGTGCCGGTGCATCGATGGGGCTGCGGGCCATGCCGTACGATCCCAGCAATACGGTCACCGGACCTTCGCTGCGGATCTGCTCGGGGCCGAAGTAGCGGCTGAAAGGTGCAGCCAGCTCCAGTGCAGGTGGCAACGCGAGCCACAACTGGAAGCCGCGCAGCCGATCGGAATCGCCGAATCCGCCGCCGTGCCAGGCACCATTGCCGGCCTGCATCCACTCCATCCAGCCGGCCTCGATGCTGCCCTCGCGCCCCTGGTCGTCTTCATAGTCGACCGCCCCTTCCAGCAGCCAGGTGAGCGTGGCGATGCCCGAGTGCGGATGCAGGCCAAGCGCAGGGGCTTGGGAACGCGAAAGATCACGTGCATCGATAAGGTCGAGGAAGACGAACGGCTTGAGCCGTTCGCCCAGATCGGAAGGGCTCACCAGCCGGGTGATGGGTCCGTGGCTGCGGCCGCGGGTGCGATGCACGATGCGGCGCACGGAGGCGACCGGAGGCATCGCGGTGGATTCGGAAGGGTGGACGGCAAGCATGGCGTGGTCTCCTTGGAAGCAGGTTTCGAACGTCGCAACGACGTCGTACGTCCAAGGTAGGCACTGAGCACGCACGGCAGTAGCCGGCCAGCGCGGATTTCATTCCTCCATCGTTGGAGCAATGGCTGTCACGCGTGGAGGCGGCAGCGCCTGCCGCTCAGGTGCTTACCAGTTGCCCTGCATCAGATGGGTCGTGGCGAAGTCGATAAACGCGCTGGCGGCGCGCGGCAACTGCCGCCGGCTCTGGTAGACCACGAACAACTCCAGCCCATCAATACGGTAGTCGGGCAGCACCTGGACCAGCTTCCCTTCCCGCAGCGGCTGCGCCACCATCGCCTCGGTCAGCAGCGCGATGCCCATGCCGGCCACGCAGGCCTTGGTCAAGGCCAAGGCCGAGTTGGCGCTGAATCGCCCGCGCACTTCTACCTCAGCGGGGCCATCCGGCCCCATCAAGCGCCACTGCGTGCGCCCTGAGCCCGAGGGCACGGCGATACAGTCGTGCGCGGACAGGTCCTCCAATGCGCTGGGCGCTCCCCGTGCCTCCAGAAAGGCCGGGCTGGCCACCAGCACTGCACGGTTGTTGCCCACCCGGCGCGCGATCAGTGTTGGTCCGGTGACTGCACCTCCACGGATCGCAACATCGATGCCGTCGGCGACCAGATCGGCGCGCGCATCATTGAGCACGAACTCCAGGCGAACCCGTGGATGGGCCTGCAGGAATGACTGCACCCACTCCAGCTGGAACCAGTTGAAGAAATCCACCGGCGCGGCGACGCGCACCTTTCCCACCGGCATCTCGCTGCCCTCGGAAAGCTCCAGGGTGACGTCCGCCAGCGCTTCGATCTGCTCCACGCTGCGCGCGTACAGGCCTTCACCGGCATCGGTCAGGGTCAACTTGCGGGTGGAACGATGCAGCAGCCGGACACCCAGCTGCTCTTCCAGCTGCTGGATGCGCCGGCTGGCAGTATTGGAGGGCATGCCGATCCGGCGCGCGGCCTCAGCGAAGCTGCCGGCCTTGGCCACCTGTACGAACAGGGCCACATCATTGAGATCGATCACCCGCGGACTCCATGCAGACGACCTCCGGTACGGAGGCCCCTGCATTGTGTTGCAAATGGTGTCGCCGCGCTCGGCGCAGCGCCCTGCCCTCATCGGGTCTTGCGCGCATCCAGGCTGAACCGGCCTGCGCCGTTGGCGGCCAGCATCAGGAATGCACCGGCAATGGAGACATTCTTGAGGAACATGATCATCTGCGTCTGGTCAGCGACGTTGTTGTGGAACAGGAAGGCGGTAGCCAGGGTGAAGCCCGCCAGCAGCACAGCGACGATCCGGGTCTGCCAGCCGGCAATGATCGCCAGCGCGCCACCGATCTCCGCCAGGATCACCAGCGGCAGCATCAGCGCGGGGACGCCAACCGAGGCCATGTACCCCGCTGTTGCCTCATAGGCACTGAGCTTGCCGAAACCTGACATCAGGAACAACGAGACCAGCAGGAGGCGGCCGAGCAGCTCGATCGCACCCAGCACGCGGATGGAGGATGAGGCAGCAAGCGTTGTGGAGTAAGTGGACATGTCTGTGTTTCCTGGAAGTGTGTTCGAAAGAGAGGGAAGACCGTAGCGGCGGGAACGGCGACGACGTCTTCGCTGCCAGCGGAACGCACTCTAGACGGGCCACCCGCCCCTCCACTAGCCGACGTAAAGGGAATTCACCCGTCCATGGGTGGACGAATCACGGCCATGCGGAATTGCCCTCATCGGTGGACGAATGAAATCCGTTGCGACCGGCTAGTGGGGCGAAACACGCAGAAATAGAGTGCGGCCGTGGCCCATGGCACGACCTTCGCCGGGCCCGTCCCTCTCTTTACTGCGAGAACCAGCATGAAACTCCTGCACATTGATTCCAGCATCCTTGGCCAGCAGTCGGTTAGCCGCCAGCTCACCGCCCAGCTCATCGAAGCTGCCCGCCAGCAGCATGGCGACGTGAACGTGACCTACCGCGACCTCGCCCTGGCGCCGGTTGACCACCTCGCCCCGCCCCACCTCGCAGCCGCTCAGGGCGCTCCCATCGAAGCCGGCACCCTGCAGCAGGATGTGGCACTCGGCGCCAACGATCTGGAGGCGTTCCTGCAGGCGGATGTCGTCGTCATCGGAGCGCCGATGTACAACTTCAGCATTCCCAGCCAGCTCAAAGCCTGGATCGACCGCATTGCGATTGTCGACAGGACGTTCCGTTACACCGCACAGGGGCCTGAAGGCCTGGCGGGCGGCAAGCGCGTGCTGATCGCCTCCACCCGGGGGGGCATGTATGCCGGCGATGCGCCGGGTGCGGCCATGGACCACCACGAAACCTACCTGACCAGCCTGTTCGGCTTCCTCGGCGTCACCGACCTGCACTTCATCCGGGCCGAGGGACTGGCAATGGGAGACGACGCGCGGGCGCAGGCACTGCAGCACGCCCAACAGGACATCGAGCGCGTCTTCGCCTGATATCCGTGCCGGTGGCGGTACATGACGCCACGGCATTTCGATCAGGTTCCCTGCCAGCTGTCCAAGCCCGATGAACAGCGATATTCCCGGTTACAGGAACCGGTGCATCACATACACGTCAACCAGGCCCAGCTCCTGATGCCGGAACGCCTCCGGTAGCGTCCCGACCACCGCAAACCCCAGCGTGCGGTACAGCGCTACCGCCGGCGTGTTGGTACTGACCACGTAATTGAACTGCATGGCCAGAAAACCCTCCGATCTGGCTCGATCAAGACTGTGCTCCACCAGCGCCCGGCCAATGCCGCGACCTCGCACCCGAGGATCGACCACATAGGTGGCGCTGGCCACATGCGCACCCAGGTCCGGGAAGTTGGCGCCCATCTTGTACATTCCGACCACCCTGTCTTCCAGAACGGCCACATCGGCTGTCTGCAGCCCGAACCAATGGCTTCGAAAGGTTTCGGCCTCGAATGTGCGGCCAAAAGGCAGCGCGTCCCCGGTCGCAATAGCGGCTCTGAAGATCGCCCACATGGCGTCGAAGTCGTCTGCGGTGGCGGCTCGAATCTCCATGCGACTCCTCCAGATCCGGCGTGAGAATCAAGTCGGACACTAGCAGAGCCGTGCTGCGGCCCGTGCCTGCTTCACGCGCCACCGCCATCGTTTCGGCAATAGTTGAGTGAATTCCGGCCCTTAGAGCAGTACATGCCCCCTAATCCCGCGCGCACTCCACACCGGTTCCGCCGATGGCGCGTCGCTGGCTACGTTCTACTGGGCGTGTACGTTCTCTACCTGCTCGCCGGCAACATCTTCCTCAATACCCCGCTGTTCGACCAGGTCACCAACCGCAAGCCGCACAAGTTCGTGATGACTACCGGCCCGGCCATCACGCTGCTGCCTGGCCACGTTATTGCCTGGAACGTGCACATGCGCGGTCACGTGAATCACACCGTCTACGTGCTGCATGCGGAGCGCGCCAGCGCCAGGCTGGCCGTGCTGCCCCTGTTCCACCGCGAAGTGCGGGTTCCCCGATTGCAGGCCACAGGCGTGTCGGCCGAAATCAGTCGCGTCGAGGACGCCATTCCGTCGCCCCCGCGCAGCGACCAGGGCTGGACCCTGCGTTTCGACGCCATCCACAGCGACAGCATCCGCAGCGCCCGGCTCGGCAAGCTGTTGATCATCGGCAAGGGCCAGGGAACCGTCGGGTTCCTCAAGCAGCTGCGCGGCGGCCCGTCCGAACTGTTCGACTCCGAGGTCTCGTTCAGCAAGGCAGACACCAGCTATGACGGTGTGCAGCTGCTGGGCGACATGGATCTGACCGCGCGCTTCAGCTATCCGCGGCACTATCGCGACCAGGCGCCCGGCCTGGCCAAGTTGAAGTTGCTGCGTGCGCAGCTTGATGTGGACGCGCGCAGCCAGGGCTTGCGCATGGATACGGACGCGCAGACGCCCCGCATCTCCAGTTCGCCGGTTCCCGGTCGCCTGCAACTGGCGGTCCACCTGTTGGACGGCCAGTTGCAACCTGGTGACCGCGCGCTCTGGCAGGTGCCGCTCTACCTCGGCGACGGCGCACCCGATCGCGGCGTGCTGGCCCTGCAGCTCAATGTGGCCAACGACATGCGCCTGCAGGCACGCCTGCCGCCACGCCCGGACTCGGCCGCTGGCATCGATGCCGACCTGCACATCACCGGGCGCGAGATTCCATTCCAGCACCCTGCCCAGCTGCTGGAACGCAGCTCCGGCACTGTGCGCGGCGAATGGACCTTCACCTCGCTCAACTGGATCCCTGCCCTGTTCGTACGCAAACCGTGGCTGCAGCTGGATGGCGGCGGCACGCTGAAGGCGGATCTACGCCTGCGCAATGGTGAGCTGATCGAAGGCAGCACCGTGGACATTCCCTCGGCCGAAGCGGTGGCCGAAGTGGCCGGCGTGCGTCTGGCCGGCACGGCCAGCGCGCATGGCGAGCTGAAGGCCGGGACACCCACTCAGGCACAGCTGGCGATCCGGCTGCCGCGCTTCACGGCGCGCCCCAGCGATGCGAAGGATGTGCGCCTTTTCGACGGTCGCGACCTGGCCGTGGAACTCACCGGCGATGGCCGCCTGCAGGAACTACGCAAGGGCGTTCGTGCGCGGCTGCGCTTCAGCGAAGCGACCATCCCGGACCTGGCCACCTACAACCGCTACCTTGGCTCTCAACAGGTGCGCCTGCTGCGCGGCACCGGAATCCTGAGCGGCGACGCCATGCTCGACACCGATGGTCGCGTTGGTCACGGCACTGCCCGCCTGCAGGGTCGAAACGCCAGCGCGAAGGTTGCAGGCCTGGACATGGGCGGCGACGTCGACGTGAACGCCACGCTTCGGCGCGGCGACTTCAACCAGCGCCATTTCGATCTGTCCGGCAGCACGGTGGAACTGCGCAATGTGCAGGTGGCGGGCAGCGAGCGCGCGAACACGTGGAAAGGACGCATCGCCTTCAAGCGCGGCCGCATCGATGCGCAATCGCCGTTCCAGGTGGATGCGACGACCGACCTGACCCTGAGTGATGCACGGCCACTGTTGGCACTGTTCGCCGAACGCACCGATTACCCACGCTGGACCCTGTCGCTGCTGGATTCCGGGCAGGTCGATGCGCAGGCAACGCTGCGATGGCGCCCGGGTCATCTGGTGATCGATGGCCTGCAGGCCGAAAACGATCGTCTTTCGGTGCGTGCGCGGCTGGATCTGCTGGAACAGCGCAAGCGTGGTGATCTCTACCTCCGCTGGGGGCTGCTGGGCGCCGGCATCGAGCTGGATGGCGACCATCGCCAGTGGCATCTGGCCAAGGCACGCGAGTGGTTCGATCAGCAACCTTCACTCTTGCCGACGAGCCAGGGAACTGGCGCCGCCAGCTCTTCGGACTGAAGGCGCCCGTACCGCATCCATCTGCCGCGCTCGTACGTATGTGTCGGCATACGTATTCAGGAGATGCACGCAATGAAGAGGAGCACGCAAGGAGTTGGCCTGCTGGGCTGGATCGCGATCACGTTTGCCGCCGCTACGCTGGGCGCTTGGGCCTCGACGTCAGCCGCCAGCTTCTATGCCAGCCTCGTACTGCCCTCCTGGGCGCCGCCGGCCAGCGTGTTCGGTCCAGTGTGGACCCTGCTCTACGCGCTGATGGCGATTGCGGCGTGGCTGGTCTGGCGTGATCGCGGCTGGCGCGGGGCTCGGCCAGCACTGTCGCTCTATCTGTTGCAGCTGGCCATCAACGCACTATGGAGCTGGCTGTTCTTCGGCTGGAAGTTGGGCGCCCTCGCTTTCATCGACATTCTTGTATTGCTGGTACTTGTCTGCGCCACCATCTTTGCCTTCGCGCGCATCCACCGCGGTGCCGCGGTAATGCTGCTGCCCTACCTGGCCTGGATTTCGTTTGCTTCGGCGCTGAACTTCTCGGTCTGGCAGGCCAATCCCGCTGCACTGTGATCGCTCCGATTGCCTCAAGCCTGCGGCAATCAGGCCACCAGGTCGCCTTCGCCAGCAGCGATCCGGTTGATCTGAGCGCACTCCACCGTCGCGGGTGGATTGCTCATGCCGGCCAGCGCGATCATCGCCTGGCCCAGTGCAAGATTGCTGGTCACCAGCCCAGGGGTAATCACCCCTGCCAGTTTCATCAGCGGTGCACCGCCCCAGTACAACGGTTTCAGCACGGCATGCCGGGTGCCGGTGCCAGGCACCGGGCGGACGCCACCAGGGCGCAGCATGACTGCCCGGATCGGTAACACACGCAATGCCTGCTCGGTTTCGCCCTTGATCCGCAGCGGCATGATCCGGCTTTGCGGGTCCGCGCCTGCGCCAGACACATACAGGAAACAACCGCGAGGATTAGCAGCGGCCCAGGCGCGCGCGACGGCGAGCGTGGTATCCAGGGTCACCCGCCGGTACTCAGCCTCGGCAGTGCCTACAGGTGGCGCGCCTGCGCAGTACAGGCAGGCGTCGTAGCCAACCAGATCATCGCGTTGCTCAGTGATGCGCAGGAAGTCCGGCACCACCAGCTCGTCACCGGCGCCGGCAAGGCTGCCTCGATGCCGGACCAGAGCAGTCAGGCTGGCAACCCTTGGCGAAGTCTGGCAGGCCATGGCCACGCCCTGCCCCACCAGCCCCGCGGCACCGGTCAACAGCACGCGCATTTCCTTCATCGTGCTCATCGCAGCACCCCGCTAGAGCTTCACGAAACGCTGGATCTTCCTCGCCAGCCAGCCGCTGAACACCAGTGGTGCGTCCAGCGCGGATACGCAGATGCAGGGCACGCCCGGCGCCGTCACCGGCTGGTGCTCCACATCTTCATCCAGATCCGCCACGTCACCCGGCGCAAACAAGCCCAGGGCATCGTTGTAGGAGCCGCGCAGGATCTGGGTCAGCTCGCTGCGGCCATGGCTGTGCATGGGAAGGCATTTGCCGGGCGCGATCTTCAGCATGATCAGTGAAGGCATCTGTTCGGCGCGGATGCAATGCACCCCCGGCGCCATCCAGCGCCAGCGTAGTCCACTGAGCGAGGTCCCGAAGTACGGATGCAGCGACGCCGGCAGGTGATCGGGATCCGCTTCAGGCCGCTCTGGCGGCACTGGACGTACCGGCGCTGTAACGCTGATCGGCGACTCCGTAATCAGGCGCCGCAACATCGCCTCGCGAAGTGCATTCCGGCGCGCGTCACCGCCGCCTTGCGGCGGCTGCGTCTGCTCCAGCAGCACCGAGCCGATCACCTCGGCATCCCGCAGCCGCTGGCGGCACTGCGGGCACTGCTCCAGGTGCGTGCCGGCAACAATGCTCAACGGCGCCGGCAGCGCGCCCGCGGCATAGCTCATCAGGGTGGATTCGTGAAGGTGGTGGTGCGGATTCACAGCGCGCCCCCCACCTTGGATTGCAGCTGCAGGAACGCACGTCGCAGATGCGATTTGACCGTACCCAGCGGCATGCCCAAGGCTTCGGCGATCTCGCCGTGGCTCTTGGCCTCGAAGTAGGACATGCGGACCAGACGCGCCTGCACCGCAGGCAACTCATTGATGCGCTGGCGCAGCCGGGCCTGGTCGGCGAACTGCTCGGCACTGCTGCGCTCAACCACGTCTGCCGTCGCTGCGTACTCCACCGCGGCCTGCACCTGCATCCAGCTGCGCTCATGCCGTACCCGGTCGATATGCAGGTTGCGCGCGATGCGGTACAGCCAGGTACTCAGCGCTGCCTGCGCCGGGTCGTAGTCGGCTGCGCGCAGCCACAGCCGCAGCAGGCACTCCTGCGCGAGCTCCTCGGCGACTGCTTCGGGTGCGCCCAGGCCGCGCAGGTAGACGCACAGGCGTGGCATGAAATGATCGTAGATGCGCATGAAGCAGTCGCGGTCGCGCAGCCGCGCCACACCGTCCATGTCACCGGCCCAGTTCGTCGGCTCGCTGTTCGGCTGCTGGGAACTGGACACGATGCGTACGCTATCGAAGTTGAAGGCGGGGCTGGCGGCGTCAGGGTACATCTGCGTTCGCGGCGGGCAGGTGAAGGTCTGTTCTCTCTACGGCTGGGGGCACCATTTGGATGCAGCCAGCGCCGCGCATCCAGCCAGCCCTCTGCACCGTAAGCCCTGAGCCCCCTTCCGGATGCCCCTCATGCGCATCATCTGGCTGTTGCTCTGCCTGCCCTGCACCGCACTGGCTACCCCTTGGCAGCGCAGCGAAGGTGTTGCCACCACGCCGCAAGGGGCTGCCGCCTATCGGGAGCTGCACTGGCAGCGCTCCGCCCAGGACGGCTCCGAGCGCTGGGTGCTGTACCAGTGCCCGGATGGACGACCCTTCGCACGCAAGCACCTGCCCGCCACCTCGCAGGTACAGGCGCGCGGCTACACCCTGGAGGACAGGCGCAGCGGCCAGACGGCGGAGGTAGCGGCCGATGGTGGAACGATCGCGGTCGACTGGAAGGAAGCCGCCGCCTCCCCTCGGCGCCAGCGTCGCCTCACCCTGCCGGCAGATGCTGTGATCGACGCCGGATTCGATGCGGCAGTGCGCCTGCATTGGCCTGCCTTGATGCGTGGTGAGCGCGTCTCGCTGCCTTTTCTGGTTCCGGCGCGGCAACGCTTCTACCCGGTACAGGTGGTGCGCAGCGGGCCGCTGCGCTGGCAAGGTATCGATGCCCAGTCCATCGAGGTCAGCCTGGACACCTGGTATGGCGGCATCGCACCGCGCCTATCGCTTGTCTACGCGAGCGCAGACCGGCGACTGCTGGAATTCCGTGGCACCAGCAATCTTCGCGATGCGCGGGGCGGCTACCCACAGGTGGTGGTGCGGTTTGCATCAGCGCCACGTGAAAGCGCTGCGGTCGAGTGGCAACGGGCCTGGACGCAACCGCTCGTTGCCGACTGCGCCGTGACGCCCAGGTGAATCGGCAACGATCTGCACGGCAGTGCATCCATTCTGTGTTCTGGTGCGTAGAGGAAGACACGACTCCAGCCGAGATCCGTCATGGCTTCTGTAGCGCCCCTTCCCCGCCGACGCCGCCGTTTCCTGCGTACATTGAAGCGCTGGATCGACACCGGCAGCGGTGCAGATGCCAGCGCGGGCCAGCCGGGCCGCATTGATTGGCTGCGGGCGGTGCCATTCGCTTTGATGCACGCAGCTTGCCTGGCGGTGATCTGGGTCGGCATCTCGTGGACCGCGGTGATCATGGCCGTTGCACTCTACGCAGTGCGGATGTTCGCGATCACCGCGTTCTACCACCGCTACTTCTCGCACCGCACCTTCCAGGCGTCGCGACCAGTGCAGTTCGTGTTCGCGGTGATCGGTGCCGCCAGCGTGCAGCGCGGTCCGTTGTGGTGGGCCGCACATCACCGCCACCACCATCGCCATGCCGACCAACCCCTGGACCCGCACTCACCGCGCGAAGGGGGTTTCTGGCGCAGCCACATGGGTTGGTTCCTGACCCGTGAGGCCTTCGCCACCGATCTTTCGCGGGTGCCCGATCTCGCCCGCTTCCCGGAACTTCGCTGGCTGGACCGCTTCGATACCGCGGTGCCGGTGCTGCTGGCCGCCGGCCTCTATGCACTGGGTGCCGCGCTTGAACGCTGGGTACCCGCACTGCACACCTCCGGACCGCAGCTGCTGGTCTGGGGCTTCTTCATCTCCACCGTGGTGCTGTTCCATGCCACGGTCACCATTAATTCACTGGCGCACCGGTTCGGCCGCCGCCGCTTCGAAACCCGCGACGACAGCCGCAACAACCTCTGGCTGGCACTGCTCACCTTCGGCGAAGGCTGGCACAACAATCACCACTTCTTTCCAGGCACGGTCCGCCAGGGCTTCCGCTGGTGGGAGATCGACCTGACCTGGTACGGGCTGCGTGCGATGTCCGCGGTCGGCCTGGTCAAGGGACTCAAGCCGATTCCCGAATGGGTACTGGCCAAGGCGAGGTACTGACATGCGCATCGCGATCATCGGCTCCGGCATTGCAGGCTTGGCCAGCGCCTGGTGGCTGCATGGCGAACATGAAGTCACGCTGTTTGAAGCCAATGACTACCTGGGCGGCCATACCCACACCCACGACGTGCAGGTGGGCGGCCGGCGCATGGCCGTGGATACCGGCTTCATCGTCTTCAACCCGCGGCACTATCCGCTGCTGACCGCCTTGTTCGATGAGCTGGACGTGGCCTCGCAGCCGACCACGATGAGCTTTTCAATGCACAGCGAGCGCAGCGGCGTGGAATACAACGCCACCTCGCTGGACGGCCTGTTCTGCCAGCGCCGCAACCTGCTGTCGCCGCGCTTCTGGGGCATGCTGGCCGACCTGCGCCGCTTCTACCGCGACGCGCCGCTGCTGCTGGCAGAAGACCAGGGCCCTACGCTGGGCCAGTACCTGCGCGACCAGCGCTATGGCGAGGCCTTCATCGGGGAGCACCTGCTGCCGATGGCGTCGGCGCTGTGGTCTTCACCAACCGCCACCGTGATGGACTTCCCGGCGCGCTATCTGGCCCAGTTCATGGCCAACCATCAGATGCTGCAGATGACCGGGCGTTCGCCGTGGCGGGTAGTCAAAGGCGGCTCGGCGCGCTATGTCGATGCCTTGCGTGCCCGCTGGCAGGTACGCGAACGACTGGAATGCCCGGTGCATTCGGTCGAGCGCATGCCCTGGGGCGCGCGGGTGCACAGTGCGGCCGGCGTGGAAGGCTTCGACGAGGTGATCCTCGCCTGCCATAGCGACCAGGCGCTGGCGCTGCTGGGTGACGCCGATGCCATCGAGCGCGAGGTGCTCGGCGCCATCCGCTACCAGCCCAACGAAGCCGTGCTGCACACCGATGCATCGCTGCTGCCGCGCGACCGCAAGGCCTGGGCCGCCTGGAACGCGCACGTGCCGCGCGACCCCACCGCGCCGTGCACGGTCAGCTACTGCATGAACCTGCTGCAGGGCCTGCCCGGTGACACTCCGCTGGTAGTGACCCTCAACCGCAGCGAGGCGATCGACCCGGCCAAGGTGCTGCGTACGCTGCACTACGCGCACCCGGTGCATGACCATGCCGCAGTGCGCGCGCAGCAGCGCTGGGGCGAGCTGCAGGGCCGGCGCCATACCTGGTTCGCCGGTGCCTATTGGGGCTGGGGCTTCCATGAGGACGGCATCCACAGTGCCCGCCGCGTTGTCGACGCACTGCGTGCCTGCGAACCGCATCGATTGGCGCCGGCGTTCGGCGAGGTCGCCGCGTGAGCGCCAGCGCACTCTATATCGGGCAGGTGATGCATCGGCGCCATCACCCGCATCCGCACGCCTTCCGCTATCCGGTTGCACAGCTGCTGCTGGATCTTGATGAGCTGGAGACCGTGTTCGAACGACGCTGGCTGTGGTCGGTCAACCGGCGCAACCTGGCCGAGTTCCGCCGCAGCGACTACTTCGGCGATCCCGCGCAGCCGCTCGGCGATGCCGTGCGCGACCACGCCGCGAACACCCTCGGCTACCGCCCCTGCGGGCCCGTGCGCCTACTGACCCACCTGCGCTTTGCCGGCCACGTGTTCAACCCGGTCAGCTTCTACTACTGCTATCGGGCTGACGGCAGCACGCTGGACTGCATCGTCGCCGACATCACCAATACCCCATGGAAGGAACGCCACGCATACGTGCTGCCGGTATCGACCGCGCTCCATGAGGGCGCGTCACTACGCTGGCGGTTCGACAAGTGCTTCCACGTCTCGCCGTTCATGCCGATGGATTGCTGCTATGACTGGCGGTTCAACGCACCCGGCGAGGACCTGCGCGTGCACATGCAGGTGTGGCGTGACGACGTGCGCCAGTTCGACGCCACCCAGTCCATGCAGCGGCGCCCGCTGGACGGACGCGGCCTTGCGCGCGTCCTCGCCTGCTATCCGTTGATGACCACCCAGGTGGTGGCCGCCATCCATTGGCATGCGCTGCGCCTGTGGCTGAAGCGCAACCCGGTGCACGACCACCCTTCCCTTGCCGAGAAACCACGATGAACGAGATGAATCCCTCGGTAGCCGTGCCACAGCCGGGCACGCTCGACGTTTTCCTGCGCCGCCGCCTGCTGGCGCAGCTGGCGCCCCTGCGCGACGGCCGTCTGTGCGTGCGCGATGCGCTCGGCGAGGTCTGGCTGGGCGAAGCCCGCGGTGATCTGCAGGTCACGGTCACCATCGACGACCCGGCGTTCTACCGAAAAGTGGCTGCACAGGGCAGCGTCGGCGCCGGCGAGAGCTACATCCACGGCGACTGGCACTGCGATGATCTGGTGGCCCTGGTGCGGCTGCTGGTACGCAACCGCGATCTGCTTGACAGCATGGAGCACGGCCCCGCCCGCGTGGGCGGCTGGCTGCTGCGCGGCTGGAATCGCCTGCGTCGCAACAGCCGCGAAGGCAGTCGTCGCAACATCGCGGCGCACTACGACCTCGGCAACGATTTCTTCGCGTTGTTCCTGTCGCCCGACCTGATGTACTCCTCGGCACTCTTCGCCGATGACAGTGAATCGCTGGAGACGGCATCGCGACGCAAGCTGGACCGCATCTGCCAGCAGCTGCAGCTCAAGCCGGGCGACAACGTGGTCGAGATCGGCACCGGCTGGGGCGGTTTCGCCGTGCATGCGGCCCAGCACTATGGCTGCCACGTCACCACCACCACCATTTCCGCCGAGCAGCACGCGCTGGCCACCGAACGTGTAAAGGCCGCCGGCCTGCAGGGGCGCGTCACCCTGCTGATGCAGGACTACCGGGACCTGCAGGGCCGCTACGACAAGCTGGTGTCGATCGAGATGATCGAAGCCATTGGTGCCGAGTACCTGGACACCTACATGGCCACGCTGCAGCGCCTGCTGAAGCCGCACGGCGTGGCGCTGCTGCAGGCCATCACCATCGAGGACCAGCGCTACGAACAGGCGCGGCGCAGCGTTGACTACATCAAGCGCTACGTATTCCCGGGCAGCTTCATTCCCTCGATCAACGCGATCATGGCGGCCAAGACCCGGGCCAGCGACCTGCAGCTGATCGCGCAGCAGGATTTCGGCCATTCCTACGCGCTGACCCTGCGTGCATGGCGTCATCGCTTCCTCGCCCAGCTGCCTGCGGTGCAGGCGCAGGGCTTCGACGCGCGCTTCTGCCGTCTGTGGGAGTTCTATCTGGCGTACTGCGAGGGGGGCTTCCTGGAGCGTTCGATCGGCGTGTCGCATCTGTTGCTGGCGCGTCCGGGCCATCGGCCGATGGGGGCGGCGAGCGATGGCCACTGAAATGCGCCGATTCTGGACCAACCTCATCGGCAACCAGCTGGTCTGGCTGTGCGCGGTGGCCGGTGCCGGCCGTGGCTGGCAGTGGCCAGCGCTGTTCGCGGCAAGCCTCTACGTGGCCAGCCAGGTGCTGACATCCCCCAAGCCGAGCGTAGACCTTCGCCTGTTGCTGGTTGCGCTGGCCTGCGCCTGGCTGGTGGATGCCAGCGCAGCGGCCAGCGGAATGGTGCGCTATGCGGCGGCATCGCTTGGCTGGGCACCGCCGCCGTGGATCATGGCGCTGTGGGCCGCGTTCGCGATGACGCTGACCACCTCGATGCGCTTCCTGCTACGGCACCCCGCATTGCCGGTCCTGTTCGGCCTGCTGCTCGCGCCACTGGCCTATCTCTCGGCCTCCCGGGGTTTCGATGCGGTGCAGTTCCGGGCGCCCACCTGGCAGGGGCTGCTGGTGCTCGGTCTGGGCTGGAGCATCGCTCTGCCGCTGCTGTGTGCCACGGCCCGCCGCTGGTCGCAACCTTCAGACCACCCGCCACTTGCCGGAGCATCGTCATGATCAATCCAGGGTGGGTGCTGCTGTACGCAGTAGTGGTAATGAGCTGGGGCTGGGCCTGGCAGCGTCGCCACTCCAACATCGGCGTGGTTGATGTGCTCTGGGCCAAAGGCGTGGGTGCATCGGCGCTGCTGCTGGCACTGCTGGGCGATGGCGCGTTGATGCCACGGCTCGCGCTGGGGCTGTTGGGTGGGCTGTGGGGCAGCCGCCTGGCCTTGCATCTCTGGCACCGGGTCCGTCACGAAGACGAGGACGGTCGCTACCGTTATCTGCGGGAACACTGGCACGGCCACCAAGGGAAAATCTTCGGCTTCTTCATGGCGCAGGCGCTGCTGATCGTCCTGTTCGCCCTGCCCTTCGTCGCGGTGGCGGCCAATCCAAGGCCGGGGCTGTCGCTGTGGGTGGTTGCCGGCGCAGGCGTCTGGCTGCTCAGCGTCGGCGGCGAGGCGCTGGCCGACCGGCAGCTGGCCCGGTTCCGGGCCGACCCGGCGAACAAGGGCCTGACCTGCCGCAAAGGGCTCTGGCGCTACTCGCGCCACCCCAACTACTTCTTCGAATGGCTGCACTGGTTCAGCTACGTGCTGCTGGCGGTGGGCTCACCACTGTGGTGGCTGGCGTGGTCCGGCCCGCTGCTGATGTATGTATTCCTGCGCTATCTGAGCGGCATTCCGTTCACCGAGAAGCAGGCTCTGCGCAGCCGCGGCGAAGACTACCGCGAGTACCAGCGCAGCACGTCGATGTTCTTTCCCTGGTTCCCCCGCACGTCCAAGGAGCATTCCGCATGAGCGCGATCCCGTCACTGAATCCGGCCGAAGATGCGGAGACCGGGCTGATCGCCTGGGCCGAACGCGGACTGGTGCCCGATGCGGCGCTGCGTGCCGGCATACGTCGCCTGTGCGCACAACGGCTGCATGACGAGGCCGAAGGCGGAATCGAGGGGCAGTCGGCACGCTTCAGCCGGCGCATCGCCGAGCTGGCCGACAGCCCACTCGCGCTGCATACCGAAGTGGCCAACCGCCAGCACTACGAAGTTCCCGCGGCCTTCTTCCAGGCCTGCCTGGGCAAGCGCCTGAAGTACAGCAGCTGCTACTACCCCACTGGCCGCGAAACGCTGGACCAGGCCGAGGACGCCATGCTGGCGCTGTACGGCCAACGCGCCGGCCTGGCCAACGGCCAGCAGATCCTTGAACTCGGCTGCGGCTGGGGCTCACTGACGCTGTGGATGGCCGAACGCTTCCCGCAGGCGCATATCACCGCCGTCTCCAACTCGCACAGCCAGCGCAGGCACATCATGGCGCAGTGCCAGGCGCGCGGCCTGGGCAACGTCGAGGTGCTGACCTGCGACGTCAACGAGCTTGAGCTGCCAACGGCACAGTTCGACCGCTGCGTGTCGGTGGAGATGTTCGAACACGTACGCAACTATGAGCGGTTGCTGTCGGGCATCGCACGATGGCTGAAACCGGATGGCGCGCTGTTCGTGCACATCTTCGCCCACCGCACGCTGATGTATCCGTTCGAGACCAGCGGCGGCGACAACTGGATGGGCCGCCACTTCTTCACGGGCGGGCTGATGCCCGCCGCCGACACCCTGCTGCACTTCCAGCGCGACCTGCGGCTGGAACAGCGCTGGCTGCTGGATGGCAGTCACTACCAGCGCACCGCTGATCATTGGCTGGCCAACCAGGACGCCGCCCGCGAAGAGGTCATGCCTGTACTGGTCGCCACTTACGGTCAGGCCGCGGCAAAGATCTGGTGGCAGCGCTGGCGGATGTTCTGGATGGCCTGTGCCGAGCTGTTCGGCTACGACGATGGCCGGCAGTGGCTGGTGGCCCATTACCTGTTCCGCCCACGCTGAGGTGTGACATGCGCATTTTCCCGCTGCTTCCTCTGCTCGCAGCCGGCCTGTTCGGCGCAGGCTGCAGTTCCAGCGACACCCGGCCCCTGCCGCGGCCACCATCGGTGGATGTGCCGCGATTCATGGGCGACTGGTATGTGATCGCACACATTCCATCGCGCCCGGAACGCGAGGCTTTCGATGCGGTGGAAAGTTACGCGCTACGGCCGGATGGACGCATCCAGACCACCTTCACCTATCGCAAGGGCAGCTTCGATGCCCCACAGAAGTCGATGCATCCGATCGGCCGGGTGGAGAAAGAGGGAAACGGTGCGATCTGGGGCATGCAGTTCATCTGGCCGATCCAGGCCGAATACATCATTGCCTGGCTGGACGAAGGCTACCGCCAGACCATTGTGGCCCGCAGCAAGCGCGACTATGTCTGGTACATGGCGCGTACGCCCCAGGTCTCGGAAAGCGACTACCAGCAGGCGGTGCAGCGCATTGCAGCGATGGGTTACGACACTGCCAGGTTGAGGCGGGTGCCGCAGTCGGTCCGCTGACCCGGTATCGATGAGTTCCATCCACTACATCAATGACGTTCGCGGAACCGATGCGCGCAACACATCGATTCTTAGGAATAATCGCAAAAATCCCGGAAATTCGATGCCCGGCGTGACAGTGACGCCAAAATGATGACCACGCCCATGGGCGCTGATCACCTCCCTGCGCATGAATGGACATCCTGCACCGCGCCGGCTGCGCCTGGCGCTTCTGGACGACCATGAAGTCGTCCGTCGCGGCATCGCCCTGCACCTCAACCGCGACCGCCGCTTCAGCATCGTCGCCAGCCACTCCCTCAGCGAAGACCTCATCACCACCCTGCATCGACTGCCCGTCGATGTGGCGATCATCGACCTGAGCCTGGCCCCCGACGACCGCGGTAGCGCCGAGTTGATCCCCCTGCTGCGCGAGACCTTTCCCCACATCCCACTGCTCGCTTTCGCCACGCTTTCACCCGCAACCAACCTCAGCCACCTGATCAATGCCGGCATCGGCGGCGTCGTCGGCAAGGCCGAGCCGCTGCCGATGCTGTCAGAGGCCATTGTGTGCGTGTCTCAGGGGCTCAGCCGCCTGCCACCTGACTGTGTCCTGCCTGCGGACTGCAGTGAACTCAGCCGCAATGAACGCGAGGTACTGGAACTGCTGCTCACCGGGCTCACCGTGTCCGAGATCGCGCTGCGTCGCCACCGGAGCGTCAAGACCGTCAGCACCCAGAAGATTGCCGCGCTGCGCAAGCTTGGCCTGCGCAACGACGCCGAGATCTACGCCATGCGCCCACACGCGAGCCCGCCGTGAGCAGGCGGGACCGCTCGCGCCTGCGCACCTCCCTCGCCCTGCTGCTGGTTCTTCTGCTGCTGCCGGCGGCATCTGCGGAAGATGTCCGATCCCAACGCTGGGGGCCAGGAAGCGAGGTACGGGTTGCCACGGCCCCATCCATGCGTCCGATACCCGCTGCACTTGCAGAGACAGCGCCATTTCCCACGCTCGCCCACGGCTATGCAGGCCTGGTAGCGCGGCATGCACAACTGCGTTTCCTGGACCTGCCCTATCCCACCACCGCCGCATCGGTGGCCGCCGTCTGAGGCCGCGACGCCGACCTGGTACTGGTGATGGGCGGCTCCGGACACCCGCAACTCCCCTGTCCAGAGCTGGTTGCCTCCGCCCCGTTTCGCGGTGGCCGGACGGTCCTCGCCGGGCAACCCGGCCGTTGGCTGCCACGCGGCTTGCCTGATCTGGAGGGAAAGATCCTGGCGGTGGTTGAGGGTGGGCCCTACGCTGGGTGGTTGGGTACACATCATCCACGGATCCATCTACTGCAGCTTCCGGATCGTCACGCGGCACTCGCGGCGGTCGTTGCCGGTACCGCCGATGCCGCGATCGGCTTGGAGACGACGCTGCGACCAATGACCCGCCGCTATTTCAGTGGTGACCTGCTGCTGCAACCGATCAGCAGCGATTTCTCCACCGACCTGCATCTGCTCGCCCGTCGGGAGGACAGGCACTTGCTTGAACGCATCGACCGGGGCCTGCGCGACATCACGCTGGAAGAGCACGCTGGCCTGCTGCATCTCTGGGCGCAGCAGATGCTGCCCGCATCGGTGGAGCGGGCACTGGGCTGGATGCGGTCACCACCACCGGCCTGGTTGCTGGCATTGATCGCCGCGCTGGCCGGGCTTCCACTTCTCTGGCATCCGCTGCGCCGTCGCTTCAGCCGCAGCGAGCGCGACCGTGCACGCGCGATCGGCATGATCAGCCATGAGGTGCGCAATGCCGCGCAGACGCTGTTGGGTTCGATCACCCCGCTGCACCAGGCCCATTCGCCAGAGGGCCGCCGCGAACTACTCGCGGCGATGGCTGCCGCAGGACGCTCCCTGCGCGGACTGCTGGACCGCTCGCTGGATTTTTCGCGCCTCGCCAGTGGTGGCTTCATGCCGCAGGTACAAGCCTGCGATGTCGCACTGCTCTGCAACCATTCGCTGGATGCGATCCGCGTGCTCGCACGCAGGAAGGGCCTGGAGCTCAGGCTGGACTGCACTGCAGCGCCGGCGCCGCTGGTCCTGCTGGATCCCGATGCGCTGCGCCAGATCGTCGACAACCTGCTCGGCAATGCGCTGAAGTTCACCGACGTCGGCGGCATCGATCTGCGCGTGCAGCTGCGGCCACCACCGCGCCCGCATGAGCTGCTGCTGGATGTGATCGACAGCGGCATTGGCATCTCTGCTGCGCAGGCGACATCCCTGTTCCAACCCTTCCGGCAGGGTGAGGACGGGCTGCGGCGCGGCGGCAGCGGACTGGGGCTGGTGATCGCGCGCGAACTGGCCCGCTCGATGGGCGGCGACCTGACTGTTCACAGCGTCCACGGACGCGGCAGCCGATTCACCCTGCGCCTGCCGGTGCGGATCGCCCGGTCCCACCCGCCGACTGCGACGGTGGCCGCTCATGAGCAGCCGCTTGCTGGCCTGGATCTGTTGCTGGTCGAAGACCATGAGCTCAACCGCCGCCTCATGGCCGCCCAGCTGCAGCGTTTGGGGGCGGATGTGCAGGCGCTTGCCGATGCCAGCAACGCACTGGAAGAGCAGGCGCGTCGACCGCGCAGCACGGTGCTGCTCGACATCGGGCTTCACGACATGGATGGCTATGCGCTGGCCCGCCGGCTGCGTGCGCGGGCGCACACGCCCTTGCGGTTGATCGCATTGTCGGCACGTACGGGCCGCCGCCATGCGGCGCGCTGTCGCGAGGCGGGATTCGACGCGGTGCTGGCCAAGCCGCTGCAGATCGCCAAGCTGCTGCAGGTGCTGGCGTTGCCAGCGCTACGGGGCCACGTTGCACCCTCCAGCACGGCATGCATTGACTCCGCCTATGCGGCCGACATCAGCACGGAACTGGCTGCCATCGAGCGCACCGTTACCGGCGCCGCTCCGGATGCACTGCGCCACCACGCCCACCGCCTGCAGGGTACGCTGCAGATCTGCGGCGCAACGACACAAGCCGATATCGCGGCCGAACTGTGGGAGCTGGGGCATAGGGCCGCGCCTGACTGGGTCGAGGCGCGGCGACTGCTGCAGGGATTGCAGCAGTGGCACGGCTCCCGCAAAGCGGAAGCCGCACCATCGGCATGATCAGGCCGCCAGGCGCTCGACCTGGCGACGGGTCAGGTCGTTGAAGCGACCCAGCGACATCAGGTGCTGGTGGATCAGCGCCAGCCAGCCGCTGCGGTGCCACTCGACCACAGTGGCTTCCGGCAGTGCGACGAACTTCTCGACATCCACGACCTGGAAGCCGTTGAGGTTGAACTCGCGGCCATCCGGAGTACGCACGGTGGCGTTGCGTTCAACCAGCAGGCCGTTGTCGATCAGCGCCTTGGAGAAGGCCTGGGTCTGTTCGTGCTCGCGGGTGAACTGGCCGCAGAACTCCAGCGCCTGCTGCACCATCTCGGTGGCCTTGCCATCGACGAACAGCGGCTGGCCTTCGTCACCACCCTTGACCACGCGCGGGTTCTCTTCATCGATGCCCAGCAGGAAATCGTTGTCCGCGCCGGTGTCGATGAAGATGAAGGGATGGCGACGCAGGTAGGCCGGGATATAGGCCTCGTCTTCCCACAGTCCGTCCTTGATGAACAGGTTCTCTTCCGACACGCCGACGGCCGCCATCGGCACCGCGGTCGGACCGGCGAACAGGATCGGGAAGTGGTGCAGCGCCAGCGAGAACTCGCCGAGCACCAGCGGAATGGCGTTGTTGCCAGCGGCAAACTCGAGCCTGCCCGGCAGGATGCGCAGGTCGGCGTGCACATCGGCCTGCAGCGGCACCGGACGGGTGTAGAACAGGGGGGTGCCGGTCGGCGCCGCTTCGGTGGTGGTGTCGCTGGTGGTGGTCATCTTGGGAACCGTTCGATCATGCGCGCCTGCCATCCCGGGCGCGCCAGCGGGAACAACCTGAATCCCGCATTATCAACAAGCTCGATGACAACGGCCACCCCACCGACGACCTATTTCAGCTGCAGGGGGTAGCGTTGCCAGAGAACGTGGACCAGAAAGCCGGCCAGCTCGGTATCGCGGGCGCTGACCGCAGCGCGGATCTTGTCCAGCAACACCATGTCGCTGCAGGCGCGCACATCGGCGTGGTTGGCCTGCCCGGCCCGGCGCGCCCGGTAGCGCGCGGCCCGCTGTGCGTCGCTCATTGCGTACCCGAACTTGGGCGGACGGCCGCGTTTGCGCGGCAGGGTCAGCTCAAGGGTTCCGGGGTCTTTGTCATCACGCATGAGAGGGGTGCGGGCGGCGGCGAGCAACGGGGGGTGCGCAATTTATCGTGAGGCATCACTTTAATCCAGCTTTTTCTGCAGTTTTGTTGCAATGCAGTGCGAATATTCGCGTGTCGATGCGGATTCATCATTCGCGCCGCTTCGCAGTAACGAAGCGCAATGCGTGGATACGGAACCCCACCAACGCCTACAAAAAAGGGGAGCCCGCTCACGGGCTCCCCTCGCCTTTCCTTACGCAGCGCGTACCGGCTCGTAGCCGTGCAGGTGCGCCTCGCTGCTCGCCCGACCCTGGCTGAGCGAACGCAGTGCAGTGGTGTAGCCCACCAGCTGCGCCAGCGGCGCAAAGCCGCTGACTTCGGCGCGACCTTCCTGGTCTTCGATGCGGGCAATACGGCCATGGCGACGGTTGAGGTCGCCCACCACATCACCCACCGACGCCGACGGCGAATGCACCGTCACCGCCATCACCGGCTCCAGCAGCTGCGTACCGCCCTCCACCAGCGCCGCCTTGATCGCCTCGGCACCGGCGCGATGGAACGCCATTTCCGAAGAGTCCTTGGCGTGGGTCTGGCCATCGACAAGACTGACCTCGATACCCACCACTGGATGGCCCTGCGGGCCTTCCGACAGCGCCGCACGCACGCCCTTCTCCACGGCGTTGATGAAGCTGCGCGGCACCACGCCACCGACGATGCGGTCGTTGAACACCACCTGGCCGTCCTCGCGCGGCGACACATCCAGCACCACGTGCGCGAACTGGCCCTGGCCACCGGTCTGCTTGACCAGCCGGCCCACAACCCCGGCCATCGCACGCATCGGCGTCTCCTGGTAGGCCACACGCGGCGCACCTACGCCTACGTCGACCTTCCATTCGCTGCGCAGACGCTCGACCATCACCTCCAGGTGCAACTCGCCCATGCCCCAGACCAGGGTCTCCGCCGTGTCGCGATCGGTCTCGACGCGGAACGACGGATCTTCCTGGGCCAGGCTGGCCAGACCCTGCGCCATCCGGATCAGGTCGGCCGCGCGCGCCGGCTCCAACCGCCACGCCAGCACCGGCGCCTGTGCCTGGATGTTCTCCAGGCGCAGCGGCTGCGCACGCCCGCTCAGCGTTTCACCGCTGACAGCATCCTTCCAGCCCAGTACCGCGACGATGTCACCGGCCACGGCCTGCTCGATGTCATGGGTCTGGTCGGCCTGCACCCGCACCAGGCGGCTGACACGCCGCCCCTGCGGATGCTGCGAACTGGCCACGGCATCACCGACCTTCAAGGTGCCCGAGTACAGCCGCACGAAGCTCAGCGCGCCGTGCTGCTGGTGGGTGATCTTGAACAACAGGCCGGCCAGCGGACCGTCCGGATCCGGCGGCAACACCACGTCACCACCTTCGCTTTCGGCGGTCACGGCAGGGCGATCCAGCGGCGACGGCAGGTAATCGACCACCGCATCCAGCAGCGTCTCGATACCCTTGTCCTTGAACGCGGCACCGGCCAGCACCGGCACGCCTGCACCGGCCAGCGTCGCCCGTCGGATCGCCGCCCGCAGCAGTTCCGCATCGATCGCGCGGCCCTCCAGCCAGGCATCAGCCAGCAGTTCGTCGTGGTCGGCCACGGCCTCGACCAGTGCGTCACGCTGCGGCTGCCACAGGGTGCGCGCCGCGTCGTCCCACGGGGTCACCGTGGTTACGGCACCATCCTGCCAGTGCAGCACGCGCTCATCGACCAGGTCGACCCAGCCGTTGAAGTCGCTTTCGCTGCCCAGCGGCACGCCCAGCGCCCACGGCCGCGCCCTCAGCTTGTCCTGCAGCTGCTCCAGCACGCGCTCGAACGAAGCGCCGACGCGGTCCATCTTGTTGACGAACGCGATCAACGGCACGCGATGGCGACGCGCCTGGCGCCACACGGTTTCCGACTGCGGCTGCACGCCATCCACGGCCGAAAACACAGCCACGGCTCCGTCGAGCACGCGCAGCGAACGCTCAACTTCAATGGCGAAGTCGATGTGGCCGGGAGTGTCGATCAGGGTCAGCCGATGCGGCGGCAGGTCGCGCGGCGCCCACTGCGCCTGCACGGCGGCGGCGCCGATGGTGATGCCACGTTCGCGCTCGATCGCCGAGAAATCGGTGGTCGCATTGCCGTCGTGCACTTCGCCGACGCGATGGATCTCGCCGCTTTTCCACAGCAGGCGTTCGGTCAGCGTGGTCTTGCCGGCGTCGATGTGGGCAATGATGCCGAGGTTGCGACGGCGGGAAAGGACTTGGGTGTTCATGAGAAAGGTTCCTGCAAAGCCAACTTCGGGGGCCGCGCACCCCGGTTGGCGACAGGGTGCGCGGCTAGCGTTCGGTCTCGGCGATCTGGTGCATGGCACGTTCTCCTTGCGGTACAGCGGGTTGCGGAAATGGAACTGCGAAAACGAAAAGAGCGCCCCGGAGGGCGCTCTGTCGAAGGTCCTGCGATGGCCGTCTCAACGGCCTCGCGGGGCTCCAGGCAGACACGCCCGTTCCGCGCTTGCGCGGGTCAGGGTGAAAAACTTCAGGAGCGGCATCCGGTTCATGGGGCGCATTCTAGACCTGCCAATCTGGCGCGCAAGTGAATATTGCGCACATTAATAGAACAATGAGGCCGACGGGTCTCGGGGTCGGATCCCTTTGCCACGGGCAAAGGGCTCTGACCCCAGCTCAGCTCACTTGCACTCATGCAGCTTGCGCGCCTCAGCCACGGTTGCAGCCTGGTCGTCCCCCATCGAGATCCATCCCTTCAACGACATCGCCGGATCCACCTGCGCCTGGCGCGGGCCGCCATGGACCACCACCTCGGTCCAGCTGCCGACCGGCGCCAGCTCCGACAGTCGCGCCGCCTGGTCGTCTTCGGTACTGAACATGTCGTCCGGCTCCGCAGGCTTGGCCTTGTTCACGGTCTCGGTCTTGCGTGCCCGGATCCGCAGCGCGCCATCGGCCATGCGCTGGGTGGTGATGTCATGGCGTTCCACCCCGTAGGCCCAGCTGCTCTCACCCGCGCGACGGGTCTCGCTGCCGTCGTCCGCCACCACCACCGCATCCCCCGCCGCTTCGGCCACGGCCGCAAGCGAACCCAGGCCGGACATCATTGCCTGATAGGCAATCATCTGCCGCTGTTCAGCGGCCAGCGCAACGTCACCTGCCTTGCCGGCAGGAATCTGCAGGTACACCGCCTCCCTGCATAGCATCAGCACCTGCTGGTCATCCCAGCTGATGAGCACTTCATCACTGGCGAAATAGCGGGTCGTCACCGGAACCACCGGAGCACTCCCGCCGGCGGAATACCGGCTCTCGATCAGCGAGGCCTGCTCGGCGGCCTTGATCAGGGAGACCGAGGATGCGGACGCGGTGCTGGCGGCGCATACGGAGGCGACCATTGCCGAGAGCAGCACGCCATGTGAAACAGCACGGATCATTGCATCAGTCCATTGAAGAGAACGAACTGCACATCATACGTCGCCAGGCAGAGCACGTTGATGCTCAGGTCACCACCACCAGCGGCACCCCACGCCTTGGGTGCTCCAGCACCACCACATCCTGCTGGTAGACACGCTGCAGGTTGTCTTCGGTGAGCACCTGCAACGGCGTGCCATCGGCCGCCACCCTGCCCTGCTCCAGCAGCACGATGCGGTCGGCATAGCCCGCGGCCAGATTGAGGTCGTGCAGCACCACGATCACGCACGCACCGGCTTCGGCACAGGCGCGGACACTGCGCAGCGTGCGTTCCTGGTGACGCAGATCCAGCGCTGCGGTTGGCTCATCCAGCAGCAGCAGCGGCGTGTCCTGCGCCAGCACGCGCGCGAACGTGGTCCGTGCCGATTCACCGCCCGACAGCTGCTGCACCTCGCGCAGGCGCAGCGCCTGCAGTTCAGCGGCATCGATTGCCGCTTCCACCTGGGCGTCGTCCACAGCTGGATCCGGCGGATGCGGCAGCCGCCCCATCGCCACCACTTCTTCCACGCTGAAGGCGAAGCGCACGCCGTGCTCCTGGGGCATCACCGCACGCTCGCGCGCCAGTGGCCCGGCCTTGTAACCGGCCAACGGCTTGCCGAGCAGGCTTACTTCGCCAGCGTCGGCACGCAGGTCACCTGCCGCCACAGCCAGCAACGTGGACTTGCCCGCGCCGTTCGGGCCGACCAGCGCGGTCACCGTCCCCGGCTCGAACGCGAGCGAGATGCCGTGCAGGATCTCGCGCTGCTGGCGGCGGACCACCACCTCGTGCAGCTTCAACAACACGCTCATGGTGCGGCCTTGCGGCGCTGCTGCAGCACCAGCCACAGGAAGAACGGTGCGCCCAGTGCGGCCGAAAACAGGCCCAGCGGAATCTCCGCCGGCGGATCCAATGTGCGCGCGGCGGTGTCGGCCACCACGATCAGCAGTGCGCCCAGCAGGCCTGACAACGGCAGCAACCAGCGATGGCCAGGGCCGACCAGCAGGCGCGCCACGTGCGGCACCACCAGGCCAACGAAACTGATCGAACCAGCAAACGCCACCGCCGCACCCACCAGCAGCGCACTGAACGCCACCAGGCGGCGACGCGTGCGGGTGACATCCAGCCCGAGGTGCTGTGCCTGGCGTTCGCCCAGCGCCAGCATGTCCAGCGGCGTAGCCAATCGCTGCAGTGCGAACACACCGATGGCGAACAACGGCACCACGGCCGCCACATCGGCCCAGTTGGCGCGCGCCAGCGAGCCCATCTGCCAGAACACCAGCGACTGCAGCTCGCTTTCGCTGGCGATATATGTGAGGAAACCGATCAACGCCGAGCAGAACGCGGCCATCGCGATACCGACCAGCAGCAGCGTGGCGTTGCCCGTGCCCTTGCCGGGCCGAGCCAATGCGTAGGTCAGACCGATTGCCAGTGCGCCGCCAGCGAACGCGGCCACCGGCACCAGCCAACCGGCCGCGCCCGCAGCACCCAGCACGATGGCGGCAACTGCACCCAATGCGGCGCCTTGGCTGACACCGACAATGCCGGGATCGGCCAACGGATTGCCGAACAGGCCCTGCAGGCTGGCACCGGCCATTGCCAGCGACGCACCGACCATCGCGCCCAACAGGGCACGCGGAATACGCAGCTGCCAGACCACAGCGAGGTCGCGGCTGCTGACCGCCTGTGGATCAAGCAGACCCAGCTTCACCGCCAACGCCTGCATCACCTCCAACGGCGGCAGCCGCAGCGGGCCCACGGCGAACGAGGCCAGCACTGCCCCCAGCAGTGCCAGCAACGCCACCAGCAACATCGTCCGCCCGCGACGGCGGCGCCGATCCGCCGGACTCATGCCTTCGGCAACGCCGCCAGGGCCTTGGCCAGCGCCAGCGCACCAGCACCTGATCCGACACTGGTGTACTTCAGCTGCACATCCGGCATCACCCAGACCCGATTGGCCTGCCCGGCCGGGGTCTGCTTCAGCGTCGGGTACGCCTTCCACAGGCCCTCGGCACCGCCGAACAGCTGCAGGTCATGCTCGGTCACCAGGATCACCTCCGGTGCGGCAGCGACTACGCCCTCATTGCTGAGCTGCGAGTAGTTCTTCACACCCGCCTCGGTGCCGATGTTGACACCACCAGCCAGTGCGATCAGCTGCGCAGACGCACTGTCGGCACCCGCAACGGTGGGTGAGCCACCGGCGCCGGTGGCCGACACGTGGATCAGTCGTGGCGCATGGCCCAGGCCCTTGCCAATCGCTGCAGCCTCATCGAGCTGGCGCTGCACCTGCGTGGCAAGTGCCTGCCCTGCTTCGGCCAGCCCTAGTGCGGCGGCGACCTTGCGCACCTTGTCCGGTGCCGGCTGCAGGTCATCGATGACCACCGCCGGTTCGCCCACCTCACGCAGTTTCTTCGCCAGCTCGGTGTGGCGGCGCAGGCTGTTGCCGAGGAACAGCGAGCCCTGCAGGCTCAGCACGCCCTCCACGCCAGTGGTGCGGTTGAACAGGAACTGGTGCGGGGCAGCCAGGCCAGCCTGGGTGGTGGTATTGGTCGGCGCGGCGAACACCTGCTTGTCCAGTCCCAGCGCCTCGATCACCGCGATCACGTCGTCACCACCGGCGATGATGCGGCTGGTATCGGCCACCTCGACGTCGGCGCCGTCATCGGAATGCACCTTGGCCGGCAGCACTGCCTTCTGGTCGCGCACGGCCGGCATATCGGTGCCGGCCACGCGCTGCCAGCCTGCAGGCAACGCAACTTCGCCAGCCGCGGTTGCGGCGGCGGCGGGCTCAACCGGCTTGCCGGTGTCCGAGGGCGTCGATGAACCGCCACAGGCAGCCAGTGCCAGCGAGACAGCCAACGGAAGCGCACACAGGCGCAGACGGGACGCGATGTTCATGCTCGTTCTCCTTGCTGGCGGGGCGACGTGCACGCCGCCCCGCTGTGTGACTTACTGCTTCGGGGTGATGCGGGTGATGCGGTCACCCTTCGGGTCTTCGGCACCGCGCGACTTGTTCACCGCGAACACGTTGCCCTTGCCATCGGCACGGACGTGGTTCGGCAACGTGCCGCCGTCGAGGTTGGCGACCACCTTGCCGTCACCGTTCACCACGGTGACCGTGCCAGCGCCACGGTTGCTGACGTAGGCCAGGCCGGAGGCATCATCAAAGGCGACGTTCAGCGCACCGGCGCCGACCGGCACGTCATGCAGCACCTTGCCGGCGGCCACATCGACGATCAGCAGGTTGTCGGTGCCCTGCGAGGCCACGTACAGGCGGTTGCGCGCTGCGTCGAAGGCCACGCCCGAGGCGCTGATCGAATTGCCCAGGTCAATGACCTTCTCGACCTTGCCGCTGGCCACGTCGATCACCGCCGCTTCCGGGGTGCCGATGCTGACGGTGAACAGCTTGCCGCCCTTCTCGTCCAGCACAAGGCTCATCGGGGTGAACTTGCCGTCGTCCACGCCGGACTCCAGCGTCACCGCCGGCAGTTCCTTGAGGGTCTTGGCGTCGAACACCGACAGATGGTCCTCACCCGTGGCCGAGGCAAACACCTTGCCGTGGGTGCCATCAACCACCACGTCGCGCGCATGCGGCACGGCATCGACCGGGAACTGATGGACCAGCGACAGGTCCTTCTGGCGGTAGACCGCGATGGAGTTCTGGCGGGTGTTGGTGACCCAGACATTGCCGTTGGTGTCATCCACGCCGACACCGTAGACCGCGTAGACCGCGCCATTGGTGCTGCCCGGCACCTGCGCCGGGGTGATCGCCTTGGTCACCTTCAGCGACTTCGGGTCCAGCTTCAACAGCTGCGACTGGGTCACCGGCGGGCGGCCCACGGCCGAGGTCACAAACACCGCGTTGCTGGCGGCGCTGTAGGCGGACTGGTACAGGCCCGGCACCAGCTTGTTGGACTGGGTGGCGAACTGCGCCTGGCCGGACAGCGGCAGCTGCGGCGAGACGCGCAGCTTCAGCACGGTGGCTGCAGCCGGCTGGCTGGCGCGCACCACCACCGGGTGGGTACCCGGCACGGCATCGGCCGGAATGCTCAGCTGGGTCTTGAAGTTGCCATCGGCATCGACCACCAGCGGCTGCGTGTTGAGCACGCTGTCGCCACGCAGCAGGCTGACTTTCTGGCCCGGCACGAAACCGCGACCGACCACGTCGGCAGTGCTGCCGGGAACCACGTTCTCACCGCGAGAGACGACCTCGCCCTTGAAGGTGGCGTTGGCCGGCTGATCGAACACCGGCTGTGCGGTGGCGGTCACGGCCAGCAACAGGCCAGCGGCGAGAGAAGTGAGACGGAAAGACGGACGGAACGACATGGAAGGCTCCTTGCACACGTAGGCCGCGCCACGTGACGCGGGATTCATCGGTTGCCTGGGCCGCTGCACATCGGCAGCCTCGCCTGGGTAGTGGGGTCGCATGCCTTGGCATGCGAAGGGATTCATTCGGCGGCGTTGTCACCACCATTGGGCGCGCCGTCACCGGCGCTGCGGTCGGTCACGCCGTACAGCTCATGCAGCGCAGCGTGGAACGACGCGGGCAGCATCGGGCCATGGCCGAGGCCGGGGAACTCGCGGTACTGCACGCGCATGCCCGGCAGCTTGCCCAAGCGCTCGGACAGCTGCATGGCAGCATCCGGGGTGGCCCCACCGATACGACGCAGGTGCGCGACCACGCGTGGGTTGTTCATGTCGCGCTTGCCGCGATCACCGACGCGCTCGGCGCCACCCAGCATCAGCCACAGCTTCGCCGGCTGCCCATGCGCGTTCTGCACGAACTGCTGTTCCGGATCACCCAGCGCCGCACCCTGGCTCCACCACAGCGACGGACTGGCCGCCAGATAGGACTGGAACGCCGCCGGACGCGTGTACAGCGCATTGAGCACGAACAACCCGCCCAGCGAGTGCCCCCACAACGCTTGCTGCTGCGCGTCGATGCGTGCACGACGCTCGACTTCGGGCTTGATGCGGCGTTCGATTACGTCGAGGAAAGCGGCGGCACCACCGCCGACTGCCTGCGTGCTGCCGCTCTCATCGTCTGCACGGTCGATCCATGCGGTGTAGTCGCGGGTGCGCGCCTTGGAATCGATGCGCAGGTCGTTGTCGTAACCGATCAGCACCAGTACCGGCGGCGCCTTGCGTGCCGCCAGCTCGGCCAGCAGCGGCTGGTCCAGCACCATCGCCACCGCATTGCCATCCAGCGCGTACAACACCGGCAGCGGCGCCTTGCCGGCCTTGGCCGGGATCGCCACATTCACCCGCCAGCGGCGTTGCTGGTCGGGGCTGTCCACCACGAAATGCTCGAAGCGATAGCTGGCCGCCGGCTCGTCGAGCACGGTGTGGCCGATCTTCTGCAGCGGATTGCGCTGCTGGGCGTGGGCGTACGGGGTGGCCAGGAGCAGACCCATCATCAAGGCGGCCAGGCCGCGGGCCAGCGGACCACGGCGCGAAGGCAGGACGAAATGCTTCATCAGCGGCGGCAGAAGCGGCCCAGGGCCGCCGGTTCACAAGGGACCGCAGTCTACCTTAAACGCGAATGATTATCACATCGATCGAACGTCACGCTGTGTATCACGCGCGCGACGACCCGGTTGCGCTGGGCACGGCATTTCCCCTATTTTGCCGGCCACCGGGGCATTGGATCGCCCCGCTTACAGCGCAGCCATGGAGGGCGGGCAGTCTGCCGCCGATCCGGTCGCGTTCATCCGCGCCATGACCGCCATGGGATTGGATCCCATGATCGTGAGACTCTCTTGAAGCACACCACCCTGATCGCACTTTCCCTCGGCCTGCTCGCACCGCTGGCCGCCCATGCCGCGCAGGATCTGCCGACGCTCTACCAGGCCTATGAAGAGGCCGGCTATTCGACGCTGAGCATGGAACAACTCAACCAGACGGTGACCTTCACCGCCGTCGCGCTGGGTGTTTCCAGCAACCTGCAGGGCGAGCCGCTGATCGAGGCCGGCGATGACCAGGGCAATGTCCTGGCCCGGCTGACCACCGACGATGCGCAGCAGGCCGCCAAGCTCAGCGCGCTGGAAGAAGGCACCACCTTCACCGCCAGCTGCACGCTGCAGTTCAGCTCCGGCTCGGACTATCTGTCGTTCGGCGATTGCACCCTGAAGTAACGACGAAGCCGGCGAAACGCCGGCTTCTTTTCTTTGCCTCTGTAGAGTCGAGCCATGCTCGACTCACGCAAGGTCAGGGCCCCGTGGGCACCGGACCATATGCGTTCTCCTGCGGCGTACCCGGCAGCAGTGCGAACACGAAGATCACCAGGCCACCGAACGGAATGAAGGCCAGCAGGTACATCCAGCCCGACTGGTTGCAGTCATGCAGGCGGCGCACGGTGACAGCGATGACCGGCAGGAAGGTAGCCAGCCAGAACACGACGAACAGGATGATCGACGCGATGCCCAAGCCATCGGACTGCATCACCAACCCGGCGATGAGCGGCACCATCAGCACGGCGGAGACGATCAACAGGAACAGCTGGAACATCCAGTACTCGCGACGGTTGGCACGACCATCGAACTGGGCGTAACGCTTCAACGGCAGAATCATTTCCTGCACGGCATCAATCCTTGAAAAAGTAGCCGCGCAGTGTGCCAAATGCAGACGCGCAGAACAATGTGGCGTCGAGCCGGCTCAGCGGCCCTTCACGACCCGCGCCGCCTCGCGCTCGGCGCGCAGCCGATCCAGCTTTTCCTTCAGCTTGATTTCCAGGCCGCGCGGCACCGGGTTGTAATACACGCGCTCGCCCATCGCATCCGGGAAGCCGGTCTGGTCCAGTGCGATGCCGCCTTCGGCGTCGTGGTCGTACTGGTACTCGGCGCCGTAGCCCAGCTCCTTCATCAGCTTGGTCGGCGCATTGCGCAGGTGCAGCGGCACTTCTTCGGTGCCACTCTCGCGCACATCGGCCTTGGCCTGGTTGAAGGCCGCATAGCCGGCATTCGACTTGGCGGTACTGGCCAGGTACAGCACCAGCTGAGCAAAGGCGAGCTCGCCTTCCGGGCTACCCAGCCGCTCGTAGATGTCCCAGGCTTCCAGCGCCATGCTCTGCGCGCGCGGATCCGCCAGGCCGATATCCTCGATGGCCATGCGGGTCAGGCGGCGCGCCAGGTAGGACGGATCGCAGCCGCCATCGAGCATGCGGGTCAGCCAGTACAGTGCGGCATCAGGATTGGAGCTACGTACCGACTTGTGCAGTGCCGAGATCTGGTCGTAGAACTGCTCGCCGCCCTTGTCGAAGCGACGGGTGCGATCGGCCAGCACTTGGGTCAGGGTCTGCGGGGTGATGCGACCGCCCTCCCCGCCCGCCAGCTCGGCGGCGATCTCCAGCAGGGTCAGCGCACGACGCACGTCACCATCGGCGGCGGTGGCGATTTCCAGCAGTAGTTCGGGAGCGACCTCGATGCCCTCCTCGCCCAAGCCGCGCTCGCGGTCACCCAGCGCACGTTCCAGCGCCTCGACGATGTCGGTGGGCGAAACGCCTTCCAGCACGTGCACGCGGCAACGCGACAGCAGCGCCGAGTTCAGCTCGAACGACGGATTCTCGGTGGTGGCACCGACGAACAGGATGGTGCCGCGCTCGATGTGCGGCAGGAACGCATCCTGCTGCGCCTTGTTGAAGCGGTGCACTTCGTCCACGAACAGCACGGTACGCCGCCCTTCAGCGAAACGCTGCGCGGCCTCGGCCAGCACCTGGCGCACTTCCGGCAGGCCGGACAGCACGGCGGAGATGGCGCGGAACTCGGCGTCGGAATACTCGGCCAGCAACAGCGCCAGCGTGGTCTTGCCGCAGCCCGGCGGCCCCCACAGGATCATCGAATGCACGCGACCGGATTCGACCGCGCGACGCAGCGCGCTGTCCGGCGCCAGCAGGCGCTTCTGCCCGACCATCTCGTCGAGGGTGCGCGGGCGCATGCGCTCGGCGAGCGGGCGCATATGTTCCCGATCAACGCTCAGCAGATCGGGGCCGGGGAAGGAAGTTGAACGATGTCTTGCCACACGGCCATTGTACCGCGAGAGCGTGCCAACCAAGGTTGGCACCCACCAGCGCCAGGCCGTGATCGGTAACGGATCAGGCCGCAGGATCGGTAGTGCCGGCCGCTGGCCGGCAGATCAAATACGTGTCAACCAAGGTTGACACCCACCAAGGCGGTGCCGGTTGACACCTTCCGAGGCGGTGTCGATTGACACCCGCCAGAGCAGGTAGCGCCGGGCCATGCCCGGCGTGCCCCATCAATTACCGATGACGTCAGTGCCCTTCGGCGGGGTGAAGCTGAAGGTGCCGGCAGCAAAGCCCGGGTTGCGCTTCCAGCCGCTGAAGCTGATCACGGTGCGCTGGCCGACGGCATCAGTGATTTCCATCTTGGCCAGGCCCTGGGCGTTGAAGCCCAGCGCGGCATACTGGAAGCTGGCTTCGGTATCGCGCTTCGGCGACAGCGACAGCCACTGCAGGCCATCACGCTGTGCGGCTTCTTCGCTGAGGTCGTACTGCTGTTCCAGCAGCGCCGGGTTGATCAGCGCGGTCAGCGGGCTGTTCTGCTCTTCCTTGCCCTGCTCGCGTACGGTGGCCTGCTCCAGGTCCGGCTCGTACATCCAGACCTTCTTGCCGTCGGCCACGATCAACTGTTCGTGCGGGCGCACGTACTCCCAGCGGAACAGGCGCGGCGCCGAAAGAGCCACGCGGCCGCTGGTCGACTCCTTCACCTTGCCGCGGCTGTCGAACACCTGCTGACTGAACTGCCCGTCCAGGCCCTTCAGGCCGCTGGTGAAGGTCTTCAGGTCATCGCGGGCGCCAGCCCAGGCGCTGCCGGCAGCGGCGCAGGCCACGGCCAAGGTGGTGGTGGCAAGGAAACGGCGGAGGCGGAAGTTCATGCGAGGATCCTGTAGGCGCGGGCGCCAGGAAAGGTGGTTGCCAGTGTGCCCGGGCAAAGATGAATGGGCGATCAGGGCGACATTATGCCGCCCTGAACGTCCATCGGCGATTCAGCCGCCGGAGCCCGGCAGCTTGCCGTACAGCACCTGACCACGGAAGCCACGCCGCACTTCTCGATACAGCGCGCGGAACGCCGGGTAGTCCTGCGGTTGGCACAACGCCTCCGGGCCACGCACCGCATTCTGCTGCAGGCGGTGGTGCACGATCACGTCCTGGCCTTCGCGGCTCCAGTCCACCCGGTACTCACCGGCGGCGTTGGTGAAGCGCTGGCTGGCCGGGATGGCGATGATCGGCGCATTGGCCGGGAACTGCAGGCGATAGGTTTCCTCGCGCAGGCTGGCATTGCAGTAGAACGGCGTCTCATTGGCCGGTGCCGAGGCGGTGGCGTACAGGCCGCGCACCGATTCACCACCCGGCGGGTCCGGCACGGCCATGCCGCCGGCCACGCTGAAGTCGGCGTAGTCCTCAGCCTGGAAGGCCATGCGGTAGCCGAACGGCCGGGTCAGGTCGACCGGCACGCCCTGGATCTGCAGCTGCCCTCGCCCGTCGAAACCGGACGCGGCCATGATCTGCTCCTCGGCGCGCGCGCGGTTCTGCGCGTTGAGCTGGGAGAACTGGGCACGCATGCCGATTTCGGCGTTCTCGCCCAGCTTCGGAATGGTCTCGCCGCGCAGGTTGCCATTGGCGTCGAAGGTGAAGCGCACTTCCATCGAAGTGGCATTGCGCTGCGGCGTGTTGGCCGGGGTGCGCGCCAGGCTCGCATCGCGGGTGCGCATCACCGGTGCGCCCAGGTCACCTTCCGGCAACTGCCCGAAGCGCGCCCAGGCGGTGGTCGAATCCAGGTACAGGTCGAACTCGGGGATGTAGGTGATGGCGTGATTGAAGCGGCCCAGTACCGGGATCTTCGGCAGGGTCGGGCCACCGCCGGCACCGATCAGCACCGGCGAACTGGCGATACCCTTGGCCGCCAGCAGCGCCTCCAGGATCGTCACATGGTCCTTGCAGTCACCATAGTGGTTGTCGAGGACGCTCTGCGCGCTGTTCGGCTCCAGGCCGCCATTGCCCAGGTACACCGCCACATAGCGGATGTTCTGCGCGACCCAGCGGTACAGCGCGTCGGCCTGCTCGCGGCGGTCGCTGATGCCGGTGGTGATCTGGTCGGCCAGCGCCTGCAGTTCCGGGGTGACCTGCGCGGCCGGGCCAGCCTTGAGCTGGTAGGCACGGCCCATCTGCGACCAGTCACGATAGGTGCTGGCCATGATATTCGGGCCGAACTCCCAGCCTGCCGCTGACCAGTTCTGCGCTGGCATGGCCTCGCGCCGCTGGTAGCGCCAGCGCCACTGCGCCTGGCCATTCTTCACCGTCGGGCGATCACTGCCCTGCACACCACGGCTGTCGACGAACATCGGCAGGTTGGCCGGCGCACTCAGGGTGACCTCAGCGTCCTCGTACTCGGTGAAGACGTTGAAGGTCTCCCACAGGCCGAAGTAGCCCGGGAAGTATGGGGTGGCCTGGGTACGGCGCACCTGGTAGTACAACCGCGTACCGGGGGCCAGGTTCGGGAACACGATCACCCGTACCTTACGGTCGGCATACATCGCCGCCGAGGCGCTGGAATAGCTCTCCTGGGTGTAAATGCGGTCGGCCGGTACGTCGCGGCGCTGGCCGTCGGCAGTGATGGTGTAGGCGCCAAGTACTTCCAGCGTCTCCATCTTCTCGCTGTAGCTCAGCCGAACCTGGCTGAACTGCTCGACGGAGGCCTTGGTCTTGAGCAGGACTTCGTAGGTTTCGGTCTGCACATTGCCCGCATCAGGCCGCACCTGGTAGTCGGCGCGGTAACGGACGATGCTGAAATTATTGCTGGCTTCGGTATCGCCGCTGGTGGAAGGCGGCGCCGTGGCGGGCGCGGAGGTGGCGGTGTCTGCCAGTGCCGGGCCGGCAGCCATCAGGGCTGCCAGCGCCAGTGCCAGCGCGCTTGGTACGGGTTGAAGCATGCGTCGGTTCCTTGGACGTCGTGGGGATACGTCGGGTCTTACTTCGGCGGCGGCGGTGCCAGCACCGTGCGGTCGCCATTGTGCTCGGGCGAACTGACCACGCCGGCCGCTTCCATGGCCTCGATCAGCCGCGCTGCACGGTTGTAGCCGATCTTCAAACGGCGCTGCACACCGGAAATCGATGCTCGACGGGTCTCGGTGACCACGCGCAGCGCCTCGTCATACAACGGGTCGGACTCGTCACCGGAAGAACTGTTCTCGGGCAGGCCGGTGGCGCCGACGACCACGCCGTCACCCATCGTCTGCACTTCGTCCAGCACGCCATCGACATAGTCGGCCGGGCCCATCGCCTTGAGGTGTTCGACCACGCGATGCACTTCCTCGTCGGAGACGAAGGCGCCATGCACGCGCTCGGGCATGGCGGTACCCGGCGGCAGGTACAGCATGTCGCCGTGGCCGAGCAGGGTTTCCGCGCCGGACTGGTCGAGGATGGTGCGCGAGTCGATCTTGGAACTGACCTGGAACGCGATACGGGTCGGGATGTTGGCCTTGATCAGGCCGGTGATCACGTCCACCGACGGGCGCTGGGTGGCCAGGATCAGGTGGATGCCGGCCGCACGCGCCTTCTGTGCCAGGCGCGCGATCAGCTCTTCCACCTTCTTGCCGACGATCATCATCATGTCGGCGAATTCGTCGATGAAGATGACGACGAACGGCAGCGTCTCCAACGGTCGCGGTGCCTCACCCAGCTCCGGGTTCGGCTTGAACAGCGGGTCCATCAGCGGCTGGCCGGCGTCCTGGGCTTCCTTCACCTTCTTGTTGAAGCCGGCCAGGTTGCGCACGCCCACCGCGCTCATCAGCTTGTAGCGGCGCTCCATCTCGGCCACGCACCAGCGCAGGCCGTTGGCGGCCTCCTTCATGTCGGTCACCACCGGCGCCAGCAGGTGCGGGATGCCCTGGTAGACGCTCAGTTCGAGCATCTTCGGGTCGATCATCAGCATCCGCAGGTCTTTCGGCGAGGCCTTGAACAGCAGGCTCAGCACCATCGCATTGACTGCCACCGACTTGCCCGAACCGGTGGTACCGGCCACCAGCAGGTGCGGCATGCGCGCCAGGTCGGCCACGGTCGAGCGGCCGGCGATGTCCTTGCCCAGCGCCAGGGTCAGCACGCTGGCCGACTTGTCGTACTCCTTCGAACGCAGCAACTCGGAGAGGTAGATCATCTCGCGGGTGACGTTCGGAATTTCCAGGCCGATCACCGACTTGCCCGGAATCACGTCAACCACGCGCACCGATTTCACCGACAGGCCCCGCGCGATGTCCTTGTCCAGCGAACTGATCTGGCTGACCTTGATGCCCGGTGCCGGTTCGATCTCGAAGCGGGTGATGACCGGGCCGGGGTTGGCGCCGACCACCTGGGCATCGATGCGGAAGTCCTTCAGCTTGAACTCGATCTGCCGCGACAGCGCGTCCAGGGTTTCCTTGTCGTAACCCACCGGCTGCGGCTTGGGGTCATCCAGCAGCGCGAGCGGCGGCAGGTCCGAGCCATCCCCGTTGACGCCACGGAACATCGGGATCTGCGTGTCACGCTTGGCGCGATCGCTCTTCTCGATGACCGGCTCGGGGCGCGGTTCGATCTTCACCGGCTCGCGCTTGGCGCGCACCTCGGCATCGGCCTTGCGCACTTCCTGGCGCTCCTCGCGCATCACCCGGGTCTGCTTCCACTCGGTGACTTCTTCCTTCTTGCGCTCCAGCAACGGCGCCAGCGACATCACGCCGCGGCCGATCTTCTCCATCACCACGAACCAGGACAACCCGGTGGCCAGGGTGATCGAGGCCAGCAGCAGCACCAGCACGAACAGGTTCGCACCCAGCGCGCCGAAGCCCACCGTGAGCGAGTTGCCGACCAGCTTGCCGAGGATGCCGCCGGCATGGGCCACGTCGCCACTGAACAGGCGCACGTGCAGGAAGCCGGTGCCGGCAATCAGGAAGCCGACCAGCCCGACCAGGCGCAGTGCCGGATCCAGGTCGTTCTCGCCCTTGCTCTCGCGCTTGAGCCCGAACATGGCGATCCACGCCAGCGCGCCCAGCACCACCGGCAGCAGGAACGCGATGTAGCCGAACAGCTGCAGCAGCACGTCGGCGATCCATGCACCGGCGCGGCCGCCGAGGTTGTGTACCGGCGCGACCACGCTGCCGGTATGCGACCAGCCCGGATCAGTGGCTGAATACGTGAAAAGACTGGCCGCCAGGTACAGCAGCGCCGGCGCGATGGCGATCAGGCCAAGGTCGCGCCAGAGACGCTGGCGGCGTGGATTGTCGGTCGTCGCCGCCGCGGCCGTGCGACGTGACGCCTTGCTGTCGTCGGACTTGGAGCGTTCGGGGACCTGCTTCGCCACCTTAGACCATACCTTTGGAATGCGCTGTTAGTGATTGATAATAAATGAGACGGCGTCAGTTTTCAGTTATGCGACATTGGACAGGGCATTTGACCGCCAGAACCACCGCTGGATGACGGCGTTCTGTTCATCGGCTTGAATCGCCCTGCCCCAGCCGCCACTCTATGACCAGCCACGGATGCTGCGCAAATATCGCCAGCGCCTTGTCCCATCTACCTTTTCGCGAGTTTACATGAGCACCAGCCTGCCCTCCCGTCACCAGCGCCTCGTCATCCTCGGTTCCGGCCCGGCCGGCTGGACCGCCGCCGTCTACGCCGCCCGCGCCAACCTGAAGCCGGTCGTCATCACCGGCCTGCAGCAGGGTGGCCAGCTGATGACCACCACCGAGGTGGACAACTGGCCGGGCGACGCCCATGGCCTGATGGGCCCGGACTTGATGGCGCGCATGCAGGCTCACGCCGAGCGCTTCGAGACCGAAGTCATCTTCGACCACATCCACACCGCCGATGTGTCGCAGCGCCCGTTCAAGCTGATCGGCGACAGCCACGAGTACACCTGCGACGCCCTGATCATCGCTACCGGCGCCACCGCCAAGTACCTGGGCATCCCGACAGAAGACGAGTTCAAGGGACGCGGCGTCTCCGCCTGTGCCACCTGCGACGGCTTCTTCTACCGCGACCAGGACGTGGTCGTGGTCGGCGGCGGCAACACCGCCGTGGAAGAGGCGCTGTACCTGTCCAACATCGCCCGCAAGGTGTACCTGGTCCACCGCCGCGACACCCTGAAGGCGGAGAAGATCATGCAGGACAAGCTGTTCGCCAAGGTGGCCGCCGGCAAGATCGAGACCGTCTGGCACCACCAGGTGGAGGAAGTGCTGGGCAACGAGGCCGGCGTGACCGGCGTGCGCGTGAAGTCCACTCTGGACGGCACCACCCGCGACATCGACGCCCACGGCTTCTTCGTGGCCATCGGCCACCACCCGAACACCCAGCTGTTCGACGGCCAGCTGGCGATGAACAACGGCTATCTGGAAATCCGTTCGGGCCTGGGTGGCAACGCTACTCAGACCTCCGTGGAGGGCGTGTTTGCCGCCGGTGACGTGGCCGACCAGCACTACCGCCAGGCGATCACCTCGGCCGGCTTCGGCTGCATGGCCGCACTGGACGCCGAGCGCTACCTGGACGCACAGGGCAAGGCCAGCTGAGAGGCGAACCTGCTTCTGTAGAGTCGAGCCACGCTCGACTCATGCAAAAGGCCGACGCCCATGCGTCGGCCTTTCTGTTTCATCTACCCTATCCTTCCTCCATGCCCTCCCCCCGCTTCCTCGACTCCCTGCAGTCCATTCCCGCTACCGACTGGGATGCCCTGCACGACGGGCAGAACCCGTTCGTCAGCCACGCCTTCCTCTCAGGCCTTGAACAGCACGGTTGCCTGCGCGAGGACTGGGGCTGGCAGCCCCGGCACTTCACACTGTGGGAGGGCGACACTCTGGTCGGCGCCATTCCGGGTTACCTGAAGACCAACTCGCACGGCGAGTTCGTGTTCGACCACGCCTGGGCCAACGCCTATGCCCGCCACGGCCGCGACTACTACCCCAAGTGGCTGGGCGCGGTGCCGTACTCGCCGGTTACCGGCCCGCGGCTGCTGGCCCGTCACGATCCGGAGCGCGCCGCGTTATTGACGGCATTGCGTGATGCGTTGCCGGCACTGGGCGTGTCGTCGGCCCATATCAACTTCCACACCGCGGTGGACGAGGCGCTGTTCGGCGATGACTGGCTGCTGCGCGAAGATGTGCAGTTCCAGTGGCAGAACCCGGGTGACTGGGCGACGTTCGACCAGTTCCTCGGTGCGATGGACCACAAGCATCGCAAGAACATCCGCCAGGAACGCGCCAAGGTCACCCGCCAAGGCATCACCTTCCGCGTGGTGCATGGCGACGAGGCCAGCCGCGCCGACCTGCAGGCGATGTACCGCTTCTACCTGCAGACCTTCCTCGAGTACGGCAATGCCCCGGCGCTGACCGAGACCTTCCTGCGTCATCTGGCCATTTCATTGGGTCAGGGGCTGGTGCTGTTCCTGGCCGAACAGGACGGCGAGCCGATTGCCGGTGCGCTATGCCTGCGGGGTGGAGACACGCTGTACGGCCGTTACTGGGGCGGCGCCACCCTGCCCGGCCTGCACTTCGAGGCCTGCTACTACCAGGGCATCGAATACTGCCTGCGCGAAGGGTTGACCCGCTTCGAGCCGGGCGCACAGGGCGAGCACAAGCTGGCGCGGGGCTTCCTGCCGACGCTGGTGCGCAGCCGGCACTGGATGGCCGATGCGGATTTCGCCGAGGCGCTGCAGGAGTGGTGTCGCCAAGAGCGGCGTGACGTGCGGCGTTACCAGCAGGAGCTGCAAGGGCATGGGCCGTTCCGCGCAGGAACGTAGAGCCGAGCGTGCTCGACCTGGGCGCCGCCAAAAAGCGTGCCAACCAAGGTGGGCACCTACCGGGGCAATAGGCTGCGCCAAAAAGCGTGCCAACCAAGGTGAGCACCTACCGGAGCGATAGCGAGAGCCGCGCGCGTCCATCTGGCGCCTGCCAGAGCGGTGGCGAGGACACTGTACTCAGGTGCACTGCCAGAAGTGCCCGCTCACCCGGCACTTTGCACACCAGAACGTATAGAGCATGCCGCCGCTGCCCCACAGCAGCGTGCCCTCACCCGTGGTCGGCAGTGTCGAATCCAGCTGCATCACGAACGGCATCTCTTCGCCACAATCGATGCACGCCGGGTACCAGGCACTCTGCACCCAGCTCGGCGCGCCGCCCACGCGCGACAGGTTCTGTCGATGGTTGGACTGGCCCCAGTCCTGTTGTTGCCAGCGCGCACTGTCCATGGCGACCAGACCCACCTCGGCCTGCATCAGGTCGCCGCTGTCGGTGGGGGTGCTCGGCACCTCGAGGTACTGGCTGGGGTGGCGGCCGGGCTGGCCCGCGGCATCGTGGCGATAGAAGCGCACGGGCGGTTCCTCCCATCCACAACAATCCAGGCACAGGCCAAGCGTGACCTCACCGGACGCGCCCGGCTGCAGCGCAGCAGCATCGGTCTGCAGCAGCCGCTGCAGCGGCGCGTGACAACCACCGCACAATGCTTCCAACGGCCCACCCATGCGGCCGGCGTGATGCACCTGGCCACCATTCCAGGTCGGGTGCAGGCGCCAGATCCGTTTGCGCCAGCTCGGCTCGTCCGCCTGCTGCGCGCGATGCTGCTCGCGACCGAAGCGGAGGTGCAGCGGCCGCTCCCCATGCAGGCGCCGCGGCTGCGGTCCGTCGGCAACGCCGGCCCAGTGCGCCCAGACCTCGGCATCCAATCGCCCCCAGTCGACCACGTAGCCGCGAGCAATGGCGTAGGTCTCGGGCTGGGCGGCGAGCAGCAGCGCCCGGGCCCGCGCCATTTCGCGATCGTCATCGGCTTCAGCCAGGATCTGCGCCCACTGTGCGGCAGTGGCAGAAGGCAGGCCCTGCCATACCTGTGAAGCCAGCTGCAGCTCATCCTCACTGGCGATCGCCAGCAATGCCTCCCAGTCGTCCTGCAGCAGCTGTGGCGCCTGATAGCTGGCGAACTCCATCACGCTGGCCAGCAGCTCGCCGCGCTCGCCATCACGATAACGACGCCATGCTTCGGCCACGACTGCGGGCACTGCATCGTCCGGCAGCAGGTCCAGCGCCATGTCGAGGAAGGCTGAGCCCGGCGAGCGTCGCGCCAGTGCCTGCAGCATCAACACACCGAGCTGGCGCGGCTGCTCAGTGGCCAGCATCAGCAGCATGCTCTGGCTGTCATTGCGCGTGCGCGGGGTGTCGTGCACATCGAGGATGGCGGTGATCGCGTCGCTCATGCGTGGGCTCCTTGCCGTAGGACGCTGATGGTGCCAGACATCACCGATCGCCACGACGAATACAATGACGGCATGACCCGCCAGCTGCCCTGGCGCCTGGCCGATACGCCGGACGCCCCCTTCCCTCCGGCCGAGACCGCACTGCGCCAGCCCGATGGCCTGCTGGCGGTGGGCGGCGACCTGCACCCGGTGCGCCTGCTCAACGCCTATGCCGGCGGCATCTTTCCGTGGTTCAGCGAGGGCGAGCCGATCCTGTGGTGGTCGCCGGACCCGCGCATGGTGTTCCGTACCGATGGCGTGCATCTGTCCAGCCGCTTCCGCCGCCAGTTGCGCAGCAGCACGTGGGAGATCACCGTCGACACCGCCTTCGGCCGGGTGATGCGCGCCTGCGCCGCAGCGCCACGCCCCGGCCAGGACGGCACCTGGATCAGCCCGGCGATGGTCGAGGCTTACAGCCAGCTGCATGACCTTGGCTTTGCCCACTCCTTCGAAGTCTGGGACCGGCAGACCCTGGTCGGCGGCATCTATGGCGTCGCGATCGGCGCCATGTTTTTCGGCGAGAGCATGTTCAGCGGCGCCAGTGGCGGCTCCAAGATCGCCCTGGCCGCATTGGCGACCACCCTGCGCGACTGGGGCTGGCAACTGATTGATGCCCAGGTCGAAAATCCGCACCTGCTGCGGATGGGTGCCGAACACCTGCCACGCGCGGAATTCCTCGATCACGTGCGCCAGGCCGTCCATCAGGATGGCCGTGAAGGCCCCTGGACCCAGGCTGTGGGGCGTTTGCCGGCACGGCATTTGGCCGGGGGTTAACACAAACTTTGCAAGCTGGGCCCATCACGCGTAAAATACCGCGCCTTAGGCCCAGCGTGGCCGTTTTCTGAACCGCACAGGACTACATGTCGAAAGACGATTCCATCGAGTTCGAGGGCACCGTCAGCGAGACGCTGCCGAACACCACTTTCCGCGTTCGTCTGGAAAATGGGCACGAAATCATCGCCCATATCTCCGGTCGCATGCGCAAGAACTACATCCGCATCCTCACCGGTGACCGGGTCAAGGTTGAAATGACCCCGTACGACCTGACCAAGGGTCGTATCACCTACCGCATGAAGTAAGCGGTCGGCGCTTGGCGCCACTCCGACAGGGCCGGCCTTGCTGCTGGCCCTTTGTCGTGCGCGCAACAAAGTGGCGATTCTCGATATCACTCGCTTTTCGACCTTGTCTGAGATCCGGCGCTGCACAGGCGATCTAGGCTCAATGCGTTCTTCACAGATGGCGTTGCGTGCATGACCTACCTGATCGTCCTGGATCCACAGTCCGTCACCAGCCGCTGCTATGCCAGCAAGGGCCCGGACGGCACCTGGTTCGGCCAGCCCTGCCTGGTCTGCACCAGCATGGATGCCTCGCATCCGCTTTACCTGGCCGTACAGCGCGAGATCCCGCACATGGGCGGCACCCTGAAGCAGCGCCTGCACATCCCGCACGAGGCAGTTGCCTTCGTCATCGAGGACGGTGGCGACCAGGGGCGCCAGCAAGGGTTCCGCTCGATCGCCGCGTGAGTCGCCATAGGTCATTGTGACCGACCACACCGTGGCGTCGGTCAGCCCCGCTTGAGGCAGATTCGCATGTGCAGCGACCGCGGCATCGTGGGATCCGATCCAGTCCGGATCGCCACTCTCGCCCGATCATGAACGCCCTGCTCCCGCACGTCCTGCTGTCGGCAGTTCTGCTGGTCAGCCCCCCCCTGTCGGCGCCCGCCGCCGAACCCGCCAAACCCTCCACCACGGCCGAGTGCATCGCCCTTAGCACCAATCGCGACATCCGCCCCTCCAGTACGGAACGCGAAGTGCTGCTGCGCGACGGCAACAACCACTATCGAGTCCACCTGCAGAAGCGCTGCCTTGGCGCCGCCGCCTCGGCCAGTTACGTCTTCTTCACGCCGAACACGCCCGAACAGATCTGCGGTGACGCCCGCAGCACACTACAGACCGACAGCAACCACTGCGCTGTGACCCGGATCGAGCGGGTCGATGCGGCAACCTTCAAGCGCCTGGCCCAGCAGGGACGTTGAAGGGCTGATACGCAACAAGGGCGGCCGGAGCCGCCCTTGTTTTCCAACCGCACCCGGAATCGATCCGGCGCCGCCTTACTCCACCGTCACCGGCAACAACCGCTCCGGCTCGGCCTGTGTCTCGACCACCAGCTCGTCGTCGCGGACATCGATGCTGACCCTGCCGCCGTTGACCAGCTTGCCGAACAACAACTCGTCGGCCAGTGGGCGCTTGATCTTGTCCTGGATCACGCGGGCCATCGGGCGGGCACCCATCAACGGATCGAAACCATGGTGGGCCAGCCAGTCGCGCGCGGTCGGGGTGGCCGACAGGCTGACGTGCTTGTCCTGCAACAGCATCTCCAGCTCGATCAGGAACTTGTCGACCACGCGCAGGATGTGCTCGAAGCCCAACGCCTGGAACTGCACCACCGCGTCAAGGCGGTTGCGGAACTCCGGGGTGAAGCTGCGGCGGATGGTCTCCATCGCGTCGGTGGCATGGTCCTGCTTGGTGAAGCCGATCGAGCGCCGCGAGGCCTGCGCCGCGCCGGCATTGGTGGTCATCACCAGCACCACGTTCTTGAAGTTGGCTTCACGACCGTTGGTATCGGTCAGCACGCCGCGGTCCATCACCTGCAACAGGATGTTGAAGATGTCCGGGTGCGCCTTCTCGATCTCATCCAGCAGCAGCACGCAGTGCGGGGTCTTGACGATCTTCTCGGTCAACAGGCCGCCCTGGTCGAAGCCGACATAGCCCGGAGGCGCACCAATCAGGCGGCTGATCGAGTGCGGCTCCATGTACTCGGACATGTCGAAACGGACCAGCTCGATGCCCAGCTGCAGCGCCAGCTGCTTGGTCACCTCGGTCTTGCCCACGCCGGTGGGGCCGGCGAACAGGAAGTTGCCGATCGGCTTTTCCGGATTGCCCAGCCCGGAACGGGCCAGCTTGATCGCCGACGCCAGCGTATCGATGGCCGGATCCTGGCCGAAGATCACCATCTTCAGGTTGCGCTCCAGGTGCTGCAGCACATCCTTGTCGGTGGCGCTGACCTGCTTGGCCGGAATACGCGCCATCTTGGCGACGATCGCTTCCACTTCCTCGACGTCGATCAGCTCCTTGCGCTGGCCTTCCGGCAGCAGGCGCTGGCGGGCACCCGCCTCGTCGATCACGTCGATGGCCTTGTCCGGCAGCAGACGGTCGCCGATGTGCTTGACCGACAGATCCACCGCCGCCTGCAGCGCCTCGTCGGAATACGTCACGCCGTGGTGCAGCTCATACTTGGACTTGAGGCCCTGCAGGATCTCGTAGGTCTCGCCGACGGTCGGCTCGACGATGTCGATCTTCTGGAAGCGGCGCGCCAGCGCCCGGTCCTTCTCGAAGATGCCGCGGTACTCCTGGAAGGTGGTCGAGCCGATGCAGCGCAGCTCACCTGAAGCCAGTGCCGGCTTGATCAGGTTGGACGCATCCATGGTGCCGCCCGAGGCCGAGCCGGCACCGATGATGGTGTGGATCTCGTCGATGAACAGTACCGCGTTGGGCACCTTCTTCAGCGCGGTCAGCACGCCCTTCAGGCGCTTCTCGAAATCACCGCGGTACTTGGTGCCGGCCACCAGCGCACCGAGGTCGAGCGAGTAGATCACCGCGTCCGACAGCACCTCCGGCACCGAACCTTCAACGATGCGGCGGGCCAGGCCCTCGGCGATGGCGGTCTTGCCGACCCCGGCCTCGCCCACGTACAGCGGGTTGTTCTTGCGGCGGCGGCACAGCACCTGGATGGTGCGCTCGATCTCGTCGGCACGGCCGACCAGCGGGTCGATGCGACCGGCGCGGGCCTGTTCGTTGAGGTTGCTGGCGAATTCGGTCAGGGCATCGCCCTTCGGCTCACCCTCCCCGCCTTCGATGCGGCTCTCGCCCTCGGAGGAAGAGGACGGCTGCTCGCCCTCCTCGCCCAGCTTGGCAATGCCGTGGGACAGGTAATTGACCACATCCAGCCGGGTGACGTCCTGCTGGTTGAGGTAATAGACGGCGTGGGAGTCCTTTTCGCCGAAGATGGCGACCAGCACGTTGGCGCCGGTGACCTCCTTCTTGCCAGAGGACTGAACGTGGTAGACGGCCCGCTGCAGCACGCGCTGGAAGCCCAGGGTCGGCTGGGTATCGCGGCCGTCATCTTCGGCCAGACGGGACACGGAGGCCTCGATGGCCTGCTCCAGCTCCTGGCGCAGGCGTTCGGCGTCGGCGCCACATGCCTTCAGTACGGCCTGGGCGGACGGGTTGTCGAGCAGTGCCAACAGCAGGTGTTCGACCGTCATGAATTCATGCCGGGCCTCACGGGCGCGCTTGTAGCACTGGCCGATGGTGTGTTCGAGGTCTTTGCTGAACATGGATTACTCCGGCGGCAGATGGGGACAATATGCGGCCTGACTACGCGATTTCCATCACCCTAGCGGATTGCTGCGTTCAGATGGCGTTAGCAGTATGGATCGCTTGATCTTCATTCACTCCAGGACAGCCCACCCAGCATGAGCGAACCCTACCTGAGCCGCTGGCGATTGCGGCGTGATGGCGCGGCCATCGAGACGCCCCATGCCCAGCTCTGGCCGGTACTGACCATCGCCGGCCAGCCAGCGATGCTGAAGATCAGCAGCGAAACCGAGGAGCAGAACAGCCACCGCCTGCTGCGTTGGTGGGACGGCGACGGTTCCGCCCGGCTGCTGGCCCACGAGGGCCCGGCGATCCTGATCGAACGTGCCGGCGGCGACTCGCTGCGGCAGCGCTCGATCGAGGGCGACGATGACACCTGCACCACGATCCTGTGCCAGGTCCTGCAACGGCTGCACCGGCCACGGAGCGCACCGCCAGCGGAACTGGTCTGCCTGCGTACATGGTTCGCGGACCTGCTGCAGCCAAGGGCGGCGCTGCCATCACTGCTGGAACAGTGCGGATCACTGGCGGCGGCATTGTTGCAGGAGGAACAGGAAATCCGACCGCTGCACGGCGACCTGCACCACGACAACGTGCTCGATTTCGGCGCGCGCGGCTGGTTGGCGATCGACCCGAAGCGACTGATCGGCGACCGCGCGTTCGATTACACGACGCTCTTCAGCAACCCGGACCTGTGCGGACCGGACATCCACGTTGCGACACAGCCCGAGCGGTTTGCCGCCCGGGTGGAGCAGGTCACTGCGCTGGCGGGGATCGAGCGGCACAGGCTGCTGCGCTGGATCGCAGCCAGCGCGGGGCTGTCAGCGGTGTGGTTCCGGGATGACGGGGACACCGCCGATATCGACGACGCGGTGGCGCGGATGGCGCTGGAGGCGTTGGCGGAGGGGTGACCTCCGCGCCTGGTAGGTGCCCACCTTGGTGGGCACGCCGTGTCCGGGATCGATGTGCCCGGACCAGAATCGGCAGCCGGTCAGGCCTTTTCCATCGTGCACAGCAGCGGGTGCTGGTTCATGCGCGAGTACTCGTTGACCTGGGCGACCTTGGTCTCGGCCACTTCACGGGTGAACACTCCGCATACGCCGCGGCCGCGGGTGTGGACGTGCAGCATCACCTGCGTGGCCTTGTCCAGGTCCATGGTGAAGAACTGCTGCAGCACGTCCACCACGAAATCCATCGGGGTGTAGTCGTCGTTGAGCAGCATCACCTGGTAGAACGGCGGCGGCGCCACTTCCGGGCGCGCGGGTTCCACGGCAACGCCGTGCTCGTGATGGGAATCGGGGGAAGACTCGCGGGGCATCTGCCCATTATAGAGGCTCGAGCGGGCCCGCGTGGGCCCGCCGCAGATTGGACGGCACGCACGGCCGCCGTCACAATTGCACCCTCTCTCAATACTGTTTCACAGGATCTTCATGAAAAGGACACTTCTCCCCGCCCTGCTGGTCGCCCTGGCTGCCGCCGGCTCTGCCGCTGCTGCGCCGGAGGGCGACAAGGCCGTGGCCCGCCACCTGGACAAGCTGGGTTACAACTACGAGGTCGACGAAGACGGCGACTACCGCCTGGTGTTCGATGTCGAAGGCGATCGCACCCAGATGGTCTACGTTCGCTCGTCGGTGGAAGATTTCGGCACCCACAACATCCGCGAGATCTGGTCGCCGGCCTACAACGCCAAGACCAAGCAGTTCCCGGTAGCCGTGGCCAACCGCCTGCTGGAAGATTCGCAGGACGCCAAGATGGGCGGCTGGGTGAAGCAGGACACCACGGCGATGTTCGTCGTGAAGATCGACGCCGATGCCACGGCGGACCAGCTCAGCGACGCCATCGATGCGGCCATCCGTACCGCCGATGCGATGGAGCTGGAACTGACCAAGAAGGACGAGTTCTGAGTTGAACGCTACGCCGGACCCGCGCTGGGCACCGCACGCCACCGTCGCCACCGTGGTGGTTGACGGCGGCCGCGTGCTGCTGGTTGAAGAAACCATCGACGGCCGCGCGGTGCTGAACCAGCCGGCCGGCCACCTCGAGCCGGGCGAAAGCCTGGCCGAGGCGGCACTGCGCGAGACCCGCGAGGAAACCGGCTGGACCGTACAGCTGACCCATTTCATCGGCTGCTACCAATGGACCGCCGGCGACGGCACCACCTTCCTGCGCTTCTGTTATGCGGCGCGCCCGGTCTCGCACGACCCAGCGCAGCCGCTGGACACCGGCATCGACCGTGCGCTGTGGCTGGCGCCGGACGAGCTGCAGGCCGCCGGCGAGCGCCTGCGCAGCCCGCTGGTCTGGCAGGTGGTGGCCGACTACCTGGGCGGCCAGCGCCATCCGCTTTCGTTGGTCCGGGAGGTCGCATGAGCACTCCGCGCGTAATGGTCGGCGTCTCTGGTGGCGTCGATTCCTCGGTCGCTGCCTGGCGGCTGGTGCAGCAGGGCGAAGCCGTGGCCGGCCTGTTCATGCAGAACTGGGCCGACGACGGCAGCGGCGAGTGCCGCGCCGAGGACGACCGCCGTGATGCGGTGGCCGTGTGTGGCCTGCTCGGCATTCCGTTCCACTTCCGCGATTTCTCCAACGAATACTGGCAGGGCGTGTTCGAGCACTTCCTGGCCGAGTATGCCGCCGGCCGCACCCCGAACCCGGACGTGCTGTGCAACCGCGAGGTGAAATTCAAGCACTTCCTGGATGCCGCCCGCGAGCTGGGCGCCGAGCGCATCGCCACTGGCCACTACGCGCGGGTGGCCCAGCGCGGCCACCAGTGGCTGCTGCTGCGCGGCGCCGACCGCTCCAAGGACCAGAGCTACTTCCTGCACCAGTTGGGCCAGCAGCAGCTGGCAGCGACCCTGTTCCCGATCGGCGACCTGGAAAAGACCGACCTGCGCCGGATCGCGCGTGACGTCAGCCTGCCGACCCACGCCAAGAAGGACTCTACCGGCATCTGCTTCATCGGCGAGCGCGACTTCCGCGAGTTCCTTGGCCGCTACCTGCCGGCCAAGCCCGGGCAGATCCTCGACCCGGCCGACGGCAGCGTGATTGCCGAGCATCCAGGCGTGTTCTATTTCACCCTGGGCCAGCGCGAGGGCCTGAACATCGGCGGCGTGCGTGGCCGCCCTGCGGCGCCGTGGTACGTGGTCGGCAAGGACGTGGCCAGCAACGTGCTGTACGTCGACCAGGATCGCGACAGCACGTGGATGCTGTCCAACCGCCTGCGCTCGGAGACCGCGCACTGGATTGCCGGCGCGCCGCCGGCACGGCGCTTCGAGTGCACCGCGCAGACCCGCTACCGCCAGCCCGACGAGCCGTGTACGGTCGAGGTGCTGGACGATGGCAGCGTACTGGTCACCTTCGCGCGCCCACAGCGCGCCGTCACCCCCGGTCAGTCGCTGGTGCTGTATGACGGCGACGTGTGCCTGGGTGGCGCGGTGATCGCCGCCACCGATGCGCCGCTGGAACAGCGCCTGCGCACCACCCCTTCTCCTTTTGAGGTAATCGCTGCATGAGTTTCACTGTCGACGACCGCGTTCTGGCTTTGGCCGGCATTGCCCAGGCCCTGCAGCAGGTACGCCGTATCGCCGATACCGGCCATTCCGACGCCGCCGCCGTTCGCACTGCCGTGGAGAGCGTGTTCCGCGTCGATGCGTCCTCGCCGCAGGAGGTGTTCGGTGACCGTCATGCGCTGAAGGCCGGCCTGCGCCTGCTGCACAACTACTTCCGCAGCCAGGGCCAGGACCCGATCCTGCCCAAGCTGGCCTTGTCAGTGCTGCAGCTGGAGCGCCGCTTCGTGCAGGAAGGCGAGACCGTGAACAAGGTCGCCTCGGGCATCGAGCGCGCCCAGCGCCAGGCCGCCGAACTGGGCGACAGCGGTCACCCGGACGTACTGGCCAACCTGGGCGGCCTGTACGCCGACACCATCAGCCACCTCAAGCCGCGGGTGATGGTCCAGGGCAATCCGCACTACCTGGGCCAGGCCGGCGTGGTCGCCGAGATCCGCGCCCTGCTGCTGGCCGCCGTGCGCTCTGCGGTGCTCTGGCGCCAGCTGGGCGGCAGCTACTGGGACTTCCTGTTCAGCCGCAAGGCGATGATCGAGGCTGTGGACCGCCAGCTGGCGTGAGGGTGTGGGGGCGGATCCCTTTCCGGCTCGGCAAGAGCCCTGACCCCGAACGCCCCCGGCAGCGCCGGAAAACCGGCGCATTCAGAATGCACTTCGAGGCATATCGACGTTAAAGAGAAAGGGGGTACGGCCGATACATCCTCCGTGCACCTCCCGAGAACGTCCATGTACTCACGCATTTTCATCCGTCTGGCCGCCCCCCTGGCTCTGACCCTGCTGCTCCCCTTCGCCATCGGTTTCGAATGGCCGGCCGCCCTGCGCTGGGCGATCCTGACCACGATGACGCTGAGCTGGCTCGGCTTTGCGTGGTGGACCACCCGCGCCCAGGCGCACCGCTCCCCGGAACACGCCCGTGTCCTGCGCGAGCAGGACCAGCTGTTGACCGAGCTGCGCAACTTCGTCGGCAACGAGATCGACGGTTCACGTGGCGAAGTGGAACGCGCCCGCGACCTGATCCGCCAAGCCGTCTCCAGCCTGGGTGGCAGCTTCGATGCGATGAACCGCAAGTCGCGCCAGCAGAGCCAGGCCCTGTCGCGCATCGTCGACCGCGCCGGTGACGAAGGCAGCGCCGGCCTCGACGTTGCCCGTTTTGCCCAGCACGCCAGCAACCGCATGGAACAGCTGGTGGAAGCGCTGGAACAGGTGAGCGGCCAGAGCAGCACCACCGTGCAGCACATCGACCAGATGGCGCAGCACCTGGATGGCATCTTCGCGCTGCTGGAAGACGTCAAGTCGATCGCCGACCAGACCAACCTGCTGGCCCTGAATGCCGCCATCGAAGCCGCGCGTGCCGGTGAAGCCGGTCGTGGCTTCGCGGTGGTCGCCGACGAAGTGCGCAACCTGTCCGAGCGCTCGACCACGTTCAACGAGCAGATCCGCAAGCTGGCGCACAGCTCCAAGGACGCCATCGCCAAGGTCCGCGAGACGGTTTCGCACATGGCCTCGCGTGACATGGACCGCTCCCGTGAAGCGCGTCAGGAAGCGGCGGCGATGCTCGATAACGTGGCGCAGATCAACGCGTCGCTGGGCGATGGCATGCGCGAAGTATCCGATTGCGCCCGTTCGATCGATGGCAGCGTGGCCGAAGCCGTCCGCGCCCTGCAGTTCGAAGACATCGCCACCCAGGCGCTGGGCGGCGTGCACACCCACCTGGACCGCCTGACCGCGATCAACCGCGAAGCGGTGGCCCTGCAGGAACTGCTGCACCGCAATGGCGGCGTGTTCGACGAAGAGATCGCCACCGCCCTGCAGCGCACCGGCAGCCGCCTTCGTGAACTGCGCAGCGAATGGGAACGCCCGCCGCACAAGCCGGTCGCCCAGCAGAGCATGGGCGCTGGCACCGTCGAGCTGTTCTGATCCTGATGTCCGCTGCCGCTGCCGCTGCCGGCAGCCCGCAAGGCCCCGGTTCGTCCGGGGCCTTTGCCTGTAACCCGCCGTTGGATGCATCCTCTACGCGCACCATGACCGTTATCCGCGCCCTGCCCTCTCTGGCCGACAACGACCGCCCGCGCAACGCGAGCGTGCGTGAGCAGCTGCAGCAGCTGGAAGACGTGGCCCGCGAAGAGATCCGCGAACTGCAGCAGCTGGCCGATGCGCGTCCTGGCCCGTCACGGGCGGACGACGCGCTGCTGGGTCTGGCGTGGGATCTGGGCCTGGACGGCGAAGCCCTGCAGTAGATCCACGTCATGCGTGGATGGCCTTCACCACCACCCCCTCCAAACCCATGGCATGATCCGCCCATGCCACCTACGGCTGGACACGGGGTGTCGTCGCATGATGCCGGTTATCGTGGGGCACTCATCCTGCCCGTGGCTGGAGTTCAATCCCATCCACACGATGCGAGCCTATTCACTTCGGCCCAGACCCGGAATGATCCGAAGCATCGTCGCGCACAGTGTTGATCCGCAGATTCTGGATCTCAGCGATCTGGTGGAAGAGGATTGAACCAGAGGGACTGCTGGCTCTCTGCGCTTCTTCGGACGTGCGCGCCACAGTGCTGCGAACAGTCCTGACATCATCCACGCAGGGCGTGGATCCATTGAAAAGGCGGCATCCGCAGTCTCCGCAGCCGCTGTGACATGATGCGCCGGTCCCGTTCATGGAAGACCGATGGCCATCGCCCTGATTGCATTGCTGCTGATCGAAGTCCTGCTGCTGGTGCTGTGGGCGCCGTTCTTCTTCCGCACCGGCATCGTCCTGTTCAATCAGCGCATCGCCGCTACGCCGGCAGAGCTGGCGCAGCTTTCGCTGGCTGGGTTGGAGCATGATCTGCCGGCCGATGCCTGGCTGCGCCTGGTGTTCCGCGCGCTGCCGGACGGCAGTATCGCCTTTCGCGAGAGCTTCACACCGAGCTTTGGCGGTCGCTACTTTCCGCTGATGCGCGGGCGGGTGGTGATCGACGTCCGACGCAGGGAGGTGCGGGTGGTCGGGCGGTGCAGCTGGTTCGCGCTGGGCCTGACACTGATGCTGGTGCCGATCATCCTCATCCGGCCAGCTGCGTCGCCGATGCTGGTGGCGCTGCTGCTGTTCTACATGGGCTATTTCATCCAGCGCCGACGCTATGCACATGTGGTGGAAGCAGTGCGCGCACGAATTCGCTCCGAATTTCCGCAGCGAATGGTTACCAAGCTGCAGTAGATCCACGCTGTGCGTGGATGATCGCGAGCACAGGCATCAGTGCCGACCAACGGTCGGCACCCACCAGAGCCGGCGCCGTCAGTAGATCCACGCTGTGCGTGGATGATCGCGAGCGCAGGCATCAGTGCCGACCAACGGTCGGCACCCACCAGAGCCGGCGCCGTCAGTAGATCCACGCTGTGCGTGGATGATCGCGAGCGCAGGCATTCGTGTCGACCAAGGTCGACACCTACCAGAGCGGTGCGTCGGCGTGCGGCGATCCCGCCGGGCATGGCCCGGCGCTACCCTCAGCGTGCCAGCACGGCCTCGCTGGCAGCATCGGTGCGCCCTGGCGCGGCGTGCTGCTGTCGCAACCATTGCGCCAGGTCGCGCGGGCTGAGCGGGCGCGAGTACAGGTAGCCCTGGATCTCGTCGCAGCCCTGGCGGCGCAGCATGTCTTCTTCCTGGTGTGTTTCCACGCCCTCGGCCACTACCTTCATGCCCAGTGCGTGACCCAGGTGCACGATGGCCTGGGTCACTTCGGCCGTGCCCGAGTCATGCAGCATGCCCTGCACGAAACTGCGGTCGATCTTCAGGCGCCCCACCGGGAAACGGTTGAGGTAGTTCAGATTGGAGAAGCCGGTACCAAAGTCATCCACCGCCAATGGCACGCCATGCCGTTCCAGCACGTCGAAGCAATGCCGCAGAATGTCGGTGTCACGGATCAACGCCGACTCGGTCAGCTCGAGCTCCAGCCGCTGCGGCGGCCAGCCGTGGGCGTGGCAGATCTCGATCACCCGCTCAGCAAAACCGCGATCACGCAGCTGCACTGCCGACACATTGACTGCGATGCGGTCAAAACACAGGCCAGCCCGGTCCCAGGCGATTGCCTGCCGGCAGGCTTCGTTCAGCACCCAGTCGCCGATGCGCACGATCTCGCCGCACTTCTCTGCAATCGGAATGAATTCGGCCGGGCTGCAGTAGCCGATGCCGGGCCGATGCCAGCGCAACAGTGCCTCGATCGCCGGCGGTTCGCCATGATGCGCATGCAGCAGCGGCTGGTAGGCCAGGCTGAACTCTTCGCGTTCGATCGCGCCATGCAGCGCGTGCTCGAGCTCGAGCCGACGCTGGATACGCGCCAGCGCGTCCTGGCTGTAGTACTGGTAGGTATTCCGCCCGGCTTCCTTGGCCGCGTACATCGCGGCATCAGCGGCGCGCAGCAGCGAGTCGAAATCAGTCTGCGCGTCACCCAGCATCGCAATGCCAACGCTGGCGCCGACCTTCAGCGTGGTGTCGCCACGGCGCAGCGGCTCGGCCAGCGAAGCGATCAGCTTGCGCGCCACGTGGCCGGCGTCTTCCGGCTCGGCCAGGTCGCGCAACACCACGATGAACTCGTCGCCACTGAAACGGCCGAACAGATCGTTGTTGCGCAGGTTCTGGTGCAGGCGCGTGGCCGCGGCCTTCAGCAGCGCATCACCGGTGGCGTGGCCGAAGCTGTCGTTGATGGTCTTGAAGCCGTCCAGATCAATGAACAGCATCGCCAGCGAGGTGCCGCGGTCGCGCGCTTCCTCGATGGCTTCAGCGGTCTGCTCGCCCAGCAGCACGCGATTGGGCAGGCCGGTCAGCAGATCGTAGTGCGCCAGCAGCTCGATGCGCTCGTTGGCCTCGCGCTCGCGGGTGATGTCACGGAACAGGACCACGAAGCGCGGCGGCAGGCCATCGCGGCGATCCAGCTCGATCAGCACCTGCACCCACACGCGCAGGCCGGACTGGCGGTAGAAGCACAGGTCCAGCTGCTCGGGGAGGCCACCGCCGGCAATCCGCACCAGTGCGGCCTCGAAGGCGCTGCGCGAATCTTCGGTGTACAGCGCCAGTGCCTGGTCCAGGCTGATCGGCTCCTTGCGCAGGCCGTGGATGCGGTAGCACTCCTCGGTCCACTGCATGTGCCGGGTCTGCACTTCGATCTCGCAACCGCCGATGCGGCCCAGTGCGGAGACACGGTTGAGCAGCTCGGTGCGCCAGCGGATCAACGCGTCGGTCTGGTGCTGCTCGGTGATGTTCTGCACCTGGCCGAGCAGGCGCTTGGGCTGGCCATCGGTGTCCAGCAGCGGCTGCATCCACAGCCGCAGGTGCTGCGAGGGCTCGTTGCCGCGAGTCAGTTCCAGCTCGATGTTGGCTGCGCGGCCATCGCGCCATACCCGCCGCCAGGCGGCACGCAGCGCACCACGAGAGCGCGGATGCAGCTGTTTCAACCAGCGCCGCTGGCCGGGCACGCTGCCCTGCTCCAGCGACAGCAGCGAACGCAGCTCCGGCGACCACCAGAACAGGCCACTATCGGGATCGAACGACCAGCTGCCCATGCTGGCGATGCGCTGGGCCTCGCTCAGGTGCAGCTGCTGCTCCTGCAGCAGGCCTTCCAGCTGTTTCTGCTGCTCGATATCGGTATGCGTGCCGACCATGCGCAGTGGCTGGCCGTCGGCGGTGCGCGCCACCACACGACCGCGATCAAGCACCCAGCGCCATTGGCCATCGGCCTGGCGGAACCGGAACTGGGCGCTGTACTGCTCGCTCAGGCCACGCAGGTGCTGGTCCAGCGCGACACGGACCTGGCCGATGTCTTCGCTGTGTACGCGCGCCAGTATCTCGGTGGCGGTTTCATCACCCAGCGCCGGTGTGCGGACTACGCGGTCGCTGGGAATGTCCCAGTCCCACAAGCTGTGGCCGGCACTGTCCAAGGCCAGTTCCCAGCGCCCGCCACCATCGACCGGGACCGGCTCGGGGATGCTCAGCGTGAAGGCCAGCAAGTTGCCTGCGCCATCGTGCACGGCGCGCAGGTGGCCATCGTAGTGCCCGCGCGGGCCGCCAGGAAGCGTGCAGGCCACGATGCCACCATCGGCCGCCAACAGGCGCAGATCTTCCAGCATCGGCGCGTACGCAGCCACGGTGGCCGGCAGGCCATGCTCGCGCGCAGCCGGATTGGCCGCCAGCGGGCGGCCCGTGCGGTCGACGATGACCAGCGCCGACGCAAGCGGGTGCTGCAGCAGGCTGGCGATGATCCCTTGGTCCACGCGATCTTGCTCCGGATGACACGCCCGTCAGCGGGGCACGCAGTGGTTAACGGCGCCTGCGCCGGATAATTGAGTGGTCAGGGCACACCCGCGCGGTAAGATGGCCGGCGCCCCTTTCACCCACCCCGTCCATGCCCGCAGAACCGACCGGCAACGCCCCTGTTCCCGACCCGCGGATGGCGCAGGCGTTGAGCCGCGACCGGCGGCGGGTGGTGCTGAGCTACCTGGCGATGGCGCTGGCCTGGATGATCGCTACCGACAGCGCGGTACAGGCACTGGTGCCCGACCCGCACCAGGCGGCGTTGTGGCAGGGCTTGAAGGGCTCGTTCTTCGCCCTGGCCAGCGCCGGCCTGCTGTACCTGCTGCTGCGCCCGCTGGCCGAACACGTGCTGCATACCCATGCCCGCCAGCAGGCCTCCGAACTGCGCCTGCGGCAGATGTTCGAAGGCAACCCCGGCCCGATCCTGGTCTACGACCTGGATACCTTGGCGATCCTCGATGCCAACCCGGCCGCCTGCAGCACCTTCGGCTGGGAACGTGATGAACTGCTGGAGCAGACCATCGATGCGCTGTGGCCACCGGGCCAGGAACAGGCGCTGCAGACCAAGCTGGAGGCGATCCGCGAGGCGCCCGAGGAGCTGTGCATCCTGCGTACGCAGCTGCAGCTGCGCGACGGCAGCCTGCGGCAGATGGAGCTGCGCTCGAACGCGATCAGCTACGACGGACACAATGCCCGCCTGTTGATCGCCATCGACCGTACCGCCGAGGACCTGGCGCAGCTGCGCCGCGACCAAGCCCTGGCACGGGTCGAGGAAGCGCATGAGCTGGCCCGCATCGGTGCCTGGGAGCTGGACCCGTCCAGCGGACAGGGCCGCTATTCCAACCAGGTCTATCGCCTGCTCGGCCGACGCCCGCCCGAAGCCCGTCGCTGGCACCGTTTCGATGAACTGCTGGTGCCGGCCGACCCGGCCACCGCGTCACAGACCGAGCAGCTGCTGGCCGAGCTGTGCTCAGGCGAGCCTGTACAGGTGGACGTGCTGCTGCCACTGCTGGCGATGGACGGTCATGCACTGATGGTGCACCTGCGCGCCGCCAGTGGCACTGATGAAGCCGGCCGCAACCGTGTGCTCGGCACCCTGCAGGACGTAACCGAGCGCGAACAGTCACGCCGCCTGCTGCGTGAGCGCGAAGAGCAGTTCCGTGAGCTGGTGCGGGTGCTGCCCGATGGTGTGGTGATCCTTTCCGACGAGCATGTGCTGTATGCCAATGCCTGGGCGGCAGGCCTGTTCGGCTATGGCAGCCACACCCTGCTCGGCGAGCCGCTGTCGGCGCTGGTTGCCGCCACCGATCTGGTGCGGGTGCGCGCCCAGCTGCGTGCCGGCCAGCCCCATCTTGGCCCTGGCCACAGCAGCGTGGTGGCGATGCAGCGCGCCGACGGCCGCAGCTTCCATGCCGGCCTGGCGGTGGGCGAAGTGCGCTATGGTGGCCGCGACTGCAAGCTGTTGATCGTGCGCGACCTGAGCGATTCGGAGCGCACCCGCGCCGCGCTGGAAACCAGCAACCGCGAGCTGCAGGCGATGGCCGGGCGCCTGTTCTCCCTGCAGGAGGACGAGCGCCGTGCGATCTCGCGCGACCTGCACGATGACATCGGCCAGGCCATCACCGCGATCAAGCTGTCGGCCTATGCAGCGCAGGACGAAGACGATGCGCAGCGGCGTGGCGAGGATCTGGCGCAGATCGTCAGCCTCGCCGACACCACCGTGTCCAAGCTGCGCGACATTTCCACCCTGCTGCGGCCGCCACAGCTGGATGCGCTGGGCCTGGAGGCCGCACTGAGCTGGCAGGCACGGGTACTGTTCCGCTCATCGCCGGTGGAACTGCTGGCCGAGATCGAGCCGTTGCCACAGCGCCCCGACAACAGCATCGAGCAGGCCTGCTTCCGCATCGCTCAAGAGAGCCTGACCAATGCGCTGCGCCATGCCCGCGCCAGCCAGGTGCTGCTGCAATTGCGCGACGTCGGCCAGCGTAGCCTGCACCTGCAGATCCGCGATGATGGCGAGGGTTTCGACCCGGACGGTCCGCGCGGGCTCGGCCTGATCGTGATGCGCGAACGCGCACAGAGCGTCGGCGGGCATGTGCGGATCGAGTCCGCGCACGGTGAAGGCACCCTGATCGACGTCCACCTCCCCTACCAGGCGGCCAGCATGGCCGCCGTCGAGTCACCGGAATACTGAGCCTATGTGGAATCCCAACCAGCCGCCGGTCAGCATCGATGATGCCCCCGACCGCCTCGGCGCCGGCAACCCCGAACTGCAGGTGATGGTCACCGAAGCGGCCTCCGGCGGCACCCCGCTGATGTTGATGCATGTGGACATCGACCACTTTGCATCGGTCAACGAGAACATGAGCGCCGAGGTGGGTGACCAGGCACTGGTGCTGGTGGCGCAACGGCTGCAGTCCTACCTGCGCGGACGCGGCAAGCTGTGGCGCCACGGCAGCGACGAGTTCCTGATCGCCGTTCCGCGCACTGCGGATGTGCCGCTGCCGGAGGACTTCGCCGAGGAAATCCGCCAGCAGATGGAGCTTCCGCTGTCGGTGCTGCCGTACACGCTGTTCATGACCGGCAAGCTGGGCGTAAGCCTGTGCCCGGAACATGCCAGCAGCACTTCGCGCCTGCTCGACCACGCCGAGGATGCGCTGTACCAGGCCGCCCGCGAAGGCGGCAACGCGGTGCGCATCCACGCCGTGGACACCCCGCCGAGCGCGCACAGTGAAAGCATCATCGCGCGACAGATCGTCGATGCCATTCCCAATGGCGAACTGAAACTGCGCTACCAGCCGCTGGTCAGCGCCCGCGACGGCCACGTGGTGGGCATGGAGGCGCTGCTGCGCTGGCAGTCACCGACGCTGGGCATGCTGGTGCCGGAGCGCTTCATGCGCACCGCCGAGCGGCTGGGCATCATCGTGCAGATCGGCACCTGGGTGCTGGAGGGTGCGCTGAAGCAGGCGCGTCTGTGGCGCGACCAGGGCTTCGACGACTTCACCATCGCGGTGAACGTATCGACCCTGCAGCTGCTGCGGCCGAACTTCTTTGCCGAAGTGATGGGGGTGATCCAGGCCTCGGGCGTGCCCGCGCAGATGCTGACGCTGGAAATCAACGAAAGCGCACTGACCAACAACGTCAACTTCGTTCACGAGACGCTGGCCAACCTGCGCAACGAAGGCATCAGCCTGAGCCTGGACAACTTCGGCACCGGCGACTCCAGCCTGAGCGCGCTGGTGCGCTACCCGGTGGACAAGCTGAAGATCGACCGCAGCTTCATCAAGAGCGCGCCGGCCGGCAACCGCGAGGCCGCCATCGCCCGCGCCATCATCGCGATGGGCCACCAGCTGGGCATGACGGTGATTGCCAATGGCGTGGAATCGCAGGCACAGCTTGGCTTCCTGCGCCGCAACGACTGCGATGTGTTCCAGGGCTATCTGTTCGGCGAGCCGATGTCGGCCGATGCCGCCGGCATGACCCTGCGCCGTCGCTACCTGCGCCCGGAAGCGTTCGCCGAAACGCGGCCGGACCGCACGCTGTTGCTGCTGGACGACGAAGAAAACGTGCTGCGCTCGCTGGTGCGCCTGTTCCGTCGCGACGGCTACCGCATCCTGGCCGCCGGCAACGTGCGCGATGCGTTCGACCTGCTGGCGATCAACGACGTGCAGGTGATCCTGTCCGACCAGCGCATGAGCGACATGAGCGGCACCGAGTTCCTCGGCCGGGTGAAGATGCTGTACCCGGACACGATCCGCCTGGTGCTGTCCGGCTACACCGATCTGAACACGGTGACCGATGCGATCAACCGTGGTGCGATCTACCGGTTCCTGACCAAGCCGTGGAACGACGACGAGCTGCGCAAGCACATCCACCAGGCGTTCCGCACCTACGAGGAACAGCGCCGCAGCAATGCCGGGCCGGCGCCGGCTGAACCAGTCGATGGCGGCGAGGATCGTCCGTTGCGGTAACGATCCCCTCTGGTAGAGCCGGCCGCTGGCCGGCTGCTCTGGATGTCGGGTTCAATGAGGTTGCCGGCCAGCGGCCGGCACTACCATAAGCGGTCAGCGCGGCTGCTTCACCGGCAGCACCACGCGGAAGCGCGAACCCACGCCCGGGGTACTGTCCAGGTCGATGCGGCCGTGGTGCTTGTTGATGATGCTGTAGGAGATCGACAGGCCCAGGCCGGTACCGCTGCCCACCGGCTTGGTGGTGAAGAACGGATCGAAGATGCGCTGGCGCAGTTCCGGCGAGATGCCGCCACCGGTGTCCTCGAATTCCACCCACACATGATCGCCATCGACGCCGGTGCGCACGGTGATGGTGCCGCGCTCGGCAATGGCATGGCCTGCGTTGAGCAGCAGGTTCATGTAGACCTGGTTCAACTCCGACGGCAGGCACTCCACCAGCGGCAGCTGGCCGAACTCGCGCACCAGGTGCACCTTGTACTTGAGTTCGTTCCAGATGATGTTGATGGTCGATTCCAGGCCGGAATGCAGGTCGACCAGCTTCCACGATTCATCGCGGCCGGAGTACGAGAAGTCCTTCAGGTCGCGCACGATGCGGGTGACCCGCTCGATGCCCTCGCGTGATTCGGCCATCAGCTGCGGCAGGTCGCGGCTGATGAAATCGATGTCCAGGCGGTCACGGATATCGTCGATTTCCGGGATCAGCGCCTTCGGGTCCGGCGCACGCAACGCGCGCTCATAGGCTTCGATGACGGTGAACAGGCTGCGCAGATACTCCTGCAGGCTGCCCAGGTTGGAGTGCACGTAACCGATCGGGTTGTTGATCTCGTGTGCAACGCCGGCGGCGAGCTGGCCGATCGAGGCCATCTTCTCCGACTGCAGCAGCTTTTCCTGGGTGCCGTTCAGGCGCAGATAGGCCTGCCGCAGCTCGGCATGCCGCTGCTGCAGCTCGCGCTCGTAGTCTTCCTGCCCTTCGATGTGGCGGAACAGGGCCAGGAAATGCCCCTGGCCGACCGGGCCGTGATAGTAGAGGTGGGCAATGATCACGCCCTCGCCCAGCGGCAGGCTGCCATTCCAATGGCCGTGCTGGCGCGCCTGCTCCAGCGCATCGGGCGGCAGCAGTTCGCGCAGGCGCTGCGGCGGCGGCAAGGCGCCATCCTCACCACTGGCGAGCAGGTTCTGGGCGGCCGGGTTGGCCAGGGCCACCTGCCCGTCTTCGGTGAACAGCAGCAGGCCTTCGCGCAGGCGCTCAAGCAATGCCTGCAGCACCGGCTGCGGCGGAAGGGGGGCGGTAACCAGGGCGTTGGCAGCGGACACGGCGACTCGGGGCGTTCGAACAGGCGCCCAATATACGCGGTCATGCAGCGGGCTTCAGCCCGCCGGAATGGGTTGTGCGACCGCCGTCGCGTCAGGCGACGGCGAGTGGGCGGCGCGCAGTGACCGTATGCGACTGGCCCTTGGCATCGTAGGCCGAGGCATCCTCGGTGCGGCCCAGCTGGCGCAGTGCCCAGTTGACCTCGCGGCGTCGCCGCGACAGCAGTACGCCGTTGGCGCGGTTGCGCTCGGCCAGTTCCTGCAGCTGTTCGCCCTCGCCGACCGGCGGCGCGCCTTCCAGCGCACGCAGCGCTTCCAGCTTGGCACCGGTCGCCCGGATCAGGGCGTGCACGTCGTGCTCGACCAGGGCCTGGCGTTCAACGTCCAGGGCCTGGGCAAGGCGCTGCAGCGGCTCGCTCATCGCCGCGGTCATCCGTGCAGCTGCTGGTCCAGCTCGAGCATGCGCGAAGCAATCGCGTCCGGATTGATCTTGTAGGTGCCGTTCTGCAGCGATTCGCGCACGGCCGCCACGCGCTGGGCGTCGATCGCCGGTGCGGTGGTCAGCTCACGCTCGATGGCCTGCAGATTGGTGGCCTCGCCGGTCAGGCGCAGGCTGTCGGCCGCCTCGACCGGGCGGGTCGGCGCATCGCTGCTGACGCCGGGCTTGTTGGCCGGGGTCGTCACGCTGCGCAGTGCCTGGGGGACCTGCAGGTTGCCGTCGATTTTCTGGCTCATGGGGTGTCCTGGAGTTGCCGTACACAAGGGATAACGGCCGCAGGGCCGTGATCTTTAGGGATATTCTGCAGTAATTCAACGCGCCACGATTACGTCACCTGCGGCATCGACCGTACCCTGTACGATCCGCCGCGAGGACAGGTTCTCTACCGAAACCCGTTCGTTCTCACCGGCATCACCCATCGCGCGGCCGGCAATGCGGACCTCGACCGAGCCGCGACGCGAAACCAGGGCCACACTGTCTCCGCGCTTGATGAGACGCTGCACCACCAGATCGTTGTTCGACAGCAGGGCCCCGGCCTGCAGCGGACGACGGGCGATGCGGCCGATCGCCGCATTGGGATCGGCCAGCACCGCACCGGCAATCCGGGCGGCATCACGCTGGGCAGTGGTGATATCGGCGGCAGTGAGGGTTTCTCCAGTGCCGATTCCACGGTTGAGCACCAGTACGGTCTGGTTGCGCCGGACCTTCACCGGTACGAACAGGCGCCAGCCACCGGCATCGGGACAGCTGACCTCCACCGTGGTGTTGGCGGTCGGCTGCACCTGTAATGCGCCACCACACCTGGGCAAGCGCAGCGCATCGGCCACCTGGGCCTCACCCTCGCTGCCGGCCGCCAGCGTCGACAACGCTGCCGCGCGGATGCTGGCCACCGGCTGCCAGTCGGCAGCGACCGCCCACGGCGAGGCCGCGGCCAGCGCGATGGCGAATAGAGATGTGACCCGGCGCATGGCGCCTCCTTATCGGTAAGACCTGGCCCAGGTGCGTGCAAGGGGTGTGCCAGATCGACAGGGCGTGTTGATCGGGACCGGGATGGGAATGGGCATGGGGCCGGATGGGTAGAGTCGACTGTCAGTCGACTTTCGCGCGAAGCGCGGAGTTTCCCGCGATCGGATCAAAGAGCAGTCGACTCTACAAAACGGTGCGGAACGCGCGGTCGACAGAGCGCCCTCAAGTTCGGCGGCCACCACGCCGATACAGCAGCCATGTCCCATGACCTGCTCAACCGGATCGACCAGCGAACCCGACTGGCCGGCCACAACCGCCTGGCGCTGCTGCTGTTCCGCCTCGGCGGACGTCAGCTTTTTGGCGTCAATGTCTTCAAGGTGCAGGAAGTCCTGCGCCGCCCGGAACTGTTCCAGGTGCCCGGCCTGCCCAGCCAGTTCGCCGGCGTGGCCGACGTGCGTGGCCGCTCGGTACCGGTGCTGGACCTGGGCCTGGCGATCGGCCACCCCGAGCGCGAGCCGGATGCCGATACCGCGCCCGGCTACCTGGTCGTCACCGAATTCAACCGTTCCATCCAGGGCTTCCTGGTCAGCGGCGTGGAGCGCATCGTCAACATTGCGGTGGAAGACATCCATCCGCCGCCGGAACTGGGCGCCGAATCCAGCTACCTGACTGCGGTGACCCGCTTCCAGGGCGAGCTGATCCAGGTGATCGACGTTGAGAGCGTGCTGGCCGACATCGCCCAGGTGCGCGGTGAAGCCGTGCTCGACCCGGCGATGGCGATGCCGTCCGATGGCCCGCAGCTGCAGGTGCTGGTGGTGGACGACTCGCGTGTGGCCCGCCAGCAGATCCGCAGCGTGCTGGACCAGCTGGGGGTGGGCGCCACCCTGCTCTCGGACGGCAAGGCGGCGCTGGACCACCTGCTGCAGATCCACGCCTCGGGCGAGAACCCTGCCGAGCGCTACGCCATGGTCATCTCGGACATCGAGATGCCGGCCATGGACGGCTACACGCTGACGACGGAAATCCGGCGCCATCCTGGCCTGGCCGGCCTGTATGTGCTGCTGCACACCTCGCTGTCGGGCGTATTCAACAATGCGATGGTCGAGCGCGTCGGCGCCAATGCCTTCGTCGCCAAGTATTCGCCGCACGAGCTGGCCGACTTCGTGCTGGACCGCCTGCGCAAGGTGGCGATGGCGGCGTAAGGCCGGCCGCGGGGTCGGATCCCGGAACGGGGTCCGACCCCGCATCGCAACGCGTCGACCACGGGGTCAGAGCCCCTGCGGGGATCTGACCCCGCGCCTTTGGCACACCCCTTGCAGCTTCCCGGGCAACGTTCCCGTGGGAGTGCATCGTGCGCAACCTGATTACCGACTACCTGGGCGTCCACGCCCAGGCCATGCCGTTGCGCGAACAGCGGATGAAGCTGATCGCCAGCAACCTCGGCAATGCCGACACTCCCGGCTACAAGGCCCAGGACCTGGACTTCGATGCCGCCCTGCGCCATGCCCAGGGGCAGGATGCCAACGGCCTGATGACCACCACCAACGAGCAGCACTACGAGATCAGTAGTGGCCTGAACCCGTTCCAGATCGCGCGCGAAGGCGTGCAGCCCAGCCTCGACGGCAACACCGTCGATCCCGATGCCGAGCGTGCCGCCTATGGCCGTGCCGCGCTCGAGTACCGCGCCTCGCTCAGCTTCGTCGAGAGCAAGGTGCGTTCCATGCTGACTGCGATCACGGGGCAATAAGCCATGAGCAACCTGCCGATCTTCGACATCGCCGGCTCCGCGCTGCAGGCGCAGTCGGTGCGCATGAGCACCATCGCCTCCAACCTCTCCAACGCCGACACCGTAGCCGGTTCCGCCGACGCTGTGTACAAGCCGCTGGAGCCGATCTTCCAGGCTGTCACCAGCAAGAACGATCCGAACATCACCTCGGTGAAGGTGAAGGAGATCACCCAGAGCGAGGCGGCGCCGATCAAGCGCTACGAGCCGGGCCATCCGCTGGCCGACGCCGACGGCTACATCTACCAGCCCGACGTCGATCCGGTGGCACAGATGGTCAACCTGATCTCGACCTCGCGCAATTACCAGGCCGGCGTGGAGATGTTGACCACCGCCAAGGAACTGGCCCTGGCCACCCTGACCATGGGCCGCTGAGGCCCGCAGCACCGGATACCGCCATGACCACCGCCGTCAACAACCAGACCAACCAGGACGTCTACTCCGCGCTCGGCCTGAACGCTCCCAACAGCAACGCCACGAAAAAGAAGAACACGCTGGACCAGGCCGATTTCCTGCGACTGATGACCGAGCAGCTGCAGCACCAGGATCCGCTGAAGCCGATGGACAACACACAGATGGTCGCGCAGATGGCGCAGATGTCGACCGTGCAGGGCATCACCGATCTGAACAAGACGGTCAAGGGCTTCCAGGAATCGATGGCCAGCGACCAGGTGCTGCGTGGCGCCGCGCTGGTCGGCCACCAGGTGCTGGTGCCTTCGGAAAAACTGGTACTGGAAAAGGAAGGCACGGTGGAAGGCACCGTTGCCGCACCGGCGGCCGGCATCGTCACCGTGGACATCACCGACGCCAACGGCGCCAAGGTCACCTCGCTGAGCGTGGAAGCCAAGGCCGCCGGCGAAACCGCCTTCAAGTGGGATGGCAAGGATGCCAACGGCAAGCGCATGGAGCCCGGCAAGTATTCCATCGTCGCCAACCATGTCGACACCGCCGGCAAGAGCACCAAGCTGTCCACCTTCGTGCAGGCACCGGTGGAGAGCGTGACCGTCGGTTCCGACGGCCTGTACCTGAACCTCAAGGGCCTGGGCACGGCCCCGATCGACTACGTGCTCCGCGTCAGCTGAGCCGCACACCCCGCACTTACCAGGAGCATCCCATGGGCTTCAATGTCTCGCTGTCCGGCATCAATGCCGCCAACTCCGACCTGAGCGTCACCGCCAACAACGTCGCCAACGTCAACACCACCGGCTTCAAGGAATCGCGCGCGGAATTCGCCGACCTGTTCTCGGCTACCGGCTACGGCCTGTCGAAGAACGCGGTCGGTTCGGGTGTGCGCGTCTCCAACGTCGCCCAGCAGTTCAAGCAGGGCCACAACGAACAGACCGGGCGCAGCCTGGACATGGCCATTTCCGGTGAAGGCTTCTTCACCATGAACATGAACGGCACCCGCGTGTACTCGCGCGCCGGCAACTTCCAGACCGATCCGTCCGGCTACGTGATCAACCCGCAGGGCGCACGCCTGCAGGTGTTCGCACCGAATGCCGATGGCACCAACTTCGACGCCGGCCGCATGGTCGACCTGCAGCTGCTGACCACCGACAGCGCTCCGAAGCAGACCAGCGAGGTCAAGGTCGGCTTCACCCTGCCTGCCAACGCCAAGCAGCCGACGGTCACCACCTTCGACCCGACCGATTCCAACAGCTACAACCACTCCAGCGGTGGCATCACCGTGTACGACTCGCTGGGCGTGAGCCACATCCAGGTGTCCTACTTCGTGAAGGGCGCCAACCCCAACGAATGGACGGTGCGCAACTACGTCGATGGCCAACCGGCCGGCGCGCCGACCCCGGTCACCTTTGACAACAGCGGCAAGCTGACTGCACCTGCCAACGGCAAGGTCAGCCTCGGCACCTTCACCCCGACCACCGGCGCCGGCGTGCTGAACATGACGCTCGATGTCAGCGGCTCGACCCAGTACGGCGAGAAGTTCGCGCTGCGCAACACCCAGCAGGACGGCTACGCCGCCGGCAAGCTCAACGAGATCACCGTATCGGAAACCGGCGTGGTCTACGCCCGCTACTCCAACGGTGCCGACAAGCCGCTGGGCCAGGTTGCACTGACCACCTTCAACAATCCGCAGGGCCTGGAATCGAAGGGCAACAACCTGTGGGTGGATACCTTCAGCTCGGGCACGCCGCGCACCGGCATGCCGGACACCTCCAACCTCGGCAAGATCCAGGCCGGCTCACTGGAAGCGTCCACCGTCGACCTCACCGAGCAGCTGGTCAACATGATCACCGCGCAGCGCAACTTCCAGGCCAACGCGCAGATGATCACCACCCAGGACCAGATCACCCAGACCGTCATCAACATCCGTTGATGACGCGCTGACCCTGTCACGGAACTCCCCGCATGGATAAAGCCCTTTACGTGGCGATGACCGGTGCCCGCGCCTCCCTGCAGGCGCAGGGTACGCTCAGCCACAACCTCGCCAACTCGGATACCCCTGGCTTCAAGGAAGCGCTGGCCAATACCGAAGCCTTCCCGATCCGTGGCCCGGGCTTTGCCTCGCGGGTGGATGCGCTGCATGTCGACGCCGGGTTCAACCGCACGCCCGGCTCGCAGCACATCACCGGCAAGCCGCTGGACCTGTCTCTGCAGACCGGCACCTGGCTGGCCGTGCAGTCCAGTGATGGCAGCGAAGCGTACACGCGCGGCGCGGCGCTGTCGGTGACACCCAACGGCCAGCTGGTGACCTCCAGCGGCCGCCCGGTGCTGGACGACAACAACAACCCGATCGCCATTCCGCCCTACCAGGCGATGGAGATCGGTGCCGACGGCACGATCTCGATCATTCCGCAGGGCGAAGGCCCGCAGACCATGGCTCAGATCGGCAGGATCAAGGTCGTGCAGGCACCGGACGAGCGCCTTGAACGCGGCCTGGATGGCCTGTTCCGCAACACCGACCCGCTGCAGCCGTTCGCCCCGGCACAGGGCACGGCAGTCCACAGCGGCCAGCTGGAAGGCAGCAACGTCGATGCCGCCGGTGCACTGGTGCAGATGATCCAGCTGCAGCGCCAGTACGAAATGCAGGTGCAGGTGATCAAGCACGGCGACGACAACGCACGCAGTGCCAACAGCCTGCTGCGCCTGGGCAGCTGACGGGATTCCGGCGCCGGTTGATGCCGGCGCTGGCACACCGCTTGCACACCCGAATTCAAGGGCCGCACTACGTGGCAGGCTTCACCAGACAGGACAGCGAAGATGAACCAGGCATTGTGGATCGCAAAAACCGGACTGGATGCGCAGCAGATGCGCATGTCGGTGGTTTCCAACAACCTCGCCAACACCAACACCACCGGCTTCAAGCAGGACCGTGCCAGCTTCGAAGATCTGCTGTACCAGCAGGTGCGCCAGCCCGGTGGTTCCTCGTCGGCGCAGACCCAGCTGCCGACCGGCCTGCAGCTCGGCACCGGCGTGCGCGTGGTCGCCACCGCCAAGAACTTCGAACAGGGTGGCCAGCAGCAGACCGGCCGCGCCCTGGACGTGATGGTCAACGGCCGCGGCTTCTTCGAAGTGCAGATGCCCGACGGCAGCTCGGCCTACACCCGTGATGGCTCGTTCAAGATCAACCAGGACAGCGAGCTGGTCACCAACAGCGGCTATCCGGTGCAGCCGGGCATCCAGATTCCCGAAGGCGCGCAGTCGGTCACCATCGGTACCGACGGCACCATCAGCGTGAAGATGGCCGACGGTGCCGCTTCGGTGGAAGTGGGCGCGCTGACCCTGACCGACTTCGTCAATCCGGCCGGCCTGCAGGCCCGCGGCGAGAACCTGTTCCTGGAGACCACCGCGTCCGGCCCGGCACAGAACGGCAATCCCGGCCTCAATGGCCTGGGCATCGTGGTGCAGGGTGCGCTGGAAGGCAGCAACGTCAATGTGGTGGAAGAGCTGGTGTCGATGATCGAAACCCAGCGCGCCTACGAAATGAACGCCAAGGCGATCTCCACCACCGACTCGATGCTCGGCTACCTCAACAACAAGCTCTGACCGGCCCAACCGGGAAACCGCCATGTCGCCCCTTTCCAACTTCGCCCGTACCGCCCTCGCCTGCGCCGTGGCCGCCCTGCTCGGTGGCTGCGTGATCGCGGGCGACGTGCGCCCCTACCCGACGATGGCACCGATCCAGCCGATCATGCCGCCGCAGGCCCAGCCGACCGCTGGCGCGATCTACGCCGCTGGCCCGACCCTGCAGCTGTACTCGGACCGTCGCGCACGCGACGTAGGCGACCTGCTGACGATCAGCCTGCTGGAAAACACCACCGCACAGACCAGTGCCAACACCGCCACCAACAAGGAATCGAACCTGAGCCTGGGCACACCGTCCATCTTCGGCGCACCGGTCACCCTGGGCGGCAAGGACATCCTGAGCGCCACGGCCAAGGGTGCACGTGACTTCACCGGCAAGGGCAACAGCGCACAGAGCAACCGCCTGCAGGGCAACGTCACGGTCACCGTGATCCAGCGCCTGCCCAACGGCAACCTGGTGGTGCAGGGGCAGAAGAACCTGCGCCTGAACCAGGGCGATGAACTGGTGCAGGTGCAGGGCATCGTCCGTCCCGGCGACATCAGCCCGGACAACACCATTCCGTCCAGCCGCGTGGCCGAGGCCCGCATCGTCTACGGCGGTCGCGGCCCGGTCGCGCAGTCCAACGCGATGGGTTGGCTGAGCCGCTTCTTCAACTCCGGCCTGACGCCGTTCTGAGTATGGCCATGAATTCCTTCTTCTCTTCTTCCTGGCGGCGCCGCGCGGCGTTGATCGTCGCGCTGATGCTGCTGATCGTGGCAGCCCCCGCCAGTGCCGAGCGCATCAAGGACCTGGCCCAGGTCGGCGGCGTGCGCGGCAATGCGCTGGTCGGCTACGGCCTGGTGGTCGGCCTGGATGGCAGCGGCGACCGCACCAGCCAGGCGCCCTTCACCGTGCAGAGCCTGAAGAACCTGCTGGGCGAGCTGGGTGTCAACGTGCCGGCCAACGTCAACCCGCAGCTGAAGAACGTGGCCGCCGTGGCGATCCATGCCGAACTGCCGCCGTTCGCCAAGCCGGGCCAGCCGATCGACATCACCGTGTCCTCGATCGGCAACGCGGTGTCGCTGCGTGGCGGTTCGCTGCTGATGGCGCCGTTGCGCGGCGCCGACGGCCAGATCTACGCCATCGCCCAGGGCAACCTGATCGTCGGTGGCTTCGGCGCACAAGGCAAGGACGGCTCCCGCGTCTCGGTGAACGTACCGAGCGTCGGCCGCATTCCCAACGGCGCCACCGTTGAGCGCGCTCTGCCCGATCCGCTGGCCAATGGCGGCGACATCACCCTGAACCTGCACAATAACGATTTCACTACGGTGTCGCGCATGGTCGCCGCGCTCAACAATGCGTTCGGCGAAGGCGCGGCACGCGCAGTCGATGGCGTGACCGTCGCGGTCACCGCACCTACTGACCCGGGCGCGCGCATCGGCCTGCTGGCCCGCATCGAGAACCTGGAACTGACGCCGGGCAGCGCCCCGGCCAAGGTGGTGGTCAATTCGCGTACCGGCACCGTGGTCATCGGCCAGCAGGTGAAGGTCGGCCCGGCGGCGATCTCGCACGGTTCGCTGACGGTGACGATCCAGGAGAACACCAACGTCAGCCAGCCCAATGCGCTGTCCGGCGGCCGCACCGTGGCCAGCCCGCAGTCGACCATCACCGCCACCAACGACGGCAGCCGCATGTTCAAGTTCAGCGGCGGCACCACCCTGGACGAGATCGTGCACGCGGTGAACGCGGTCGGCGCAGCACCAGGCGATCTCATCGCGATCCTGGAAGCCCTGAAGCAGGCCGGCGCACTGAGTGCCGAGCTCGAGGTGATCTGATATGCGCATCACTCCCGCATTCGATCTGCACCCGGCGCAACAGAACGATCCGGCCAAGATCGACAAGGTCGCGCGCCAGCTGGAAGGCCAGTTCGCGCAGATGCTGGTCAAGAGCATGCGTGACGCCAGTTTTGGCGATTCGCTGTTCCCCGGCGAAAACAAGATGTTCCGCGACATGTACGACCAGAAGATTGCCGAGGCGATGACCCGCGGCAAGGGCCTGGGCCTGTCGGGCATGATCAGCCGCCAGCTGTCCGGGCAGGCCGCCGAAGGTCCGCCACTGGATACCCGCGTGGACCCGGCCAAGGCCAGCCGCGCCTACCAGCTCAACGCGCCGGCCAAGCCAGCACCGTCACTGCCACTGGAAGACGGCGGCCAGGCCGTGCGCCTGCTGCTGCAGATGGCTGCCGGTGCCCAACATGGCGCCCAGGCCGCGGTTGCGCCGATGGAACAGGCGCTGGACCTGATCGCTGGCCGTGAAAGCAGCAGCATGCACCGCTCGCTGGGCACCGACGATCCGTACATCGGCAGCCTGCAGGGCGATGACTGGGCGGCCAGCAGCGACCAGTGGTCCGCAACGGCGAGCAATCGCGGTACGGCGATCAACCCGGCTGACGCGATGGCCACCCGTACCGCCGTGGCTCAGCTAGGCGAGCACACCCCGGAAGGCTTCGTCGCCAGCATCTGGCAGCACGCGCAGAGCGCGGCCAAGGAACTGGGCGTGGATGCCCGCGCCCTGGTGGCCCAGGCCGCACTGGAAACCGGCTGGGGCAAGCGCCACATCAAGCACGCCGACGGCAGCACCTCGCACAACCTGTTCGGCATCAAGGCCAACGGCTGGAACGGCCAGCGCGCCGTGGCCGGCACCCACGAATATGTCGATGGCGTGCGCCGCAACGAGACCGCCAGCTTCCGCGCCTACAGCTCGCCGGCCGAAAGCTTCGCCGACTACGTGCGCCTGTTGAAGACCAGCCCGCGCTACCAGCAGGCCCTGCAGGCCGGTACTGACGTGCAGGGCTTCGCCCGTGGCCTGCAGCGCGCCGGCTATGCCACCGATCCGCGTTACGCGGCCAAGATCGCCGCGATTGCCGGCGGCCCGACCATCGAGCGCGCCGTAAGCGCCGTGGCCGATGCAGGCAGCCGCCTTGGCCAGACCTTCGCCAGCACCGCAACCGCGGCGCTGGGTATCACTCGTCGTTGAGGAACCCCATGTCCAGCGTACTTTCCACCGGTACCGGTGCCCTGCTCGCCTTCCAGCGTGCGTTGGCGACCACCAGCCACAACGTGGCCAACCTCAACACGCCTGGCTACAGCCGGCAGAAGGTCAACTTCGCCACCGCCGATCCGCAGAACTACGGTTACGGCACGGTCGGCAACGGTACCCGCATCACCGACATCCGCCGCACGGCCGACCAGCTGGCGATCTCGCGCCTGCTCGACAGCAGCGGCGAACTGGCGCGCCTGAAGCAGCTCTCGGGCATGGCCGACCGGGTCAATGCGCTGTTCTCCGATCCGGCCACCAACGTCTCCGGTGTGTGGTCGAACTTCTTCGACTCGGTCAGCGGCCTGTCCTCCAATGCCGCCGGCACCGCCGACCGCCAGAACATGCTTGATGGCGGCAAGGCCCTGGCGAACCGTTTCGTGCAGCTCAACACGCACCTGAACAATCTCAACGGCGAGGTCAACAACGGCCTGCTGGCCGGTGCCACCGAGGTCAATCGCCTGGCGCAGGAGATCGCACAGATCAATGGTGCCATCGGCACCAACATCGCCAACGCCGCCCCCGACCTGCTCGACCGCCGCGACCAGCTGATCACCCAGCTGATTGGTTACACCGGCGGCACGGCGGTGATCCAGGACGGCGGCATCATGAATGTCTACACCGCCGGCGGCAACGCGCTGGTGGTGGGCACCACGGCGACCAAGGTCACTACCGTGGCCGACCCGTACCAGCCGGAACGCCTGCAGCTGGCGCTTGAAACCCAGGGCAATACGATCCGGCTCGACCCGAAGGCGGTCGGTGGCCAGATCGGCGGCCTGCTGGAGTTCCGCGACACCGTGCTGACCCCGGCCCAGGCCGAACTGGGCAAGCTGGCCGTGGGCCTGGCCGAGAGCTTCAACCAGGCCCACCACCAGGGCGTGGACCTGTACGGCAAGCTGGGCGGCGACTTCTTCAACATCGGCAATCCGCGCGTCACCGCCAACAATGCCAACACCGGCACCGCCAGCCTCACCGCCACCTATGGCGACCTGGGCAAGCTGGACGCGCAGAACGTGGTGCTGCAGTTCGATGGCAGCAACTGGAAGGCCAGCCGTGCCGACACCGGCGCCAATGTTCCGCTGACCGGCACCGGCACGGCCGCGGATCCGCTGGTGATCAACGGCGTCAAAATGGTTGTCGGCGGCACTCCGGCTGCCAATGACCGCTTCCTGCTGCAGCCGACCGCCGGCGTGGCCGGCAGCATGGAGATCGCGATCACCGATCCGTCGCGCATTGCTGCCGCTGCGGCAGTCAAGGGCGCCGCAGCCACCGCCAACACCGGCACCGGCAAGCTGAGCGGCGTCACCGTCACCGATTCGAACAACGCCAACCTGCGCAATCCGGCGGCGATCGTGTTCACCTCGGCCACCACCTACACCATCGATGGCGGCCCGCCACAGACCTACACCCCTGGCCAGACCATCAGCGCCAACGGCTGGAGCTTCGTACTGGACGGTGCGCCCAAGGTCGGCGACACCTTCAACATCACCCCGACCCCGGCCGGCTCCTCCGACAACAGCAATGCCTCCAAGCTGGCCAAGGTGGAGAGCGCCAAGGCGTTCAACGCCGGCACGGTGACGCTGAACGGCGCGCTGGGTGGCCTGACCACCCAGGTCGGTGCCGCGGCCCGTTCGGCCGAGTACTCGCTGGATGCCCAGCTGGTGATCAATGACAAGGCGCAGGAGGCCCGCGACGAGGTATCCGGCGTCAATCTGGATGAAGAAGCGGCCGACATGTTGCGCCTGCAGCAGGCCTACCAGGCCGCCTCGCAGCTGATCTCCACCGCCGACAGCATGTTCCAGACAATCCTGGGAGCCGTCCGCCGATGAGCAGCCGCATCTCCACCAGCATGATGTTCAACCAGTCCGTGTCGCTGATGATGGCCAAGCAGGCCAAGCTCAGCCACCTGGAGCAGCAGATCGCCACCGGCAGCAAGATCGTCAGCGCCAAGGACGATCCGGTCGGCGCCGGTGCTGCCGTTGGCCTGGACCGCAGCCTGGCCGCACTGGACCGGATGAAGCTCAATGCCGGCAACGTGCAGAACCGCCTGGGCGTGCAGGAAAACACCCTGGCACAGGTCAACGATCTGATGGGTCGGGTCAACGACCTGACCATCCAGGCCAGCAACCCCGCCTTGAGCGCGGCCGACAAAAAGACGCTGATCACCGAACTGAACCAGATCCGCGACGGCCTGCTGTCGCTGGCCAACGCCGACGACGGCACCGGCCGCTACGTGTTCGGCGGCACCAACGACGGTGACCCGCCGTTCGCCAAGATCAATGGCAAGGTGGTCTACCGTGGTGACCAGACCCAGCGCCAGGTCGAAGTCGGCCCGGATACCTATGTGCGTGATTCCCTGCCCGGCAGCGAGATCTTCATGCGCATCCCAACCGGTGATGGCTTCGTCGACGGCGGTGCCGCGGCGGGCAATACCGGCAATGGCGTGCTGACCAACATCACCCGCGACGGCAGCGACAGCTGGAACGGCCAGAGTTTCAGCGTCCGCTTCACCGCAGCCAACCAGTACGAAGTGCTCGATGGCGCCGGCAACGTGACCGGTACCGGCACCTACAAGGCCGGTGACAATCTCGAAGTAAACGGGGTGCGCCTGCAGATCACCGGTGCCCCCGCTGCGGGCGACAGCTTCAATGTGAAGCCTGCGACCAGCCGCGACATCTTCAACACCATGGACAAACTGATCGCCGCGCTGGATGCCGATACCGGCACCACGGCGAAGATGAGCGCACAGCAGAACGAGCTGCAGAATGCGCTGCGCGACGTGGCACGCGCGTCGGAACGGATGATCGACTCACGTGCAGCCGGCGGCGCACAGCTGAAGGCGCTGGACAATGCCGCCGACATGCGTGAAGCCAACGGCGTAACCCTGAAGACCACGCTGTCGCAGATGCGCGACCTGGATTATGCCGATGCGCTGAGCCAGTACCAGTTGCAGAGCACGGCACTGCAGGCTGCGCAGACGATCTTCTCGCAGATGCAGTCGATGTCGTTGTTCAACAAGATCCGCTGACGCATCTCCTGCGTCACCCCTGAAAGGCCGCGATGCCCTGCATCGCGGCCTTTTTCGTTTCTGCGGCCATCGCCCGCTGCGCTCGCCGGGCATGGCCCGGCGCTACCGAATGGCTGGCTCTGGTAGCGCCCGGCCATGCCCGGCGGATTTTCCGTGATTACCCATCAAGCCCGCCGCTGCCCCGCCGATACCTTCATCAGCGCTGGCTGGGCATGCCCAACCGCCTCCTCCGGGGCTCGAAAAGCCCGGAAAAACGGCCTCCGGCAACGAAATCCGGCCTCAACGGAATTCACGGCTAAAGGTTGTTGACAAAGCGCCGTTATTCATTTGGCAACAGCGAAGCACACAGCCACACAAAAAAACAGGCGGCGCTTCGTTTCATTCACCAACGGGTTCCATATAAGAGGAGACGACCCCATGGCACAGGTAATCAACACCAATACGATGTCGCTCAACGCTCAGCGCAACCTGAGCACCAGCGGCAGCTCGCTCGCTACCACCATCCAGCGCCTCTCGTCCGGCCTGCGCATCAACAGCGCGAAGGACGACGCGGCCGGCCTGGCCATCAGCGAGCGCTTCACCACCCAGATCCGTGGTCTGGACGTAGCCATCCGCAACGCCAACGACGGCATCTCGCTGGCCCAGGTCGCCGAAGGCTCGCTGAGCGAAGTCGGCAACAACCTGCAGCGCATCCGCGAACTGGCCGTGCAGTCCTCCAACGCCACCAACTCGGCCAGCGACCGCAAGGCCCTGCAGGCCGAAGTGACCCAGCTGGTCTCGGAAGTGGACCGCGTCGCCAAGCAGGCCGACTTCAACGGCACCAAGCTGCTGGACGGCTCCTTCACCAGCCAACTGTTCCAGGTGGGTGCCAACGCCGGCCAGGCCATCGCCATCAACAGCGTGGTCAACGCCAAGGCCGATTCGCTGGGCGCCGCCTCCTTCGCCAACGGCTACACCGGCACCGCGCTGGCGACCGACAAGGCCACCGCCGACACCACCTACTCCGGCCTGCAGATCTCGGTAACCCCGCCGGGCGGCACCGCCACCACGATCACCGTCAACGACTTCACCGTGAAGGCGGGCGAGTCGATCACCTCGGCCACCTCCGCTGCGATCAACAACAAGCTGGGCGAAACCGGCGTCATGGCCTCGGTCAATGCCGGCGTGATCAGCCTGGCTTCGGTCAAGGACGGCCAGACCTTCACCCTCGGCGTCAGCGCCGCGACCCCGCCGACCGGCGCCACCGCCGCGACCATCGCCGGCCTCGGCCTGACCGAGACCAGCACCAATGGCGGCACGCTCACCGGCACCTCGGCCAGCTTCGTCAAGGACCTGAACGTCACCACCGCCGAAGGCGCGCAGAAGGCGCTGTCGATCGTCGACAAGGCCCTGGAGTCGGTCAACAGCGTCCGCGCCGACCTCGGTGCGATCCAGAACCGCTTCACCTCGGTGGTGGCCAACCTGCAGACCTCCTCGGAGAACCTGTCGGCCTCGCGCAGCCGCATCCGCGATACCGACTTCGCCAAGGAAACCGCCGAACTGACCCGCACCCAGATCCTGCAGCAGGCCGGTACGGCCATGCTGGCCCAGGCCAACCAGGTACCGCAGAACGTGCTCAGCCTGTTGCAGCGCTGACATGAGCCGCCCCCGGGGCACGTCGGGGGCGTCTAACCCAACTCACGTGCAACCGCTCAAGGACCTCTCCTCATGGCACAAGTCATCAACACCAATACGATGTCGTTGAATGCTCAGCGTAACCTGAGCACCAGCGGCAGCTCGCTGGCCACCACCATCCAGCGCCTGTCCTCCGGTTCGCGCATCAACAGCGCCAAGGATGACGCCGCTGGCCTGGCGATCTCCGAGCGCTTCGGCACCCAGATCCGTGGTACCGACGTCGCCATCCGCAATGCCAACGACGGCATCTCGCTGGCCCAGGTCGCCGAAGGTTCGCTGACCGAAATCGGCAACAACCTGCAGCGCGTCCGCGAGCTGTCGGTGCAGGCCTCCAACGCCACCAACTCGGCCAGTGACCGCAAGGCACTGCAGGCCGAAGTGACCCAGCTGGTTTCGGAAATCGACCGCGTCGCCAAGCAGTCGGACTTCAACGGCACCAAGCTGCTGGACGGCTCGTTCTCCAGCCAGCTGTTCCAGGTCGGTGCCAACGCTGGCCAGGCAATTGCCATCGACAAGACCATCGATGCCAAGACCAATGCCCTGGGTGGTGCGCAGTTCTCCAGCGGCAAGCTCGCCGTCACGATTCCGGCTGCTCCGGCCGACGCCGCGAACATCACCGGCATCACCATCACCGACAGCAAGGGCAATGCGGTGAAGTTCGATGACCTGAAGGTTGCCAGCACCGGCGTGGCCGCGGACACCCAGAAGGCGGCCGCCAAGGCACTGTCTGCTCACATCAATGCCAAGATCGGTGAAACCGGCGTCTACGCCGAAGTCAATTCGGCAGGTACCGGCGTTGATCTGACCTCGGTCAAGGACAGCGTCGACAAGGACGGCGCTTACAAGGGCATCACTGTGGCTGCCACGGGCGCAACCTATACCGATGACGTGGTTGCCCCGGCAACGGCACCGGCCAAGAACTTCGCCGACAAGATCGACGTGTCCACCGTGAAGGGTGCACAGCAGGCAATGGAAGTGGTCGACAAGGCCCTGGGTGCGATCAACAGCACCCGCGCCGACCTCGGTGCGGTCCAGAACCGCTTCACCTCGGTGGTTGCCAACCTGCAGACCTCGTCGGAGAACCTGTCGGCTTCGCGCAGCCGCATCAAGGACACCGATTTCGCCAAGGAAACCGCTGAGCTGACCCGCACCCAGATCCTGCAGCAGGCCGGTACGGCCATGCTGGCCCAGGCCAACCAGGTGCCGCAGGGCGTGCTCAGCCTGCTGCGCTGATCCGCTCCTTGATCGACCACCGGGCGGTGGCTGAGCTGCCGCCCGGTTCCTGAACTACGTTCCACCTTCGCCAAAGGAAAAGCACCATGGCACAAGTCATCAACACCAACACCATGTCGCTGAATGCTCAGCGCAACCTGAGCACCAGCGGCAGCTCGCTGGCCACCACCATCCAGCGCCTGTCCTCCGGTTCGCGCATCAACAGCGCCAAGGACGATGCGGCCGGCCTGGCCATCTCCGAGCGCTTCGGCACCCAGATCCGCGGTACCGACGTGGCCATCCGCAATGCCAACGACGGCATCTCGCTGGCCCAGGTCGCCGAAGGCTCGCTGACCGAAATCGGCAACAACCTGCAGCGCGTCCGCGAGCTGTCGGTGCAGGCGTCCAACGCCACCAACTCGGCCAGCGACCGCAAGGCGCTGCAGGCTGAAGTGACCCAGCTGGTCTCGGAAATCGACCGCGTTGCCAAGCAGTCGGACTTCAACGGTACCAAGCTGCTGGACGGCTCGTTCTCCAGCCAGCTGTTCCAGGTCGGCGCCAATGCGGGCCAGGCCATTGCCATCGACAAGACCATCGATGCCAAGACCAACGCCCTGGGCGGCGCACAGTTCGTCACCGGCACCATCGCAGCTACCGTCGTTGCCCCGGATGCGGATGGCGATGTGTCCATCGCTGCATTCAGCCTGGGTAGCTCGCAGGGTACGGTCAAGTTCGACAAGCTCGATCTGACCGGCACCACCGCGGCGAAGGCTGGCCAGGCACTGGCCACCCACATCAATGCCAAGATCGGTGAAACCGGCGTCCTCGCTGAAGCCAATGCCACCACCGGCGAGATCACCCTGACCTCGGTCAAAGACAGCATCGACAAGGATGGCGCGCTGGTACAGCTGACCGGCACCGGCATTGCAGTGACCGGCAACGCCACGATTCCGGACAAGCAGTACGCCGACAAGATCGACGTGTCCACCGTGAAGGGTGCACAGCAGGCGATGGAAGTGGTCGACAAGGCCCTGGGTGCGATCAACAGCACCCGCGCCGACCTCGGCGCCGTGCAGAACCGCTTCACCTCGGTGGTGGCCAACCTGCAGACCTCGTCGGAAAACCTGTCGGCTTCGCGTAGCCGCATCAAGGACACCGACTTTGCCAAGGAAACCGCCGAACTGACCCGCACCCAGATCCTGCAGCAGGCCGGTACGGCCATGCTAGCCCAGGCCAACCAGGTGCCGCAGGGCGTGCTCAGCCTGCTGCGCTGATCCACGGGAAGAAGGCGCCGCTGCCGTCGGGTTGAACCGATGGCAGCGGCAACCCGGAAGCCACGGTGCACGAAGGCGCGGGCCATGCCCGGCCCGGGAACTCTCCCGAACCGGCTTGGCATCGCCCGCTCCTGCGGACCTCTCTTTCAGCGCTGTACCTTTGACTGTACGTACCGGGCGGCTTCGTCTCCCCCCGATTGTCAGTAGCCTGATCCCTCCCCTGCATTGGGGGAGGGTCTTTTGCAGACTCCCGGCAGCCCGCGGTGAACTTCCCCGCACCCTGCCCCAACCCTCCTGCAACCTGCGTGCCAGAACCCGCGCCAGACCATTGGCACGGCGCATGCATCAACGAAGTCCTCAAGACCCAGCGGCGCAGGCCGCTATTTTCGTTGACGACGGGCCACCGCACGACGGCCAGGCCCGTATACCAGGAGAAACGACGTGGCAGACTTTGGATACGGTGGCATTGGCTCGGGACTCAACATCTCGGACATCGTCAACAAGCTGGTCGCAGCCGACCGCAAGCCCGCCGACAATGCACTGAACCTGCAGCAGTCCAAGACCAAGATGCAGCTGTCGTCTGTCGGCACGGTCACCTCGGCTTTCGACAAGCTGAAGACCGCTCTGACTGCACTGAAAGCCACCACGGCCTTCGACACCCGTACTGTGACCGCCACCGGCAAGGCACAGCCAGGCAACACCGACGATGTGCTGACGGCGTCGGTGGCGCTGTACGACCTGGGCACCAGCAAGGCGGCCGCCTCCAATGGCACCCACAAGATCGAGGTGAAGAACCTGGCGTCGGCGCACAAGCTGATCGCCGACACCTCGGTGCCCAAGACCGATACCTTCGGCGCCGGAACCTTGACGCTGACCGTCGGCGTGGGCGACAAGGCCAAGACCATGAACATCGAGGTCGAGGCCGGCGACACGCTGACCACGGTGCGCAACAAGATCGATGCCGCCGGCCGAAAGGAAGGCGTACAGGCCACGCTGATCAGTTCCGGCGACAACCAGTACCTGTCCATCGCGCAGGAAAAGACCGGCGCGGCCAGCGCGATCAAGCTGGAGTACGGTGGCAGCGACCCGAAACTGGGCGCGCTGGTCGGCAGCCTTAAGGAAAACAGCCCGGCCACCGATGCACTGCTGACCATCGACGGCGTGGAAGTGGTGAGCGCCAGCAACACCGTGACCGACGCAGTGCCGGGGCTGACCCTGAATCTGAAGGTGAAGGGACTGAGCACCGTCGTCATCAGCACCGACACCACCGCCGCGACCAAGGTGATGCAGGAGTTCGTGACCGCCTACAACGCGGCCATCGCGGCGATCAACACTGAAACCAAGTACGACGCGAAGACCAAGGAAGCCTCCGCGCTGACCGGCGATGCACAGATGCGCGGCGCGCTCGCCCAGCTGCGTTCAACGATGTCCGGCGTGCTGTTGGACCTTGCAGGCGACAAGCTCGACGCCAAGGCGCTGGGCCTGCAGACGCGTGGCTACCCCAACGCCGATGGCACCCTGGTGCTGGATACCACCAAGTTCGCTGCCGCCCTCGCCGCCCAACCCGAAAAGATCCGCCAGGCGATCACCGGCGATACCGGCGGCGCCGGCCGGCTGTACACGATGGTCGACGGCTACGTCAGCACCACGGTCGGCAAGGAAGGTGCATTCGTCGCCCGCACCAAGGGCCTGAACAGCACCCTGGACAACATCGACAAGCGTCGCAAGGACCTGGACGCACGCATGGTCGGTGTCGAAGCCCGCTACAAGAAGCAGTTCGTGGCACTGGACAGCCTGATGGGCAAGCTGCAGCAGAGCAGCAACACGCTGTCGCAGCAGCTGTCACAGCTGAACCGCTGAGGAAACGCGTGCGACGCTCAAGTTTGGCGTCGTACGCACCGATAACGGACGCAACAGCAATCATCGCAGCGCCGGCGCCAACGGTCCCTTTCGACCGCACGCCGGCACCCAGCGCAAGGGAGAATCACGAATGTACGGTTCCAGCCGTCAGTACGCCGAGCAATACCGCCAGGTGGGAGTGACCAGTGCGGTCGCCGATGCCGATCCGCACAAGCTGGTGGCGATGCTGCTGGCCGGCGCGCTGGAGCGCGTGCGGCGAGCCCTGGCCAGCCTCGAGCGTGGCGACCAGGCCGGCAAGGGCAAGGCGATCGGCGAGGTCTGTGCGATCGTCGGCCACCTCAACGGCTCGCTGGATCATGAAGCCGGCGGCGAGATCGCCGGAAATCTGTCGGCGCTGTATGACTATGTGCTGCAGCGCCTGACCGAGGCCAACCTGCACAACGACCGTGCCGCGCTGGATGAGTCGCTGCAGCTGCTGGGCGAGATCGACAGCGCCTGGAATGCGATTCCGCATGAGCAGCGACGCCCGGCGGCGGTGGCACCATGAGCGTGCTTGAGCTAAACGCACAGCTCGATGCCTTCGAGAAGGCGCTCGGCGAAGAAGCCTTCGAACAGGCCGACAGCCTGCTGGATGGCCACGACAGCGCCCTGCACGCCCTGCTGAGCCAGCCACTGACCGATGCCGACCACGCGCCGCTGTCGGCGCTGCTGGAACGTCAGCAGAGCCTGCTCGGCCTGCTGCGCCAGCGCCGCGATGCGGTATCGGTGCAGCTGCATGATGGCCGCCGTTCCCTTCGCGCGGCGCATGCCTACCTGCAGGCAGAATCGCTGGCATGACCCAATTGCCGACCACGTCGCTGCACCACCCGGCCGAGAGCGAACTATTCGACGAAACGCTCAGCTGCGAACTGGCACTGCCGGCCGAATTTCAAGCGGGCAGCGCCGCTGGCCGTACCAGCAGCGCCGAAGGCCTGCTGCGCAGCCTGGCGCTTGTCGAGGACAGCCGGGTCGACGAACATGAAGAACGCAGTGAAGCCAGCCTGCAGCTGCAGCGCCTGGAGGCCAAGCTGGACCTGGCGATGGTGCTGCTCGGCCGGCTGGTTCGCCAGCAGGGCCAGGAGCTGACCCTGCGCCCGGTGCGCTGGTCACGCCGCGGCATCCGCCTGCAACTGGGGCCGCGCAGCGGCGCCAGTCCCGGCCAGGCCGGCGTGGTTCGCCTGCAGCCCAGCGACTGGCTGCCCGACCATATTGACCTGCCGGTGGAGGTGATTGCCGAAGCCGCTGATGGCGGCGGTGGTCACTATCTCTGGCTGCGCTTCCAGCGCCTCGGTGACGGCCTGGAAATGGCGATGGAGCGGCATCTGTTCCGCCTGCATCGTCGCCAGGTGGCCGAAGCGCGTCGCGCACGCTGAAAGCTGTCAGCATGAAGCAGTACGGACGGCCCTTGGCGTGCCCGTTCAGCTAAGTTAAGGTGGACTCCCCTCACGGACCTCCAACGTGCCTGTGCGAGTTCTCATCGTCGACGATCACACCCTTGTCCGCGCCGGCCTTGCGCGGCTGTTGCAGGGGTTTGCCGACGTGCAGCTCGTCGCCGAGGCCAGCAATGCCGAGCAGGCACTGCAGCTGGCCCTGCAGCACGCCCCGGACGTGATCCTGATGGACCTGTCACTGCCCGGCCGCACCGGCCTGGAAGCCCTCAGCGACATCCGCCTGCGCGCCCCTGGCACCCGGGTGGTGATGATGACCATGCACGACGACGCCGCGCACGTGCGCGATGCACTCGATCGCGGTGCGGTCGGGTTCCTGGTCAAGGATGCCGCACCGCAGGAACTGGAACTGGCGCTGCGCGCCGCGCACGCCGGCCAGGTATTCCTGAGCCCGCAGATCTCCGCCAAGATGCTGGCGCCGATGCTTGGGCGCGAGAAACCCACCGGCATCGCCGCATTGTCGCCGCGCCAGCGCGAGATCCTGCGCCGCATCGGCAAGGGCGAGAGCAACAAGGAAATCGCCGCCGACCTCGGCATCAGCGTCAAGACGGTGGAAACCCACCGTGCACGCATGATGGAGTCGCTGGGCTGCCGCCGCGCCAACGACCTGTTGCTGCTCGCCGCGCGCCACCAGCACGAGCTGGAATAAGCGCGAGCCTCGGCGGCGCGAAACGATGGCTGGGTAGAGTGGGCAATTGGCAGAGTCGACTGTTAGTCGACTTTCGCGCGGAGCGCGGGCCTTTTCCTTGGTCTGATCAGAGAGCAGTCGACTAACTGTGTAAACCCACTACGTTGTTCAGCCGTACTCTTGAGATAGGTGGCTGGCCGCCGATCGCCATATGGGGACGGTGCCAGTTGTAGTGGTGCAG
>NZ_JBXAWS010000006.1:0-292978 GCF_057292075.1 Stenotrophomonas sp. 1L-E-5-B-C3
AGATCGTTGTCCACCCCCAATCCCTACCCACTCTCCAACTTCCTTGGTCACCACCGCCCCCTCCCCTCCTCCCCCTCCTCCCCCCCGGCCCTCCCCCCCCGCTACCGTGCATTATTCTGCGATGACCGTTCCCGTTGCCCGTCTTTCCAGCTTCTACCTGTTCTACTACGCGGCGCTCGGTGCGTTCACTCCGTACTGGAGCCTGTTCCTGACCGCGCGCGGCATGAGCGTCACCGCCATCAGCGTGATGATGGGCCTGTGGTATGCCACCCGTGTGGTCGCTCCCAGCACCTGGACCACGCTGGCCGCGGCCTCGCCACGACCGATCCGCCTGCTGCGACTGGGGTGCGTGCTGGCCCTGATCAGTTTCACCGCCTTCCTGCTGCCGCTGCCACAGCCATGGATGTACCCGGCGATGGTGGTGTTCTGCTTCTTCTACAACGCGGTGATGCCGCAGTTCGAGTCGATCACCCTCACCCACCTCGGCAGCGACAGTCATCGCTACGGCCTGATCCGGGTCTGGGGCTCGCTCGGCTTCATCGCCATCGTGACCCTGTTCGGCTGGTTGATCGAGGGCGATGGCAGCGGCAACCGCGCCGCGCTGCTGCCGTGGATGATGCTGCCGTTGTTCGTGTTGATGGTGGCCTCGGCCTTCAGCAACCACTATGCACGTGACATCAGCAAGGCCGACGGCGATGCCACTGGTTTCTGGCAGATCGTGCGCCGGCCACCAGTGCTGGCGTTCTTCCTGGCCGCGTTCATGGAGCAGCTCTCGTTCGGACCGTACTACACGTTCTTCTCGGTCTACATGGACCACCACGGCTACCGCACCTCCACCCTCGGCCTGCTGTGGACCATCGGCGTGGTATTCGAGGTCGGCGTGTTCTTCACCATCGGCCGCTTCTTCCGCCGCTACGACGCCAGCTGGATGCTGCTGATCGCCCTGGTCAGCTCCTGCCTGCGCTGGGCGGTGACCGCGTTGTTCCCGCAGAACCTGCCGGTGATGCTGGTCGCGCAGAGCGCCCATGCGCTCGGCTTTGCCGCCTTCTTCGCGGCAGCGATGCAGATGCTGGCCACTTATTTCCCGGGCCGCCTCAACGGCCATGGCCAGGGCCTGCTGTATGGATTCTCGTCCGGCGTCGGCGGCGTGCTCGGCGCGCTCATCGCCGGCCAGCTGTGGAAGATCGACGACGGCCGCACCGCGTTCCTGGCCGGCAGTGCTTTCGCCCTGATAGGTGCCCTGCTGTGCTTCTTCGCGCTGAGCCTGCCGCTGATCCGCGCACGCCGCACCGGCAGCCGCGCCCAGCAATGAAAACGCCGGGCATTGCCCGGCGTTCCCATCAACCAACCGCACTCATTACCAGACCAGGTCGTCCGGCACCTGGAACTGCGGGTCGGCGTACGGATCTTCCTCGGCCGGCGCATTCGGATCGACCTTCAGCGCCACCGATGCGGCAAACACCGCCTCGGACTGCGCCAGCACTTCGGCGGTGACCAGCAGGTAGCGGCCATTGAGCTGGACCACGCCCAGTTCACCGGCATTGAGCGCAGTCAGCTGTTCGGCGGTCACGTAGATGCGCTTGATCTTGCCGCCGTACGGGAAGTGGCGGGCAATGTCGGCCTCCTCGGCATTCAGGCCCTTGTCCTTCAGCAGCTCTTCCAGCTTGGCCTTCGCCTCGCGGCGCACGCGCGCTTCTTCCTGCTTCAGGCGCTCGGCCTGGATGCGCTCTTCCTTTTCCTTCTGCGCACGGATGGCATAGGCCTTGGCCAGATCCATCTCTTCGGCACTGCGCGGCTTGCGCGGGCCCTGCTGGCCCTGGCCACGCGCCTGGCCGCCGGGCTTGCCGGCTCCAGCGTGGTGGCCATGGCCACGGCGCTCGCCGGGCTTGTGCTCGCCCTTGCCTGCGCCCTGCGGCTTTCCATTGCCATTGCCACCCTTGCCCTGCGGGCGGCCATCACGGCGGGGGCCATCATTCTTGCGCTCGGGCTTGGGCGCTGGCTTGAAGCCCAGGCCCATCAGCTGGTCGCGGAGGGTATCGCTCATAGAGTTCGGATCAGTAGTGCGGCGGCGGCGGTTCGCTCGCCGGATCGGAAGAATTCAGAGCGTTGCGGACCTTGCCCAGGTCTTCCAGCAGCACGCGCAGGATGCCGGCATTGCGGCTGCCTTCCATGCGCGCGTCGGCCAGTGCATCGCTCAGTTCGGCAAGCGCGTGTTCCTGGAAGGACACGCGCATTTCCAGCTCGACCAGGCGCGCTTCCAGCGCCTGCTCGCGTTCACTCGGCAGCTCAGACATGCAACGAACGCCCCCGGCCGATGCCGTAGTAGGCCAGGCCTGCAGCTTCCACCTCGGCCGGCTCGTACAGATTGCGGCCATCGAACACCGCCGCATCCTTCAGCTGCTCGCGCAGCTTCTGGAAATCGGGGCTGCGGAACTGCTTCCACTCGGTCACCACGACCAGCGCGTCGGCACCCTGCAGCGCTTCGTCGGCACTGCTGCAGAACACCAGGTCGTCACGCTCGCCGAAGATGCGCTGCGATTCGTGCATCGCTTCCGGGTCATACGCCCGCACCGTCGCACCACCTTCCCACAGCTGCGCCAGCAGGCGACGGCTGGAGGCTTCGCGCATGTCGTCGGTGTTCGGCTTGAAGGCCAGGCCCCACACCGCAAACGTCTTGCCGCGCACGCCTTCGTCCTCGCCCTTGTCATAGTGGCGCTGGATGAGGGCGAACAGATGGCCCTTCTGTGCATCGTTGACCGCTTCCACCGCGTTCAGCAGCTTCGGCTCGAGGCCGTACTGCTGCGCGGTGCGGGCCAGCGCCTGCACATCCTTGGGGAAGCACGAGCCGCCGTAGCCGGCACCCGGATAGATGAAGTGCCAGCCGATACGCGGGTCCGAACCGATGCCCTGGCGGACCTGCTCGACGTCGGCACCGACACGCTCGGCGATGTTGGCGATTTCGTTCATGAACGAAATCTTGGTCGCCAGCATCGCGTTGGCCGCGTACTTGGTCAGTTCGGCCGAACGTACGTCCATTTCCACCACGCGGTCGTGGTTGCGGTTGAACGGCGCATACAGGCGACGCATCACCGCCACCGATTCTTCGCTGGTCGCACCGATGATGATGCGGTCCGGGCGCATGCAGTCGGCAACCGCGTCGCCTTCCTTCAGGAACTCCGGATTGGACACCACATCGAAGGCGATGTCCGCGTTACGCGCAGCCAGCTCTTCGGCAATGGCCGCGCGCACCTTGTCGGCGGTACCCACCGGCACCGTCGACTTGTTGACCACCACGGTCGGCACACTCATGTACCGGCCAATGGTGCGGGCCACGGCCAGCACGTACTGCAGATCGGCGCTGCCATCCTCGTCCGGCGGCGTGCCGACGGCGATGAAAACGACCTGGCCGTGATCGATGGCAGCCTCAGCGTCGGTGGTGAATGCCAGCCGCAAGGCGGCATGGTTGGCCTTCACCATCGGCTCCAGGCCCGGCTCATAGATCGGGATGATGCCCTGGTTGAGGCCATCCACCTTGGCCTGGTCGATGTCGACGCAGACCACCTGATGGCCGACGTCGGCCAGGCAGGTGCCGGTCACCAGTCCAACGTAGCCGGTACCAAAAATCGCAACGCGCATGTCCGTGCAGGCTCCGTGGTCGCTTACGGCAGGACGCCCAGCAGCTCGACGTCGAAGGTCAGAGTTGCGTTCGGGCCGATCGGGCCGCCCGGGGTGCCGTTTTCGCCATAGGCCAGGTTGCCCGGGATCCAGAAGCGGTACTTCGAACCGACCGGCATCAGCGCGACGCCCTCGGTCCAGCCCTTGATCACCTGGTCCAGGCCGAACTCGGCCGGCTGGCGGCCGTAGGAACTGTCGAACACGGTGCCGTTGAGCAGCTTGCCTTCGTAGTTCACGCGCACCTTGCTGCTCGGCAGCGGACGCTCGCCACTACCCGGGCGGATCACCTGGTACTGCAGGCCCGAGGCAGTGGTCACCACGCCCGGCTGGGTCTTGTTCTTGGACATGAACGCATTGCCTTCCTCGCGGTTGGTCTGCGCGGCGGCGGCGGCCTTGGCCTGCATTTCGGCCTGCTTGGCGCCCATGAACGACTGGATGGTGGCGGTCGCGTCAGCTTCCGTCATCTTCGGCTGGCCCTTGCTCAGGCCGGTGCTGATCGCGTCAAACAGCGAGGCGACATCGATGTCGTCCTTCAGCTGTGCCAGCGACGGACCGACCGAATAGGAACCGATCATCTGCGCCACCTTGACGCGGTCCACCTTCGCCGGCTGCGAACCCGGCGCCACACCCGGCACCTGCTGGCCGCTGCGGGCCATCACCACCTGGCGCAGCGCGGCATCGGTGGCCTTGGCCTGTTCCTGGGTGATCTGCGGCTGCAGGCCTTCGAAGGAGCGCTCCACGGCGGTGCGCAGGGCAGCCACGTCGATTTCATCGGCAATCGGAGTGAACGACTTGGCCACGTCCAGGCCGATGGCGTAGCCGAGCTTCTGCTTGGGGGAATTCAAGGTTGCGGTCTCCTTGGCGGCTGCAGGGGCAGCCGGTTGTTGCGACAGAGCGACACCCGAAGTGCCCATTGCCAGAATCAGAACCGACGCCGCGGCGCCGCGCATTCCCATCTTCATTCGCTGCATTCCTGAAAGTGTCCGGGCGCCGACGTCGGCGCGAAAAGAGTCATTGTCGCACGCATGCCGTCGATGTCGAGGCATACATGCCGGATATCAATGCGTGGCGGCAGCGGCCAGCGCCTTGTCGATGGCGGCGGTGAGCTGTGCATCATCCGGCGTCACCTTGCTGGCGAACTGGGCGATGACCTTGCCATCGCGGCCGACCAGGTACTTGTGGAAGTTCCAGGCCGGGGCTACGCCGGTGGCTGCGCTCAGCCGCTGGTAAAGCGGCGTTGCCTGCGCCCCCACCACATGCACCTTCTCGAACATCGGGAACTTGACGCCGTAGGTCAGCGTGCAGAAATCCTGGATCTGCTTCTCGTCACCCGGCTCCTGGCCCTTGAAATCATTGGACGGGAAACCAAGCACGGCGAAGCCACGCCCCGCATAGCGCTTCTGCAGCGCTTCCAGCCCTTCGTACTGCGGGGTATAGCCGCACTTGCTGGCGGTGTTGACCACCAGCAGCACCTGCCCCTGGTAGCGCTGCTGCAGGTTGACCTGCTGCTTGCCGGCCAGCGGCCGGTAATCCAGGTCGAGCAGATCGGCAGCAAGGGCACTGCCGGAACCAGCAGCGCCGGCCACCATCAGGACCAGCAGGGACAGGCCGCGCAGGCGGCGCGAGGAAACAGTCGGCAGGGGCATCAGGAGCGGTCCGCGGTAGCCATTCAACAGGGGCCCGGCCAGCACCGGCCGGGGATCGGCCGAACTATAGCACCGGGCCTTTGCGGCCCAGATTGCGGCAGCCCGCCGCCACTTTGCGCGGCATGGCCTTTGGATGGAGCGTTCTTCAACCCCGGCGGAGTAATGACATGGTATGCACATCACTGAATGCAAGGTCGACCTGGGTTGCTCACCCGAATTATTTTATTTCCCTTCAAAATCAAAATCTTGAATGGATGTTTCAGCACCATGACCACCCCTGCCATCAGTTGGGGCCGGCAAGGACTTGCACGACGGCGTGCCGGTGTTATAGTTGCATACAACACCAGTCACCTGAGACAGGGGGAAGCCATGAACGTCCGGATACGTCGCAACCTCACCGCACCCGCGGCCGCTGCCGTTTCGACCCTGATCGTGCTGGCCTGGCTGGCCGCGCCAACCTCCCCCGCCTCAACCGACAGTGCGCAGGACGCGACCGCTTCACCGGCAGGCAATGCTGCCCCCTCCCCCTCCCCCCCGCGTCGGCTGCACAGCTCCCTGTCCATGCCGTACTTCTCGTTCGCCCAGCCGCTGACCCCACGGAGCTGAATATGAGCGACATCCAGTGGAGCGACGGTGCTCCCATCTACCGTCAGTTGAAGGAGCGCGTGATCGCCATGATGCTCGACGGAATCCTCAAGCCGGGCGATGCCCTGCCTTCGGTGCGCCAGGTGGCCGCCGACTACCAGCTCAACCCCATCACCGTTTCGCGCGCTTACCAGGAACTGGCCGACGAAGGCCTGGTCGAAAAGCGCCGCGGGCTGGGCATGTTCATGACCGAACAGGCGGCCACGCAGCTGCGCAGCAGCGAACGCGAACGCTTTCTCAATGAAGAATGGCCAGCGGTCCTGGAGCGCATCCAGCGCCTGGGCCTGAGCCTCGACGAATTGCTGCCCCAGGGGAAATTCTGATGAATGCCAGTCCCACTACTGCTGCATCCGGCGATGCCGTCATCACCGCCAAAGGCCTGCGCAAGGCCTACAAGACCACCGTCGCCCTCGACAATGCCAGCTTCAGCATTCCGAGCGGGCGCATCATCGGCCTGATCGGCCCCAACGGTGCCGGCAAGACCACTGCCCTGAAAGCCGTGCTCGGCCTGACCTCGGTGGAAGGCGAGCTGAGCGTGCTCGGCCGCGATCCGCGGCTGCATCGCGATGAGCTGATGAACGACATCTGCTTCATCGCCGATGTCGCCGTGCTGCCGCGCTGGCTGAAGGTCCGCGAGGCGATCGATTTCGTCGCCGGCGTCCATCCGCGCTTTGACCGCGCCCGCTGTGAGCGCTTCCTGGCCAACACCAAGCTGCAGCCGAAGCAGCGCGTGCGCGAACTGTCCAAGGGCATGATCGTGCAGCTGCACCTGGCGCTGGTGATGGCCATCGATGCCCGTATCCTGGTGCTGGACGAGCCCACCCTGGGCCTCGACATCCTGTACCGCAAGGAGTTCTACCAGCGCCTGCTGGAAGACTACTTCGATGAGCAGAAGACCATCATCGTCACCACCCACCAGGTGGAAGAGATCGAACACATCCTCAGCGACGTGATGTTCATCCGTGACGGCCGCATCGTGCTTGATGCGGAAATGGACGAGGTCGGACGGCGCTACACCGAGCTGCTGGTCAACGCCGATCAGCTGGATACCGCGCGCGCCCTGAAGCCGATCGACGAACGCAGCCTGACGTTCGGCAAGACCGTGATGCTGTTCGATGGCGTGCCGCGCTCCCAGCTTTCCACCCTTGGCGAGACCCGCAGCCCGGGCCTGGCCGACCTGTTCGTCGCCATCATGAAGGGGACCTACGCATGAATGCCGTCAACCACCCCGTCAGCCCACTGGGCACGCTGCGCTGGCTGCTCAAGCGCGAGTACTGGGAAAACCGCGGAGGATTCCTGTATGCCCCGCTGATCGCCGGCCTGATTTCGCTGGTGATGAGTACCGTCGGCATCGCCTTCGGCCTGTTCGCGCTGAATCGCGCCGCGCGCAACGGCGGATTCCATGTCGATGGCGAAAGCGTGAACGTCAACGGCCTGGACCTGGCACTGCTCACCCGCAACATCGACAGCAAGGACCTCACCGACCTCGGCAACGGCCTCGACCTGACCCTGGTGCTGAGCTCGGCATGGCCGTTCCTGGTGCTGGCCTTCGTGGTGTTCTTCTACTGCCTGGGCGCGCTGTACGACGACCGCCGCGACCGCAGCATCCTGTTCTGGAAGTCGCTGCCGCTGTCGGACACCCAGACAGTGTTGTCCAAGGTGATCAGTGCACTGGTGGTGGCACCGCTGATCGCGGTGATCGCCGGCATCATCACAATGTTCGGCTTCATGCTGATCATCAGCATCGTGGCCCTGATGCATGGTGGCAGCCCGATGACCCTGATCTGGGGTCCGGCCAGCCCGCTGACCCTGGCCGCCGGCCACCTGTCCTGGATTCCGGTCTATGCCCTGTGGGCACTGCCTACCGCAGGCTGGCTGCTGCTGTGCTCGGCCTGGGCCAAGAGCAAGCCGTTCCTGTGGGCGGTAATGCTGCCGCTGTTTGCCGGCGTCATCGTCAGCACCACCAAGATCATGCCGCTGTTCGGCCTGAGCACCGGCTGGTTCTGGCAGAACATCGTCGGCCGCCTGCTGCTGGGCGGCGTGCCGGGCATGGACCTGGTGTACCGCCTCAGCGCCGGTTCGCGGCGTGACCTGGATTCGGTGGTCAGCCTGATGTCCCCCGCTTCGCAGCTGAAGTCACTGGCGATGCCGGAACTGTGGATCGGTGCTGCCGTCGGTGCAGTGTTCATCTTCCTCGCCATCCGCCTGCGCAAGCGCGCCGGCGAGATCTGATTCCATCCACCCGGAGGCACCACCCATGCGTTCTTTGCTCGCCTGTTCCGCGTTGTTGCTGTTGCCGTTGTCGGCGCTGGCCGCCGATGCTCCGAACTGCAAGTTCACTGCCGCCCGCACGTTGAAGCTGGACGTGGCTGGTGCCAAGGCAGTGGTGTTCGAGGTCAACCAGCATGACCTGAAGGTCGTTGCCAGCGCCGGTGGCGGCCAGCTCGATGGTCGCGCCTGTGCCTCCAACCAGGAATGGCTGGACCAGCTGGTGCTGGGCCAGCGCAAGGTGGGCGACAAGCTGGTGGTCAGCCTGCGCCGCGAGGGCCGCATCAGCAGCATCAGCCTGGGCAACAGTTACGCCTGGCTGGATATCCGCGGCAGCGTGCCGGACAACCTGCCGCTGCAGGTCAAGGTCGGCTCGGGCGACGCCAGCATGGAAAACGCACAGTCGTTGAGCGTGGACGTCGGTTCCGGTGACGCCATCGCCCGCGGCACCCGGGGCAGCATCCATGCCGCGGTGGGTTCGGGCGACCTCGACATCGACGGTGGCAGCTCGCTGAACCTGCTGTCGCTCGGCTCGGGCGACGTTACGGCGCGCAACATCGGCGGCGATGTCATTACCGGCACGGTCGGCTCCGGTGACCTGAAGATCACCGACGTGCGTGGCAACGCGCGGCTGGACACCGTCGGCTCGGGCGACATCGAGTTCAAGCGCGTGCAGGGCAATGTCGAGGTGGGCGTGGTCGGCTCCGGCGGCGTCGATCTCACCGACATCGGCGGCAATGTGCACGTCCGCAGCCATGGCTCGGGCGACATCCAGGTCGATGGTGTGCGCGGCAGCCTCACCGTCGACCACAGCGGCAGCGGTGACGTCGGCCACCGCAATGTCAGCGGCAAGGTCACCCTGCCGCGCAACAAGTAACTCTCAGCCAACCGATCCCAGGGGAATACCATGAACCTGTTGCGCCTGCTGCCTGCCACCCTGTTGTGCCTGCCGCTGATCGCCTGTGGCGGCACCTCTTCCTCGCCTGACAAGACCGTCGGCAAGAGTGTTGCCGAGGCCACCAGCGGCGTCGGCGAGACCGTCAAGGACGCCATGAACGATGCCCGCAAAGACATCGCCCAGGGCAACATCAAGATCTCCGCCGACAAGCAGCCGCGTGCGGAGATCACGCCGGATGGCCGCCTGCTGATCGCGGGCAAGGAGATCGCCGCCAACGATATCCAGCGCCGTCATCTGCAGGACTACCGCGGCCACGTGGTCGCCATCGCGATGGACGGCATGGATGTCGGCCTGGCAGGCGCCAAACTGGGTGCCAGTGCTGCCGGCGAAGCGCTGAAGGGCATTTTCAGTGGCGACAGCGAAGGTGTCGAAAAGCGCATCAATGCCGAAGCCGAGAAGATCGAAGCCCAGGCCAAGCGCATCTGCGACCGCCTGCCCGCGATGCTGGCCAGCCAGCAGGCGCTGGCGCACGAACTGCCGGCATTCAAGCCCTACGCGACGATGGACCAGAGCGACGTGGACGACTGCGGCAAGGACACCGGCAAGGGCCACACCGTCAATCCCTGACTGCGGCAAATGAGCGCACCCGGCCGGCAGCGCGCAAGCGTTGCCGGCCGACGCTGCCTGCGCGGGCTTACAATGGCCGCCCCGGATGCACCCGATCAAACCGCCATGAAGAAACTGTTCCTGCTGCTGGCCGCCCTGCTCTGCCTGGGCCTGGTTGGCTGTGACAAGGATTACCGCAACCACCGCGCCGAGCGCGGCAAGCCCAAGATTTCCGTGAGCGAAGGCATGGTCACCGTGCGTCGCCCACCCGCGCCGAACATCATCATCCTCGCCGATGGCACGATGAAGATGGACGAAATCCAGATTCCGCTGGACGACGCGCAGAAGCAGATGCTGCAGACCATGTTCGGCAAGCTGCAGGTGTTGCGCCAGAACACCCTGGTGGCCGCACCGGCCGATCCCAACATGCAGCCGGTGAAGATCCAGCCGCCCGAAGGCATGGAAGTGATTCCGTCTGACCTGATCCAGCGTATCCCCGAGTTCAAGGACTACACCGACACCTTCGGCAACATCGTCGCTGACCGTCGCTGAAAAAAGAAACGCCGCCCGAGGGCGGCGTTTCTCATTGACCCGGTAGCGCCGGGCCACGCCCGGCGAGCGCAGCGCGCGGCCCTCCGGCGGTTCGCCGGGCATGGCCCGGCGCTACACAACCGGTAGATCAACCGCCCGCGCCACCACCACCGGCCTGGATGCCACCGGCGGTCAGCGCGGTCGGATCCAGCAGGCGGCGCAGCTCGGCTTCGGCCAGGCCACTGTCTTCCAGCGCCACGTCCAGCACCGGGCGCTGTTCCTTGTAGGCGCGCTTGGCAATCGCCGCGGCCTTCTCGTAGCCGATGATCGGGTTCAGTGCGGTGACCAGAATCGGGTTGCGTGCCAGCGCCTCGGCCACGCGGTCCTCGCGCACCTTCAGCCCGGCAATCGCGCTGTCGGCCAGCAGGGTGGACACATTGGCCAGCAGGCCGATGCCATCGAGCAGGTTCACCGCGATCAGCGGCAACGTGACATTGAGCTGGAAGTTGCCGGTCTGGCCGGCCACGGTAATGGCGGTGTGGTGGCCGATCACCTGTGCACAAGCCATCACCGTCGCTTCCGGAATGACCGGATTGACCTTGCCCGGCATGATCGAGCTGCCCGGCTGCAGGGCCGGCAGTTCAATCTCGCCCAGCCCAGCCAGCGGACCGGCGTTCATCCAGCGCAGGTCATTGGCGATCTTGATCAGTGCCACCGCCAGCGCATTGAGCTGGCCGGACAGTTCCACCGCATCGTCCTGCGCGGCCAGGCCTTCGAACTTGTTCTCGGCACTGTCGAACTTGAAACCGGTCTGCTGCTTCAGCGCCTTCGCCACCTGGGTACCGAAGCGCGGATCGGCGTTGATACCGGTGCCGATGGCGGTGCCGCCCAGCGGCAGGCGACGCACGCGCTTGAGGCTGTCTTCGATACGCTCCTGCGCCGACGCCAGCTGTGCCGACCACGCGCCGAACTCCTGCTCGAAGGTCAGCGGCATCGCATCCATCAGGTGGGTACGGCCGGTCTTGACCACCTTGCGCAGGCTGCGGCCCTTCTTGTCCAGGGTCTTGCGCAGGTGTACCAGCGCCGGCAGCAGCTGCTCATGGGTCGCCAGCACCGCCGACACGCGCAGCGCGGTCGGGATCACGTCGTTGGAGCTCTGCCCCTGGTTGACGTGGTCGTTGGGGTGCACGCTGGTCTTGCCCGCCTTGCCGGCACGGTTGGCCAGGGTGGCGATGACCTCATTGGCATTCATGTTCGACGACGTGCCCGAGCCGGTCTGGTAGACGTCGATCGGGAAATGCGCGTCCCATTCACCGGTGGCCACTTCGGCCGCGGCGGACTGGATGGCCTTGGCCACGTTCTTCGGCAGGTGGCCCAGCTCGGCGTTGACGCCGGCGGCGGCGCCCTTGACCAGGCCCAGCGCGCGGATGAAACCGCGCGGCATGCGCTGGCCCGACACCGGGAAATTCTGCACGGCACGCTGGGTCTGTGCGCCCCACAGGGCGTCCGCAGGCACCTGCAGCTCGCCCATGCTGTCGTGTTCGATTCTGAAACCCTTGCTTGCAGCTTTGCTCATTGCATCAACTCCGCACTACTTCAGTTGGGGAAAGGGAAGCGGCGGCTGGCAGGGTGTCGCTTCCCGGGCTGGCGGCTGCGCCAACGATACTCCCTTGCTGGTGACACGGGATGACGGGGACGGGCCAGATCGTTCCGTCCGCAGGGCCGTTTACACGGGTAGCGCCGGGCCATGCCCGGCGAGCGCGCAGCGCGGCGACCATCCGCCGGGCATGGCCCGGCGCTACCAAGCATGCGAAAGCCACGCGTCGTAGAATATGGCCCCCGCCGCTCGCCCCAGCCCTGCCGACATGTCCGATTCCGCCCTGCTCGCCCTGTCCCCGCTCGATGGCCGCTATGCCGGCAAGGTCGACGCCCTGCGCCCGATCTTCTCCGAGTACGGCCTGATCAAGGCCCGCGTCACGGTCGAGGTGGAATGGCTGCTGGCCCTGGCCGCCGAACCGGGCATCGTCGAGCTGGCACCGTTCTCCGACGCCGCCATCGCACGCCTGCGCGCCCTGGCCGCCAGCTTCAGCCCGGCCCAGGCCGCGCGCGTGAAGGAGATCGAGCGCACCACCAACCATGACGTCAAGGCGGTGGAGTACTTCATCAAGGAACAGCTGAAGGACGACGCCGAGCTGGCCCCGGCGCTGGAATTCGTGCATTTCGCCTGCACCAGCGAAGACATCAACAACCTCAGCTATGGCCTGATGCTGGAACAGGCCCGCCGCGAGGTGCTGCTGCCGACCCTGGACGGCATCGCCACCTCCCTGCGCAGCCTGGCCCACGCCCAGGCCGGCCAGCCGATGCTGTCGCGCACCCACGGCCAGACCGCCTCGCCGACCACCCTCGGCAAGGAGCTGGCCAACGTGGTCGCCCGCCTGGAACGCCAGCGCAAGCAGATTGCCGCGGTCGAACTGACCGGCAAGATCAATGGCGCGGTGGGCAACTACAACGCCCACATCGCCAGCTACCCGGACGTGGACTGGCCGGCCTTCGCCGAGCGCTTCGTGACCAGCCTGGGCCTGGTGTTCAACCCGTACACCACGCAGATCGAGCCGCACGACAACATCGCCGAAATCGGCGATGCCGCGCGCCGCGCCAACATCATCCTGATCGACCTGGCCCGCGACATCTGGGGTTACGTATCGCTGGGCTACTTCAAGCAGCGCCTGAAGGAAGGCGAAGTCGGTTCGTCGACGATGCCACACAAGGTCAACCCGATCGATTTCGAGAACGCCGAAGGCAACTTCGGCATCGCCAACGCGCTGTTCGAGCACTTCAGCGCCAAGCTGCCGATCAGCCGCTGGCAGCGTGACCTGACCGACTCCACCGTGCTGCGTGCACTGGGTACCGCGTTCGGCCACAGCCAGGTGGCGCTGGATTCGCTGGCCAAGGGCCTGGGCAAGCTGGAAGTGAACCCGCAGCGCCTGGATGCCGATCTGGATGCAGCCTGGGAAGTGCTGGCCGAGGCCGTGCAGACGGTGATGCGTCGCCACGGCCTGCCGAACCCGTACGAACAGCTGAAGGCGCTGACCCGCGGCCAGGGCATCACCGCCGAGTCGATGCGCGCGTTCGTGCAGGGGCTGGAGCTGCCGGCGGATGCGAAGCAGCGCCTGCTGGAGATGACCCCGGGCAGCTACACCGGTCTGGCCGAGTCGCTGGCGAAGAAGATTTAAGGGGTTTCCTTTGCGGCGGCGGCCGCGGGCGCTGCCTGCGGCAGGCAACAGCAACAGCAACGACAACAACAACAGCAACGTCAAGAGCGGCTCTGGATTGCCGCTAGCTGGGCGGGTCGGGATGGGCCAGCGGGACACGCCGTAAACCCATCCCTGGGGGCTCGATGGCGCCATCCATGGCGCCAACGGTCCCGCTGGCCCATCCCGACCCACCTCTGACAGATTTCCGGTGACGGATCGAAGAGCGGTGGGTTGTCGGGACGGAATTTGAAAGAGGGACGCGGCTTCGCCGCGTCCCTCTTTCGTTTGTCCGATGGGGTCAGATCCCTTTTCCATTGGAAAAGGGATCTGACCCCACGAGCGCAGGAGCATGAGCAAGCGCAGCGCGCGACCCGCTTTTGCCTTGCTTTTCTTCTTCCATTCCGTGGCGGGCCGCGCAGGAAACTGTCAGGGGCCGGGCGGGTGGGCCATGCAGGGGCGTTGGCGCCATGGATGGCGCCATCGAGCTTACAAGGACGTACTTGCAGCGTCCCCTGCATGGCCCACCCGCCCGGCCAAGCGCGGCTTTTGCTTTCAGCGACCAACCCAACCACCCGCCACGAGGGGCTCCGCCGTTGGCCGGACACCCCGCGACAAACCCGCGCACGTGCGCAATCCCGGCGAACGTCGGACAATGGAGGCCTTGGCGGCCCGCCGCGCCGCCCCTCCCGCTTTCCGCTGCAAGGATTCCCCCATGGCCGCCCGCAAGTCCTCCGCCCCCCTCATCGAAGTCACCGCCCGCCCCGGCCAGCCGCTGGGCATGGCGCCGGCCACCTTCCTGCGCGATTTCTGGCAGAAGCGCCCGCTGCTGATCCGCAACGCCTTCCCGGATTTCCAGACCCCGGTGCAGCCGGAAGACCTGGCCGGCCTGGCCTGCGAAGAAGGCGTGCTGGCCCGCCTGATCGAGCATGACAAGACCCAGGATGGCTGGCGCGTACGCACCGGCCCGTTCCAGGAAGAGATCTTCCCCGCCCTCCCCGACCGCGACTGGACCCTGCTGGTGCAGGACGTGGACAAGTGGGACAAGGACGTGCGTGCGTTGATCGAGCACTTCAGCTTCCTGCCGCGCTGGCGCATGGATGACGTGATGATCAGCTTTGCCGCCACCGGTGGCTCGGTTGGTGCCCACGTCGACCAGTACGACGTGTTCCTGCTGCAGGCCCAGGGCCACCGCCGCTGGCAGATCGATGCCAGTGAATCGATCAAGGGCAAGCAGCCGCCGCTGGGCTTCCGCCCCGACGTGGAGCTGAAGCTGCTGAAGGTATTCAAGCCGACCCACGATTGGGTGCTGGCACCGGGCGACATGCTGTACCTGCCGCCGAACGTGCCGCACCACGGCGTCGCCGAAGACCCCTGCCTGACCTTCTCGTTCGGCATGCGCGCGCCAGCGTCGGCCGAGCTGATCAGCGACTACCTGGACACCCTCATCGCCGATGCCGACGAGAACATCCGCTACCAGGATGGCGACCTGAAGGTACCGGCCGACCCGAACGAAATCGACACGGTGGCGATGGCTCGGGTGATCACCGCGCTCAACGCCATCCGCATGAACGATCCGGACAAGCTGGGTGACTGGTTCGGCCGCTTCATCACCACCTACCGTGCCGCCGGCGAAGTGATGCCCCACCAGGCTGCTCCGGCCCCGGAGGAAGTGATCGAGGCGCTGGCCTCCGGCCTGCTGCTGCAGCGCCACCCGTGGGCACGCCTGGCCTGGCGCCGGGCCAAGCGTGGCGCCAGCCTGTATGTCAGCGGCCGGGACTTCGCGCTGCCGGTCAAGGACGCGCAGCGCCTGGCCGGTGCCGAACAGCTGGACGCCGCCGCTTACCGCGGCCTGTCCGACAAGGGCCGCGCTGCGGTCCAGCAGCTGCTGGTCGGCGGTGTGTTCCAGCTGATCGACCCGAACGAGATGTATGAGGCCGAAGACGAGGACGACGGTGAGGATGCCGTGGTGCTCGGCGAAGTCGTCGAAGGCCGTGACCGCGTGGATGCGATCGACGCTGACGCGGTGTCCGACGATGTCCACTCCGTGACCGTGCACGACGACGGCATCGAGGTTATCGTCAACTTCGAGGACGACGAGGAAGACGACAGCGGTGCTGGCCGCGCCTGAGTCGCCACCATGATCCGGGTCCAGCAGGTCAGTCACGCCGATGCCCACGTCGCCATCCACGAGGTACGCCAGCGCGTGTTCGTGCAGGAACAGGGCATCGCCGCCGAGCTGGAACGCGACGCGCTGGACCCGGTCAGCGCCCATGTGCTGGCGCTGGATGGCGACGGGCAGCCGGTCGGCACCGGCCGGCTGGCCCCGGACGGCCGCATCGGCCGCATGGCGGTGCTGGCCAGCCATCGCAGCCATGGGGTGGGCGAGGCTTTGCTGGAGGCGCTGGTCGAGGCCGGGCGGCGGCTCGGGCTGGCCGAGCTGCACCTGCACGCCCAGCTGCCCGCCCGCGATTTCTATGCCCGCCAGGGCTTCCTGCCCGAAGGCGAGGTGTTCGAGGAGGCCGGCATCGGTCACCAGCAGATGCGCCGCCGGCTGGACGCCGCCAGCGCCATCGACAGCCGCGCCGAGGCGCTGGCCATCACCACCGCCATCATCCATCGCGCCCGCCGCCAGCTGTGGCTGCACAGCCGCCAACTGGATCCGGGCCTGCTGGATGCGCCGCCGGTGCAGGCGGCCCTGCGTCGCTTCGCCACCGCCCGCCACGACAAGCAGCTGCGGGTGATCGTGCACGATGCGGCTGCGATCGCCTCGGCCGGAGCGCCACTGCTGGCGCTGGCCCAGCGTCTGCCCAGCGTGATCCAGTTCCGCGAGGTCACCGACCCGGTCGACCGTGGGCTGGCCTCGGCCTGCCTGCTCAACGATGCCGGCGACTTCTACTTTCGTCTGATCGGGCATCGGCTCGACGGCGAAGCCGGCATCGCGCTACCGGCACGTTCGCAGCCGTTCGAGCAGCAATTGCAGCGCATCTGGGACCGTTCACGCGATTGCAGTGAACTGCGCGCGCTCGGCATCTGAGCCAGCGCAGCTGACCCAACCTGTCTGGAAGCGGCACCGGGGGACGCGCGATGCCCTTGGTGGTGCCCCTTCGTGTCCGGTTGGGGGTACAATTTGGCTGTTTGAACGCGCCCGTGCATGGCTATTCATCTTCGTGCCGGGTCCTTCTGAAGCCATACCCCACAAAGCGAATCAGCACCCTCCATCGTGGACAATCAACTGAAGCAGTTTGCGCAATCTTCGCAACTCGCCGGCGGCAACGCCTCCTATGTCGAGGACCTGTACGAGCAGTACCTGGTCTCCCCGGATAGTGTCGATCCCAAATGGAAAACCTACTTCGACGGCTTCAAGGGCCGCGAAGCAGGTGACATTCCCCACTCGGCCGTCATCTCCCACATCGCGGACGCTGCCAAGGATGCGCTGAAAGCTGGCACCGGCACCGGTGCAGGCGACGAGCGTGAGCGCAATGTCGGTCGCCTGATCACCGCCTACCGTTCGCGCGGTCACCTGGACGCCCGCCTGGATCCGCTGGGCCTGGCTGCTCCGGTCAACACCCCGGACCTGGGCCTGCCGTTCCACAGCCTGTCCGATGGCGACCTCAACAGCGAGTTCAGCACCGGTGGCGTCGGCGGCCAGCCGCGCATGAAGCTGCGCGACCTGCTGGCACGCCTGAAGGCGACCTACACCGGCTCGATCGGTGCGGAGTTCATGCACATCTCCGAGGTCGAGCAGCGCCAGTGGATCTACAAGAAGCTGGAACTGGCCGGCGGCAACTACCAGCTGGACGCTGACACCCAGCGCCGCACGCTGGAGCGCCTGACCGCAGCCGAAGGCCTCGAGCGCTACCTGCACACCAAGTACGTCGGCCAGAAGCGTTTCTCGCTGGAAGGCGGCGACTCGCTGATCCCGATGATGGACACCATCATCCGCAGCGCCGGCAAGGATGGCGTCAAGGATGTGGTGGTCGGCATGGCCCACCGCGGCCGCCTGAACGTGCTGGTCAACACCCTCGGCAAGAACCCGCGCAAGCTGTTCGACGAATTCGAAGGCAAGTTCGAGCACGACGAGCACGCCTCGGCCGGTGACGTGAAGTACCACATGGGCTTCTCGGCCGACGTGGCCACCGACGGTGGCCCGGTGCACCTGGCGCTGGCGTTCAACCCGTCGCACCTGGAAATCGCCGACCCGGTCGTGGCCGGCTCGGTGCGTTCGCGCCAGGAACGCCGCAAGGACACCGCGCGCAAGCAGGTGATGCCGATCCTGATCCACGGCGACGCGGCCTTCTCCGGCCAGGGCGTGGTCATGGAGCTGTTCCAGATGTCGCAGGCCCGCGGCTTCGCCGTCGGCGGCACCGTGCACATCGTGGTCAACAACCAGGTCGGCTTCACCACCTCCAACCCGCTGGATACGCGCTCCACGCGCTATGCCACCGACGTGGCGAAGATGATCGCCGCCCCGGTGCTGCACGTGAACGGCGATGATCCGGAAGCGGTGGTGTTCGCTGCACAGCTGGCCTTCGAGTTCCGCCAGAAGTTCGCCAAGGACGTGGTCATCGACCTGATGTGCTACCGCCGTTGGGGCCACAACGAGGCCGACGAGCCGGCGATCACCCAGCCGCTGATGTACCAGGTGATCCGCAAGCACGCCACCACCCGCGAGATGTACGCCGAACAGCTGGAAAAGGCAGGCGTGATCGCCGCCGGCGCAGGCAAGGCGATGGTCGATGCGTACCGCGAGAAGCTGGATGCCGGTGAAGTGACCACCGAGCTGGCGAAGGTCGAGAAGACCCCGCCGAGCAGCCCGCTGTTCGTCGATTGGCCGAAGCTGCTGGAAGGCAAGCTGTCCGATCCGATCTCGACCAAGGTCGAGAAGAACAAGCTGGTCGAACTGGCCAAGCTGATCAACACCGTGCCGGAAGAAGTGCAGCTGCACTCACGCGTGTCCAAGGTCTACGACGACCGCCGCAAGATGGCCGCTGGCGAGATCCCGGGCGACTGGGGCTTTGCCGAGAACCTGGCCTACGCCACCCTGCTGGACGAAGGCAATGCACTGCGCCTGGTCGGCCAGGACGTCGGCCGCGGTACGTTCACCCACCGCCACGCGATCCTGCACGACCAGAAGACCGACAACTACTACCTGCCGCTGCGGCAGCTGGTGGATTCGCCGGAAAAGGCCACCATCATCGATTCGCTGCTCAGCGAAGAAGCGGTGATGGCCTACGAATACGGCTTCTCGACCACCGATCCGAACACCCTGTGCATCTGGGAAGGCCAGTTCGGCGACTTCGCCAACGGCGCCCAGGTGGTGATCGACCAGTTCATCGCCGCCGGTGAAGCCAAGTGGGGCCGCATTTCCGGCCTGACCCTGCTGCTGCCGCATGGCTATGAAGGGCAAGGCCCGGAACACAGCTCGGCGCGCCTGGAGCGCTTCCTGCAGCTGTGCGCGCTGGAGAACATGCTGGTGGTGGTGCCGTCGACCCCGGCGCAGGCCTTCCACATGCTGCGTCGCCAGCAGCACCTGACCACCCGCAAGCCGCTGGTGGTGATGTCGCCCAAGTCGCTGCTGCGCCACAAGCTGGCCGTGTCGACCCTGGACGAGCTGGCCAATGGCGAGTTCCAGCACCTGATCGGCGATGCCAATGCCGATGCCAAGAAGGTCAAGCGCGTGGTGCTGTGCTCGGGCAAGGTCTACTACGACCTGCTGGAAGACCAGACCAAGCGTGGCCAGGACGACGTGGCGATCATCCGCGTGGAGCAGCTGTATCCGTTCCCGCGTGCGCTGCTGGCTGCCGAACTGAAGAAGTACGGCAAGGCCACCGACGTGGTGTGGACGCAGGAAGAACCGCAGAACCAGGGTGCGTGGTACCAGATCCGCCACCATCTGCAGTTCTGCCTGGCCGATGGCCAGAACCTGCACTACGCCGGTCGCGCACGTTCGGCTTCGCCGGCTGCCGGTCACATGGCTGACCACGTCCGCGAACAGCAGCAGCTGGTCGCCGATGCACTGGTCAACCCGTTCAACGACTCGTTCGCTGAATAACTCTCCCCCTATTTAGAAGACAAACCAGGAAGCTCCCGCATGGCCACCGAAGTCAAAGCCCCGGTACTGCCCGAATCCGTCGCCGACGGCACCATCGCCACCTGGCACAAGAAGGTGGGCGACGCCGTCAAGCGCGACGAAAACCTGCTTGACCTGGAAACCGACAAGGTCGTTCTGGAAGTGCCGTCGCCGGTCGATGGTGTGATCAAGGAAATCAAGTTCGCCGAAGGCGCGACCGTGACCTCCAGCCAGGTCGTGGCGATCATCGAAGAAGGCGCCGTGGCCGCTGCTCCGGCGCCGGCCGCTGAAGCCGCTCCGGCTGCTGCCGCCGCTCCGGCCGCTGCTGCGCCCGCTGCCGCCGCTGCTCCGGCCCCGGCTGCCAAGTCGGCCGCTGACGCGCTGCCGCCGGGCGCCCGCTTCACTGCCATCACTGAAGGCGTGAATCCGGCTGACGTCGATGGCACCGGCCGTCGCGGCGCGGTGACCAAGGAAGACATCGTCAACTTCGCCCGCAACGGCGGCGCCGGCAAGGCCGGTGGCGCACGTCCGGAAGAACGCGTGCCGATGACCCGCATCCGCAAGCGCATCGCCGAGCGCCTGATGGAGTCGAAGAACTCCACCGCCATGCTGACCACCTTCAACGAAGTCGACCTGTCCAAGGTGTCGGCCGCGCGCAAGGAACTGCAGGACGAGTTCGTCAAGGCCCACGGCATCAAGCTGGGCTTCATGAGCTTCTTCGTGAAGGCCGCTGCCAACGCGCTGCAGCGCTTCCCGCTGGTCAACGCCTCGATCGACGGCGATGACATCATCTACCACGGCTACTCGGACATCTCGATCGCCGTGTCGACCGAGAAGGGCCTGGTCACGCCGGTGCTGCGCAACGTCGAGCGCATGTCGTTCGCCGACATCGAGCGCACCATCGCCGACTACGCCAAGAAGGCCCGTGACGGCAAGCTGAGCCTGGAAGAACTGCAGGGCGGCACCTTCACCGTGACCAACGGCGGCACCTTCGGTTCGCTGCTGTCGACCCCGATCATCAACCCGCCGCAGAGCGCCATCCTGGGCATGCATGCCATCAAGGAGCGTCCGATCGCCCAGAACGGCCAGGTCGTGATCGCGCCGATGATGTACCTGGCGATGTCCTACGATCACCGCATCATCGACGGCAAGGACTCGGTGCAGTTCCTGGTGGACATCAAGAACCAGCTGGAAAACCCGGGCCGCATGCTGTTCGGCCTGTAAGAAACCTCCCGCCCCTCCGCGCCTGCGCGGAGGGGTTCTGGTAATGCATCAAGGAATAATTCAATGGCTGAACAATTCGACGTCGTCGTCATCGGTGCCGGCCCGGCCGGTTACCACGCTGCCATCCGCGCCGCACAGCTGGGCCTGAAGACCGCCTGCATCGACGCAGCGCTGGGCAAGGACGGCAAGCCGGCCCTGGGCGGCACCTGCCTGCGCGTGGGCTGCATCCCGTCCAAGGCGCTGCTGGATTCCTCGCGCCAGTTCTGGAACATGGGCCACATCTTTGGCGACCATGGCATCAGCTTCAAGGATGCCAAGATGGACGTCGAAGCGATGGTTGGCCGCAAGGACAAGATCGTCAAGCAGTTCACCGGCGGCATCGCCATGCTGTTCAAGGCCAACAAGGTCGCCACCTACTACGGCTTCGGTGAACTGCAGCCGGGCAACGTGGTCAAGGTGAAGCAGCACGACGGCTCGGAAGTCGAGCTGAAGGGCACCAACGTCATCATTGCCGCCGGTTCGGATTCGATCGAACTGCCGTTCGCCAAGTTCGACGGCGATACCATCGTCGACAACGTCGGCGGCCTGGACTTCACCGAAGTGCCGAACCGCCTGGCAGTCATCGGCGCCGGCGTGATCGGCCTGGAACTGGGCAGCGTGTGGAAGCGCCTGGGCGCTGAAGTCACCATCCTCGAAGCACTGCCGGAATTCCTGGCCGTGGCCGACGCCGAAGTGGCCAAGACCGCTGCCAAGGAATTCAAGAAGCAGGGCCTGGACATCCGCCTCGGCGCCAAGGTCTCCAAGACCGAGATCACCGGCAAGGGCAAGAAGAAGGAAGTCGTTGTCACCTACACCGACAGCGAAGGCGAAAAGACCCTGACCGTGGACAAGCTGCTGGTGGCCGTTGGCCGTCGCGCCGCCACCAAGGGCCTGCTGGCCGAAGGCACCGGCGTCAAGATCAACGAGCGTGGCCAGATCGAAGTCGATGCGCATTGCCACACCGGCGTCAACGGCGTGTGGGCGGTCGGCGACTGCGTGCGCGGCCCGATGCTGGCACACAAGGGCTTCGAGGAAGGCATCGCGGTGGCTGAGCTGATCGCCGGCCTGCCGGGCCACGTCAACTTCGACACCATCCCGTGGGTCATCTACACCGAGCCGGAACTGGCATGGGTCGGCAAGACCGAAGCCCAGCTGAAGGCCGAAGGCATCCCGTACAAGGCCGGCAGCTTCCCGTTCGCCGCCAACGGCCGTGCCGTGGCGATGATCGAGCCCGCAGGCTTCGTGAAGATCCTGGCCCAAGCCGAAACCGATCGCATCCTCGGCATGCACCTGGTCGGCGCCAACGTCTCCGAGCTGGTGCACGAAGGCGTGCTGACCATGGAGTTCAGCGGCTCGGCCGATGACCTGGCCCGCATCTGCCACGCCCACCCGTCGCTGTCGGAAGTGATCCACGACGCAGCGATGGCGGTCAGCAAGCGCGCCATCCACAAGGCGAACTGATCTGCATCCAGGTGGGTGCCGACCGTTGGTCGGCACACTCCAGCCAAGAAAAAACCCCGCCTCGGCGGGGTTTTTTCTTGGCGCTGATGATGTAGAGCCGAGCCCACGCTCGGCTATCCCGGGAGAAGAGCCGAGCATCGGCTCGGCGCTACACCTTTTCAGCCGGCTTCTTCGGCGGATCATCACAGATCCGGTGCTGGACCACGGTTTCACCCGCCTTCCATTCCTTCACTACCCGGCAGTGCTCCTTGGGTTTGACCGCGTTGGCCGCCGCTGCATCCGCCTCGTCGGCAGCGGCAGTCTGCTGGCGCTCCAGCCACACCGATGGCGGTGCTGGAGGTGAAGCCAGTGCCGGCCCCGCGAGCAGCGCCAGCGCGGCCAACAGCACCGCCCTCATGCGGCCACCGGACCGCCACCGAGCAGGCGCGCCGGCAGCATGAACAGCGCGCGCAGGAACGCGAACAGCGCCGAGAAGGTGATGCCGACCAGGCGGAACGGCAGGCTCAGCAGCCAGACGAACGGCCAGGCGATCAGGGCGAGGATCGCCAGCGGCCAGCACAGCACGAACAGCAGGCACCACACACCGAGCGCGAACAGGGTCTTCATCACGGTCTCCTTGTGGCGGCACCTTGCCGCCTGCGGACACCATGGCGCCCTGCCCCCGCCGCCCGCAAACGGTTTGCGACGAAACCGGGCTGGGGGCGATGAAACCGGTGGTGGGGAAACCGGAGATTCATGAGGTTGCCGGCCAGCGGCCGGCACTACCGCAGGGATTTACACCGGGACCGCGCCCGGACTGCCGTGGGTCACCTGGAAACGGGCCGCTGTACGCACCGCCGCATCCGCACGCAGCACGCTGTCGGCGAAGCGCAGCTCGGCGTCCACGGTCTGCCGGTTCAGCTGCAGCTTCCACCAGCCACGGCGGTCGCCGTCGAAATAGCGGATGTGCGGGTTCTGCGGTATCGACGGCCCGTAATACGGTCCATACGGTGTGTCGTCGCCGCCACTGCTGATCGCCGGGGCGATGAATTCGGTGGCCACGACCGACGCACTGGCCGCGTCAAAATCCAGCTTCAGATCGTTGACGAAGGTGGAATGCCAGTCGCCACCCAACACGATGGCATTACCCTGCCCGCCCGCCTGCATTGCCTGCAGCAACCGGATACGTGCGGCAGGATAGCCATCCCAGGCGTCATTCCAGAAGCGCTCGCGTGGCGTACCACCGTCCAGCCGCAGCTGCGCCATCAGCAACTGCTGCACCACCACGTTCCAGCGCGTGCCCTGCGCGGCCGCCATCGACTGCGCGAACCACGCCTCCTGGCCCGTGCCGAGCATGCTCATGCGCGGGTCCAGTGCAGCATCACAGCGTGGCGACTCGCCCACGCCACAGGGATTGGCCGGGCGGAACTGGCGGCAATCGAGCAGGGTCAGCTGTGCCAGATCGCCGTAGCGCAGCCGCCGGTGTACGCGCAGGCCACCATTGCCCGCCGGCGAGCTGCGCATCGGCAGGTGTTCGTAGAACGCGCGGTAGGCGGCGGCACGACGCACGATGAAGTCTTCGGTCGATACACCAGGCTTCTCCGGATGGATGCCGGAATAATCGTTCTGCACCTCGTGGTCATCCCAGATCACCGCGAACGCATGCGCGGCGTGCGCAGCCTGCAGATCCGGATCGAGCTTGTACAGCGCGTACTGGTCGCGGTAGCGCTCCAGGCTGACGGTCTCGCCGCTGAAGCGCTCGGCATCCAGTGCGCGCCCACGTGCGTTCTGCAGCGGGCTGTACTCGTACAGGTAGTCGCCAGCATGCAGCACCAGGTCGAGATCGCTCTGGGCGATATCGCGCAGCACCGGGTAGTAGCCGCTGTTCCAGGCCTGGCAGGTACACAGCGCCAACCGCAGCTGCTGCAGCTGCGTGTCCGGCAGCGGCGCGGTGCGGAAATGACCGACCGCGCTTTCCTCATCGCCATCGCAGGCGAAACGATAGTAGTAGTCACGGCCCGGGCGCAGGCCGCTGACTTCCACATGCACCGAATGGGCCAGCTCGGGCACCGCTGCAGCAACACCGCGCTGCACCAGCCGGCGCATGCCCGGATCTTCGGCCACGAACCAGCGCACCGCCACCGCCCGCGATGGCATGCCACCACCGTTGAGCGGGTCCGGGGCCAGCCGCGTCCACAGCACCGCGCCCTGCGGATCCGGATCGCCGGCGGCGACGCCGAGGGTGAACGGATCGCGCCCCAGCCGCGGCCGAGGGCCGGCCGTGGCCAGCCCCGGCATCGCCGCCAGCGCGATCGCCGCCCCCGTGCCCTGCCACGCCGTGCGCAGCAGGCGACGACGGCTTTCCGGATCGACAGGCCCGCGCATCAGAAATGCACGGTAGCGGTGGCCATCACCTGGCGCGGCGCGCCGACCTGCATGGTCGCCAGGCTGCGGGTCGGGTCAGCGGCGTAGGTGCCATTGGTGTTGATCGAGGACAGGTAGCGCTTGTCGGTCAGGTTGGTCAGGTTCAGCGCAACAGTCAGGTTCTGCGCCGGACCCAGCTTGCCGAAGTCATAGGCCACCGAAGCGTTCACCAGCCAGTAGCTCGGCACCGACACGTCATTGGTGTAGGTCACGTAGCGCTTGCCGACGTGGTTGGCGGCCAGGCGCATGTCCCACGGGCCCGGGGTCCAGGCCAGGGTGCTGGCGAACATCCATTCCGGGGTATCGACGGTCTTCTTGCCACGGGTCGGCACCACGGCGTTGTTCACATAGTCGTTGTCGTAGGTACTGTCATTCCAGGACAGCGCATTGGACCAGGTCAGGTCCTGCATCGGCTTCAGCTGCAAGGTTGCCTCGGCGCCACGGCTGGTCACCGAACCGACGTTGGAGAACAGCGCCGGGCAACCGAGGATGCCCACGCACTGCGCGATGGCCAGCAGGCGGTTGTCGAACTTGACGTCGTACACCGCCACCGAGGCTTCATAGCCGCGGCCGTAGCCACGCCAACCGAGCTCAATGGTGCGCGACTGTTCCGGCTTGAGGTTCTTTGCGCTGCTGTCGAAGGCGGCCTGCGGCACATTGAACGGACTGCCGACACCCAGTGCATAGGCGGCGATGTTCTTGGCGAACGAGCCGAAGATCTCATTGCCTTCGTTGAGCTTGAAGTTGAAGCCGGCCTGCGGCAGCAGCCCCTTCTTCGAGGTCAGGCTGCTGTTGTTGGCGTAGCTGCCCAGCGGCGTGCGCACGCTGGTACGGGTGTGCGGCGACTTCGCACCGATGTCGATGGTCAGGCGATCATCGAACAGGCGGAAGCGATCCTGCACGTAGAACTGGCGGGTGATGGTGGTATAGCGCTGGTGCCACACACGCTGGTCCGGATTGCGCAGGAAGAAGTCGTCGGTGATCGGGCCGTCGATGTAGTAGAAGTTGCGCTGCACGCTGTGGCCGTTGTCCTCGTACCACAGGCCGGCCTCCAGCTCGTGCCCGCCCACATTCCAGGTGAACGCCGAGGTCACGCCGGTGCGGTCGATCGCGTACTCGGTGGTGCGGATCGAGATCGGAATCTCGCGGCTGGTGCCCGGGTTGGACGGATTGGACGGGCTGAACCAGTGGCCCTGGCCGCGGTTGCTGTGGTTGTAGACATTGACCTTCAACCGCATCGATTCATTCAGGCCGAAATCGCCGGCAATGCTGGACAGGTCATCGTTGCGCAGGCCGTGGCCGGAGTAGTACGCATCCCACGGGCTGTTGACGCCGCCGCTGAATTTGCCGCGTGCGGCGGCGACCGCGCGATCCCAGTCCGGCGCGTAGTTGTCCCAGTCCCAGCCGAGGCGGTCGATCATCTCCAGCGACAGATCCTGGTAGTCGGCCTCGACGCGGCGCGACGCATTGAACAGCGCGGTGATCCTGCTGTCCACGCCGAAGTTGTAGGTGGCCTTGCCGTTGAACTGCTTCAGTTCCTGCGAGCCCTTGCCCTTCCACTTGTCGCCTTCGGAATAGACGCCTGACAGGTAGGCGGCAAAGCCTTGATGGTCGCCGGTATCCAGCCGCGCATAGCTGCGGCGCGCACTGTCGCTGCCGAAGCTCTGTGCCAGCACCACGCCGTACTCGGTGGACGGATCGATCGAATAGAACTGGAACACGCCGCCGAGGTTGCTGGTGGACGGCGTGCCCAGCGCACCGATGCCGGTGGAGACCTCGGCACCGCCCAGGTTCTCGCTGATCACCGCGCGGCTGATATGCAGGCCGTTGCTGTTGCCGTAGGCCATGTTGCCCAGCGGGATGCCATCGAGGGTGTAGCCAAGGCGGTTCTGGTTGAAGCCGCGCAGGCTGATGGTGGTCGACCATTCGTAGGCGCCGGTGGCATCGGCCGACTCAAAATGCACGCCCGGCTTGGTTGCCAGCAGCTTCAGCGGGTTGGCACCGGGCGGCAGCACCTTCATGTCCTCGGCAGTGACGCGCTGCACCTGGCGTGCTTCGCCGCGGCCGATCACCGAGACCGAATCGAGGGTGGTGGCCGACTGCACGTCGGCGGCGGGGGCGGTTTCAGCGGCAGCCAGAGACGGGAGCGAAGCACAGACCAGCAGGGCCAGCAGATTGCGGCGGAGCGGAGCGTGGGACGGCATGGAGGCGGATTCCTTGGGCGCGCTGGACGCCGAAGGGCGGCGTCAAAAGGGGAAAGCGGCGGCAGAATCCTAAAAGCGTCTCGTTACATGTCATTTACACGCCACATACGGAACGTTGATGTTCCGAATGGTGCTGGGGCCGGCCTGTGTCCGTGCCCCAAACGAACGTCCGTTACTCGAACGAACCGACCGAATCGTGGGCCAGGTTGTCGAAGCGGGTGTACTCGCCGAAGAACTTCAGCTTGCACGAGCCGGTCGGACCACCACGGTGCTTGCCGATGATGATCTCGGCCAGGCCCTTGTCCGGCGAATTTTCCTTGTTGTAGTAATCGTCGCGGTAGATGAACACGATCATGTCCGCGTCCTGCTCGATAGCGCCCGATTCGCGAAGGTCGGCCATCACCGGGCGCTTGTCGGTACGCGTTTCCAGCGAGCGGTTGAGCTGGGACAACGCGATCACCGGTACGTGCAGCTCCTTGGCCAGGCCCTTCAGCGAACGCGAGATTTCCGAGATTTCGGTCGCGCGGTTCTCGCTGTTGCCCGGCACGCTCATCAGCTGCAGGTAGTCGATCACGATCAGGCCAAGATCATGTTCACGCTTGAGGCGGCGGCACTTGGAACGCAGCACTTCCGGCGACACGCCCGGCGTGTCGTCGATGAAGATCTTGGTTTCCTTCAGCATCTTGATCGCGCTGGTGACGCGGCTCCAGTCCTCGTCTTCCAGCTGGCCGGTACGCAGGCGCTGCGCGTTGATGCGGCCGTTGGAGGAAATCAGGCGCATCGCCAGCTGCGAGGCCGACATTTCCATCGAGAACACCGCCACGCCCTTCTTCGACTTGATCGCCGCATACTCGGCGATGTTCAGCGCGAAGGTGGTCTTGCCCATGGCCGGGCGCGCAGCGAGGATGATCAGGTCGGTCGGCTGCAGGCCGGCGGTCATCGCGTCGAAGTCGTTGTAACCGGTCGGCAGGCCGGTAATGTTGCCGCCGTTCTCGAAGCGGTTGCGCAGTTCCTCGAAGGCATCCTTCAGCGCGCCAGGCATGGCCACGAAGTCGGTACGGCCGCGCGCGCCCTGCTCGGCGATGGCGAACACGCTCTTTTCCGCCGAGGCCAGCAGCTCGCTGCTGTCGCGGCCTTCAGGCTGGAAGCCATCGTTGACGATGTCGGTGCCGACCTGGATCAGCTGCCGCAGCACCGCCTTGTCACGCACGATTTCGGCGTAGGCCACGATGTTGGCCGCCGACGGCGTGGTGCTGGCCAGTTCGATCAGATAGGCACCATCGCCGACCAGCTCCAGCTTGCCCTGCGATTCGAACCACTCGCCCAGGGTCACCGCATCGAACGGACGTTCACGTTCGGACAGCTCGCGGATCGCGCGGTAGATCATCTGATGGTCGCGGCGATAGAAATCGCCCTCGGTCAGCTGGTCGTTGACCCGGTCATAGGCCTCCGGCGCCAGCATCAGCCCACCCAGCACCGCCTGCTCGGCTTCCACCGAATGCGGCGGCACACGCAACTGATCGATGCGCGACTCGTCGCGATCACGATCAAAGCCATCACCGCGCTCTCTGCGGTTGGAACGGAAGCCGGAACGGGCGGACATGCTGCGGTGTTTCCTACGAAAGTGGCCAGACGAGTGTAGGCATGCACCGACCCCGGCGACCATGGACAAGCCTGTGGATAAGCCGTGGAAAAACGGGGGATATCCGCCGGTGCCTGGCCAGACTGGCATGGGGGCGTCGCACTGCCTGCGATGAACGCCGTTGCGGCGCCCAAGCCGCGCATTATCGCAGATCAACGCCCGCCCAGCTGGACATGGGGTCGGATCCCTCTGCAAAGCAGAGGGCTCTGCCCCCTCGGTCTCAACCGCCCTTGGCGTGCACCGCGATCAGCGCCAGGAAGCGGTCCACGTAGCCCTGGAGGAATTTCTGCGTGCCCTCGTTGTGGACCGTGCCATCGGCATCGATCAGTCCGTCCTTGAAATGGATGAACGCCTCGGGCTGGCCGAGCACGTGCATGTCCAGGAACGCCAGGCTGTTGCGCAGGTGCTGCTGGGCCACGGCGGTACCGATCTGGCCGATGGAGGCGCCGATCACCGCCGCCGGCTTGCCAGCAAACGCGCTGTCGCCATACGGGCGGGAGCCGATGTCGATAGCGTTCTTCAGCACGCCCGGCACCGAGCGGTTGTATTCAGGGGTCACGAACAGCACGGCTGTGGCGGCGCGTACCTGGTCTTTCAGGCGCGTACCCTGCGCCGGATAGTGCGCATCGAAATCCTGGTCGTACAGCGGCAGATCGCCGATCTGCACGTACTGGAAGCGCGCGCGGTCGCCGGCGATCTTCTCCAGCGCATGGGCCAGCTTGCGGTTGCAGGAATCCTTGCGCAGGCTGCCAACGAACACGGCGATGGTGGGGACGGACATCGGGACAGACTCCTCACGGTGCGGGAGGCCCAGCCTAGTCGCCGGGCCCGTGCAGGCCGGTGAAGATCAGCCGCCGGTGACAGTGGCGCGCACCTGCCGCCAATGCGCCTGCCACGCCTGGAACATCAGCACGTTCCACAGGTGGGTATGCCACTTGCGCTGGCCGCCGAGGAACTGCTGCCACAGCGGCTGCACGGCCGCCGCCGACAGCACGCCCTCGCGCTCCAGCCGCGCCGGCTGCAACAGATCTTCGGCCCACGGCCGCAGGTCGCCCTTCAGCCAGTCGCTGACCGGCGCGCCGAAGCCACGCTTGGGCCGGTGCACCATCGACTGCGGCACGTAACGGCCCAGCACGCGCTTGAGCAGCACCTTGCTGGTGGTTTCACTGCGCTTGAAGCCCAGCGGCAATGACCAGGCGAACTCGGCCACGCGCCAGTCCAGCAGCGGCGCGCGCGCCTCCAGGCTGACCGCCATCGAGGTGCGATCGACCTTGCACAGCAGATCGTCTGGAAGGTAGGTCACATAATCGGCCAGCATCATCGCGTCGGCCGGGGTGCCTGCACCGTGCAGCGGGTCGGCCAGGTCGTAGAAACTGCCTGCCGCCTGCGCGCCCGGCACCGCAGCGGCCGGGTCACGCCAGCGCGAAATACGGTTGCGGTACACATCGCCAATGCCACGCGCGCCGGACTCGGCCAGCAGCGCGGCCAGGCCACCGGTACGCGAGGCCTCGCCCTGCTGCTGCGCGCGTGCGCCCATCCAGCGCCGCAGCGGGCCCGGCACACGGCCCAGCATCTGCCAGTTGCGCAGCGCACGCACATAGCGGGTGTAGCCGAAGAACAGCTCGTCGCCGCCGTCACCGGACAACGCCACGGTCACGCCCTGCCGTGCCAACCGGGCGACCAGCGCGGTCGGCACCTGCGAAGCATCGGCGAAGGGTTCATCGAACATCGACGGCAGCTGCGGAACCACCGCCAGCGCATCGGCGCCACTGACGTAGAGTTCGGTGTGATCACAGCCCAGATGCGCAGCCAGCTCCCTGGCCAACGGCGCCTCGTCGTGGCCGGAGCCGGTGAAGCCGATGCTGAAGCTGTGCACCGGCTGCCCGCTCTGTGCCTGCATGAGTGCCGCCACCAGCGAGGAATCGGTGCCGCCGGACAGGAACACGCCCACTGGCACATCGGCCACCATGCGCAGCGCAACTGCATCGCGCAGCAGCGCGTCCAGCTGTTCCTCGGCCTCTTCGATGCGGCCCTGGAACGGCGCGGCCAGCGCCGCCTGCATGCGAGCACGCGCATCCCAGTATGGGCGCTGCGCCTGCTCCGGGCGATGCGCGGCCGCACCCGCCGCTACGGCTTCGGCGTCCAGGCGCAGCACGCGGCCCGGCATCAATTTGTAGCAGCGCTGGTGGATGCTGTGCGGTGCCGGGATGTAGTCCAGCCGCAACAGCAGGGTCAGTGCGTCGCGGTCGATGTCGTTGTCGAAGGCCGGGTGCTGCCACAGCGCCTTCAGTTCCGAACCGAACACCAGGGTGTCGCCGGCCCAGCCGTAGTACAGCGGCTTCTTGCCGACGCGGTCGCGGGCCAGCCACAAGCACTGTTCCTGGCGGTCCCACAGGGCGATGGCAAACATGCCGTTACAGCGCTGCAGGGTGTCTTCGATACCCCACTGCAGGATCGACGCCAACAGCACTTCGGTATCCGAGTGGCCACGGAAGGTGTGGCCCAGCGGCTCCAGTTCGGCGCGCAGCGCGGCGAAGTTGTAGACCTCGCCGTTGTAGGCCATCACATAGCGGCCATCGGCCGAGGCCATCGGCTGATGGCCCAGCGGGGACAGGTCGAGGATGCTCAGGCGGCGGTGTGCCAGCGCGATGCCGGTATCGGCATCGACCCAGCTGCCACCATCATCCGGCCCGCGGTGGTGCAGCGCCTCGCCCATGGCCAGGACCTGCGCCTGCAGCACCTCGGCCGACGCCACCGGCGCCGGCAACAACATTCCCGCCAATCCACACATGCATCAGGGTTCCTGCGCCAGTTCAAGGGCGGCGCCAATCACTGCATTGTCGCTTGGAAGCCCGAACATTGCTGCCCCCGCCAGCGGCGTATAGGTATCGGCTCCACAGACCCGGCGCAGCGGCAGGTGGCCGAAGCCGGCCTCGACCAGTGCGGTGACCACGCCCTCGCCCACCCCGCCGCTGTGGCGGCCCTCGTCCAGCACCAGCACGCGCCGGGCGCTGGCGGCCTGTGCGGCGATGAAGCCGGCATCCAGCGGCACCAGCCAGCGCAGGTCGACCACCCGCACCTGCCAACCCAGCTGCTGCTCGATTGCCCGTACCGCACGCAGCGCCATCGGCACGCCGTTGCCATAGGTGTAGACCACCAGGTCGCCGGCGTCCGGCGCGTAGACCCGGCCCTCGCCCGGCACCAGCGCCTGGCCGGGCGCGGGGTAGTCGAACAGCCACTGGCCATCGCCCGGTTCGTGCAGGTCCTTGCTCATGTACAGCGCGATCGGCTCCAGGAATACCGCCACCCGGCCGTCCACCCGCGCCAGCGCGGCCAGCGTACGCAGCATCATCACCGCATCGTCGCCACGCGAGGGGCAGCCGACCACCAGGCCAGGAATGTCGCGCAGCGCGGTGATCGAATTGTCGTTGTGGAAGTGGCCGCCGAAGCCCTTCTGGTAGCCCAGCCCGGCCACGCGCACCAGCATCGGGTTGCGGTACTGGTCATTGGAGAAGAACTGCAGCGAACACGCTTCGCCGCGCAGCTGGTCGATGGCGTTGTGCAGGTAGGCCAGGTACTGGATTTCCGGGATCGGCAGCATGCCCATGTTGGCCAGGCCCTGCGCCATGCCCAGAATCATGGTTTCGTCCAACAGGGTGTTGAACACCCGGCGCGGACCGAAGCGGCGCTGCAGGTCCTTGCTGACCGTGTAGACACCGCCCTTCTGCGCCACGTCCTCGCCGAACAGCAGGCTCTGCGGATACTTCGCCAGCAGCTCCTGCAGGCCGTGATTGATCTGGATTGCCAGATGCCGTGGCGGTTGCCGTTCCGGCAGGGCGTCGGCACCGCCATACAGCGCCTCGCGCGCGTCGACGGGCGGCCCTCGCTCGGCTTCAACCTGCACCGCTGCCGGCGTGTACGGAGCCAGCGGCGCCATCACTTCTTCCAATGACTGCAGCCGGGGTCGCCCTTCAGCCTCTGCAGCAGCGGCCATGCAGCGCGCGCGCATCGTCTCGTAGGCAACCTCGATCGCCGCCGCATCCATCCAGCCGGATTCCAGTGCGATCTGCGCCGAGCGCAGCAGGGGATCCTGCGCCTCGGCCGCACACAGCTCCGGCAACGCCCGCCATTCCACTTCGAAGTCGGTACCGGCGTGGCCCATCAGGCGCGTGGTGCGCAGGTGCAGGAAGGTCGGCCGCCGCGTGCGCCGGCAGTGCTCCACTGCGGCCTGCACCTGGGCGTGGCCGACCGCCAGATCCAGGCCATCGGCGAAGAAATAGTCCAGCCCCGGCTGATGGCTGAAGCGCTCGGCGATCCACCCTTCGGGCGTCTTAACCGAGATGCCCAGGCCGTTGTCCTCGCAGACGAACAGGATCGGTGCCGGAAGCTTCTGGTAGGCCGACCACATTGCGGTATTGAACGCGGTCTGCGCGGTGGCATGGTTGGACGAAGCATCGCCGAACGAGCACAGCACGATGCTGTCGGCCGGGATCGGCAGCGGCTGCCCCAGCCGCTTGCCACTCTCGATGGCCAGCGCAGTACCCAGCGCCTTGGGCAGATGCGAGGCGATGGTCGAAGTCTGCGGCAGCACCCACAACGGCTTGCTGCCCCACACCTTGTGGCGCCCCCCGCTGGCCGGATCATCGGCACTGGCGGCGAACGACAGCGCAGCGTCGCGCAGCGGGTCGATGCCCGGAACCTGGCGCGAACGCTCGGCCATGAACGCGCCGGAGCGGTAGTGCAGGAACGCTGGATCGGTATGCCGGCAGGCGCGCGCCAACAACGCATTGCCCTCGTGGCCGGAGGAACCGATGGTGTAGAAGACCTTGTTCTGCACGCGCAGCACGCGCGCCATCAGGTCCAGCTGGCGACTGGCCAGCTGCGAATCGAACAGGTCGTCGAAGGCAGCGGCGGTGAGCGTGCTGCCCGGCAGAATCGGCGCGTCCGGGGCCGGTCGCGGGCGAGGAGTCCCGCGCCAGCCACGCACTGCATCCAGGAAATTGACATCGCACACTTCGGCGCGGTTGAGCACGCGCATGCGTGCGGGAATCGGATCTGGAACCACAGCGAACATCGAACACCCTCCGTGTCGTTGTTGCATTCCGCCGGGCATGGCCCGGCGCTACCCTGTGGGGGTCACCTTGGCGAGAGTCACGCGGCCTCGAATCGTGAGCGCACTTCGGCGGTCACTGCCGGCATCGGCAGAAAGCGCGGTTGCGCGCGCACGCGCTGCAGCCAGCCGCGCACCTCTGGGAAGAGATCCAGCGCGATGCCACCCTCGCCCGCCACATCGGTGTAGGCGAACAGGGCGATGTCGGCGATGCCGTATTCGCTGCCCGTGAACCACTGCGCCTGCCGCAGGTGCTGCTCCATCACCGCCAACGCGTTGGCGGCGCGCTCGTGCAGGCGCGGCAGTTCAGCGCGGCGCGGTGAATCCAGTGCGGTCCAGCCACGGATGAAGCGCGCCACTGCCACGCAGGGCTCGTGCGTGTACTGCTCGAAGAACATCCAGCTCAACGCCTGCGCACGCTCCCAGCCGTCGCTGGGCAGGTAAGGGGTACCTTCGGCCAGCCAGAACAGGATCGCATTGGATTCAGTCAGCACGCGGCCATCGTCGCGGACGATCAACGGCACCTTGGCGTTCGGATTCAGCGCGAGGAATTCAGCGGTGTGGTTCTGGCCATGGGCGCTGTCCACTTCCACCCAGCGGTAACGGCTGCCGAGCTGCTCCAGCAGCAGGCGGACCTTGTGGCAGTTACCCGAGACCGACATGCCATGCACCGTCAGCGGGATGCGCTCTTCCAGCATTGCCTGCTCCATCGAATCCGGCCGGCGGCCGGCTGCGGGCAGTCTGGCAAGCGCACCGGTGAATGCCAAGCGCGGGTGCAGCATGGCACCCTGGTAGTGCCGGCCGCTGGCCGGCAATCGCACGAATCCTGCCAAGAGGTTGCCGGCCAGCGGCCGGCACTACCGGGCAACGCTCAGCGTGCGCGCTGCCGCCACTGCTCGCGCGACTGCCCCCAGATCTGCATCGGCTTGTCGTTGTACGGCGGCGGCAGCTCACCCATGCGCAGCAGCGTGCTGCCCAGCTTGCGCGCGACCACGCGGGAGTTCTCGTTGTCCTCGGCGATGGTGTGGACCACCTCATCCCAACCCAGCGTGTCGAACGCCCAGTCGATCGCGGCCGTGGCAGCTTCCGGCGCATAGCCCTTGCCCCAGCTGGCGCGACGGATGCTCCAGCCGACCTCGGTGCCCGGCCAGTCCTGCGGCTGCCACGGTCCCATCCGGCCGACCCACTCGCCGCTGGACTTCTCGATCACGCTGAACATCGAGAAACCAAACAGCTGCCAGGCACCCGCAAGGCTGCAGAAGCCCCGCCACGCGACCGAGGGCGGCTGCACACCGCCGAGCGTGCGCATCACCTCTTCGTCGGCGCAGAAGGCCAGGTACGGCTCATAGTCGTCACGCTGCGGTGGACGCAGGATCAGGCGCTCGGTTTCCAGGCGCAGGTCGAAGATGCTCATGCCGATTCCATGTCGCAGTGATGGGAAGGCCCATGATGGTAGACCCACATCCGGCGCGGATGAACATCGGCGTCCCCAACGAAACGGGCCGGCATGTGCCGGCCCGTCAGGTACTGCGTGGTGCGGATGGATTACTGGCGGGTCGCGGCGGTAGCACCGGCGGCCGCGGTCTGCGTGACCAGCTGGCCATCGACCACCGGCAGGCGATCGCTGGCCGGCTTGTTGTCCAGGCGCACGGTCTTCTCTGCACCGTCATAGCGATAGGTCACGTTGTAACCCTTGACCACATCGTTGGTGCCCATGGCGATGCGGTTGCCCGGCTTGCTGGCCATGCGCATGGTGCCGGTGGTGCCGTCCTCGTTGCGGTAGGTCACGTTGTAGCCGGTGACGCGGCTCGACTCGGACGTTGCGGTCTCGGTGTGGCACTGGCGCTCGGTGCGGTTGACCACACGGCCACCCACATGGCGCTTGTCGATCTGGTTGCCGATGAAGCCACCGGCCACGGCGCCAGCCGCGGTCGCGGCCTTCTTGCCGTTGCCACCACCGACCTGGTTGCCGAGCAGGCCACCGACCACGGCGCCGACCACGGTGCCACCGACGTTGCCATCACGCTCCGGCAGGCGCTCCTGCACCGTCACGTCCTGGCAGACTTCATGCGGGGTCTGTGTGGTGGAGGTCTCACGCACCGCATCGGTACCAATCACAGTGGCATAGGCCTTCTGCTTCTCAGTGATCGGGTCGACCTTCAGCACGTCGGCGTATTCCAGGCCGCGCGGCGCCGACGGGTCGAGCGTGTCAGCACGTGCGCCATCGTCAGCGGCGTTGCCGTCGACCAGGCGCGATTCACCATTGGGGGTTCCGGCGCTGATGGAATCGGGCGACGTGTCGCCGCTCTTCATGAAGGCGGCGGTGGCGATGCCACCGACCAGCAGCGCGCCCGCTGCGACCAGGACAGTTGTAGTTGTGCTTTTCATGACCTGCTCCTTGCGGACCGTCCGCAACGTTCTCGGGGCAGATTGCAGCATGCGCTGCCTGAACGGAATCTCCACATTTCCTGCTCATTCTCGTAACCCATTCAGCATCGGGAAATGCTGGGCCCGTGGTAGCGTTTGCATATTCCCCACGAGGACCCCGCGATGGCCAACCCGATGCTGCTGCCGGTACTGCAATGGGCGCGCCGGCTGCGCTACCCCACCCTGTTCAAGCTGACCGCCGGGTTGTTCGTGCTGACCCTGTTCGTTCCGGACCCGATTCCGTTCATTGATGAGCTGGTGCTGGGCTTCGGCACCCTGCTGCTGGCCAACTGGAAGAGCCGCAACACCTCCACGGCGCCTCCGTCGCTGGAACAGCGTTGAGCCTGCTGGTCGACAGCCACTGCCACCTGGACGCCAGCGAGTTCGACCGTGACCGCGCCGCCGTGGTCGAGCGTGCGCAGGCGGCTGGCGTGCACCAGCAGGTGGTGCCGGCGGTGACCGCGGCCAGCTGGCCGAAGCTGCGCGAGGTCTGCCAGCAGGCCCCGGGGTTGTACCCCGCTTATGGCCTGCATCCGATGTTCCTGGCCGAGCACCGGCCCGGGCACCTGCCCCAGCTGCGCGAATGGATCGAGCGCGAACGCCCCTGCGCGATCGGCGAATGCGGCCTGGATTTCTTTGTCGAAGGCCTGGATGCAGAGACGCAGCAGGCGTACTTCATCGGCCAGCTGGAACTTGCCCGTGAGTTCGAGCTGCCGGTGATCGTGCATGCGCGGCGCGCGGTGGATGCGGTGATCGCCGCGATCCGTCGCATCGGCGGCCTGCGCGGCGTGGTGCACAGCTTCTCCGGCAGCCCGGAGCAGGCTGCGCAGCTGCACAAGCAAGGCTTCCTGCTCGGCCTGGGCGGGCCGCTGACCTACGAGCGCGCGCAGCGCCTGCAGCGACTGGTGCGCGAAATGCCGCTGGAACAACTGCTGCTGGAGACCGACGCCCCGGACCAGCCCGACGCCGGCATCCGCGGCCAGCGCAACGAGCCGGCGCGGCTGGCAGTCATCGCCCGCCATGTGGCGGCGCTGCGCGGAAGGGACCTGGATGCGCTGGCGCAGGCCACGACGGAAAATGCTCGGCGGCTGTTCAACCTGCCCACCTGACCGGTAGCGCCGGGCCATGCCCGGCGGCATTGTGCTGGTCGCGCTGTTCGCTCGCCGGGCATGGCCCGGCGCTACCGATCACGCGTCGGCGTGATCCTCGACCGCTTCGGCCTTGACCTTCTTCGGCTCCAGCAGCATTTCCAACGCCTTGCCCACCGCCGCGAAGGCGAACGCGCCGGTGATGTGGGTCGCCGCGCCCAGGCCGGCACCGCAATCCAGCTTCAGTGCCGCATCGGCCCCCAGGTTCGGGCGGAGGCCACAGACACTGCCGTCGGCCTGCGGGTACTTCACGTTCTCCAGCGAGTACACCGCCGGCACGCCGAAGTAGCGCTTGGCGTTCTTCGGGAAGTTGAACTCGCTGCGCAGCTTCTTGCGGATCAGCGCCAGCATGGCGTCGTGCTCGGTGCGCGAGACATCGCGGATCCGCACCAGGGTCGGATCGGTGCGGCCACCGGCGGCGCCCACGGTCAGCAGCGGCAGCTTGCGGCGGCGGCACCAGGCGATCGTCTCGACCTTGACCCGGAAGCTGTCGCAGGCATCGATCACCAGATCGAAACCACGGTCCAGCAGCTCGGTCATGTTGGACACGGTCAGGAACGCCTGCACCGCTTCGACCTCGATCTCCGGATTGATCGCGCGGCAGCGCTCGGCCATCGCCTCGGCCTTGTTGCGCCCGTAGTTGCCTTCCATCGCCGGCAGCTGCCGGTTGGTGTTGGACACGCAGATGTCATCGGCATCGATCAGGGTCAGGTGGCCGACCGCCGAACGTGCCAGCGCCTCCACCACCCACGAGCCGACGCCGCCCATGCCCACCACCGCCACGCGGCTGCCCTGCAGGCGCTCGAGCGCGCCCACGCCATACAGCCGTTCGATGCCGGCAAAGCGTTGTTTGACCTGTTCGTTCATCGGGCTATTTTAACGTGCAGGCGCCGGTGCCTACAGCGCGCTGGCATCGAACCCACCGTTGCACCGGAGAGCCCGCCATGAACGCCAGCCCGCCCCGCCCCCCGTCCACTGCCTATCGATACCTGTTCGTGCTGTGCCTGGGCCTGCTGATCGGGCTGATTGCCACGGTGATGGTGGGCCGTGCCCTGCAGGCCCGCCGTGACCCGTTCCCGGACAGCCTCATGCAGGTGATGCAACGGCAGTCGCAGCTGCTGCAGCAGGCCCAGCAGCAGAACCGCTGCAGCCTGGCCGACAGCGTTCCGCGGCTGCAGGCCATACGCCTGTTGTCCAACGATCTGGATCTGGCCTTTCCCGGGCTGAAGGACAGTGCGCAGTTCCAGCAGCACGCCAGCCAGCTGCGCGGCAACCTCAACAGCGCGCTGGCTGCGCCGCCCAGCGACTGCACCACCTTGGCCAAAGTGGTGGAAACACTGCAGGCGGACTGCCGTGCCTGCCACCAGGACTTCCGCTGACGCGCATTCATCCTGCAGCCGGTCAGGGCACGCATGGTTGGCGCGTTGTTCACGTTCGAAAGGAGAGGATTCGTCCACCCTGCTGCATGACGCAGTACCACCCAACGCACCCGCCTTCACGGCCAGGAGACGCCCCATGAAGATCCAGCTCATCGCTGCCAGTGCCATCGCAACCCTCGCCCTGGCTGGCTGTGCCACCCCCGGCGGCTACGGTGGCGGCGGTTACAACAATGGCTACAACAACGGCGGCTACGGCAACAACGGGGGCTACAACCAGGGCCGTTGCGCCGACTGCGGCATCGTCACCCGCATCAACACCGTGCAGTCCGGCCGCACCGCGCCCAGCGCCACCGGCGCGATCCTCGGCGGCATCGTCGGCGCCGTGGCCGGCCACGAGATCTCCGACCATACCGGCGGCAGCCGTGGCAACAAGAACATCGCCGCCGCTGCAGGCGCGGTCGGTGGCGCCCTGGCCGGCAACCAGATCCAGAAGAACGTGACCAGCGACACCTACGACATCAGCGTGCGCATGGACGATGGCCGCACCATCGTGGTCAATCAGCGTGACCTCGGCGGCATCCGCGAGAACACCTATGTGCGCGTGGTCAACGGCAAGGTCATCCTGCGCTGATCCACGGCGGGCCTTGGCCAGGGAAAACCAGGCCAACGAAAAAGGCCCGCTTGCGCGGGCCTTTTTCATGCCGACTGGCGGCGGGTATTACACCGGCTGGACCTTGTCAGCCTGCAGGCCCTTCTGGCCCTGCACGACTTCAAAGCTCACAGCCTGGCCTTCCTTGAGGCTCTTGAAGCCCTGGGTCTCGATGGCACGGAAGTGCACGAACACGTCCTCGCCATTCTGCCGGCTGATGAAGCCGAAGCCCTTCGCATCATTGAACCACTTTACGGTACCGGTCTCGCGATCAGCCATCTCACTAACTCCCTTTGACTCTCTCTTGTTGTTGGAAACGCCTGTTGGGCGGCTGACAAGCAAGGGGGAAGCGAGGTGCATCGATGCAGCGGATCGGGAAGATCTTGCTTCATCAGGCCACGATCCACGGTGACCTTGCCAAGCTCAGCGACTGCAACTTAACCCGCCCAAAACGAAAAAGCAACTGGCAAAATCTTTCACTGTCAACCCCAAAACGGCGACCATACGGGACAGCATGGGACTCTCATTCATCTTATATCTGCTAGCGGTCATTTTTGTCCTCGTCGGCATCGCCGGGATCATCCTGCCGGCCCTGCCCGGCATCCCGCTGGTGTTCATCGGACTGCTGCTGGCGGCCTGGGCCGACGGCTTCGCGCACGTCGGCTGGCCCACGCTGGTCGCGCTGGGCGTACTGACCCTGCTGTCGCTGCTGGCCGACGTGCTGGCCACCGTGGTCGGCGCGCAACGGGTCGGCGCCAGCCGCAAGGCGTTGTGGGGCACCTTCTTCGGCAGCATCGTCGGCCTGTTCTTCATGCCGATCGGCCTGTTCGCCGGGCCGTTGATCGGCGCCCTGCTGGGCGAGTACTGGCACACCCGCGAACTCGGCCGCTCAACCAAGGTCGGGCTGGCCACCTGGCTTGGCATCCTGCTCGGCCTGGCGCTGAAACTGGCCGTGGTGATCGCGATGCTGGGCCTGTTCGCCTTCGCCTGGTTCCTGTGAGCGCCTCCGTCTTCACGCCCTGCGCACGCCGTGGCCGTGCATAAACCGTGGGGGCTGGCCGTGATCCGGTGCAGCCGCCACACTGTGCGATCCCCGTATTCACCGAAGGGCCTGCTGGAATGACCCTCCCCCCGCTGCTTCCCCGCCTTGCGCCGTTGGCGCTGGCCCTGGCCAGTGCTCCGCTGGCCGCGCAGGAATTCGCGCCCGGCACCGACACCTCGCCGGCTGCCTGTGCCGCCATCACCACCGACGCGGCACGCCTGGCCTGCTATGACCGCCTGTTCGCACACACCCCGCAGGCTACCGCTGCGGCCGACGCCGCTGCCGAGGCGGCCGCGCAGGCCCGTCGCGAAGAGCGCCAGACTGCGCGTGTGAGCCAGGGCGAGGAGAAGCTGCGCGAACGTGTCAGCGACCTGTTCCGTCCGGCAACACCGGACAGCGCACTGGCCAACGCCGGCCGCGGTTCGCTGCTGGACAGCCGCTGGGAACTGGCCGAAGACTCCAAACTGGGCCCGTTCCAGCTGCGTGCGTACAAGCCGGTGTACCTGCTGCCCGCGTTCTGGACCAGCGACCGCAACACCACGCCGCATTCGCCGAACCCGGCCAACACGGTCACCACGCCGCAGGTGCTCGACAGTGCCGAGCTGAAGTTCCAGATCAGCTTCAAGACCAAGATCGCCGAGAACCTGTTCGGCGACAACGGCGACATCTGGGCCGGCTACACCCAGAGCTCGCGCTGGCAGGCCTACAACGGCGAGGATTCGCGCCCGTTCCGCGAAACCAACTACGAGCCGGAAGTGATGATGGTGTTCCGCAACGGCTACTCGATCGGTGGCTGGCGTGGGCGCATGACCGGCATCGCGCTGAATCACCAGTCCAACGGCCGTGCCGACCCACTGTCGCGCAGCTGGAACCGGGTGATGCTCAACATCGGCCTGGACCGCGAGAACTGGGCGCTGGTGCTGCGCCCGTGGTACCGCATTCCCGAGACCCGCAGCGACGACAACAATCCGGACATCGAGGACTACATGGGCCGCGGTGATGCGACCCTGACCTGGAACCGCAACGGCCACGAAGTCTCGTTGATGGCACGCCATTCGCTGCGTACCGGCAGCCGCTCACACGGTGCCCTGCAGCTGGATTACGGCTTCCCGATCAGCAACCTGCTGCGCGGCCACGTGCAGATCTTCGACGGCTACGGCGAAAGCCTGATCGACTACAACCACAAGGCCACCTACGTGGGCGTGGGCGTGTCCCTGCTGGAGTGGTTCTGATGGACGTGACGATCTGGCACAACCCGGCCTGCAGCAATTCGCGCGGCGCACTGAAGCTGATCCGCGATGCCGGCTTCGAGCCGGAGGTGATCGAGTACCTGGGCAACCCACCCGACGTGGCCACGCTGCGCCAGGTACTGGCCGAATCCGGGCTGGACGCGCAGGCGCTGGTGCGCAGCAAGGAAGCGCAGTTCACCGAACTGGGCCTGGAAGATGCGGACGAGGCCACGCTGCTGGCGGCGATGGCCGAGCACCCGCGGCTGATCAACCGCCCCGTGGTGCGCACACCCAAGGGCACGCGGCTGTGCCGCCCACCGGAAACGGTGCTGGAGATCCTGTAACGGAAAAGGGGACGGAGGGGATTAAGTCGTTTGTGCACAAACGACTTAATCCCCTCCGTCCCCTTTTCTGGTTACAGCCAGTCGGTGATGCCTTCGCGGCGGTACACCTCGGAGAACGCCGGGCGCGCCTTCATTGTCGTGGCGTGCGCCTTCAGCACCGGCCAGGTGTCGCTGGGCCTCGGCATATTGCGCGACCAGCGCATCAGCATCACCAGCATGTAGTCGACCACGCAGGGCGTGGCACCCAGCAAGTACGGTCCGTGCGCCTGCAGGTGCGTGGCCACATGCTGCCAGGCAGCTTCCAGACGCTGCCGTGCCATCTCGCGGGTGGCCTCCACGTTTGCCTCGCCCGCCATTTCGTGCGGATAGAACCAGGCCCGATAGGCCGGCTGCAGCGTATTGGCACACCAGAACATCCAGCGGTAGGCATCGGCGCGCTGCGGCGTACCCAGTGCCGGCAGCAGGTTGGCTTCCGGATGGCGGTCAGCCAGATACAGTGCGATCGCCGCCGCTTCGGTCAGTACCAAGCCATCGATCAGCAGCGTCGGCACAACGCCGGCCGGATTCAGCGCCAGGTACTCCGCCGACTTGTGCTCGCGCGCGTCGAAATCCAGCAGCACCAGTTCGTGCTCGATACCCAGCTCGATCAGCAGCCAGTGCACCACAAGCGCGGCGGTACTGGTTGAACCATACAGCGTGGTGCTCATGCGGAAGATCCTGTGCAGGTGGATCAGCCGATTATGCGCCCACGCGCGCAATCGTCGCTCAGCCGCAGCTGCTCATGCAGGTATCGCGGCCTTCGCTACAGGACATGATCGGCGTGCGTATCGCGCAGTCGTGCGTCTTCAGTTCACAGGAACGGCGCAGCTCGGGGTTGGCAACGTCCTTGCAGCGTTTGTCCGGCGCCGGCACCATCTGCTGTTCGCAGCTGAAGTCATTGCTGCCGATACTGCCCCGCGCCATGCAGCTGCGATAGTCGGCCTGGCACTGCATGCGGCACTGCGAGGAGGCGGAGAAATCCGCACCTTCATAGGATGAGGTTGTACTGCAGCCGGCCAGGGCCAGCAGGGTCGCAACGGCGATGAATCGATGCAGGCCCATGAACACGTCCTGTGTGAGGTCGCGCCGAGCCTAGCAGAGCAGATGCTGCAGGTTCGTTAACCCTCACCACACAACAACGGCGCCACACGGGCGCCGTTGTCTGAAACGAAACGTGCGGAATTACTCCACCACCACCGGAATCTTGCCGATGCGGGCCTGCCATTCGCGCGGGCCGGTCTTGTGCACCGACTCGCCGGTGGAATCCACCGCCACGGTCACCGGCATGTCCTGCACGGTGAACTCATAGATCGCCTCCATGCCCAGGTCAGCGAAGCCGACCACCTTGGCCGCCTTGATCGCCTTGGACACCAGGTAGGCCGAACCGCCGACCGCCATCAGGTAGGCCGACTTGTTGTCACGGATCGCTTCGATCGCCGCCGGGCCGCGCTCGGCCTTGCCGACCATGCCCAGCAGGCCGGTCTGCTCCAGCACCTGGCGGGTGAACTTGTCCATGCGGGTCGCCGTGGTCGGACCGGCCGGGCCCACTACCTCGTCGCGCACCGGATCGACCGGGCCGACGTAGTAGATGAAGCGGCCCTTCAGATCGACCGGCAGTTCCTCGCCCTTGTTGAGCATGTCGACCATGCGCTTGTGCGCGGCGTCGCGACCGGTCAGCAGCTTGCCGTTGAGCAGCAGGGTCTGGCCCGGCTTCCAGCTGGCCACGTCCTCCGGGGTGATCGTGTCCAGGTCCACGCGGGTGCCCTTGGACGAATCGTAGGTCAGCTTCGGCCAGTCCTCCAGCGACGGCGGGTCCAGCATCACCGGGCCGCTGCCATCCAGGGTGAAGTGCGCATGGCGGGTGGCCGCGCAGTTCGGGATCATCGCCACCGGTAGGTTGGCCGCATGGGTCGGGTAGTCGTTGATCTTGATGTCGAGCACGGTGGTCAGGCCACCCAGGCCCTGCGCACCAATACCCAGCGCGTTGACCTTCTCGTACAGCTCCAGGCGCAGCTCTTCAATGCGGTTGGACGCACCACGGGCCTGCAGCTCGGTGATGTCGATCGGCTCCATCAGCGCTTCCTTGGCCAGCAGCATCGCCTTCTCGGCGGTGCCGCCGATGCCGATGCCGAGCATGCCCGGCGGGCACCAGCCGGCGCCCATGGTCGGCACGGTCTTCAGCACCCAGTCGACGATGGAGTCGGACGGGTTGAGCATGGCGAACTTGGTCTTGGCTTCCGAACCACCGCCCTTGGCGGCGACGATCACGTCGACAGTGTTGCCCGGCACCACCTTGACGTTGACCACGCCCGGGGTGTTGTCCTTGGTGTTGATGCGCTTGCCGGCCGGATCAGCCAGCACCGAGGCGCGCAGCTTGTTGTCCGGGTGCATGTAGGCGCGGCGCACGCCTTCATTGGCCATGTCTTCCACGCCCATGGTGGCGTCATCCCAACGCACGTCCATGCCGATTTCCAGGAACACGGTGACGATGCCGGTGTCCTGGCAGATCGGACGGTGGCCTTCGGCGCACATGCGCGAATTGATCAGGATCTGCGCCATCGCTTCCTTCGCTGCCGGCGACTCCTCGCGCTCGTAGGCGGCGGCAAGGTTCTTGATGTAGTCGACCGGGTGGTAGTACGAGATGTACTGCAGCGCGTCGGCGATGGACTGGATGAGGTCTTCCTGCTTGATCGATGTCACGACTTGCTCGCTTGCTGGAGGCTGGCGGGGTAATCCCCCATTTTACCCCCTCCCCGGCCGCGGGTAGAGTCGGTGGGGTCAGATCCCTTTCCCCTGGAAAGGGATCTGACCCCAATCCCGCTGAGATCCGGCCTGTAACCCTCTGTCACGCCGCGCCCCGCTGGCGCGTCCTTGCCCACATGAACGCTGAAACCGCTTTCCAGACCCACCGTCCGCGCCTGATGGCGCTGGCCTACCGCCTGCTCGGCAGTCGCGCCGACGCCGAAGACGTGGTCCAGGATGCCTGGTTGCGCTGGTCCGGCGCCGACCCGGCGGCCGTCCGCGACCCCGAAGCCTGGCTGGTCACCACCACCACCCGGCTCGGCCTGGACCGGCTGCGCGCAGCCAAGCGCGAGCGCGTGCACTACGTCGGCCCGTGGCTGGCTGAGCCGCTGGCGGTCACCCTGGAGCCCGACCCGGCGCCCGGCCCGGCGCAGCTGCATGCGCTGGCCGACGACATATCGGTCGCCTTCCTGACCCTGCTCGAACAGCTCGGCCCCGAGGAGCGCGCCGCCTTCCTGTTGAAGGAGGCCTTTGACCACGATTACCGCGAGATCGCCGACCTGATCGGCCACAGCGAGGCCAACTGCCGGCAGCTGGTGCATCGTGCCCGGCAGCGCCTGCAGGCCGGGCGGCCGCGCTTCAACGCCGACGCCAGCCAGCACCGGCAACTGCTCACGCGCTTCATGGACGCTTCCCAGCGCGGCGACAGCGAAGCGATCCAGGCCCTGCTGCACGCCAACGCGCTGCTGGTCTCCGACGGTGGCGGCGTGGTCACCGCAGCGGTGCGCCCGCTGCTGGGCGCCGAACGCATCGGCCGCCTGTTCTGGGCCATCGCGCGCCGCGGCGCGGTGCACCCGGCGCAGTTGGGCTATGTCAACGGCGAGCCGGCGATCCTGCGCTTCCAAGGCGATCGCCTGCACTCGATCACCACCATCGAAGTGGTCGATGGCCGCATCGCCAACGTGTACAGCGTGTTGAATCCGGAAAAGCTGCCGGGGGTTGTCACGCGCGGTGACGGTGCGGCGTCCTTGTAGTGAAAGGCGGCCATCGTGGCCGCCGTGGAGCCGAGAATGTCCGACCACGCATCTCCCCGCGTCCCTTACACCCGCCTGGCCGCCGAAGCCTTCAAGGGCCTGCTGGCCACCAGCAAGGCGGTGCACGAAAGCTCGATCGATCCGACGTTGATGGAACTGGTGTTCCTGCGCGTCTCGCAGCTCAACGGCTGCGGCTACTGCATGGACATGCACGGCACCACGCTGCGCAAGGGCGGCATCGAGCCGCGCAAGCTGGATACGCTGCCGGCATGGCACGAAAGCCGCTTCTTCGATGCGCGCGAACGTGCCGCGCTGGGCTGGGCCGAGGCACTGACCCGCTTGACCGACGGTGCGCCGTCGCAGGCGGCGTTCGATGCGCTGGCGCCGCACTTCGATGAGAAGGGCATCAGCGACTTGAGCATGGGCATTGCGGTGATCAACGCCTGGAACCGGCTGGGCGCCGGGCTGCTGCCGCCGCTGCCGTAAAGGGAGGCAAGCCGGGCCAGGCAGGTTCTGCAGCTGTTGGTAGGTGTCGACCTTGGTCGACACGGTAGATCCACGCCATGCGTGGATGTGGTGGGTCGGATCCCTTCGCATTACGAAGGGCTCTGACCCGATCCGGGCAGATGAGGTCAGAGCCCTTTGCTCCGCAAAGGGATCTGACCCCGGTGTCGGCCACACGGCTGCACTGACCCCATCTGCACGCGTCGGGCGCGCACAATACGCGCATGCCTGCTACCCCCACCGCCGGCGCTGCCGCCGCGAAGAAGCCCAGCCTGCGACAACGCTTCAAGGCGATGCGCAACCTGCCACCGTTCCTGCGCATGGTCTGGAAGACCAGCCCCACGCTCACCCTGGCCAGCCTTGGCCTGCGCCTGATCCGTGCGCTGCTGCCGGTGGCGATGCTCTACGTCGGCAAGCTGATCATCGACAGCGCCCTGCACCTGAGCCAGCACGACGCTGGCTTCCCGCCGCTGGGCGAGGCACTGTCCAGCGGCATACTGAATCCGCTGCTGGGCCTGCTGGCGCTGGAATTCGGCCTGGCCATCGCCTCGGATCTGCTCGGCCGGCTGGTCAGCTACGCCGATGCCCTGCTCTCGGAGCTGTTCGCCAACGTCACCAGCATCCGGCTGATGGAGCACGCTGCGACGCTGGATCTGGAGGATTTCGAAGACCCGGACCTGCAGGACAAGCTGGACCGAGCACGGCGCCAGACCATGGGCCGGATGAACCTGATGAGCCAGTTGTTCGGCCAGGTACAGGACGCGATCACCGTGGCCAGCCTCGCCATCGGCCTGCTGGTCTATGCGCCGTGGCTGATCCTGCTGCTGGTGCTGGCGCTGGTGCCGGCCTTCATCGGTGAATCGCACTTCAATGCGGCCGGCTACAGCCTCAACTTCCAGTGGACGCCGGAGCGCCGCCAGCTCGACTACCTGCGCCAGCTGGGTGCCAGCGTGGAAACGGCCAAGGAAGTGAAGATCTACAACCTGCATCGCTTCCTGGTGGAACGCTATCGCAGGTTGTCTGTAGCACTCTTCCAGGCCAACCGTGCACTGGCACGGCGGCGTGCGTTCTGGGGCACGCTGCTGGCTGCGCTGGGCACGCTTGGCTACTACACCGCGTACGCCTACATCGCGTGGCGCACGGTGCGCGGCGACTTCTCGATCGGTGACCTGACCTTCCTCGCCGGCAGCTTCCTGCGCCTGCGCCAGCTGCTGGAAGGCCTGCTGATCGGTTTCTCGCAGGTGGCCAGCCAGGCGCTGTACCTGGATGACCTGTTCTCGTTCTTCCAGATCCAGCCGGAAATCCATTCGCGCGAGGGCGCGGTACGCGTGCCGCAGCCGATCCGCCAGGGCTTCGTGTTCGAGAACGTCGGCTTCCGCTACCCCGACGCCGAACAGTGGGCGGTACGCCACCTCGATTTCCAGCTGCAGGCCGGCGAAGTGCTGGCCCTGGTCGGCGAGAACGGCGCCGGCAAGACCACCCTGGTCAAGCTGCTGGCGCGGCTGTACGAACCGGACGAGGGCCGCATCCTGCTCGATGGCCGCGATCTGCGCGACTACGACCTGGACGACCTGCGCGCCAACCTCGGGGTGATCTTCCAGGACTTCGTGCGCTACAACCTCAGCGCCGGCGAGAACATCGGCGTCGGCCAGGTCGAGGCGATGGACGATCAGGCACGCATCGCCGACGCCGCGCGGCGCGGCATGGCCGAGGAAGTGATCGACGACCTGCCCGGCGGCTACAACCAGCTGATTGGTCGCCGCTTCAAGCAGGGCGTGGACCTGTCCGGTGGCCAATGGCAGAAGATCGCCATCGCCCGTGCATGGATGCGCAATGCGCAGGTGATGATCCTGGATGAGCCAACGGCGGCGCTGGATGCGCGAAGTGAGTTCGAGGTGTTCCAGCGGTTCAGGGAACTGGCGGATAATCGCACCGCAGTGCTGATTTCCCACCGTTTTTCCTCGGTACGCATGGCTGATCGCATCCTGGTGCTGGCCGATGGCCGGATCGAGGCCAGCGGCACCCACGAGCAGCTGATGGCCGAGGGCGGTCGTTATGCCGAGCTGTTCGAGCTGCAGGCGGCCGGTTACCGCTGAGAACGCCTCTCGTTCCGCCTAATGAGAACCTGTCTCATTTGAGATAGAATCACCCCGACGACTTCCGATAGATACGCCCATGTCCTCCGCTTTTGGCGCCGAAACGGTGCTTGAGGTCCGTCATTGGACCGATGCCTACTTCAGCTTCACCCTCACCCGCGACAGCGGTTTCCGCTTCGAGAACGGCCAGTTCGTGATGATCGGCCTGGAAACCGAGGCGCGGCCGCTGCTGCGTGCGTATTCCATCGCCAGCGCCAACTGGGAAGAGCATCTGGAGTTCTTCAGCATCAAGGTGCAGGACGGCCCGTTGACCTCGCGCCTGCAGCACATCAAGCCGGGTGACAAGGTGCTGGTCGGCAAGAAGCCCACCGGCACCCTGCTGATCAGCGATCTGCACCCCGGCAAGAACCTGTATCTGCTGGGCACCGGCACCGGCATGGCGCCGTGGCTGTCGGTCATCAAGGACCCGGAAACCTACGAGCGCTTCGAGAAGGTGATCCTCTGCCACGGCGTGCGCTACGAGAAGGATCTGGCCTACCGCGACTATTTCGAGAAGGAACTGCGCGAGCATGAGTTCCTGGGCGAGATGATCGGCGACAAGCTGCTGTACTACCCGGCCGTCACCCGCGAGCCGTTCGCCAACCAGGGCCGCCTGACCCAGCTGATGGCAAGCGGCGAGATGCAGCGCACCCTCGGCCTGCCGGAGCTGAGCCCGGAGAACGACCGCGCGATGATCTGCGGCAGCCCGCAGATGCTGGCCGACCTGCGCAGCGTGCTCGATGCCCGTGGCTTCCAGGTCTCGCCGCGTATCGGCCAGCCGGGCCACTACGTGTTCGAGCGCGCGTTCGTCGAGAAGTAAGCAAAAAAGGGGACGGAGGGGATTAAGTCGTTTGTGCACAAACGACTTAATCCCCTCCGTCCCCTTTTTGGGTTCATCTCACAGCAGCGCTTCGATCTCGCCGCGCAGCTGCTCCGGCCTGGTGGTGGGCGCATGCCGCGACACCACCTGCCCCTGGCGGTCGACCAGGAACTTGCTGAAATTCCACTTGATGCGGGCACTGCCCAGCAGGCCGCGCTTCTCGCGTGACAGCCACGCCCACAACGGGTCAGCCCCCTCGCCGTTGACCTCGATCTTCTCCGACAGCGGGAAGCTGACCGGGTAGTCCAGCGAACAGAACTGTCGGATCTGTGCCGCGTCGCCCGGTTCCTGTGCACCGAACTGGTTGCACGGGAAGCCGATCACCACCAGGCCGCGCTCGCGATACTCCTGCCACAACTGTTCCAGCCCGGTGTACTGCGGGGTGAAGCCACAACGGCTGGCGACATTGACCAGCAGCAATGGGTGCCCCTGGTACCGGGCCAGGGCCTGGGGCTGGCCGTCGAGGTCGCGGAAGCTGAAATCGTAGGCGGTGGTCATGGCAGCGGGCCGTGGGCGGTGAATGCATGGTACCCGCGCCCGGCCCAGGCAACATGCCTTTTGACACAAGTGCCGGCGCGCCGGGCCGGGTTACCCTCGGGCCCTTGTTTGCCTTACCGGAGTTCCTACCTTGACCACTCGCCTTGCCCTTGCCGTGGCCATGTCCCTCGGCCTTGCCCTGCCCGCCTTCTCGGCCGGCGCCGCCACCCCGGCTGCCATCACCCATGCCCAGCAGGCCAATCCGTTCTTCGCCGAAAGCCCGCTGCCGCTGCATTTCCCGCAGTTCGACAAGATCAAGGACAGCGACTTCGCCCCGGCCTTCGACGCCGGCATGGCGCAGCAGCTGAAGGAAGTGGAGGCGATCGCCAACAACAAGGCCAAGCCGACCTTCGACAACACCATCATCGCCCTGGAAAAGAGCGGTGACATCCTCGACCGTGCGACCACCGTGTTCTTCAGCCTGGTCGGCGCCGACACCAACGACACCCGGAAGAAGCTGCAGGCCGACTACTCGGCGAAGTTCGCCGCGCACAGCGATGCGATAGCGCTGAACGGCAAGCTGTTCGCCCGCATCCAGGCGCTGTATGACAGCCGCACCACCCTGGGCCTGGACGCCGAAGGCGTGCGCCTGGTCGAGAAGTACTACGACAACTACGTGCGCGCCGGCGCCAAGCTGTCCGAGGCTGACAAGACCAAGCTGAAGGAAATGAACGCCGAACTGGCCAACCTGGGCACCAAGTTCAGCCAGAACGTGCAGTCGGAAGTGAACGCTTCGGCGATCACCGTTGACGACGTCAAGGAGCTGGACGGCCTGTCCAAGGAGCAGATCGCTGCCGCCGCCGAAGCCGCCAAGGCTCGTGGCCTGGAAGGCAAGTACGTGATCACCCTGCTCAACACCACCGGCCAGCCGCCGCTGACCAACCTGGCCAACCGCGCCCTGCGCCAGAAGATCTACGAAGCCTCGACCACCCGCGGCAGCCGCGGCGGTGAGTTCGACAACACCGCGCTGGTCTCGCGCATCATGCAGCTGCGCGCCGACAAGGCCAAGCTGATGGGCTTCCCGAACTTTGCCGCCTACAACCTGACCAACCAGACCGCCAAGACCCCCGAAGCGGTCAATGCGATGCTGGGCAAGCTGGCCCCGGCCGCCGTGGCCAATGCCAAGCGCGAAGCCGCCGACCTGCAGGCGATGATCGACAAGGAACAGAAGGCCGCGCGCAAGCCGACCTTCCAGCTGGAACCGTGGGACTGGGCCTTCTACAGCGAGAAGGTGCGCCAGGCCAAGTACAACTTCGACGAGTCGCAGCTGAAGCCGTACTTCGAGATGAAGAACGTGCTGGAGAACGGCGTGTTCTACGCCGCCGGCCAGGAATTCGGCCTGACCTTCAAGCAGCGCACCGACCTGCCGGTCTACCACGATGACGTCACCGTCTACGACGTGTTCGACGCTGACGGCAGCCAGCTGGCGATCTTCATCTTCGACCCGTATGCACGCGCCTCCAAGCGCGGCGGTGCGTGGATGAACTCCTACGTCTCGCAGTCCAAGCTGACCGGCTTCAAGCCGGTGGTCGCCAACCACCTGAACATCCCGAAGCCGCCGGCCGGCCAGCCGACCCTGCTGACCTGGGATGAGGTGAACACCACCTTCCACGAGTTCGGCCACGCCCTGCACGGCATGTTCTCCAACGTGAAGTACCCGTACTTCTCGGGCACTTCGGTGCCGCGTGACTTCGTCGAGTTCCCCTCGCAGGTCAACGAAATGTGGTCGGATAATCCGGTCATCCTGAAGAACTACGCCAAGCACTACCAGAATGGTTCGGCGATGCCGCAGGCACTGCTGGACAAGGTGCTGGCCGCTGCCAAGTTCAACCAGGGCTTTGCCACCACCGAGTACCTGGGTGCGGCCATGCTTGATCAGCGCTGGCACCAGATCGGCGCCGACCAGGTGCCGGCCGCCAAGGACGTGATGGCCTTCGAGCGCGCCGCGCTGGAGAAGGACGGCATCTACTACGCGCCGGTCCCGCCCCGCTACAAGACCCCGTACTTCAGCCACATCATGGGCGGCTACTCGGCCGGCTACTACGCCTACATCTGGTCGGAAGTGCTCGACGCCAACACCCAGAAGTGGTTCAAGGACAACGGCGGCCTGAGCCGCAAGAACGGCGACCACTTCCGCGCCACCCTGCTGTCCAAGGGCGGCAGCGTGGATGCCATGCAGCTGTTCCGCGATTTCGCCGGCCACGAGCCGCAGATCGAACCGCTGCTGGAAAAGCGTGGCCTGACCGGCGCCGGCAACTGATCGCCCGCGCGGTAGCCTGAAACGAAAACCGCCCGGGAGACCGGGCGGTTTTTTGTTGGGGCATCCACGCATGGCGTGGATCTACTGGCTGTCAACGCGGCGCCACGTACCCACCCGGCACGCCCTCCGGCGACAGCACCAGCTGCCACAGCTGCGCGTGCCGGCAACGGAAGGTGGCCATCGACCCGGCCAGGTAGAAGCGCCACATGCGGCGGAAATGCTCGTCGTAACGTTCGTCCAGCCGCGGCCACGCTGCTTCCACGTTCCGCCGCCAGGCCTGCAGGGTCAGGTCGTAGTCGGTGCCGAAGTTGTGCCAGTCCTCCAGCACGAAACGGCCTTCGAACGCCTTTGTGATCTGCACCGCCGATGGCAGCATCGAGTTGGGGAAGATGTATCGCGCGATCCAAGGATCGGTGCGATGCCGCGAAATGTTGGTGCCGATGCTGTGCAACAGCAGCAGGCCGCGTGACGACAGGCAGCGCCTGGCCACCTCGAAGAAGCTGGCGTAGTTCTTGTCGCCGACGTGTTCGAACATGCCGATCGAGAAAATCGCATCGAACGGCTCGTCCAGTTCACGGTAGTCCTGCAGGCGGATCTCGATCGGCAGGCCGGCGCATAGTTCGCGCGCGAACTCGGCCTGTTCCTGCGAAATGGTCACGCCGACACCGCTGACGCCGTAGCGCTCGGCGGCAAACTTCAGCGCTTCGCCCCAGCCGCAACCGATATCCAGCACACGCTGGCCCGGGCGCAGGCCCAGCTTGCGGCAGACCAGGTCGAGCTTGGCTTCCTGCGCAGCGTCGAGATCGCCGGCATTGCGCCAGTAGCCACAGCTATAGACCAGGCGCTGGCCCAGCATGGCCTGGTAGAGATCATTGCCGAGGTCGTAGTGGCGGCGGCCCACCTCGTAGCTGCCCTGTCCCACCTGCAGGTTGAACAGGCGCGCTTTCAGTGCATCGGCCACTTCGCGCCAACCGTGCACCCGTTCGTCCAGGTGCGCCTGCATCAGGTGGACAAGGAAGTCGTCCAGGACGTTGGCATCCCACCAACCGTCCATGTAGCTCTCGCCGAGGCCAAGCGAGCCGTGCGCCATGACCCGCGCGAAGAAGCGCGGGTCATGCACCTGGATATCCTGTGGCTGGGTACCGCCGATGCGGACCCCGGCTTCCTGCAGCAGGCCGGCAACCCGCTCCTGCAACCCTGTATCCACGCCACCTCCTCGACTGCGGTCAACCGCGTGCGAACAGCTCCACGTAGTCCTTGGCCACGTGCGGCAACAGCACCGCCGCCGGTACATCGGCGGTCTGGGTGCCGTCCGAGTATGGACCCACCTGGTACGGCGGGAAAACAAAGCGCAGCGCGGTGATCTGCCCCTTGTCGTCGGTGAGCGGCTGGAACTGGCTGAAATTGTCGGCCTGCGGGCCGGTGCCGTCGGCAATCATGCGCGATGCGTTGCGCAGCGATTCCTGCAGCTGGGCCGGGTCCATGTCCTCACCACTGAGGCGGGTCGCCACGCGTTCGCGCAGCTGGTCGGCGACGAAGTCACTGATCGCCTTCCAGCCCTTGGCATCGGCCACCAGCTTTTCGGCGCTGAGCATCTGCTGGTGCTGCGGCAGCCACACGAAGCGCGCCACCAGCGGCTCACCGTGGGCGCCACCGGTATAACGGCTGCCATCGGCACTGACCACCACCAGCTGCGGGGTTTCCAGCAGCTTCTCGAAGCTCAGCGACAGCTCGTAGGGCATGGTCGGCTTGTCGTTGCCCAGCCCGTCCAGCGCCTGCTGCAGATCGCTGCGTGCATTGGTGGCGTAGCCTTGCAGCGCGCGCGCCAGGCCCGGGTAACGGTCGATGCCGGCCGGATAGCTGATGCCCACCACTTCGCGCTCGTTGTTCTCGATCACATCGCGCAGGTCCAGCGGCGCTTCCGCAGCCGGCGTTTCACCTGCCGCAGTGGCCTCGGCGGCAGGCGCCGCGTCGGTCGCCGCTGCCGGCTCGCTTTCACGCTGGCAACCGGCCAGCAACAGCACGCCCACCACGCCGGCCAGCACGCTGCCGTGCAGTGGCCGGTTGTTTCCAATCTTCATCGGGATCCCCTGTTCATGTTTGTACATCATCGCCTGCCATGGCTGAAGCGTGACCCGCTGGCGTTCAGCCAACGAGCAGGTCGTGATACTCCTCGTGCCGCTGCAGGAAGGCCTCGGCGTACGAACACGCCGGCACTACCTTGTACTTCTGTTCGCGGGCGAAACGCAGCGCGACGCGGGTCAACTCACCGGCAATGCCACGGCCGGCGATCGGCTCGGGGACTTCGGTGTGGGTGATGACCATGCGCCTGCGCTTGATCTGGTAGTCGAGCACCGCCAGCTGTCCTCGCACGCGGGCGGTGAAGCGGTGGCTGGCCAGATCATGTTCGACCTCGTAGGCCAGACCGGGGGGCGTGACCGAAGCCATGGAGCTGTCTCCTGCGACGACTGCGTGGATGGTGCGCAGCCGGGCGCCATGATCGCGTGAAGCCTGAACAGGGGCAAGTCCGATCCATTCACGTCAGTTCCCGACCCTCAAGCTGGAGGGCGGGCGGCCGCTATCGCATGTGGAGGGGTACGGCCAGGCTGGCACGACCCTTGCGACCGTTGACCATGCGCACCACCGTGGAGGCTCCCATGCACCCCAGCGATACCCATTCCGATACCGACCGTGCCCTGCTGGAGGGCCTGCTGCAACTGGCGGTGGAAGGGCAGACCGAAGACCAGGATTTCCAGCGCATCGGCGAGGAGGTATTCGCTCGCCTGCAGGACACCTACGGCCAGCAGACCCGCGCCTGAACAGGAGCGGGGGCCAACCCGGGGCCGGATCCAGCGGACCCGACCCCAGCCACCTTCAACCGCCGCCGAGGCGGAAGGTCGGGTTGGAAAGTTCGCGCAGGAAGTGAGTGAAGATGCTCGGCTGCATGGCCAGCATGAAGATCACGCCGAATGCCGCGCCGGCCAGGTGCGCACTGTGGTTGATGCGGTCGCCGCCACGCTTGTCCATCCAGATGCTGTAGCCGACGTAGAACGCGGCATACACGATGGCCGGTGCCGGGATGAAGAACACCAGGATGATCGACCACGGCTTGATCAGGATGAAGGCGAACAACACCGCCGACACCGCACCCGACGCACCCAGGCTCAGGTAGTTCGGGTTCTTCTGGTTCTTCAGGTAGCTGGGCAGGATCGAAACCACCAGCGCACCGATGTAGAACGCCGGGTAGGTCAGGTAGCTGCCGGTCAGCTGCACCATCACGCTCTCGATGAAGCCCCCGAAGAAGAACAGGGTGATCATGTTGAAGATCAGGTGCGACCAGTCGGCATGGATGAAGCCATAGGTCACCAGGCGGTCGCACTGGCGGTGGCGGTCCACTGCCGGCGGCCACAGGATCAGGCGGTCGGCCAGCTTGCGGTTGTTGAACGCCATCCACGACAGGATGGCGGTGACGGCGATCAACAGCAGATTGACGGGGGTCATGTCAGGCTCAGGCGCTACGGTAGTTGTCGACCATACGATAGCGTTTCGCGTACCAACCGAAAGCCAACGCCGCGATGAAAGCGAAACCGGCGAAGAAGAACATCAGGAACGCCGCCTCGCTCAGCCCGGTTCCGGCAATCTGGTGGGTCACCGTGTCGTTGCGCACCGCGGCGTTGGACAGAAGTACCCACAGGTTGCCGATGGTGGTGGTCAGGTTCCAGAAGCTCATTACCACGCCCTTCATGGCCTGCGGCGCCTGGCTGTAGGCAAACTCCAGGCCGGTGGCCGAGACCAGCACCTCACCGAAGGTCAGCAGCGCATACGGCAGCATCTGCCAGAAGATCGACATCGCATTGCCGCCATCCATCACCACCTGGATGCCACCCACCACGATCCAGGCCAGGCCGCTGAAGGCGATACCGGCGGTCATGCGGCGCAGCGCGGTCGGTTCGAAACCGAAGCGGCGCAGGGCCGGGTACAGCACCAGGTTGTTGAATGGAATCAGGATCATCACCAGCAGCGGGTTCAGCGCCTGCATCTGCGAGGCGGTGAACCAGCTCGGCATCTGCATCTGCTGGCCCTGCAGGACCCAGGTCGAGGCCTTCTGGTCGAACAGCGAGAAGAACGGCGTGGTCAGCGCGAAGATCACCAGCACGCGCAGCACCGAACGCACGCCTTCCACGGCTTCGGCCGGATGCTGGCCGCGGGCGCGGTCCAGCTGCAGCCAGGTGCCGCCACCGATGCCAGCGAGGATGGCGACCAGCGCCAGGCACAGGCAGATCACGATGCCGAGCGAACCGACCAGGCCGAACGAGGCTGCCGCCAGTACCAGGCCGAGCACGGCGATCACCAGGCCCGGACGGCCCTGGCCGGCGACGCGCGCGGTCAGGGCGGTACGCACCACGTTGGCGAACGAATGCGGGTCCTTCGGCGGCAGCGGCACCAGCACGTAGCGCTTGCGGCCCAGCCAGAACACGAAGGTGGCGATGAACATCAGGATGCCCGGGATGCCGAACGCCCACTGCGGGCCCCAGTTCTTCAGCACCAGCGGGATCAGCAGCGAGGCAAACAGCGAGCCGAAGTTGATGATCCAGTAGAAGGCGTCGAAAACGATCTTGGCCAGGTGCTTGTTGCTCTGGTCGAACTGGTCGCCCATGAACGAGGCCACCAGCGGCTTGATGCCGCCGGCACCGAGCGCGATCAGGCCCAGGCCGAGGAAGAAGCCTTCGCGGCTGTTCTCGAACAACGCCAGGCACAGGTGACCGGCGCAGTAGACCAGGCTGAACCAGAGGATGGTGTGGTACTTGCCGAAGAACTTGTCAGCCAGCCAGCCACCGAGCAGCGGGAAGAAATACACGCCGATCATGAAGCTGTGCATGATGTCCTTGGCTTCACCGGCACGGCCTTCCGCAGTGATTTCCTGCAGCAGCAGCGAGGTGATCAGGAACTGCACCAGGATGTTGCGCATCCCATAGAAACTGAACCGCTCGCAGGCCTCATTGCCGATGATGTACGGGATCTGGCGCGGCATCTTTCCCTGGCCGGCGATGGGGGCAACTGCGTCGTGGCTCATCCTGTAAGGCATTCCTGCAAAGCGAAAGGCGCAAGATTACCGGAACCCGGGCTTGCGAAGCACGCTGCAGGGCTGCATGACAACGGTGCCAATCCGTGGCAGACACAACATCCCCTGCCGGAAGTCACGGAACCTGCACGACAAAAGCGTAAACTTATCGTTATGCGCCCCCCCGCCCTCGCCCGCCTCCTGCTCGCTTGCCTTGCGCTGCTGCTGGCGTGGCAGGCCCAGGCGCGACCACAGGCGCCGGGTGCCGCCACCGGCGAAAGCGGGCCACGGCAGTTGACCGTGGCCGCGCTGGAACTGCCCAGCCGCGACGATGCACAGTGGAAGCTGCGCCGTGAGCAGGTCGCCCAGCTCTTGACCGAGCTGCAGCCGGACGTGATCTCGGTGCAGCAGGTGCTGCAGCAGCAGGGCCGCAATCCGGCCTGCTGGCTGGCCAGCCGGCTCCGCTACAGCTGCGACTTCGTCACCGCCGATCCGCCCAGCCAGCCGCTGCGGCATGGCAACGCGATGCTGACCCGGCTGCCGGTCAGCGAGGACGGCGTGACCCTGCTGCACCCGCCCGGCACGTTCAGCGCGGCTGGCATGATGCGGCTGAAGCTGGGCGCGTCGCTGCTCAACGTCTACGTGGCGCGCCTGCGCCCGGACCCGGACGAGGCCATCGCCCGCCAGCACCAGACCAGCGACCTGATGACCTGGATCAGCGCCACCGCCGAGGGCATGCCCAGCCTGATCGCTGGCGACTTCTCGGCCAACACGGTGGAACTGGTGCGCAGCACGCCCGGCTTCCAGCCGGCCCGGCGCAATCCCGGCGCACCGGCGGCCAGTGGCGGCGGCGCAAGTGGCCATGGCCTGGACGTGCTGTTCCAGGTCAAGCACTTCGGCGGCATCCGCCAGCAGCCGATCCTGTTGCCGGCCGACGGCGACCTGCCCGGCCTGCGCCTGGGCGTGATGGCGACCCTGCGCCTGCAGGGGGATACGGCCACGACGGAATGACCGTGACGCTGCGCTCGCCGGGTATGCCCTGCGCTACCCGGCAAGCGGCGCACAACGGTAGCGCCGGGCCATGCCCGGCGAGCGCAGCGGTAAACACATAAAAAGGCCGGGGTCTCCCCCGGCCTTCTGTTGAAGCCGCCGGGCATGGCCCGGCGCTACCGTTCTCAGGCAATCGCTTCCTGGTAACGGCGCTCGACTTCGTTCCAGTCGATGACGTTGAAGAACGCGCCGATGTATTCCGGACGACGGTTCTGGTACTTCAGGTAGTACGCGTGTTCCCACACGTCCAGGCCAAGGATGGGGGTGTTGCCTTCCATCAGCGGGCTGTCCTGGTTGCCGGTGCTCTCAACCACGACCTTCTTGTCCGGAGTCACGCTCAGCCAGGCCCAGCCGCTGCCGAAACGGGTCAGCGCCGCCTTGGTGAAGGCGTCCTTGAACTTGTCGAAGCCGCCCAGGTCCTTGTCGATGGCCTTGGCCACGTCGCCCACCGGGTTGCCGCCAGCATTCGGAGCCATCACGGTCCAGAACAGCGAGTGGTTGGCATGGCCGCCACCGTTGTTGCGCACCGGACCCTGCAGGTTCTCCGGCAGCGACTTCAGCTTCCTCACCAGTTCTTCGACCGGCAGGTCAGCGTACTCGGTGCCTTCCAGCGCCGCGTTGACGTTGTTGATGTAGGTCTGGTGATGCTTGGTGTGATGGATTTCCATCGTCGCCGCATCGATATGCGGTTCCAGCGCGTCGTAGGCGTAGGACAGCTTGGGCAGGGTATAGGCCATGATGCATCTCCTGATTGCGAGGGCACCCGACGGTGTCGGGCGTTGCGCGGTGAATGATGGGGACAGAGCGCCAGATTACCAAGGGGGATGTAAAGGAAATTGCGTCCTGCCGGTGAGCATGACGGCAATTGTTACGCAGCGGTGACGCATCGCCTTCCTCATGCACCGTGCAGCGCACAGGCGCTACAGTGCGTGCACCACCCTCGCCCGCCACTGCCCATGCGCAACCCCCGGCTGCTGATCACCGCCATCGCCCTGCTCGTGCTCGGCCTGGTCGTCAACCATTTCATGCAGCGGCCTCCGGCGCCGCAGTTCGCACCGGACCTGCAGAGTGCGCCTGCGGCACGTGCAACGGCTGCACGAAGCAGCAATGACAACGGCCTGCCGGCCTTCCTGCCCGCCGAGGCACGCCAGACCATCGCCCTGATCCAGCGCGGCGGCCCGTTCCCGCATCGCCAGGACGGCAGCACCTTCGGCAACCGCGAACAGCAACTGCCGCAGCGCCCGCGCGGCTACTACCGCGAATACACTGTTGACACCCCCGGTGCGCGTACCCGCGGCACGCGCCGCATCGTCACCGGTGGCGATCCGCCGGAGGCGTGGTACTACACCGACGACCACTACGCATCGTTCCGCAGCTTCACCGTACCGGCCCCGGGAGCGCAGTAATGAGCCACGACGATTTCGGCCTCGGCCTGCATGACATCAACAATGCCGGCGTCTATGCCATCGACAGCGACGACATCAGCGCACTGGCTGCAGCGATGCGCGATGCCGGCCTGAAGGTGATCCGCATCGACCTGGATGGCGTGGCCGACAAGCGCACCCTGCTGGCCCGTCTGGCTGCGCAGCTGGATTTCCCGGCGGGATTCGGCGGCAACTGGGATGCGCTGTCGGACAATCTGCGCGACCTGCAGTGGCTGCCGGCCAACGGCTATGCGCTGTTCCTGGCCGATGTCGACGCATTCCGTGCGACCACGCAGAAGGATTTCGATACCCTGCTGGACGTGATGGACGAAGCCAGCCGCGACTGGGTCGGCCGTGACGTGCCGTTCTGGGTGTTCCTGTCGCAGAGCGCGTGAGGTCAATTCCCCGGTAGATGCCGACCTTGGTCGGCATGCGCTGATGCCCTGGTAGATGCCGACCTTGGTCGGCGTTTCTGTGCCAACCAGGGTTGGCACCTACCAAAGCGCGAGCCGGCCAGCGTGTGGGGCGCGGCCCCTTCCTAGCGACTGCCGTTATCTTCCTGCAGCTCTTTCTTGAACGGGATGTCCGGCGGCGGTCGCGCCACGGCCGGCTGGTCCTGCATGTTCGGGTTGGTCAGGCCGCAGCCGCCGCCCGCCTGCAGGATCGAGATCACGCAGGAGATCTTCGAATTCGTACCCGGCAATGGAATCTCCATCGCCTTGATGCCCTTGCGCACCCATTCGGCCAGCAGCGATTCCTGCGGCACCCAGTACTTGTCGAACGAAGTGGGCGTGTAGTCATAAGGTGGACGCTTCAACCACTTCCCGGACTCGGCGATGCGCTCCTTGCTCCAGCCATCGTTGGCGCCACCGGGCGCACCGCGCTCGGCACGACCCTCGCCCTCCTGGCCCGGCACGCGGACGCTGCCATCGGCATTGAACAGGCCACTGCCCTTGCCCGCGGTGCTGGCCTGGCGGGCGCCATTGTCGGCGCCGTCATGGTTGCGGCTTGACGCGCCCCAGTCATCACCCTTGGCGGGCGTGGCCCAGTTGCCCGGATTGGGCGCCGGGCGCGCTCCAGCCTGAGCCGGGGTCGTGCTGGATGCAGCAGGCCGCGCAGTACTGCTGCTCGCCTGCGTCGCGTTGCCATTGGCTGCCGGCGCGGGCGTTGCCGCGGGTGCATTCCCACTGGAAGACGATGGGGCTGCCGCCGGTGCCGAGGCTACTTCGCGCTCGCGCACCTTTACGTCACGACCCGCCGGCGCATGCATCGCCGGTTCACGACCGGCGACGGTTGCCATCCGCACCTGCGGATCGACCACCGCCTGCACTTCACGCTCGCGCACCTGCACGTCGCGCTGCGGCACGCGCACCTGCACGTCGGCCGTGCGCAGCGGCTGCGGCGCAACCGGCGCGTCGACCGCACTGACTTCGCGCTCCTGCACCTGGATCTCGCGCAACTGCGGCGACCGCACCGCAACCTCAGGCGCCTGCACCGGCGTGGACGTCGGCGGTGCCTGCACCGGCTGCACGCTGCGCTCGCGCACCGTGGGCGTGGTATCGCGCGGCACGATGCTGACCTCGGTGCGCGGCACGCTGACCGGTGGCACCACGAAATCGGTGCTGGCCTGGGCTACTTCGGTGGCCTGCACCGGCGACGGCGGCGGCGCGGCAACCGGTGCGGGTTCGGCTTCGGCCGGCGGCGGCGGCACGCTGGCTGTCGGTGCTGGAGCCGGTGCGGGCGCAGGCGATGACGCGGCCGCAGGACGCGGCTCAGGCGCAGTCGCTGTCCCTGCTTCCTGGCCGACGGCAACCTGGCCGGCCGGTGCCGCCGCAGCAGCTTGGGCACCCGGCTGATCGCCGCCGCCTTCCTGGCTCGCGCGACCCACGAACTCCACCTGCACACGCTCGCCTTCGGCACCCTCCTGCTCCGGCTCGCTGGTGCGGATCACGGCAACCCACAGCAACAGTACGAAGAACAGCAGGTGCAGCAGCGCACTGGCCAGTGCCGAGATCCAACGCATCCAGCGCTGGTCGCGCGGCGCCGCATCCCAGTCCTGCCAGAACAAGCGGCGCAGCGCCTGCCAGGGGGACAACGCAGGCAACCGGCCAGGCGGGCCAGGCAGCGGGCGCGGCAGCAGTACCGCAATGACATCGCGGGCGTGCAATGGTCGCGGCAGCGGGCCCAGCGAGCGCAGCCACAGCGCCCAGCCATACGGCAGGCGCGTGGTTTTTTCGAGGACGGCGCTTGGCTGCTGGCGCGCCAGCAGAAGATCGATGAGTTGCTCGGCCCGGGTCAGAGGCACGCGTCAGCGATCAGGCGGCGTTGCCGCGAGGAATATACGGCGCGTGGCCACTGTCGTGGTCGGTCGCGTCACGCACAGCGGTGACGCCCGGCACGCGGCCCATCAGGGTCTTCTCGATACCCTGCTTGAGGGTCACATCGGCCATGCCACAGCCCTGGCAACCACCACCGAAGCGCAGCAGCACTACGCCTTCAGCCGAGACTTCCTGCACCGCTACCTTGCCGCCATGCGACGCCAGCTGCGGGTTGATTTCGTTTTCCACCACCCAGTGCACGCGCTCCACCAGCGAGGCGGCATCACCGGGCGCTTCGCCCTTGATGCGCGGTGCCTTGATGGTCAGCTGCTGGGCGCCCGCGGTACCGGCGACGATGTCGATCTCGGCACCGTCAAGCCAACCCACGCTGGCTGCATCGACGTAGAGGGTGAAGCCATCGCAGTCCACCGCCCACTCGTCACCAAGCAGGTCGCTCGGCTCGGCGAACTCCAGCCGGGCATCGGCGCGCGGGGTACCGGGATCGACCGCGCTCAGGCGCACGCCCATGCCGGGCGCGCCCTCGCGTTCGATCAGCTTGCGGAAATGGGTCTGGGCAGTGTCGGAGATCTGGATCATCAGGCTATTCTAGCCAAGTAAGCGTCAGCCGCTCATTCGGTTTATACACCGTCCGGCGCATTGTTCAGTCAACACGAGGTGGAGATTCCCATGGCCGACCTGATTCCGCTGGCCCAGGCCCGTTGCGTGCCGCGCAAAGGCAGCGACCACAAGCTCGGCGAAGCCCGCCTGGCCGAACTGTTGCCGCAGGTTCCCGGCTGGGAGCTGAGCGAGGGAGGCCAGGCGCTGCTGCGCACCTTCCGCTTCAAGAACTACTACGCCACCATGGCCTTCGTGAACGCGCTGGCCTGGATTGCCCACCACGAGGACCATCACCCGGACCTGGGCGTGCACTACGACCGCGCGGTCGTGCGCTTTTCCACCCACGACGTGGGCGGCCTGAGCGAAAACGACTTCATCTGCGCGGCCAAGACTTCGGCCCTGACGGAGCAACTGCCATGAACGTACGCCTGCTGAGCCTGTCCCTGATCGCTGCGACCGGCCTGGCCGGTTGTGGCGCGTCCGAACCGGCGGCCCCGCCACCGCCGCCGCCGACAGAAGTGGCTGCGGTTAAGACGCCGCCGCCGCAGTACCCGCTGGAACTGGCCTGCATGGGCGTGGGGGGTACCAGCACCTTCAAGGTGACCATCGGCACCGACGGCAAGCCCAGCGAGGTCGCCCTACTGACCGGCGCCGGCAACCCGCAGCTGGACGAACTGGCCAAGACCGCGGTACAGGGCTGGCAGTTCAACGCCGCCACCCGCAATGGCCAGCCGGTGCCCGCCACCATCCAGGTGCCGGTCAGCTTCAACCCGCCGCAGCCGAAGCCGGACCAGTGCTTCGCGGTCGAAGAACGCCTGCGCCGCGGCGGCTGATCGCCCGCACCCGACGAGGCCAGCCGACGCCCGCCTCGCCCTTGCCGCCCCGGCCCTGTCCGGGGCGGTTGTCTGTTGACCAGGATCGCGTCGGTACATGCTGCACATTCCCCCCGAAAATGTCTGGATCGCGCTGGCGGTCACCCTCGCGGCCGGCCTCGCCACCGCCATCGGCAGCCTGCTGGTGCTGTTCTCGCGCCGACCCAATCCGCGCCTGCTGGCGTTCGGCCTGGCCTTCGCCGGCGGCGCGATGGTCTATGTGTCGCTGTCGGAGATCCTCAACAAGTCCATTGCGTCGTTCGCGCTGGCCTATGGCGAGCGCACCGGCTTCACCTACGGCACCCTGGCCTTCCTGCTGGGCGTGATCGTGATCGTGCTGATCGACCACTTCATCCCCAACCCGCATGACAGCCTGGACAAACAGGACCCGGCGTTCCGCGAGAACAGCCGCGAGTACCTGAAGCGTGTCGCCCTGCTGACCTCGATCGCGATCACCGCGCACAATTTCCCGGAAGGACTGGCAACGTTCTTCGCGACGCTGGAGAGCCCGTCGGTGGGCATGCCGCTGGCCTTCGCCATCGCCATCCACAACATTCCCGAGGGCATCGCCATTGCGGTGCCGGTGTACTTCGCCACCCAGAACAAGTTCTACGCGTTCAGTGCCAGCCTTCTGTCCGGCCTGGCCGAACCGGTGGGTGCGGCGCTTGGCTACTGGCTGCTGTCCGGATCACTGTCGCACGCCACCTTCGGCTGGGTGTTCGGGCTGATCGCCGGCGTGATGGTATTCCTGGCGCTGGATGAGCTGCTGCCGGCGGCCAAGCGCTATGCCAAGGGCCACGAGACGGTGTACGGGCTGGTGGCAGGCATGGGCACGCTGGCGATCAGCCTGGTGCTGTTCAAGTGGTGAGCGGCCCCGCAAGCCGCATCCACGCATGGCGTGGATCTACCGGCCCCAGGTAGCGCCAGGCCATGCCTGACGGCAGTGACCGGCACCACCTTCAGCGAAGCCGGTCCAACGCCTCGACCAGCTCATCCGCCAGCGGCGCGTTCAGCACGTAAGGGGTCTTGCCCGCGTCCAGCGCGAACTCCAGCGAGGCTGCGTGCAGGAACAGGCGTTTCAGCCCGATCTGCTCACGAAGCCGCTTGTTCACTGCCGGATCGCCGTATTTATCGTCACCGGCCACCGGATGCCCCAGATGCTGGGCGTGCACGCGGATCTGGTGGGTGCGACCGGTTTCGATGCGCACCTCGCAGTACGAATGACCACCGCGACGCTCCAGCACGCGGAAGTGGCTGATCGATTCCTTGCCGATCGCATTGACCTGCACATGGCGCTCGCCGCCCTGGCGCAGGCCCACGTGCAGCGGCGCGTCGACCGTCATCACACCGTCGGGCATGCGCCCGGCCAGCAGGGTCAGGTAGCGCTTGCGGATACCGGCACCATGGTCTTCACGCAGCAGTGCCTGCAGCTCGCTCAGTGCCGAGCGCTTCTTGGCCACAATCAGCAGGCCCGAGGTGTCGCGATCCAACCGATGGACCAGCTCCAGGGTCTGCCCCGGGCGCAGGGCGCGCAGGGTCTCAATGGCGCCGAAGCTGATGCCGCTGCCGCCGTGGCTGGCCACACCGGTCGGCTTGTTCAGGGCCAGCAGGCGGGCATCCTCGAAGACGATGGCCTGCTCCAGGCGGCGCATGAACGCCTCCGGCGGACCGGCCTTGTCTCCTTCCTCACTGAGACGGATCGGCGGCACCCGCACCTCATCGCCCGCTTCCAGCTTGCGTTCGGCCTTGGCACGGCCGCCATTCACCCGTACCTGGCCGCTGCGCACCAGCTTGTAGACCAGGCTGCGTGGGGCGCCCTTCAGTTGGCCGAGCAGGAAATTGTCCAGGCGCTGGCCGGCACGGTCGGCGGGAACGGTGATCATGCGCACGGAAGGCTTGTCGCCAGCGGGCTTGGTAGGGTCTTGGGCGGTCATCAGGCTGTTTATTCTGTTACACTCGGGGGGCGATATAAGGGATTGATTTCGTTGGAAGTTACTCAGGGCCAGAAGCCCAGCTTCCGACGAATCCGGCACAGTGCGCGACCACCGCCCGCGGGGCGGCCATGTTAGCGGCTCACCGGCCTTCCCGGCCATCGCCGGATGTCTGACACACAACCGTGCTGAACATGTCCCGCGTGGCGCTCCAGCCTGGCTGACAGCTGCCTGCGGCCTGTAACACCCCAAAACCCATAAGAGTGAAGCGCTCCCGCGGCCTGCCGTGGTGTCGTAGCGCTGGAAACCCAAGCCGCCCTCCCCGCGCTTGCGCGAATGGGCGGCGAACCGTGTCCAGAGGCGAAACCCCATGGCGTTCCGCGCGGTAGCCGCTTGCGAGGAACGCAACAATGAAGCGAATGCTGATCAACGCCACGCAGGCTGAAGAGCTGCGTGTTGCCATCGTGGATGGCCAGTCGTTGTATGACATCGACATCGAACAGCCGTCGAAGGAACAGAAGAAGTCCAACATCTACAAGGGCCGGATCTTTCGCATCGAGCCCTCGCTGGAAGCAGCCTTCGTTGAATACGGTGGTGGCCGCCACGGCTTCCTGCCGCTGAAGGAAATCTCCCGCGACTACTTCCAGGCCGGTGTCGACCACAACAAGGCCGGCATCCGCGAGCTGCTGAGGGAAGGCCAGGAAATCGTCGTCCAGGTGGACAAGGAAGAGCGTGGCAACAAGGGCGCTGCCCTGACCACGTTCATCTCCCTGGCCGGCCGCTACATGGTGCTGATGCCGAACTCGCCCAGCGCGGGCGGTGTCTCCCGTCGCATCGAAGGCGAAGACCGGGCCGCCCTGAAGGACGCCCTGGACAAGCTGAACATCCCCGACGACATGGGCGTGATCATCCGCACCGCCGGCGTCGGCCGCGATGCCGAAGAGCTGCAGTGGGATCTGGATTACCTGCTGAACGTCTGGCGCGCCATCGCCGAAGCCGCGCTGAGCAAGCCGGCCCCGTTCCTGATCTACCAGGAATCGCGCCTGATCGTGCGCGCCCTCCGTGACTACCTGCGTGCCGACATCGGCGAGATCCTGGTGGACACCGAGGAGATGTACGAGCACGCCAAGGAGTTCATGCAGCAGGTGATGCCGCAGACCCTGCGCAAGCTCAAGCATTACAAGGACGACATCCCGCTGTTCAACCGCTTCCAGATCGAATCGCAGATCGAGGGCGCCTACGAGCGCAACGTACGCCTGCCGTCGGGTGGTTCGATCGTGGTCGACCAGACCGAAGCGCTGACCGCCGTCGACGTGAACTCCTCGCGCGCCACCAAGGGCAGCGACATCGAGGACACCGCCTTCCAGACCAACCTGGAAGCGGCCGAGGAAGTGGCCCGCCAGCTGCGCCTGCGCGACCTGGGTGGCCTGGTGGTCATCGATTTCATCGACATGGCCTCCAACAAGCACCAGCGTGAGGTCGAGAACCGCCTCGCCAACGCGCTGAAGTACGACCGTGCACGCGTGCAGGTCGGCCGCATCTCGCGCTTCGGCCTGCTGGAAATGAGCCGCCAGCGCCTGCGCCCGAGCCTGGGCGAGTCGAGCCAGATCGTCTGCCCGCGTTGCGACGGCCACGGCCGCATGCGCAGCGTCGAGTCGCTGTCGCTGTCGATCATCCGCGTCGCCGAAGAGCACGCGATGAAGGAGAACACCGGGCAGGTGCTGGTGCAGGCCCCGGTGGAGATCGCCAATTACCTGTTGAACGAGAAGCGCAGCGCTCTGCGCGAGATCGAGCAGCGCCATGAGGCGCCGATCGTGATCGTCGCCGATGAGCAGCTGCACACCCCGCACTACGCCGTCACCCGCCTGCGCGACAACGAGCTGGGTGAGGAAAGTGGCAGGCCGAGTTACCAGCGCGGCACCCCGCGCAAGCTGCCGGTGCACGCGCTGACCAAGGGCCAGCTGAACATCCCGCCGCCGATGGTGACCCAGGTCAAGCACAACTCCCCCGCCCCGGTGCGTGAGGAAGTTGAGCCGGCTGCAGCCCCGGCTCCGGCACCAGTGGCCGCGGTCGCTCCGGCCGCAGCCGCCAGTGGTGGCGTCGTCGGCTGGCTGAAGCGCATCTTTGGCGGCGAGCCGGCACCGGCGCCCGCACCGGCTCCGGCCGCACGCCAGCCGCAACAGGACGGTGGCCGCCGTGACCGCAACAAGGATCGCAACAAGGACCGCAAGGACCGTCGCGATGACAGCCGCGGCAACGGCAATGCGCAGCAGCAGAAGGACGGCGGCAACCGCAAGGACCGCGGTGAGCAGCGCAAGGACGGCCGCCAGGGTGGCAACGGCGCCAATCCTGGCACTGGCAATGCCCAGCAGCCGCAGCAGCAGGGCAAGCAGAAGGATCAGCAGAAGGACGGCCAGCAGCAGCCGCAGCAGAACAAGCCGCGCAACGAACCGCAGGCCCAGAACCCGCAGCAGCAGCCGAAGCTGAAGCAACCCCGACAGCCGCGTCCGCAGCAGGACGGCGACAAGCCGGCCGAAAAGCCGCAGCGCAATGCCGCCGAAGCCTCTACCGAAGTGGTCACCGCTGCCGCTGCAGTGACCGCGACGGCGGTCGTCGCCAATACCGTGACCGCGCAGGAAGCCACTGCACCGGTTGCGCCGGTTGCCGCTGCCGCACCGGTGGACGCCGCACCGGTGGTCGAGACCGCCATGGCCGCAGGCACCGAGGCTGAAGCCGCTGTCGTGACCGGTGAAGAGGCCACTGCCGAGGCCACGGGCGACCAGACTGGCGAAGGCGCGAGCCGTCGTCGTCGTGGCCGTCGTGGTGGCCGCCGTCGCCGCCGCGGTGGCGCCGAGAACGCGACCGGCAATGACGCCCTGGGCGACGACCAGGACGACGGTGACGAAGGCGATGACGCCGACGGCACCGAACCGAACGTGGGCAACACCAGCGAAGCCGCTCCGGTCGCCGTCAGCCAGCCGGTCCGTTCGCAGCCGGAGTTCGATTTCGACGACGAGGCCGAACCGGCCGCCGTCGAAGCAGAGAAGCCGGCCCGTGCCGCCGCAGCCGTCGTGGCCGCGCCGGTCGCGGTGGTAAGCAGCGCCGTGGTCGAAGCCGCCGTTCCGGCCGTCGCCGAGACCGCAGCCCCGGTTGAGACCATTGCCAAGTCCGAAACGGCGTCCTCGCCGGTGCAGACCAGCATGCTCGACGCCATCGACGCAGCGACCCCGGTACAGCCGGTCGCCGTTGCCGCCCCGGCGGCAGAAGTGAAGCCGGTCGTGGAAGACGTCGCTCCGGTGATCGAAGCGAAGCCGGTGGTGGTTGAAGCCGCTCCAGTGGTTGAGTCGAAGCCGGTGGTGGTTGAGGCGGCTCCGGTCGTGGAATCGAAGCCGGACGTTGTTGAAGCCGCCCCGGTGGCTGAAGCGAAGCCGGTCGCGGTTGAAGCTGCCCCGGCGGTTGAAGCGCCGCAGGTCGTCGAGACCGCGCCGATCGCTGAACAGCCGGTCGCTGCGGTAGTGGTGGAAGCCGCGCCGGTGGAAGCCGCTGCACCGGTCGCCGAGGCGGTGGTGACGCCGTCGATCGACCCGGTCGCCGATGGCCACGCCGATGCGGCCGCCCAGGCTGCTGAAGCCAAGACCGACGAAGAAGACGAAGAGGCTGCCAAGCGCACGCCGCCGGCAAACTGATCGATCTTTGATCGCGTGAAAACAAAACGGCGGGGATCGATGATCCCCGCCGTTTTTGTTTGTGCGTTGGGTAGAGGCCGACCCTGGTCGGCGCTGCTGGTTCGTGCCAACCAAGGTTGGCACCTACCGAAGTGTGTCTGCGTCAGGGGCTCGGTGCGAACTGCAGGCGGGTCCACACACCGTAGTGGTCCGAGGCCCAGCGGCCGCTGTCGTCGGGCTGGTCGAACAGGATCTTCGCCTCGCGCGCCACCATTTCATCCTGCTGGAAGAAGATGTGGTCGATCCGCGATGGCGCCTGGTAATAGTGGCGGTTGAGTGTACTGACCCCGGCCAGGTCGGTGTTGACATGCACGCTGCCGTAGCTGTCGCCATAGCGGCTGCGCAGTTCGCTCAGATCGCCGGCATCCACCAGCGCGTTGAAATCGCCTGCGATCACCACCGGTGCCGCAGCGGAAGTGGCCGTGATGAAGCGCAGCAGATCCTCCACCTGGGTGCGACGGATGCGTTGCCCGCTTTCATCGCTGCGCTCATTGAGATGGGTGGCATAGACGTTCACTGGCCTGCCATCGACGTCGATGCGCAGATGGGCGACGGTGCGGTAGTCATCCAGCGGCAGCAGCAGGTGATCGTTCCGGGCCAGCACCGGGCGCCGGGTCAGCAGCGCATTACCATAGCGCTTCGGGGCCCCGACCGGATCGGTGGAAACGAACAGATACGTGTAGCCGAGCTGGCTGGCCAACCACTGCGCCTGGTTGCGCAGGGTACGGCGCTGGATCACCTCCTGCAGGGCAATCGCATCGGGCTGCAGGCGCTTGAGTTCGGCAACGATGCTGCGCCGGCGGCTCGGCCAGTCCTCGCGATCATGATGCAGATTGAAGGTGACCATGCTCATGCTCATGCCCGGCGCATGGGCGGCATCGGCCTGCAACGTGTTTGCCGACGTTGCCGCCGCCATCGCGAGGCCAGACAATGCCAACGCGACGGCCAGCCCAAGGGCACGCACGACCGTGCGCGCCCTCGTCCCCTGTTGCTTCATTGTTACTGTCCCTTGCGTTCGGCGCGGCGTACCGCGCTTGGCACTTCAATCTCGACCCGTGCCGGCAACTGGTGCACGTGCAGTTCCTTGTTGACCCACTCGACCGTTTCGCCGTTGATGGTCGCCTCGCCCGGATCACCCGCGTATGGCCACGGCAGCACCACGCCGCCGACCGGCGGCACCAGGCCCGGTTGCACCTCCAGCACCAGCTGCTTGTCGCTGCGCTGCAGGCGATAGTTCAGCTGGCCCTGCGGCGTGCGCAGGCCCTGCACGGCAATGCCCTCGCCCTGCAGCCACGCGCTCGGCACGCCCGCGGCCAGCACCAGCGCGTCGTCCATGTCGCGGTGGTAAGCAAACATGTCCAGCGCCGAGCGCACGAAGTCCGAGGCCACCCAGGCATGCGGCAGGTCGCCGACGAAGAACGGCTTGCGCGGCGTACGCGAGACCACTTCGGCCCACTGGTTCCAGGCCTGCGGTGCGCGATCCTTGAAGAAGAACTCGGTGGCCTGCCAGGCACGGTCGCGCCAGCCCAGGCGCACGAACGCGGCCACGTTGCGCCACTCGTACGGGGTGTAGTCCTTCCACTCGCGCTTGCCGTCGCGACGGGCAACGAACTCGTTCCAGTAGCGTTCGAAGGTCGCCTCCAGCGCCTGCTGCGGCAACCTGCCCTGTTCGCCGCCCGGGGCCAGTGCGATGGTGGTCGACGTCGCGTCGAAGTCACCCAGCTCGGCCGAACCCGGGAGATAGTCGATGTTGTGCTGCTGCATCGCCGACAGCAGCGACGCCTGCAGGTCATCGCGGAACTGGTCGCGCGATTCGGCAATCTGCATCGCCTCAACCTTGCCCAGCTGGGTGGCCAGCTGCGCCGCATCCTTGTAGCCGCGCAGCGCCCAGAAGTTGTCCCAGTACGAGTGCATCGGCTTGGCCGAATAACCCTCGTGGCTGATCGACGCCGGCATCATCCCGTAGAAGGCAGGATTGCGCGCGCGGCTCTCCTCGGTGCGCTCGCTGGCGCGCAGCTGCTCCATGTAGCCGTAGGCGCCCTGCACATGCGGCCACATCAGCTCGGTGAAAGTACTGTCGCCGGTGTAGCGCCCGTACTCGGCGATGCTGTAGATCAGCTCGCCATGGCTGTCGTTCTCCGGCACCGGATCGCTGCCGCGTGCATCGACGCAGCACGGCACCTTGCCGTTCTCGAACTGGTAGGGCGCGTACCAATTGATGTAGTCGCGCACCGCATCGCTGCGGCCCATGCGCAGCAGGCCTTCGGAAATCATCGCGCCGTCTCGGATCCAGCTGCGCGCATATGACCGCGTGCCCGGCTGCAGGCGCGGGCCAACACGCGAGATCAGCATGTGCGCGACTGCAGTACGCAGGGTATCGACCAACGCCTGGCCGGCGGCCGGCACCTGCAGCGACACCACACCCAGCTTCTGTCGCCACTGTTCGGCCACCTGCGCCTGTGCCTTGGCCACGTCCAGGGCCTGCGGTGCCCAACCACCGGTCTGCGGCAGCACCACCGCCACTTCGCGGCTCTGGCCGGGCTCCAGCTTGATCGTGTACAGCAACGCTCCGGAGGCCATGCCGGTGCTGTCCTTCACCGTCGTGGTGGCCGGATACTTCCCCTCCGCCAGATGCATCGCATCCAGCTTGCCGTCGAAGGTGCTGGCGAAGCGTGCGTCCGGCACCTGCAGCGGATAGATGCGCGGCTCGCCATTGATCCGCACCAGCTGCTCGCCGACATCCAGCGCATCGATACGGCTGAAGCCACCGACGGTGTTGAGGAACTGTGTCGGCGGGTTGACCTGCCAGGGACGGATCGCCAGCGCCAGGGTGTACTCGTGCGCGACCTTGTCCGGGTTGCTGAGGCGATAGCGGCCGATCAGCTGCGCGCGCTCGGGAGTGCCCTGCACGAAGCTGGTCACCGCCAGGCCGGCCTTCTCATGCACCCAATCGACGTTGGCGATCGGCAGGTAGTGGTCCTGCAGCGATTGGGTGATGGCAACCTTGGACCAGTCCAGCAGCTTGCCATCGAGGCGGATGAACGGTTCGATGCTGAAGCTGCCCTTGGCCGGCTCCAGTGCGCCGTCCTCGCTGATCAGCGCCTGCTCCTGGCCACCATCGAGGCCCAGCAGGGTCCAGTACGGCTGCTCGCCCACGTAGGCACGCGGCAGCGACCCGCGCGGCAGGTCGGCGGCCACCGAAGACAGGAATGCGTTCGGGGTCGCGGCGAAGGCCAACGGCTTGAGCGCGATATCACGGATACCGTAACGCCAGTTCGGGCCATCCTGCAGGTCGAAGCGCACGTAGCGTGCATCGGTATCCGGCAGCGCCAGCCAGTCACGGCCACCGGCACCACTGGTCACCTCGCGCACGGTGCGCCAGTCACGGCCATCCTCGGACGTGCGCACGGTGTAGCGGCGGGCCTCCAGGTTCGGCAACCAGTCGATCACCGCGCCACCGATCTCGCGGCTTTTGTGCAGGTCCAGGCTGATGGTCTGCTGCTTGACCCCGCCACTGATCCAGAAGGTATCGCTCCTGCCGTCGATCATGCGGTCCTGCAGCGCCATCGCGGTATCGGCGATCACCGACGGCACCAGCGCCGACTCATCCTGCGGCGGCAGGCCCTGCAGGGTCAGTTTGTCGAAGCACACCGTGCCGCGCCCACCGACCTTGCTGTAGATGGTGAACTCGACCGCGGCGCTACGCGCCATCTCCTTTTCGGGCGACGGGCCCCAGGCCTTGTCGATCTGGCGGCGGCGGTACTCCACCGGCGTCCAGGCTTTGTTGAAGCTGTACCCCGGCCGGTTGACCCACCAGACGTTGTCGCCGCTGGCGTCGATCAGCTTGAACTGCAGGTCGTTGCCCGGCGAGTCACCGCGCAACTGGAAGCCAAAACGATAATTGACCGGGTATTCGATGTTCAGCGCGCGACGGATGCCGACATAGCCGGAAACCTTGTGGAAGTCGTAATCCAGGCACAGCGCGCGACCACCGCCGGCACCGCTGACCGGTCGCAACGAGCCGCTGACCTGGTCGGACAGCACCAGCTTCCAGGCACTGATGTCGTCGAAGTCGTCCAGCACCTTCGGTGCCGGCAGCGCCGGTGGTGCGGCGATCGCCAGGGAGGTCCACAACAGGCCCAGTCCAACGGCGATCGCTCGCTTCATCCTTTGACGCTCCCCAGCAACAGACCTTGGATGTAGTACCGCTGCAGCACCAGGAACAGCGCCAGCACCGGAACCACGGTGACCACCGCGCCGGCCATCATCATTTCCACGTCCATGATGTGCTCGCGCGAGAGGGTGGCCAGCGCCACCGGCAAAGTGTAGTGCTCCTGATCGGTCAACACGATCAACGGCCACATGAAATCGTTCCATGCGCCCATGAAGGTGAAGATGGCCAGGGTCACCAGCACCGGCTTGAGCATCGGCAGCACGATCTGGAAGAAGATGCGCAGCTCCCCTGCCCCATCTATGCGCGCCGCTTCCAGCAGTTCGTCCGGGATCGAACGCGCGTACTGGCGGACCAGGAAGATGCCGAACACGCTGGCCAGCGCCGGCACGATCACGCCGCCGAAGCTGTTGACCAGGCCCAGCTGCTTCATCAGCAGGAACAGCGGCAGCATCGCCACCTGTGCCGGGATCACCAGTGCGGCCATCAACACCTGGAACAGGCGTTCGCGGCCGACGAAGTTCAGCTTGGCGAACGCATAGCCGGCCATGGTGTTGAGCAGCAGCGAGCCGAGGGTGATGCCCACCGACACCAGCAGGCTGTTGGCGAAGTTGCCGCCCATGCCGGTGCGCGCGAACAACTCATGGTAGTTGCGCGTGGTGATGCTGGACGGCAACAGCGGCGGTGGGAAGTGGGTGGCCTCGCCCTGCGGCATGAACGAAACCGAGAGCATCCACAGCAGCGGCGCCAGGCTGACCAGGGCCAGCACCAGCAACGCACCATTGATCAACCACGGGTACCAGCGCGACTGGCCGATTTCACGACTCATACCAACTGCCTCTTGCGGCCGAAACGCAGCATCACGGTGGTCACCGCCAGGATGATCAGGAACAGCAGGAACGCCACTGCAGAGGCGCGTCCCAGGTTCCACCACTTGAAGCCTTCCTCGAACATGAAATACAGCACGCTGACGGTGCTCTGCAGCGGGTCGCCACGGGTCATCACGTAGGGTTCGGCGAACAGCTGGAAGTAGCCCGAGACCGTGATCACGCCAACCACCAGCAGCACCGGGCCAAGCATCGGCAGGGTGATATGCAGGAACTGCTTCCAGCGCGAAGCGCCGTCGATGCGTGCGGCCTCGTACAGGTCATGCGGGATCGCCTGCAGGCCGGCCAGGAAGATCACCATGTTGTAGCCGAAGTTCTTCCACACCGCGAACAGCATGATGGTCGGCATCGCCCAGTTGGGATCACCCAGCCAGTCGATCGGGCTGATGCCCAGGTGGCCCAGGCCGTAGTTCACCAGGCCGTAGCTGGTATGGAACAGGTAGCGCCAGATCACCGCCACCGCCACCAGCGTGGTCACCACCGGTGCGAACAGCGCGGTACGGAACAGCGCCTTGAAGCGCGCGGCCGGTGCATTCAGCAGCATCGCCGCGCCCAGCGACACGCCGATCGACAACGGCACACCGATCAGCACAAAGTAGGTGGTGTTCCACAGCGACTTCCAGAACATCGGCGTCTGCAGAAGATCGACATAGTTGCCCAGGCCGACGAAGCGCAGGTTGCCGCTGTCGGCCAGCGCATACAGGTCGAAGTCGGTCACGCTCAGCGCCAGTGCCGAGGCCACCGGCAGGCCGAAGAACATGCCCAGCACGATCAACGAGGGGCCGGCGAAGATCCAGCCGGCCAGCGAAGTACGTTTCATTGCGCGCTCCCGGCGGCCACGGCGCTGCTCGAACGCGGCGACGGCGCACGTTGCTGCAGGCGTTGTTGTTCATGCATCCAGCGACGCTTGGCCAGCACCTTGTCCACGCGCTGGTCCAGTTCTTCCACGGCCTTGTCCTGCGGCAGCCCGCCGCGCACCACCTTCTCGGTGACGATGCGCATTTCCTGCACGATGCGCTCCCATTCAAGCACCTTCGGCGTCGGCTTGACCCGCTCCAGCTGGTCACGGAACGCAGCGGCCAGCGGATCGTTGGCCAGCGACGGCGCGTTCCAGGTACTGCGGCGCGGCGGCAGGTCGCCGATGATCGAATGGAAGCGCGCCTGGATTTCCGGGCGCGACAGGAACTCGATCAGTTTCCAGGAGGCTTCCTTCTGCTGCGACTTGCGGAAGATCACCAGGCTGGTGCCACCGGCAATGCCGGCGCCCGGGCCATCCGGACCCGGCAGCGCGGCGGTGCCCCACTGCCCTTCCAGTTCCTTCGGCTGCAGCTTCTTGAACTCGCGGATGTTCCAGGGGCCGGAAATGTAGAACACGTTGAAGCCACGGAAGAACTCGTCCCAGACGTTGGAGATCTGCGTCTCGGACATCTTCGGCGCCCAGCCCTGCTCGAACATGTTGGCGTAGAAGGCCAGCGTGCGACGGAAACCGGGGCTGGCGAAGTTGCCGCGGGTGTCGTCGTCGCGCAGCAGCGGATCAGGCTGCTGCAGCGCCAGCGACAGCTGCTGCTCGAACTCGTTGATCGGCATCAGCACTGCATAGCGGCTCGGGCCCTGCATTCGCTTGATTGCCGCCATCTGCTCGTCCCACTCCTGCCACGTGCGCGGCGGGTGGTCATAGCCGGCTTTGGCCAGCAGGTCCTTGCGGTAGTAGATCAGGCGCGTATCGACGTACCACGGCACGCCGACCAGTTCACCGTGGATCACGTTGGTATCCCAGATGCCCTGGAAGTAGTCCTTCGGGTCGACCACGGCCGAACGCTGCACGAACGGCTGCAGCGGCGTCAGCGCGTCGAGTTCGGCGAACTCCGGCACCCAGGTGTTGCCGAGCTGGCACACGTCCGGCAGGCCGTCGGCGGCGAACGCGGTCAGCAGCTTCTCGTGCGCGGCCGTCCACGGGATGTTCTGCACATCCACCTTGATACCGGGGTTCTCGGCCTCGAATTCGTGGATCAATTCGCTGACCACCTCGGCTTCGCGCCCCATCGCCCAGAAGCGCACGGTGGTGGTGCCCGGCTCGGTGCGGGCGCAGCCGGCCACGGCCAATGCGGCCAGGGCAGGCAGCGCCCAGCGGCGCAGGCGGTCGATCCAGTTCGGCATCAGGTTACTTGCCCTGGCCTGTGGTGCGGTTGGCATTGTTCTTCTGTTCCTGCGCGGCAGCCGCGCGTGATTCGGCGATACCCACCGCGCGTGCCGCCGCGGCCTTTTCGTCTTTCTGCAGTTCCAGCGGCTGGAAGGAGCCTTCCGGCGCCAGCCAGCCACCGTTGAACCCGGCCCGCTCCAGGCCCTTGCGGATGTACGGGTTCTTCTTCATCACTTCCCAGACAAAGTCATCGCGGTAGTTGGCGATCATGGTCAGGATCGGGCCCTGGTCGATGGCGATGTAGTCGCTGGCGACCCAGCCCCGATCCGGCACCAGGCGACCGGTCTTGATCGGGATGTCGTAGTTGAAGCTGGGGTTGAACGAATCCAGGAAGCCGTAGCTGGAATAGATGTAGTCGCCAAAGCGCTTGTGCATCTCCAGCGTTGCCGGGATCACCTGCTCGGGGGCGAACACCACCGACGCGATCGCAGCGGTGGGAGCGATGGTGCCGTCATCGAAGTTCTCGCGCAGGCCAGCGCCGCGCGAGGAGTAATGGCGGAACTGGCGCTGCTCGCCGCGATAGTCCTGGGTGGTGTTCTGCGGTCCGTCGCTGGCAGTCAGGCCCCACACGTTCTCGCCGTACTCCTTCCACTGCATGGGGTTGGCGATGGCGTATTCGCGTTGGGCCAGCGCGGCCGAGCGGCTGTTGAGGAAATAAGTGCTGCCGCGCTCGCGCATGTACGCGTCCTGGATGTCGCGGAAGTCGATCCAGACGTGGCTGTACTGGTGGCCGAACAACGGGCCGAATGACAGGTATTCCTGGCCCTGGTACACGCCCCAGTCGTTGTCATAGGTACGCGTCCACACGGTCCACGCATCCGGGCTGACCGGGTGCGTCGGCGAGCCCAGGGCGAGGATGTAGACCATCATCGCCTCGTTGTAGCCCATCCAGTCGTGGTCGATGAAGCCGCTCTCCGGGAACCAGCCCATCGAGATCAGCGGTGCACGCTGCTGCAGCCACGGCCAGTCGACCTTCTTGTACAACGTGTCGGCGATCTGGCGGATCTCCTTCTCGCGCGGATCGTCGCCGTCGTAATACGACTGCGCGAACAACACGCCCATCATCAGCAGTGCGGTATCCACCGAGGACAGTTCGACCCAGCTGTCGTAGCGGCGGCCTTCCTGCATGTCCAGGAAGTGGTAGTAGAAGCCCTTGTAGCCGGCCTTGCCGGTGCGCTGCGGGCCCATCGGCACGTCGCGGAAGAACTTCAGTGTGGTCAGCGTGCGGTCGATGGCCTGGTTGCGGCTGACCCAACCGTTCTCGATGCCGATCGGATAGGCAGTCAGCGCGAAGCCAACCGAGGCGATGCTGGCAAACGGCCTCGACGGGTAACGGTCCGGGGTCAGGCCGTTGATTTCGTTGGTGGTGTCCCAGAAGAACTGGAAGGTACGGCGTTCGATGTCATCGAAAAGCGGCGGCAGCACCGGCTTCATCGGCCGCGGTGGCGCGTCGGCCTCGATCAGGATCACCTGCGGCTGAGGCTTGGCAGGCTCCTGCTGGGCCGGCTGGCAGGCAGCAACGACCAGGCTCAACGCTGCGGCGGACAACAGATGGCGTGCCAGCATGGCGCGATTTCTCCGGTGGTCTGATCGATGGGAAAGCATACCGTCCAATGATCTGAAATCGTTTACAAGATGCGTTCTTAAAAAACCACGAAATACGTGGTTTGACACCGCGATCATTGCCCACGCCGCTGCCCCCTGTCCGGCAGCGGCGTGGGCAATGGACCGGCACGGGGCCGGCCATTGCCGTTTTCACGCGATCGATGCCGCCGGCGAACCGGCGACATCGGGGTATTGCTTCAGGCGGATCCGCTTAGAAGCGGAAGCCCACTTCCGCCTTGACCTGGCGCGGGGTACCGATGACGTCGCCGGTCTCGTTGTAGCTCACCAGCAGCTTGCCGTCCTGCTTGACGTAGTTCAGGTTCGAGAAGTTGTCGAAGTTGAGCACGTTGATGATGTCGATACGCGCGTACAGCTCGGTATCGCCAGCCAGCTTGAAGGTCTTGGTGGCCTGCAGGTCCAGCGAGCGGTAGCCGAAGATCTTGCCACCGAGCAGGAAGCGGCCATTGCCACCCGGAGTACCGGCGGCCGGAGTCGGCAGGCAGTTGGCGGTGCCCGCCTGGGCGATGCAGGACCAGTCGTTGCCCGGCGTCGGCGTGGCCAGGGTCAGCTTGCCACCGAAGGTGATGCCCCAGAAGCCATCATACGAACCGGTCACCACCAGGCGGTGACGCGGCGCGCCGTTGGACTTGATGGTCGGGTATTCACCAATGGTGCCGCGATCGAACGAGTAATGCTCGTTGATGTTGCGGTTGTGACGCGCGTTGGTCCAGGTGTAGGCGATCGAGGTGCCCCAGCCGCTTTCCTTGCTGTACGGCTTCTGCGCCGACAGCAGGACCTGGGTCGATCGGGTCTTGATGCCCTGCTGGCCGATGATCAGGCTGCCGAAGCCCGGAATGTTGCAGTTCCACGGCTGACCATAGGTCGGCTCCTTGGCACCACACAGCATCTGGTTGTCAAAGAAGTTGCCGTTGTTGAAGCGGTTGCCCAGGGTGAAGGCAAAGCCGTCATAGGTCAGCGTGCGGGAGATCGTGGCATCGGTCAGCCACTCGCCGAACTGGTTGCTCATGCCCAGGCTGAACTGGTCGGCGTACGGCACCTTCATGTTGTTGTTCAGCAGATCGACTTCCATGCCTTCATTGCTGGTGGAACCCAGCAGTTCCTGCACATTCTCGATGCCGTTCATCAGGTTCGGATTCCAGTCAAAGCACGGCGTCTGACCGTACATGCAGTTACCGGTGGCCGGATTGCGGAAATACACGGTTGGCTGCGGCAGCGCCAGCTTGGTGGTTTCCAGTGCCAGGTTGTCGAACAGGTCGCGGTCGTAGGAACGGCCGGCGCCACCATGGAACACGTGTCGTTCGTCGGCATTGACGTCATACGAGAAGCCCAGGCGCGGCTGCCAGGCATTCTTGAAGTTCTTGCGGTTGTGGCCGGTGCTGATGTAGTCGTTGACGTTCAAACCACTGAGCGCCAGCGTCTGCGCGTAGGTCTGGGACACGCCCACCGGCGCGTTCGGATCCTGCGAGAACAGCGCTTTCACGACCTCCGGCGGGGTCACGAAATCGGTATAGACCGGATTCTTTTCGTAATCCCAGCGCAGGCCGATGTTCAGCTGCAGGTGATCGTTGACCTGCCAGTCATCCTGGATGAACAGACCAATCTGCTTGACCTTGGCGCGCACTTCAGACTGCACGCCGGTGACACCGGTGCTGGCCTTGGTGAACTGCGCCTTGTACGGCGTGCCCGACGGGAACGCCGGGTTGTCGATGGTGTAGGAGAACTGCGGATTGATCTGCGCCGCGTCGGAGGCGTACAGGTCGATCTGCTTGTACTTGGCACCCATCTTGATGGTGTGGTCGCCAGCCCACTGCAGGCCATCGAGGGTCAGGTTGTCCTCGATCGCCCAGCCCTTCTGGCCCTTCACCTGCGAGGCGAAGGCATCGGCTGCGCCGACCTGGACAAGGGTCTTCTCCTGCGGACGGTTGGCGTCCGAGTCACCGAAATCCGGTGCGGTGTAGATGATGCCGTTGCCAAAGCTCAGCGGCAGCGGATTGTTGAAGGCCTCCTCGTGGGTAACCATCAACTCGTTGTAGAAGCGCTCACCGCTGTGGTTCCAGCGCAGCGCGTAACGGCGGTCGGTGTTGTCCACGACCTTGCCGTGTACCTTCGCGGTCTGGCCACTGAACTGCTGCTGGGTTTCGTCGCGATCCTGGAAGGTCAGTTCGATGCGATCGTTGTCGGTCGGCTCGAAGTCGATCTTGGCGAAGATCAGGTCCTGCTGGAACGGCTGACTGGCCGGACCAAGGCCTGCGGCACCGTCAGCGGGCAGATTGGCGGCCGACGGAGTTACAGCACCGTCCGGCGCGATGGTCACCGGCAGGTCGAAGCGCTTGGCTTCATAGGTGACGAAGAAGTGGGCCTTGTCCTTGATGATCGGGCCACCCAGGGCGAAGCCATATTCCTTCTCGGCCGATTCTTCCTTGCTCTTGCCCGGCTGGCGTTCGGCCGGGGTCATCGCGCGCATGCTGTCGTTGGTGTAACGGTAGAAGGTTTCACCCTTGAACTCGTTGGTACCGGACTTGGTAGCGGCGGTGATCGCTGCACTGGACACCTGGCCGTACTCGGCCTTGTAGTTGCCGGTGATGACCTTGTATTCACCGATGGCCAGCTGCGGGAACGGATTGCCTGCGCTTCCGGACTGGCCGGAGATGCCGCCGCCCTTGACGTAGCTCTTCTGGCCCACACCATCGATGTAGACGTTGGTGCCGTCGGAATTGGTGGCGCCGCCGCGCAGCGAGGTGTTGCCCTTGGCATCGCGGGTGAAGATCATGCCCGGCACCGCGTCGGCGAACTCCAGGAAGTTGCGCGACACCTGCGGGGTGGTCTGGATCTGCTGCAGGCTGACGGTCTTGCCGACTTCAGAGGTGCGCACTTCCTGCAGCAGGGTCGGCGCAACAACGTTGACGGTGTCCAGGTTGGTGGCTGCGGTCGTGCCGGGAGTACTGCTGGCGGCGTCGGCAAAGTTCAGCGTCGCGGTCGAGGCCACGGTGACGGTGACCTTCTGGGTCTGGCCGTTGGCGACCACGTTGTAGGTGCCCGGATCCAGGCCCATCAGCGAGTAGCTGCCATCGGCACGCACGGTGCCGCGACGGACGGTGCCGGTGGCTACGTTGGTGGCGGTCACTTCGGCGCCGGCCTGGGCGCCGGAAACCTGGCCGCGCAGGCTGGCATTGGCCGACTGCGCCATGACGTTCGGAGCGGCGGCCAGCATCAGGCAGCTGACCAGTGCGGTGCTCAGCAGCCGGCGTGCCGGCGTGCGGAAGGTGGTGTGCATCATCAACTCAATCTCCGGGTGGCGGTGACCGCTCGCGCGGCCCCTGCGATCAATCAAAAAAGAAGGAACGCCTCTGGCTTCAATGGCCCGATGGCGGAGTGGTGGAATCGCGAACTATCAAGCGGGGAACCAGGGTCTGCTTGTCCCCTGTCCCGTCCGTGGAGGTGCCGTCCATCAACTGCAGCAGGCGCGTCATGGCCCGGTCGCCGAGCTCGGCGATGCTGACCTGCATGGTGGTCAGCGACGGGTGCACGAAACGCGCCAGCGGAATGTCATCGAAACCCGCCAGCGCGACATCGGACGGGACCTGGACGCCGGCCTGCGTGAACGCATACAGGCAGCCCAGGGCCATCATGTCGTTGGCGGCGAACACGGCATCGGGCAGCGCTCCGGCTGCCAGCAACTCCTGACCGGCGCGATGGCCGGAAGCTTCGTCGAAATCACCGGGCAGCTCGATGCCTTCGGCGCCACTGCCAAAAGCCGCCAGTGCGTCACGGAAGCCGCGCAGGCGCTCGCGCGCGTCGAAGTTGAGGTCCGGGCCAGAAATGAAGGCAATGCGGCGATGACCGGCGTCCAGCAGATGGCGGGTCATCGCCATCGCACCGGCGTGGTCGTCGATGCTCAGCACCGGATGGTCCTGCCCGGGCAGATAGGTGTTGATCAACACCGTCGGCAACGACTGCGGCAGGTTGTCGGTCAGGAAGCCCGGACTCTCGGCATAGGGCGAGAGCACCAGCAGGCCGTCGACGCGGCCGCGCATGGCGCGCAGGGCCGCGCCCTGCTGTTCCTGGTCACCATGGTAGCTGGACACCAGCAGGTGCTGGCGGCGGTTGCGGGCCACGCCGTCGATGCCGCGCATCAGTTCGGAGAAGAATTCGCCGTACAGGTCAGGCAGCACCACGCCCACCGTATTGGTGCGGCGGCTGCTCAGGCTGCGGGCGGCGGCGTGCGGGGTGTAACGCAGCCGTGCGGCCACCTCCAGCACAAGCTGGCGGACCGGTTCGGCGACATTTTCATGCCCGTTGAGCGCGCGGGAAACCGTGGCCACGGAGACCCGGGCTTCGCGTGCGACGTCTTTGATTGTGATAGCTGCCTTGTTCACGAAGCCGCCCTCCACGGCTTGGACCTACCAGCATTGGCGCGGAATGTAAGCGTTTCCATCTGGGCTTGTAAACAGTCCGTTAGGCGAATGTCCCGAAATGGACATGGAAATCTGTCTGTGCCGGCCCCTGCGGGGACCGGCCAGGACAGCGTGGGACAAGGCCTCAGCCCTGTTCTGACGGGGTCAGCGCACGGATGGACAGCGCGTGGATATCGGTCTCCATCATCGCCCCCAGCGCGGTGTAGACCGCGCGGTGACGGGCCAGCGGGCCCAGTCCGGCGAAGCGATCGCTGACCACATGCACGTTGAAATGGCCGCGACCGTCGCGGGCACCGGCATGGCCGGCATGGCGATGGCTGTCGTCCTCGATTTCGAGCACGCTCGGGGTCAACGCCTGCTGCAGCGCATCACGAATCCGCTCGATCCGTTCCGCGTTCACGGCAGCACCTTGCGGAACGGTCGCACCTGCACATGGGTGTAGACACCTGCCGCCACGTATGGGTCGGCATCGGCCCAGGCCTGCGCCTGCGGCAACGAATCGAACTGGGCAATCACCACCGAGCCACTGAATCCGGCCGGGCCCGGGTCTTCGCTGTCCACCGCCGGGCACGGCCCGGCCAACAGCAGGCGACCCTCGTCGCGCAGCGCGTGCAGGCGCGCCAGGTGTTCCGGCCGGGCCTGCAGCCGTTGTGCCAGGACATCCTGGCCGTCATACCCTTCAATCACATACCACACCGGCATTTCCTCGCTTGCGTTGTCGGTGCGCTGATTCTAGCCAATGCGGCCCTTGGCCCGGCCGCGGCTGGACACTGGCGCGGCAAAGGCTTACCCTAGACTCCATTGCGCGTGGCTGGATGCAGCAGCCCGTCGGTTTTTGCGGCCAACGTAGCCCCCGACGACCGTCCCGCTGTTTCAAAGGGGCCACGTAGACGACCTCCCCGTAGTCCCGTCGCTGCCGATTCCTGCGGCGCGTCCTGCTGTTTGATATGTGTGGAAGCGCGCCGAACCCGGCGTGCCTGGTGCCCTGGGGCTCCGTGGCGTTGGCCCGGTGAACCCGGTGCCGCGACTGGTCCGTTGCAATCCTGATGTCCATTAGATGACTTCCGAACTCGCGCTCGACGCGAACCCGCCAACCCGGCCGCCCGCCCCCCAGCAGCAGGAAATGCCGCTGGCCGTGGTGCATGGGCAACCGGTCCTGCAGATTCCGCAGGACCTGTACATCCCGCCGGATGCGCTGGAAGTCATCCTGGATGCCTTTGAAGGCCCGCTGGACCTGCTGCTGTACCTGATCCGCCGGCAGAACCTGGACGTGCTGGACATTCCCGTCGCCGAGATCACCCGGCAGTACGTGGAATACATCACCGTGATGCGCGAGCTCCGTTTCGAGCTGGCCGCCGAGTACCTGGTGATGGCCGCGATCCTGGCCGAGGTGAAGTCGCGCATGCTGCTGCCGCGCCCGGTCAGCGAGGAAGGCGATGAGGCCGACCCGCGTGCCGAGCTGGTACGCCGGCTGCAGGAGTACGAACGTTTCAAGCAGGCTGCCGAGGACATCGACGCCCTGCCCCGCCAGGACCGCGATACCAGCCTGGCCCATGCCTTCATGCCCGAACGGGCGACGGTGAAACTGCCGCCGCCGGTCGACCTGAAGGAAATGCTGATGGCCCTGCACGACGTGCTCAAGCGCGCCGAGCTGTTCACCGGCCACGCGATCAAACGCGAGGCGCTGAGTGTCCGGCAGCGCATGGGTGAAGTACTCGGCCGGCTTGAAGACGGCAAGTTCTACCGCTTTGAAGGGTTGTTCACCGCCGAAGAAGGCAAGCTGGGCGTGCTGGTCACGTTCCTGGCGGTGCTGGAACTGGCCAAAGAGCAGCTGCTGGACATCGTCCAGGAAGAACCGCTGGCGCCGATCTACGTGAAGTCATTGGCCGCCGGCAATACCAACGCCCCGCTGCAGTTCAGCAGCGAGTTCGACGACAACGACGCCGCCAATGCCAACGAGTGAGCGCTGACTGCCGATGGATCAACCGCTGATCGACCGCATTGTCGAAGGTGCGCTGCTGGCCTCCAGCCAGCCGCTTACCCTGGCCCAGCTGAAGGACCTGTTCCCGGAAGAGGAACCGGCACCGCCGGGCAGCATCGAACGTGCGCTGGAACGCCTGCGCGACGCCTGCGAAGGCCGTGGCGTGGAACTGGTCGAGGTCGCCTCAGGCTTCCGCTACCAGGTCACCGGCGAAGTACACGGCTGGATCAGCCGGCTGTGGACCGAACGCAAGACCCGCTACACCCGCGCTACTTTGGAAACCCTGGCGCTGATTGCCTACCGGCAGCCGATCACTCGCGGCGAGATCGAACAGGTGCGCGGCGTGGCGGTCAGCAGCAACATCATCCAGGCGCTGGAAGAACGCGAGTGGATACGCGTGGTCGGGCACCGCGACGTGCCTGGCAAGCCGGCGTTGTTCGGTACAACCAAGGGCTTCCTGGACTACTTCGGCCTGAAGCGACTGGATGAACTGCCGCCACTGTCGGAACTGAAGGACCTGGGCGAACTGGAGCCACAGCTGTCGCTGGACCGCGATGCACCGCCCCGGGCTGGCGCCGAAGGCCCCGATGTTTCGACCGGTGGTCACGATGACGCCGCCAATGATGACACCGGCCTGGCCGGCAGCGAGACCCCCGATTCCGCCGATGCAGCCCCTGCCTCGGCCTCCGATGAGCAAGCACCTTCGCCCTTCGATGATGGGCATCCCGATTCCGCGCCGGGCGAGCGCGCGGTGCCAGTGAACGAACGCGAAGACAACGCCGTCGCGATGACGACCGTGGCTGTTGACCAAGCCGATTCCGAACCAGAGGCCGACCTCGAAACCGTCGGCCGGAGCAAAACTGATGAGTGACACCCCCCGTAACAAGCTCTCGCTGAAGCGCGAAGCCACCTCCGAACAGTTCAAATTGGAAGAACGCCTGCACAAGGTCCTGGCCCAGGCCGGCCTCGGCTCGCGCCGCGCGCTGGAACAGCGCATCGCCGAAGGCCTGGTCAAGGTCAACGGTGAAGTCGCGCAGACCGGCATGTCGGTCAAGAGCGGCGACAAGATCGAGCTGGACGGCCGTGGCTTCGTCGCCACCGCCCTGGCCGAGCCGTCGCGCGTGCTGGTCTACAACAAGCCGGAAGGCGAAGTGACCACCCGCGAAGACCCCGAAGGCCGCCCGACCGTGTTCGAGTCGCTGCCGCCGCTGAAGGGCGCGCGCTGGATCGCGGTCGGCCGCCTCGACATCAATACCACCGGCCTGCTGCTGGCCACCACCGACGGTGAGCTGGCCAACGCCATGATGCACCCGTCGTTCGAGGTCGAGCGCGAGTACGTTGTGCGCGTGCGTGCCCCGGAAGGCGAAGAGAAGGTCTCCGACGCCATCATCGACCGCCTCGGCCGCGGCGTGGCACTGGAAGATGGCCCGGCCAAGTTCGACGAGATCGAACGCATTGGCGGCACCGATTCGCACGACTGGTTCCGCGTTGTGGTGAAGGAAGGCCGCAACCGCGAAGTGCGCCGCCTGTGGGAATCCCAGGGTTGCCAGGTCAGCCGCCTGAAGCGCACCCGCTACGGCAAGGTTACCCTGCCGCGCGAACTGGCCCGCGGCCATTCGGTGGAGCTGGGCAGCGCCCAGGTCGAAGCCCTGCGTGCGCAGCTGAAGCTGGAAGAAGGCGCGCCGTCGGCGCTGACCCTGCAGCCGGTGATCGGCCAGCGCCGCGCCGCCAAGACCACCGTGCGCGTACGCGAAGGTGGCCGTGGCAATGCCTACGTCAACGGCCACAACACTGCCGATGAAGGTCGCGAGCTGCGTCGTTTCGACAACGTCCGCGAAGACCGCGGCCGTGGTCGTGGCGGCAAGGCAGGCGGCGGCTTCAAGGGCGGCCTGACGGTCAGCGGTGAAGCCGCAGCCAAGCAGTCGCAGAAGCCGTTCAAGCAGCGCGCACAGAAGAACGACCGCTCGTTGCCGGAAGGCAACCCGGCGGCATTCCGTACCTGGTATGTGCCGGACGGTGTCAGCACCGGCCCGAGCGGCCACCGCAATGCCGGTCCGGGTGCTCGTGGCCCCGGCGCACGCGGTCCGGGCGCAGGCGGCCAGGGTCGTCCATACGGCAAGCCGAAGGGTCCGGGCGCAGGCGCCGGTGGCGGCCAGGGCCGTGGCGGTTTCGGTGGTGAAGGCCGTGGCGCCGGTGGCGGCCAGGGCCGTCCGGCCGGTGCCGGCAACCGCTCGCAGGGCCAGGGCAACAAGCACCCGTACGGCCATCCGGGCAACGCCCCGAGCTTCCCGTCCGACCACGCCAATCCGGGCTTCAACCCGTATGGCAGTGCGCGTCCGGCCGGCAACGGTCGTCCGGGCGGCAACGCCAATGCACGCCCGGGCGGCAACCGCGGCGCAGGTGGCCCCGGTGGCAACCGTGGCCCGGGCGGTCCCGGCGGCAATCGTGGTCCCGGCGGCCCGGGTGGCAACCGTGGCCCGGGTGGCCCCGGCGGCAACCGTGGCCCCGGCGGCCCGCGCCGCAGTGGCCCGCGCGGCGGCTGATCGCTGACGCGAGCGACATGAAAAACCCCGGCTCCGGCCGGGGTTTTTCTTTAAAAAGGGGACGGAGGGGATTAATTCGTTTTTGCCACGGTGTGTATCGAAGGGGCGAAAACGACTAATCCCCTCCGTCTCCTTTTGCGTGGCGCTGGAAAGCGGCGGGCGTAGTGCCGGTCATGCTGCGGAAGAAGGCAATGAACGGGCTCTCGGCGGAGAAGCCGGTGTCCTGGGCCACATGGGCGACGCGATGGCCGAGCAGCAGCAGCTCCATGGCCCGCATCAGGCGCCATTGCTGGCGCCAGGCCTGATAGCTCATGCCGGTATCGCGTTGCATCAACCGACCGACGGTACGCGCGCTCAGGCCTGTGCGCGCGGCCAGCTCCCCCAGTTCGGGCGGCAGCTGTTCGGCCAGCGGCAGGCAACGTGCAATCCGCGGATCACGCGGTAAAGGCAGGTCCATCGGCGCCACCGGTGCAGCGGCGATTTCCAGCACGCACAACGCCAGTTGGTGGTGCGCACGCGGCGCCTGCCAGTCCTGGTCGAACGGTGCCTGTGCGATCGGCTCCAGCAAGGCCTGCAGCAGCGGGCCTACGCCGATGATCGCCGGCTGCCGGGGCAGCTGGGCCGACAGGGTGGCGTCGAAGTACAACGAACGGTAGTCGACCGCTTGGCGCATCTGCGCGCGATGGCGCAGCCCACCCGGAATCCACGCTGCGCGCGCGGGCGGCAGCAGGCTGATGCGATCACCATAGGTCAGACGCGTACAGCCCTGTCGGGTGTACAGCAGCTGCGCGCGTGCATGCTGGTGCCAACCCGAATCGTGATCCGCCAGTGAGGCCGCGATCCCCAGCACCGGAGCGCTCCAGGCATCGGCGTCGAAGTGCGCGTCCGGCTGCAACCAGGCCATGTCTGATTTCATACATTCGATGACAGGATAGACAGGGTGCGCCATTGCGGACGCGACCACAATGCGCGGCCCCGTTCCTGGAGCGCCCGCATGTCGCGTCGCCTGTTGTTGCTCGCCATTGCACTGCTGATGTTTCCGCAGCTGGCACAGACCCTGTACAGCCCGGCCCTGGCCGATCTAGCCATACGCTTCGCCTTGCCGCCGAGTGCCGCCAGCCAGGCCATGAGCCTGTACCTGTTCGGCTTCGCTGCGGGTGTGCTGCTGTGGGGGCGCCTGGCCGATCGTATCGGTCGTCGCCCCGCCCTTCTCTGTGGCCTCTGCGTTTTCGCAGTGGCTGCATTGGGCGGCCTGATGGCTGGCAGCTTCGGCCAGGTGCTGCTGGCCCAGGCATTGGCCGCAGTCGGCGCCGCCGCCGCTTCGGTGGTCACCCAGACCGTGCTGCGCGACCATCTGCAGGGGCCGGCGTTGGCGCAGGCATTCTCCTGGATCGGCATGGCGTTGGCCCTGAGTCCGGCCATCGGTCTTGCACTGGGCACGCTGCTGGTCGCCGCCAATGGCTATGTCGGCGTACAGTCCGGCCTGCTGCTGATTGCTGCCCTGCTGGCAGTCGCATGCCTGGCAGGGCTGCGCGAAAGCCGCCCTGTACAGATCCCGCACACGCCTATGCTGCCGCTGCTGCGGGAACTGCTGCGCGATCGCTGGATCTGGTCACACGCGTTGCTGGTGATGGCTTTCAACGTCGCGATGTACAGCTGGTATGTACTCGGCCCCTTCGTGTTTGCGCGCCTGCACTGGCCAGCCACCTGGTTCGGCGCCAGCGGCGCGGTGCTGGCGCTGGGTTCGGCATTGGGCGCGTGGGGCAATGGGCGCCTGCTGCGTGCAGGCGTTGCCACAACCACGCGCATCCGCATCGCCGCAGGACTGGTTCTGACGGGAGGCCTGCTGGCCGCGTTGCTGCATGATCACCCGGCCCTGGTCGCGGCGATGGTGCCGGTGGTGACGGGCTTCGGCCTTGCCATTCCCAATGTGCTCGGCCAGGCCCTGCGCGGCTATCCACATTGTCTCGGCAGCGCAGGCGCGCTGTTCGGCCTGCTCTACTACCTGTTGATCGGTGCGGCAATGGCACTGGCCGGTGCAGTGCAGCTGCTGGCACCAACCCTTATCGTGTGTGGCCTGCTGGCCTTGTGGCTGCAACGGGACCGGGCAGTTGACGGCGGAAGGCCTGGTTGTGGATCGCAACGGTGAAGGAGCCGGTCCCGCTGCCATAAGGGCAGCAGAGGCCCCGGGGGTTACGCCCCGGGGCCTGGGTCAGCGGACAATCGATTACTGCACGTTGATCACTTCGTCCATCGGCGCAAGGAAGTTGCCAGGGCTGTTGCGCGACGCCGAGATCACATAGGTCCCGGGTGTTGCGATGGTCGCGGTGCAATGGCGAATCGGCGTGGTGTTGCCACCGTCGTAATTGTCATTGGTACGGCACAGGAACTGACCATTGGCATAGACCGAGAAATTACTCGTTCCATCCACCTGGCCGCCGCCTGTGATGTAGATCTCCGATGGCGAGCCGGCCACACGCGGCAGGGTCCCGATCTCGAACCTGGCCGTCACCGGATGCGGTAACAGGCTAGGACAGGACACAACGATGCCGCTGTCGGACAGGCAGACTTCGGCGTGGGCGATCGCGGGTGTGGCGATGAGGGCCACGAGCAGCACGGACGTTCTGAACTCCATTCCAGCGTCTCCAATGATCCCAGCAGAATCGCTGGGACGTCCCTGTTAGGCATTGCGGGGTTACTGCAAGGTCAAGGAAATGTAAATGCACTGCGTGCCCACAGCATCGGATGGGTCCAGGATCCCCTCTGGGCGGTGCGTTGCACGCCTGTACTGCTGCTCGCACCCATCCCTTCCCGATGGCTTCATGTCGATGCAGGATGCTCACCGCCGCGCGGCACTTTTCCTGCGCGTCTTGACGTTCACAGCTCATGTTAGGAATTGCTGCAAACACGGGGCATTGTGCGCCACGCACGGAATTCACATCAGGGCGCTGGCTATCGTGCGTGCTCTCCCGCACAAGGCAGATGCCCATGATCACCATCACCGCTGAACAGGCCCGCGCCAACGCCGATGCCGCCAAGCGCCCGATCGAACAGTTCTACCGCGACCTCGACAACTCGATCCAGATCGGCTCGGAAAATGGCCGCCGCTATATCGTGTTCGGCTTCAGCCAGGTGATGGCCAGCGAGCAGCTCGTCGAAGATGTGGTCGCACAGCTGCTGAAGAATGGTTTCGGTGTCGAACGGTTGTTGAGCGATTCCGAACAGCACTACATCCGGATCAGCTGGGATGGCGCAGCGCAGCGCCGCCTCAACGCCGGCTGAGGGTGAACGCGGTACCGTCCACGCCCAGGTCCCAGCCCTTGCCGGTACCGGACAGGGCCAGTGAGATGTCGCCCTTGGTCATCACCTGCGCATTGCTGGATTTCATCGCACCGGCATGTGCACCAACCGACGCGTAGGTGCCCAGCAGCTGATCGACGCTGATCGCGCCGGTGAAGTTGCCGCGCCCGTTGGTGATCTTCGACTTGCCCACGGTCAGGCCGCCACCCTTCATCTGGATGTGCACCGGCATGCTGGCACCGTTACTGCAGGTGACCGTGCCATTGCCGGACGCAGTCTTGTAGATCAGCGACCAGCCGGACAGGTTGTAGCGCAGCTCGCAATCAAGGTTGCCGGCAGCGTGCGCAGCCGGAACCAGCGATGCGGCGGTCAGGGCCAGCAGCAGGGCGAAGAACTTGTTCATGACAGGACTTCCAGTTCGGTCGGACTGGCGGCGAATCTAGCAGCGCGCGCGTGCAGGTTGGATGCAGGCGCGCGCGCTGGTGCGGAGGCGTTCAGGCCGTCGCTCAGGCCTGCTCGTCCAGGTGGAAGGCGTCGGCATCGAGCATCGCCGGGAAGCGTCCGCGGTGTGCAGCCAGCGCCTCGGCCGAGATGATGGTGGTGACCACCTGTTCGCGCTCGCGGATCTCCACCTGAGGCTGCCCCAGGAAATCCAGCACGGCGCTGTCACCTGCGTAGTGCAGCTGATTGCCATCGACGCCGACACGGTTGACCGCAGCAACAAAGCACAGGTTCTCGATCGCCCGCGCACGCAGCAGGGTCTTCCATGCATAGGCGCGTGCCGACGGCCAGTTGGCGACGAAGATCTGCAGGTCGAAATCCAGCTGCTGCGGACGCTCCACGTTGTAGCGGTTACGGCAGAACACCGGGAAACGCAGGTCGTAGCAGACCTGCGGATTGATCCGCCAGCCCTTCCATTCCACGCTCAAGCGCTCGCGGCCGGCGGCATAACGCTCGTGCTCGCCGCCATAGCGGAACAGGTGGCGCTTGTCGTAGTACTGCAGCTCGCCGTCGGGCGTGGCGAACAGCAGACGGTTGTAGACGCCCTCGCCCTCGCGCAACTGCACGCTGCCGATCACCGCCGCGTCCAGTGCCTTCGCCTGCTCGCGCACCCAGGCCACGGTCGGGCCATCCATGTCTTCGGCCTGGGCGATGGCCTCGTTGGAGAAGCCACTGGTGAAGGTCTCCGGCAGGATCACCAGGTCGGTGCTGCCGGCCAGCGGCGCCAGCAACGCACCGTAGTAGGCGCGATTGCCAGCCGGGTCGTGCCAGCGGGTGTCACCCTGGACGAGGGAAATGCGCAGGTCCTGCATGTTCAAGCCTCGCTCACAGCAGGCGCAGGCGTTCGATCGCCGCGTCCATGGTCGCTTCATTCTTGGCAAAGCACAGGCGCACCAGGCGCTGGCCAGCCGGCGGATTCTCGTAGAACGGCGACAGCGGAATGGCGGTGACGCCCTTCTCGATGGTCAGCCACTTCACGAACTCATGGTCCGGCAGATCGCTGATGGCCGAGTAGTCGACCAGCTGGAAGTAGCCGCCCGGCACCGGCAGCGCTTTCAGTCGGGTGCCGGCCAGCTGCTCGCGGAAGCGGTCGCGCTTGGCCTGGTAGAACGCGCCCAGCTCCAGGTGGTGTTCGGGCTCGTCGCGGATCATCGCGGCGAAGCCGTACTGCGCCGGGCCGAAACTGGTGAAAGTGTTGTACTGGTGGACCTTGCGGAATTCGGCGGTCAACGCTAGCGGTGCGATCGCGTAACCGATTTTCCAGCCGGTGCAATGGTAAGTCTTGCCAAAGCTGGAGATGACGAACGCGCGCTCGCGCAGTTCCGGATAGCGCAGCGCCGATTCGTGGCGGCGGCCGTCATAGATGATGTGCTCGTACACCTCATCGGAAATCAGGTAGATCTGCGTGCCGCGCAGCAGCTCGGCCAGCGCCTGCATGTCCTGCGCCGAAAGCATCGCGCCGGACGGGTTGTGCGGGGTATTGACGATCAGCATGCGGGTGCGCGGGGTGATCGCCGCGCGCACGCGGTTCCAGTCGACGGCGAAGGTCTGCGGATCCAGCGACACATGCACCGCCTTGGCGCCGGCCAGGTCGATTGCCGGCTCGTAGCAGTCATAGGCCGGGTCGAGCACGATCACCTCCTCGCCGGCACGCACCACGGCGTGGATGGCGTTGAAGATGGCCTCGGTACCGCCACTGGTGACAGTGATCTCGCTGTCCGCATCCACCTGCGCGCCGTAGCAGTCCAGCGCCTTCTGCGCGATGGCCTGGCGCAGCGGCGCCACACCGGTCATCGGCGGGTACTGGTTCAGCCCGGCGGCCATCGCCTTTGCAGTCTCGTCGATCAGGCGCTGCGGTGCGGAAAAGTCCGGGAACCCCTGACCGAGGTTGACTGCGCCGTGTTCGGCAGCGAGCTGGGACATCACGGTGAAGATCGTGGTACCGACCTTGGGCAGCTTGGTGGTGGGTTGCATCGGCCTGGGGATATGGGGAGACAGACCCCTGAGTTTACGCAATCCCTGCTTCGGTAGTGCCGGCCGCTGGCCGGCAACCCGGGACTATCTGCGACGCTTGGTCGCGCCTGCCGGCCAGCGGCCGGCACTACCGTATGCATTCACCGCTACAATTGCCGCCGCACTCCGGCATGAAGACCCTGCCCCTTGAACACCCCTGCATTGCTGGCCGCCAGCGGCCTGAGCTTCTCCCGCAATGACGAGCCGGTGTTCGGCCCGCTGGACTTCCATGTGGACGCCGGCGAGGCGCTGCTGGTGCAGGGCGGCAATGGTGCCGGCAAGACCACCCTGCTGCGCGTGCTGGCGGGCCTGGCCCGGCCTGGCGCCGGCAAGGTGCAGATCGATGGCAGGCCGGCCGGCAACGCCGAGCGCGCGCGTTACGTCGCCTACCTCAGCCATCTGCCGGCCTTGAAACCGGACCTGGACACGCTGGAGAACCTGCATTTCCTGTGTGGCCTGCACGGCCGTCGCGCACGGCAGATGCCGGGCAACGCGCTGGCCATCGTCGGCCTGGCCGGTTATGAGGACACTCTCGTTCGGCATCTGTCCGCCGGACAGAAGCGGCGGCTGGCGCTGGCACGCATCTGGCTGTCACCGGCGCCGTTGTGGCTGCTCGACGAACCCTATGCCAACCTCGACCTGGAGGGCATCACCCTGGTCAACCGGATGATTTCCGCGCATCTGCGTGCCGGCGGCGCTGCACTGGTCACCACCCACGGCGCCTATGCCGCACCACCGGTGCGTACCCGCCAGCTCGACCTCGGCGGTACCGCATGATCGCGCCAGGCACCGAACCGGGCCTGTGGCAGACCGCAGCGGCCCTGCTCAAGCGCGACCTGCGCCTGCTCTGGCGCCGCCGCGGCGATGCGCTGCAGCCGCTGCTGTTCGCGGTACTGGTGGTGGTGCTGTTCGCGCTCGCCCAGGGCCGCGAACCGCAACTACTGGCCGTCACCGCCGGCGCGGTGCTGTGGCTGGCCGTGCTACTGGCCGGCCAGCTGTCGCTGGATTCACTGTTCCGCTCCGATGCCGAAGACGGCTCGCTGGAACAATGGCTGCTGGCGCCGGTGCCGCTGGCCTGGCTGGTGCTGGTGCGCGTGCTGCTGCACTGGGCCACCACCGCCCTGCCGTTGATCGTGGTCAGCCCGCTGCTGGCCGAAATGCTGCATCTGCCGCATGACCAGCTGCCGATGTTGCTGGCATCGTTGCTGCTGGGAACACCGCTTCTGAGCCTGATCGGTGGCGTGGTCGCCGCGCTGACCGTAGGCATCCGGCGCTCTGGTATTCTCGTGGCGTTGCTGTCGTTGCCGCTGTACGTGCCGGTGCTGGTGTTCGGTGCAGGCAGTCTGGCAGCGGCCGGACGCGGACAGGATCCGGTCGGTGCACTGCTGATGCTGGGCGCCGGCCTGCTGGTCGCGCTGGTGCTGGCGCCGCTGGCCACCGCTGCTGCAATACGTATTTCTCTGAGTTGACCGAGCTGAGAGCCAATCCACCCCTGCTGGATAGCCGCCACGCATGAATCCGATTGTCCGCTGGTTCCACCAACTCGGCTCGCCCCCCACGTTCGACCGATTCGCTGCCCGCTGGTCGCGGGTGTTCTACCTCGCTGCGGTGCCGGTGCTGCTGGTCGGCATGTGGCAGGCACTGCTGGTGGTGCCGCCGGAAGCGAAGCAGCTGGACAGCTTCCGCATCCTCTACATCCACGTGCCCAGTGCCTGGATGAGCCTGTTCGTATTCGCGCTGATGGCGCTGTATGCCGCCATCGCCCTGATCTGGCGGATCAAGGTCTGCGAGATCCTGGCCATGGCCTGCGCGCCGATGGGTGCCGGCTTCACCCTGATCACCCTGCTCACCGGCAGCATCTGGGGCAAGGGCACCTGGGGCACCTGGTGGGACTGGGACCCGCGCATGACCAGCGAACTGGTGCTGCTGTTCCTGTACCTGGGCGTGATCGGCCTCTACCACGCCATCGAGGACCGTCGCAGCGCCGCGCGCGCGGCTGGCCTGCTGGCCATCGTCGGTGTCAGCCTGCTGCCGGTGATCCGCTATTCGGTGGATTGGTGGGGCGGCCTGCACCAGCGCCAGTCGATCAACGTGTTCGGTGAATCGGCGATCAGCAGCGCGATGATCGCGCCGTTGTGGTGGATGGTGATCGGCACCAAGTTCTGGTTCGCCGGTTCGGTACTGGCCAAGGCCCGCGCCGACAATCTCGACCGCGAGGCCGGCAAGGCCTGGGTCGGTGGCCGTGTCGATGCAGCACGCCCGGCCGGGGAGGCCCAGCCATGACCCATCTGCCTTACGTGATCGGCGCCTACGCCGTGTTCGTGCTGGTGCTCGGCGCCGATGCCATCGGTTCGTGGCTGCGCCTGCGCATGGCTCGTCGCCTGGCCTTGGCCCGGCAGCAGCGGCAGCAGACCCGCGCCGGCAAGCAGGAAGCCGCGTCGTCGTTGCCGACGGAGCTGGAACGATGACGCCGGTACAACGTCGCCGCCTGGTCTGGGTACTGCTGGCCCTGCTCGCCTCCGGGCTGGCCACCGCGCTGGTGGCGATGGCGCTGGAACGCAACATCGCCTACCTGTACACGCCTTCGGAAGTGCTGCGCGGCGATGTCGATGCGCAGTCGCGGTTCCGCCTGGGCGGCATGGTGGTGAAGGGCTCCTTCAACCGCCCGGTCGGTTCGCTGGAAGCACGTTTTGAAGTGACCGACGGCGATGCCCAGCTGGCGGTGACTACGTCGCGGATCCTGCCGGACATGTTTGCCGAAGGCACTGCCGTGGTTGCCAGCGGCCGCCTGCAGGACGGAATCTTCGTCGCCGATGAAGTCCTGGCCAAGCACGATGAAAAGTACGTGCCGAAGGAAGTGGCCGACAAGATGGGCGATGCCCATCGCAAGCATGATGTGCCGGTGACGGCACCCGAGGTGCGCTGAGTGCTGCCCGAACTGGGTCAGATCCTGCTGTTGTGCGCGCTGCTGGCCTCGCTGCTGCAGGCCGGGCTGCCGCTGGCCGGCGCGCAGCGCAACAACACGGCATGGATGGCGGTGGCGCGACCGGCCGCCTTCGCGCAGCTGCTGCTGCTTGCCGGCGCCTTCGCGGTACTCACCGCCGCGTTCGTTCAGCAGGACTTCTCGGTGCGCTACGTGGCCGAGAACTCCAATTCGCTGCTGCCGATGATCTACCGCTACTCGGCGGTCTGGGGCGCGCACGAGGGCTCGTTGCTGATGTGGGCGCTGGTGCTGGCGCTGTGGACCGGCGCGGTGGCGCTGTTCTCGCGGCACCTGCCGGCGCCGGTACAAGCGCGCGTGCTGGCGGTGATGGGCGTGGTCAGCGTCGGCTTCCTCGCCTTCCTGATCTTCACCTCCAATCCGTTCCTGCGCCTGAACCCGGCGCCACTGGAAGGCCGTGACCTCAACCCGCTGCTGCAGGACCCCGGGCTGATCATCCACCCGCCGATGCTCTACATCGGTTACGTCGGCTTCGCGGTGCCGTTCGCGTTCGCGGTGGCCGCACTGCTGGAGGGGCGCGTCGACGCGCGCTGGCTGCGCTGGACGCGGCCTTGGACCAACGTCGCCTGGGGTTTCCTGACCCTGGGGATCGCGCTGGGCAGCTGGTGGGCTTACTACGAGCTCGGCTGGGGCGGCTGGTGGTTCTGGGACCCGGTGGAGAATGCGAGCTTCATGCCGTGGCTGGTCGGTGCGGCGCTGATCCACTCGCAGGCCGTCACCGAGAAGCGCGGTACCTTCGGCAGCTGGACGTTGCTGCTGGCAATCGCCGCCTTCGCGCTGTCACTGCTGGGTACGTTCCTGGTGCGCTCCGGGGTACTCACCAGCGTGCATTCGTTCGCTGCCGATCCTTCGCGCGGCCTGTTCATCCTGGTGTTCCTGTCGGTGCTGGTCGGCGGCAGCCTGCTGCTGTATGCACTGCGCGCGCCACGTCTGTCGGTGAACGCCGACGATCCGCGCCGTGGCTTCATCGCGACATCGCGCGAAACCCTGCTGCTGGCCAACAACCTGCTGCTGGCCACTGCCTGCGCCATGGTCCTGCTCGGCACACTGTACCCGCTGCTGGCCGATGCGCTGTCGCTGGGCAAGATCTCGGTCGGCCCGCCCTACTTCGGCAGCCTGTTCCTGTTACTGATGGCGCCGATGATCCTGCTGCTACCGTTCGGCCCGCTGGTGAAGTGGCAGCGCGACCAGCCTTCGCGTGCATTCGCGTTGCTGGCACCGTGGCTGGGGCTGGCCATGTTGCTCGGCGCGCTGGCCTGGTGGCAGGCACCGCAGAATGGCTGGAAGGCTGGTCTCGGTGTCGCTGCAGCGGCCTGGGTCGGGTTGGGCACCGCCCGCTTCGTCTGGCAGCGCCTGCGCGGCAACGGCCGCTTCACCGCCGAAATGCTTGGCATGATCGTCGCCCATGCCGGCATTGCCGTGTTCCTGGCCGGTGCGCTGCTGGTGGAAGCACTCAACGTGCAGCGCGAAGTAGCGCTGGCACCCGGGCAACAGGTGGTGGTCGGCCGCCATGAAGTGCGCTTCGAAGGCGTGGACCATCGCGAAGGCCCGAATTTCATCGCCGACCGCGGCCATCTGCGCGTGTTCCGCAACGGCCGCGAACTGGCCCTGCTGCATCCGGAGAAGCGCCAGTACGCCAGTGGCGGTCAGGTGATGACCGAGGCCGGCATCGATGCACGCTTCGACGGCGATGTCTACGTGGCATTGGGCGAGCCACTGGGCAACAATGCATGGGCGGTACGGGTCCACATCAAGCCGTTCGTGCGCTGGATCTGGCTGGGCGCGCTGCTGATGGCCCTGGGCGGATTCATCACCGCCGCCGACCGCCGCTTCCGTCGTCCGTAGGAGTTCCCATGTCCGAGTCCCCCGCCCCGCGCCCCTCCCGCCCGCTGCCGCCGGTAGCCATCGTGATCGGCGTGCTGTTCTTCTTCGGCCTGCTCGGGCTGATGATCTACGGGGTGATGAAATCCGGCGACCCGCAGCGCGACGTGCTGCCGTCGGCCCTGATTGACAAGCCGGCGCCTGCGTTCGCGCTGCCGGTGCTGCACGACCCGGAAATGATCGTGCACAGCGACGAGCTGCGCGGCGCGCCCTACCTGCTGAACGTGTGGGGCAGCTGGTGCGCGGCCTGCCGCGAGGAACATCCGGTGTTGACCCGTTTCGCCGAGAGCAAGCGCGTACGCGTGATCGGCTACAACTGGAAGGACGAACCGACCGATGCCCTGCACTGGCTGGAGCAGCTGGGCAACCCGTTCATGGTCGTGCTCAGCGACATTGAAGGCCGCACCGCGATCGACTGGGGCGTGACCGCTGCACCGGAAACCTTCCTGGTCGATGGCAGCGGCATCGTGCGCTGGAAGTACAGCGGTGCGATGACCCAGCGCGTGGTCGACGAGAAGCTGATCCCGGCCCTGGAGAAGATCGAGAAGGCCCAGGGCAATGCCGGCAACACTCTGCACACGGCGCCCTGAACCGATGCGCTGGCTGCTGGCGCTGCTGCTCCTGATGCTGCCGTTGGCCGCGCTGGCCCAGCAGCCGCTGCACGACCCGCAGCCGCTGCAGTTCCGCGATGGCGCCGAGGAACGCCGCTTCCACGACCTGGCCGCGCAGCTGCGCTGCGTGCAGTGCCAGAACCAGTCGCTGGCCGACTCGAACGCGCAGATCGCCCAGGACCTGCGCCGCGAGGTGCTGCAGTTGATGCAGCAGGGCCACGATGACGCACAGATCAAGCAGTTCCTGGTCGCCCGCTATGGCGAGTTCGTGCTCTACCAACCACCCCTGCAGCCGGGCACCTGGTTGTTGTGGGGCGGTCCGCTGCTGGTGCTCGGTGCCGGTGCGCTGGTGGTGGTGGGTATCGTCCGCCGCCGTGGCCGCTCGGTCGGCGCTGCACCAACCGGCAAAGCCGATGAGGGAGATGGCTGGTGAGCCACTGGTTGCCGCTGCTGGCAGGTGTGACCGCTGCATTGATGGCAATCCTGGTGCTGTGGCCGCTGCGCCGTCACGGCCGCCGCGGTTTCGCGCTGGCGGCACTGGCGCTGGGCGTAACGGGCGCCTGCCTGTACCTGCTGGTGGGAGACCCGCGTGCGGCGCAGGTGCAGCCTGCGCCGTCGGTGGCCACCCTGCGTGACGGCGTGCAGGCCCTGCAGGATGCGTTGCAGCGTGATCCGCAGCGCGCCGACGGCTGGGCGTTGCTGGGACGTTCGCAGGCCGAGCTGGGCAACACGCCGGCTGCGGCGGAGGCCTTCGCACGTGCTGCCGCTCTCGCCCCGGAAGACCCCGGCGTGCTGGTGGAAGCGGCGCAGGCACGTGCGCAGGCCGATGCCGGCAAGCAGTTCGATGACACCGCGATGGCCTGGTTGCAGCAGGCTCGTGCGCTGGCGCCCGATGCAGAGCGCGCCAGCTGGCTGCTGGGCATCGCCCTGCGCCAGCGCGGAAAGAATGCCGAGGCTGCCGACGTCTGGAGCGGCCTGCTGCCACGGCTTGAGCCTGGCGCCGCGCAGGCGCTGCAGGCGCAGATCGCCATCGCCCGCGAAGCCGCCGGCCAAGCGCCCGATGCTGCCGCTGCGACGCAACCGGCACTGCTGCAGGTGCGCGTGCAGCTGCCGGCACTGAAGAACACCGAGTGGCCCGCCAGCACCCAGGTATTCGTGCTGGCCCGCGCCGTGGGTGGACCGCCGATGCCGGTGGCCGCACGCAAGCTGCCGCTGGCGGGCTTCCCGGCCACGGTCGGGCTGGGCGACGCAGACAGCCCGATGCCGACCGCACCGCTGTCGGCCCATCGCGAAGTGGAAGTGCTGGCGCGCATCTCGCGCAGCGGCAGCGCCAACCGCAGCGAGGACGATCTGCAGAGCACGCCGGTGAAGGTGAGCCTGCCGCATGAAGGCGTGGTTGAGTTGCGGTTTCCGTAGGGCATCACCGCTGCGCTCACCGGGCATGGCCCGGCGCTACCCGGATGTCGCGCAAACGGTAGCGCCGGGCCATGCCCGGCGGAGGGTTGGCCCGCAGCGCACATCCACCACTGGAAACCAGCGTGTCGCCAGCTCCACATGCAGCCCCGCTAGAATGCCCGCATGACTGAATTCATCCCGCCCGGCACCTGCTTCCACGCCCTGCCCTCGCCGTTCCCGTTCAAGCGCGGTGGCGCCCTGCACGGTGCGCGCGTGGCCTACGAAACCTGGGGAACGCCGGACGCCGATGCCGGCAACGCGATCCTGATCGTCACCGGCCTGTCGCCGGATGCGCATGCCGCCGCCAGCGACGCCAACCCGGCACCGGGCTGGTGGGATGCGATGGTCGGCCCCGGCAAGCCGATCGACACCAACCGCTGGTTCGTGGTGTGCGTGAACTCGCTGGGCAGCTGCAAGGGCTCGACCGGACCGGCTTCGCTCAACCCGGCTACCGGCCAACCCTATCGCCTCGACTTCCCGGAGCTGTCGATCGAAGACGGCGCTCGCGCGGCCATCGAGGTGGTGCATGCGCTGGGTATCGAGCAACTGGCCTGCGTAGTCGGCAATTCGATGGGCGGCATGACCGCGTTGGCCACGCTGATGCTGCAGCCGGGCATCGCACGCAGCCACATCAACATTTCCGGCAGTGCACAGGCGTTGCCGTTCTCGATCGCGATCCGCTCGTTGCAGCGCGAGGCGATCCGCCTCGACCCGCGCTGGAACGGCGGCCACTACGATGACGATGCGTACCCGGAATCGGGGATGCGCATGGCGCGCAAGCTGGGCGTGATCACCTACCGCTCGGCGCTGGAATGGGATGGCCGCTTCGGCCGCGTGCGGCTGGATTCGGACCAGACCGACGACGACCCGTTCGGCCTGGAATTCCAGGTGGAAAGCTATCTGGAGGGCCACGCACGCCGATTCGTGCGCTTCTTCGATCCGAACTGCTATCTGTACCTGAGCCGCTCGATGGACTGGTTCGACCTGGCCGAGTATGCCGACGGCGATGTGCTGGCCGGGCTGGCGAAGATCCGGGTGGAGAAGGCGTTGGCGATCGGTGCCAACACCGACATCCTGTTCCCGGTGCAGCAGCAGCAGCAAGTAGCAGATGGCCTGCGCGCCGGCGGCGCCGATGCGCAGTTCATCGGCCTGGAATCACCACAGGGCCACGACGCCTTCCTGGTCGATTTCGAGCGCTTCGGCCCGGCCGTGCGCGGCTTCCTCGACACTCTCTAAGTGGCCTGGCGGCGTAACCTCGCGCTGGCCGCGTTCGGCGCGCTAGTTGCGCTGATGATCAGCGGCGTGCTGCCACTGTGGCTGGGCGGCTGGTGCCTGCTGGCCAGCGCAGTGTCGTTCGGCCTGTACGGCCACGACAAGCGCGCGGCGCAGCGCAAGCAATGGCGGATTCCCGAGCGCACCCTGCAACTGCTGGCCTTTGCCGGCGGTTGGCCCGGTGCGCTGCTCGGCCAGGCGCTGTTCCGCCACAAGCATCGCAAAGCCGAATTCCAGTGGGTGTTCTGGCTGTGCGTGCTGGCCAACGTGGCCTCGATCTCGGTGATGCTGCGCGAGTTTTCGCGGTAATCGTTCGAATGGGTAGTGCCGGCCGCTGGCCGGCAATTCCGTATCCGTATCAATTGCCATGAGGTTGCCGGCCAGCGGCCGGCACTACCATTCACGCTTCGCGGTTCAGAACCCCATCACGCAACCGATACTGCACATCGACCACGCCCTCGGGCAGGTCATCGTGGGTGATCATCAGCAGGCTGCGGCCGTCCAACAGGCTGGCCAGATCCTGCAGCAGCGCGCGCGCGGTATCCACGTCCAGGCCCTCGGTCGGTTCGTCCAGCAGCAGGATCGGCGCATTGCGCAGCAGCGCGCGCGCCAGTGCCAGGCGCCGTGCCTGACCGGCCGACATGGTCGCGCCGTTCTCGCCCACCCAGGTCTGCAGGCCACCATTGTGCTCGGCCCATTCGCCCAGGCGCACGCGACGCAGCACCGCCCAAAGCGCCGCGTCGCTGGCATTGGGATCGCCCAGGCGCAGGTTCTCGGCCACACTGCCGGCAAACACCGGGGCGTTCTGCGGCAACCAGGCCAGCTGCCGATGCCAGTCGGCCTGGGCGAAGTCGCGCAGGTCACGGCCACCGTAGGTCAACCGCCCCTGCTGCGGATCCCACAGCCGCAGCAGCAGGCTGGACAGTGTGGTCTTGCCACTGCCGCTGTCGCCGCGGATGGCGATGCGCTCACCCGGTGCCAGGGTCAGCTGCAGGCCGGACAGCACCGGACGCACCGCGCCTGGCCACTGGAAATGGATGTCATCCCAATGCACGCGCGCCGCTTGCGGTACCGGCTGCGGCGCCTGCGGGTCTTCCACCGTCGGCGGCTGCTCGACGATGGCCTGCAGCCGCGCAGCGGCGATGCGCCCGGACTGCAGCGACTGCCAGGCCAGGCCCATGCCGGCCCACAGTTCGATCATCGCCACGGTCAGGAACACCAGCCCAGCAGCCATTTCCGGCGCGATCCGCTGCTGCTCCGCTGCATGCAGGGCCAGTGCCAGCATCGCTACCAGGCCCAGCCCGGCAACCAGGCCGTGCAGGGAGGAGGCCGCGATCAGGCGCCAACGCCGGCGACGATCACGCGAGGCCAGCTGCTTGGCGGCCACCCGCACTTTCAGCTGCCATGCGGTGCTGGCATGCAGTGCGGCCAGATCACCCGCGCCTTCCAGTCCTTCGAACGCGGCGGTGCGCAGCGCAGCGCGATGTGCGGCGCGATCGGCCTCCTCATCGTCACGGCCACGCACGCCCAGCCACGGCACCCCGAAGCTGATCAGCACCGCCAGTACCGCCAGCAGCACAGCCGCCGAAGGCAGGATCACAGCGGCCGAAGCCACTCCCACCAGCGACAAGCCGCCCAAGGCCAACAGCGGGCCGATGGCGCGCACCAGCAGGCCATCCACCTCGCCGATGTCACCCAGCAGCCGTGCCAACAGCTCGCCGGTACGCGTCGCGCCCAACCGCGCCGGTGCCAGCGGCAGCGCGCGTCGGAAGAACCACACGCGCAGGTCACGGGCGATGCGCAGGGTCACGTCGTGCCCCACCAGCTTTTCGAAGTAGCGCGACGCGATGCGCGCCATGGTCAGCCCACGGATGCCCGCCGAGGGCGTGAAGAAATTGAAGCCCTGACCGAGGCCGGCGGCACCGGCCAGCGCCGCGGCGGTCAGGAAGCCGCCCGACAACCCCAGCAAGGCGGTGCCGGCCAGCATCGTGGTCCACAGCAGCAGCACGGCCAGCAACAGGCGCGCGCGATGGCGCAGGAACACCGCACGCAGCGAATCCGGCGAACGGCTCATGCGCGCACCGCCTGCGCCGGCTCGACCAGCCGCCCTTCGGGCAGCAGCAGGCAACGGTCAGCCCATGCAATCACCGCTGGGCTATGGGTGGCGACCACCACGCTGCGCCCGCGCGCATAGGCGGCCAGGCTGCGCAGCAGCGCGGCTTCGGTGTCGGCGTCAAGGAAGGCGGTGGGCTCATCCAGCAGCAGTACCTGTGGATCGCGCAGCAGCAACCGGGCCAGGCCGATGCGGCGTGCTTCACCACCGGACAGCCCGAAGCCGCGCTCACCGATCACGGTATCCAGCCCCTGCGGCAGGCGCTGTGCGAACTGCAGCACCTGCGCGGCTTCGGCCACCGCACGCAGGCGCGCGTCGCTGGCACCCGGATCGGCCAGCCGCAGGTTGTCGGCGATGCTGCCATGGAACAGGTAGGGCCGCTGGCTGGCATAGGCGACCTGCAGCCCCGGCCGCAGCTGCACCTTGCCCGCACGAGGTGGCAGCCAACCGGCCAGCGCTTCCAGCAACGTGCTCTTGCCACTGCCACTGGGGCCCACCAGCGCCAGCCGCTGGCCCGGCTCCAGCGTCACATCGAGGTCCTGCAGCACATCATGCGGCGCACCCAATGGGCGAAGCGCCAGCCCCTGTGCCTGCAGCGGCGCCATCGCCACTTCGGCCGGCTCCTGTGCCATCGGCGCCATTTCGTCATCGGCAAGGGCCGCTTCTTCCGGCAGCACCTGCAGAAGGCGCTCTACTTCAGCGGCTGCGGCCAGCGCATTGGCACGGTCGTGGTAGTGCGCTGCCAGCCGCCGCAGCGGCGCGTAGAACTCCGGCGCCAGCAGCAGGCAGAACAGGCCCGCACCCAACGTGGGCACCGTCGCATGCAACGACATCAGGCCCAGATAGCTCAGCCCCAGGTACAGCGCGACCATCGCCACGCTCACCGAGGCGAAGAATTCCAGCACGGTGGACGACAGGAAGGCGATGCGCAGTACCTTCATCGTGCGCACGCGCACGCCTTCTGCAGCCGCTTCGATACCGTCCAGCTCGGCCTCGCCGCGGCCGTACAGGCGCAGCAGGCCCAGGCCCTTGATGCGATCGGCGAAGTGCCCGCTCATCCGTGCCAGTTCACCCAGCTGCGCACGGCCGGCCGCTTCGGCACCCCAGCCCACCAGCATCATGAAGAACGGCACCAGCGGCGCGGTGAACAGCAGGATCAGCGCCACCACCCAGTCGACCCAGGCCACTGCGGCGAGGATCAGCAGCGGTACCACCACCACTTCGGTGCGCACCGGCAGGAAACCGCTGTAATAACTCTCAATCGCATCACCGTGATGCAGCATCAGCTCTCCGAGCTCGCCGGTGCGGCGCTGGCGCAGCCACAGCGGGCCGTGGCCCAGCAGCCGCGCGAACACGCGTTCGCGCAACGCCAGCCGTGCGGCGTCGGCTACATCACCCGCTGCGGCCTGGGTGGCGCTGCCCAGCAGCGTACGCACGATCAGGATCACGGCCAGCGTGGCCAGCACCGGCAGGCCCGAGGCCAGCGGTGCACGCTCGACCAGCACCTGCTGCACCAGCCAGGCGATGGCGGCGGCCTGGCCGATCAACAGCGCGCCGGACAGGCTGATGCACAACGAGGCCAACCGCTGGCGGCCACGCGCGGACCGCGCCAGATCGGCCAGCCACGCGCTGCGGACACGTCGCAACCGGGTCGATTCGTCATCGGAAACAGGGGCGTCAGCAGTCGGTTCGGCGGCGCTCAAGGGTCTTCACAGGCAACAGGGCATTGGCAGGCATTGTAGGCGCAGGCAACAGCCTCCCCCTGCGGCCGGCGGTCGCAGTCCCAGGCGGGTTGGCATACGATCCTCCTGAATACCCATTCATACATTGATCTGGATCAAGGCTGTTTGAAGTAGTCGGTCACATCATTCACCCCGTAGACCACCCTTCCCGCCACCTGCAACGGCACTATCCAACGAGGTAGCCAGGCCATGATTGATCAGACAGTCGTAGAACTGTCGCGGCTGCAATTCGCTCTGACCGCGATGTACCACTTCCTATTCGTCCCGCTCACGCTTGGCCTGTCCTTCATGGTGGCCATCATGGAGAGCGTGTACGTGATGACCCGCAAGCAGGTCTGGCGGCAGATGACCCTGTTCTGGGGTGCCCTGTTCGGCATCAACTTCGCCATCGGCGTGGCCACCGGCCTGGTGATGGAGTTCCAGTTCGGCATGAACTGGTCGTACTACAGCCATTACGTCGGTGACATCTTCGGTGCGCCGCTGGCCATCGAAGGCCTGATGGCGTTCTTCCTGGAAGCGACCTTCATCGGCCTGTTCTTCTTCGGCTGGAAGCGCCTGACTCCGGTCAAGCACCTCACCGTGACCTGGCTGATGGCGCTGGGCACCAACCTGTCGGCGGTGTGGATCCTGATCGCCAACGGCTGGATGCAGAACCCGACCGGTGCGGTGTTCAACCCGGAAACGATGCGCATGGAAGTGGTCGACTTCGCCGCGGTGCTGCTGAACCCGGTGGCCCAGGCCAAGTTCGTGCATACCGTCAGTGCCGGCTACGTGACCGGTGCGATCTTCGTGATGTCGATCAGCGCGCTGTACCTGCTGCGCGGCAAGTACAAGGACATGGCCCGCCGTTCGTTCGCGGTGGCCGCAGCCTTCGGCCTGCTGTCCTCGCTGTCGGTGGTGGTGCTGGGTGACGAAAGCGGTTATGCCGCCAGCGAACACCAGAAGATGAAGCTGGCCGCGATCGAAGCGATGTGGGAAACCGAGCGTGCGCCGGCCGACTTCACCGCCTTCGGCATTCCCAACCAGGACACCCATCAGAACGACTATGCGGTGAAGATCCCGTACCTGATGGGCCTGATCGCCACCCGCTCGCTGGACCAGCCGATTCCCGGCATCCTGGAACTGGTGGAACGTGCCGAGCACCGCATCCGCGGCGGCCAGATCGCCTACGGCGCGCTGGAACGGGTGAAGAAGGACCGCAACGATCTTGAAGCACGCGAGATGTTCGATCGCCACTGGCAGGATCTCGGCCATGGCCTGCTGCTGAAGCGCTACCGCGAAGACATTCTCAACGCGACCCCGGAAGAGATCTCCAAGGCGGCGATGGACACCGTGCCGCGCGTGGCTCCGCTGTTCTGGACCTTCCGCATCATGGCGGGCCTGGGCTTCTACCTGATCGCCTTCTTCGCGTTGGCCTTCTACTTCTCGTGCCGCAACAACTTCCAGGACAAGCGCTGGTTCCTGCGGTTGGCGGTGTGGTCGCTGCCGGCACCGTGGATCGCGATCGAATGCGGTTGGTTCGTTGCCGAGTACGGCCGCCAGCCGTGGGCGGTGGACGGCGTGCTGCCGACCTTCTACGCCGCATCGGGCCTGGCACTGCATGAAATCCTGACCACGCTGGCGGTGTTCACCAGCTTGTACACGGTGCTGCTGATCATCGAGATCAAGCTGATGCTGAAGGCGATCCGCAAGGGTCCGGACGACATCCTGCCGACGCTGCAGGCCGATATCCGCCCTGTTTCCCCCAATGCAGTCGCCCCCGGCCAGGCCTGAGGCAGGAGAATCCAGATGGAATTCATTGCACTTGATTACACCACGCTCCGCGTGATCTGGTGGCTGCTGCTCGGCATCCTGCTGATCGGCTGGGCCGTGATGGATGGTTTCGACCTTGGCGTCGGCACCCTGTTGCCGTTCGTTGCAAAAACCGATGAAGAACGCCGACTGGTGATCAATACCGTCGGCCCGGTGTGGGAAGGCAACCAGGTGTGGCTGGTACTGGGCGGCGGTGCGATTTTCGCCGCATGGCCGCCGCTGTATGCGGTCAGCTTCTCCGGCTTCTACCTGGCGGTGTTTGCGATGCTGTTCGGGCTGATCCTGCGCCCGGTCGGCTTCAAGTACCGCAGCAAGCTGCCGTCCAAGCGCTGGCGCGACAACTGGGACCGCGTGCTGTTTGTCGGTGGCCTGCTGCCGGGCCTGATTGCCGGCGTCGCGGTGGGCAACGTGCTGCTGGGTGTGCCGTTCCACTTCGATGACACCCTGCGCGTGACCTACACCGGTTCGTTCTTCGGCCTGCTCACGCCGTTCGCGCTGATTGCCGGCCTGATCAGCGTCGCCATGCTGGTTTCGCATGGTGCGGCCATGCTGGTGATCAAGACCGACGGCCCGGTGGCCGAACGTGCCGCACGTTACGGCAGCGTCGCCGCCATCATCAGCTTCGTGCTGTTCGCCGTGGCCGGTGCCTGGGTGGCCTTCGGCCTGCCGGGTTACCAGATCACCTCGCAGGTGGTCACCGATGGCCCGACCAACCCGCTGCTGAAGACCGCCGAACTGGGCACGGCTGCCGGTGGCTGGCTGCGCAACTACAGCTCCATGCCGGCGACGCTTGTGTTCCCGGTGCTGGGCCTGCTGGGCGCACTGGCCAGCGCGGTGCTGCTGCGCGCACGTCGTGGCGGCCTGGCCTTCATCGCCTCGGGTGCATCCATCGCCGGCATCATCCTGACCGTCGGCTTTGCGATCTTCCCGTTCCTGCTGCCGTCCTCCAGCCAGCCCACCTCCAGCCTGACCGTCTGGGACAGCTCGTCCAGCCACCTCACGCTGTGGGTCATGCTGCTGGCCACGGCCATCTTCCTGCCGATCATCATCGCCTACACCACCTGGGTGTACCGCGTGTTGAAGGGCAAGACGACGGTCGAGGACATGGACGACAACCCCAACGCCTATTGATTGCCAGCGTGCCGACCCACGGTCGGCACCTGTCTTGCACAGAGGAGATTGAACATGTGGTATTTCGCCTGGATCCTCGGCGCCGGCCTCGCCTCGACGGTCGCCATCCTCAACGGCATGTGGTTTGAAGCCCGCGAGCAGAACCGTATCGAGAAAGAAAATCGTCGCTGAGCTGTAAAAAAGCCTTGCCGCCCTGGTCTTCACACGGTATCTTAGGCGGCTCCTTCGGGGTGTAGCTCAGTCTGGTAGAGCGCTACGTTCGGGACGTAGAGGTCGCAGGTTCGAATCCTGTCTCCCCGACCACTCAAGTGGTCGCATTGAAGCCTGGTGAAGTCGTCCAGGCTTTTTTGTTCCCTGAAGTGGCACTGCTTCGGCAGTGTGAAGAAAACAGCATCCACCCCTTGCCGCCATCGGGGTGAATCGCTAGAATAGGCGGCTCCCTTCGGGGTGTAGCTCAGTCTGGTAGAGCGCTACGTTCGGGACGTAGAGGTCGCAGGTTCGAATCCTGTCTCCCCGACCACTTCGGTGGTCACCAAGAAGCCTGGAAGACATCACTGTCCTCCGGGTTTTTTTGTGCCTGCGGCCCGGGACCGGACCGGCCGGCCGCAACGCCACTGGCCAGCCACGTACAATGGCCGCCTCCCCCACCTGCCGCTTCGGCGTAGACCGATGCCGGCGCTGCATGCCACCACGTCGGCGTGCGACACCTGCAAGGACCACCGATGAGCTCCTCCACTTCCGATTCGCCGTCGCTGCTGCACGGCCGCGTCCTCGCATTCGCCGCGATCCTGCTGGCCGCGATCAACCTGCGCACTGCGGTCACCTCGATCACGCCCCTGCTCGATGTGCTCGGCCAGCAGTTCGGTTTCGGCACCACCATGACCGGTGTGCTGGGCATGCTGCCCACCGCCTCGTTCGCGCTGTTCGGTGTAGCCACGCCGGCACTGGCGCGGCGCCTGGGCCTGGAGCGCACCACCCTGCTGGCCATGCTGATGGCCGCCGCCGGCCTGCTGCTGCGCTCCAGCGCCGGCAACGTCGGCACGCTGCTGCTGGGTTCGGTGATCGCACTGGCCGGCATGGGCATCGGCAACGTGGTGGTGCCGCCGCTGGTGAAGCGTTACTTCGCCAACAAGGTCGGCACCATGAGCACGCTGTACATCAGTGTGCTGCAGCTGGGCACGATGATGCCGGCGCTGCTGGCGGTGCCGGTAGCCAATGCGGCCGGCTGGCGGGTGTCGCTGGGCATGTGGGCACTGCTGGCGCTGGCGGCGAGCCTGCCATGGCTGCTGCTGGCGCGCCGTGCGCCAAAGCCGGTGCTGGACGCCAACGATCCGACCGCACAGCCGCATGGCAAGGTCTGGCGCACGTCGCTGGGCTGGAGCATGACGCTGATGTTCGGCATGACTTCGCTGATGACCTATTCGATGTTCACCTGGCTGCCGCGCATCGTGGTCGAAGCCGGTGGCACGCCCGCCTTCGGCGGGGTGATGGTGGCAGTGTTCTCGGCACTGGGCCTGCTGCCGTCGCTGGTCATCCCATCGATGGCGGTGCGCCTGCAGAACCCGTTCCCGCTGGTCCTGATCGGCTTCTTCTCGTTCGTGATCGCCTTCACCGGCCTGCTGCTGGCACCGATGAAGGCGCCATTGCTGTGGGCCTGCCTGCTCGGTGTCGGCCCGTCCACCTTCCCGCTGGCACTGACCCTGATCAACCTGCGCACGCGCACTCCGACCGGCTCGGCCGCGCTGTCCGGCTTCATGCAGGGTGTGGGCTACAGCTTCAGCTGCCTGGGGCCGTTCCTGGTCGGCTGGCTGCACACCGTCAGCGACGGCTGGACGATCCCATTCAGCTTCCTGTCCGGCTGCGCCACCCTGATGCTGTGCGCCTCGTGGGTGGCGTGCAAGCCGCGCAAGCTGGAAGACCTCTGGTAAGCCCCGGCCGGGGCCGCCTGCCGGCCCCGCCTACCGCCGGTCAGTCTTCACGCGCATTTTGACGCCGGGCTGACAATTCCGGGCGGATAGTGCCCACGAATGCCCATCCTTGCCGCGTGCCGGCATCGGGCATGGGGGCGGCAACGCCGTCCAGGCCACCACTCGGTGTGCGGGGGACTCTCGTTTCAGACAAGACATTGCAGGTCGCTGTCCTGGTTCTACCCGTCCCTGCTGGATGGGAATGCGCGAGGGGAGTGACGCAGGCCACGGCCATCCCAAAATCTGGCATGTGATGTGCGTCACATTTTTCAGGTTGTCTGGTTCGGAAGCCAAGGGGGTCCCCAATGGTTGTCCACCGCCGGCTGGCGCTCTGCGTCGGCCTTGCCTGCTCCGCCCTGGCCTGGGCCAGCAGCGCGGCCCCGCCTGATCGCGAGGCCGCCCTTGCCGAGATCGGCCGCTACCGCGACCAGGCCCGTTGGCTGGACGCACTGGGCGCGATCGAGCGCGCCAGCCAGCAGCAGCCCAACGACGATCTGCTGTTCAAGCTGCGTGTACTGACCCTCGGCGACATCGGCAATGCCTGGCGCGCCTGGGAGCTGTACCAGCAGCGCCCGCAGCTGTTCGACGCTGCACAGAAGCAACGCATCGAGGGCGACTACCTGGCCAAGCTGGTGGTCTGGAGCCTGGCCTACAGCAGCAGCGAGGACGCCCGCCTGGAAGAAGCCGAATCGACCCTGGCGCGCATGCAGCGCTACCTCGGCAGCGAAGGCACCCCACCCGCGCAGGCGCCGCTGCGCATCCGCATGGACCGGCTGATCCTGCTCAACCGGCTCGGCCGCCATGCGCAGGTGCGCGAGGAAGCACGGGCGCTGCAGGCCGAAGGCCATGCGCTACCCGACTACGTCCTGCCAGCGGTCGGTGATTCGTTGATGGGCACGCTGCATCCGCAGGAAGCCATCCCGGTGCTGCAGGCGGCGGTGGCCGGCGATCCCACGCGCGATGCTTCGCATTCGGAACTGGCCTATGCCTACCTGGAGAGCGAACAGCAGGAAAAGGCCATCGGCCTGTTGCAGGCATGGCGCGACAAGGAACCGGCCTGGCGCTGGAGCAACGGCAAGTCGCCGTATGCAAACTGGTCGCGCTACGAGGCCGACCTGAACCTGGCGATGGTGCGCGCCTACAGTGGCGACCTGCCGACCGCCCAGCACGACCTGGAGTCGATGATTGATATCGCCCCCGGCAACGGTGGCCTGCAGAGCGCGCTTGGCAGCGTGTACATGATGCGCGGTTGGCCACGCATGGCCCTGCAGCGCCAGCAGATGGCGCATGCACTGGACCCGCGTGACATCGAGCCGCGGCTGGGCATGGAAGAGGCCTACGTCGCCCTGCAGCGTGATGACCTGGCGCGGCCACTGCATGACGACCTGCTCGCGCGCTATCCCACCCAGCCTGCCGTCGAACGCATGGACCAGGCCTGGCGCGCACATCGCGGTTGGCAGCTGAAGGCATGGACCGACATCGGCCGCAGCTCCGGCGGTGGCGGCACTTCGCCACTGGGCAACAACGACCGCCATTACGGTCTTGAAGTGGAGACACCGATCCTCGATGACCGCTGGCGGTTGTTTGCGCTCGCAGACCGGCGTTCGATCGACTTCCAGGACCAGCGCATCGATCCACTGTGGCTGGGCGCCGGCGTGCGCTACCGCTTCGGCCGGCTGGATGCGGAAGCGGCGGTGCTGCGTGCCAACGACCACATCGGTGATACCGGCCTGCGTGCCAGCGTGGGCTGGCAGTTCAACGACTACTGGCATGCCGGACTGATTGCCGCACGCAATGATCCGGAGGCCTCGATGCAGGCGCGCGCGGCCGGCATCACCGCCGACAGCGTGAGTGCGCAGGTGGACTACCGGCGCAGCGAACGCACCCACTGGATGTTCGGCGCCAGCCGCTTCCGCTACGACGACGGCAATCATCGCGAACTGTTCAGTACCCGCGTCGAGCAGCGGCTGCTGACCCGACCACGCTGGCTGATCGATGGCCTCGGCAGTGCCTATACCAGCCGGGGCAGCCGCGACGATGCACCCTACTTCAACCCCAGTCGTGACCGCATGGTCGAGATCGGCCTGCGCATCGACCAGCAGCTGTGGCGGCACTATGAACGCCATTTCCGGCACCGGCTGACGGTCTCGCTGGGCGACTACTGGCAGGACGGCTTCGGCAGTGCACTGGTGCCGTCAGTGTCCTACATGCACGAGTGGCAGATCGGCCAGGGCCGCGTGTTCGAGTATGGCGTGCGCTGGTCGCGGCCGGTCTACGACGGCCACCGCGAGCGTCACATCGGCTTCGAAGCCGCACTGCGCTGGGGAGACTGACATGACCCGCATCCTGCGACTGATCGTGCTCCTGCTGCTGGGCGTCACGCCACCCGCCCTCGCGCAGCAGGCCGTGCATCTCGACGCGGCCGACAACGGCCTGCTGATCCTCAGTTATCACGACATCCGCGACCAGGTCGCAGCCAAGGGCGACGCCGATACCTATGCGGTGAGCACGCAGAACTTCGCCGCACACCTGGACTGGCTGGGCGCGCATGGCTATCACCCGGTGTCGCTGTCGCAGCTGATCGCGGCCTCGCAGGGCCGCGCCACGCTGCCCCCGAAACCGGTACTGCTGACCTTCGATGATGGCCTGCGCAGCGTCTACGACAAGGCCTTCCCGCTGCTGCAGGCCTACCGCTATCCGGCCCTTGTAGCAGTGATCACCGACTACGTGGACATGGCGCCGGGCCGCACCATCGATTACGGCTACCGGCCGTTCGGCCGCGATGACTTCGTCACCTGGGCACAGCTGAAGCAGATGCACGACAGCGGCCTGATCGAGGTGGCCAGCCATACCGACGACCTGCACCATGGCGTGATCGCCAACCCACAGGGCAACTCCACCCCAGCGGTGGTCACTCGTGTCTATACGCCCGCGACCCACAGCTACGAGAGCGAAGCGCAGTACCAACAACGCCTGCGTACCGATCTCTCGCGCAGCGTGCAGCGCATCGAGCAGCACCTGGGCGTGCGCCCGCGCGCCATCGTCTGGCCGTATGCCGCGTACAACCAGCTGAGCAACGATATCGCCGAGCAGCTGGGAATGCCGGTCTCGTTCGACCTGGAAGGCCGCAGCACGCCGGTGGCCAGCGATCTGCACGGACTGGCGCGCTTCCTGGTCAGCGACAACCCGACCGTGGAGGGACTGGCCTACGAACTTCGCCGCGACGTCGCACTTGATGGCGTCCGCGCCCTGCAGGTCGACCTCGATGCTGTCTACGATCCCGATCCTGCACAGCAGGCGCGCAATCTGGATGCACTGATCGAGCGGGTCAAGCGGATCGCGCCGACCCACGTCTACCTGCAGGCCTTTGCCGACCCCGATGGCAACAACACCGCCGATGCCGTGTACTTCCCCAACCGGCACATGCCGATGCGCGCGGACCTGTTCAGCCGCGTCGCGTGGCAGCTGAAGTCACGTGCCGGAGTGAAGGTGTACGCGTGGCTGCCGGTGCTCGGTTTCGAGCTGCCCGATCCGGCGCAGCGACAGGCGCTGGCGATCCGCAATGGCGATGCCGATGGCATGTACCGGCTGGACTTCACCAACCCCCAGGCACGCCAGATCATGCTCGACATCTACGAGGATCTGGCGGTCAATTCCTACTTTGAAGGGCTGCTGTTCCATGATGACGGCTACCTGCGCGACACCGAGCTGCCCGCGCTGGGCGCAGGCAGCGATGGCAGCGCGCGTACGCAGGCGCTGATCGACTTCACCCTGGCCCTGCGCGACCGCGCACAGCGCTGGCGGCCGAAGCTGGCAACGGTGCGCAACCTGTACGCCGAGCCGGTGCTGCGCCCGCAGAGTGAAGCCTGGTTCGCACAGCGCCTTGACCTGTTCAACAAGGCCTACGACCAGACCGCGCTGATGGCGATGCCGTGGATGGAAGGCAGCAGGCACCCGGAGCGCTGGCTGGACCAGCTGCTGGCCGATGTACGCAGGCACGATCCGCAGCTGCAGCACACGTTGTTCGAATTGCAGACTGTTGACTGGCGCAGCGGCCAGCCGATTCCGGCCGATCGCCTGCGTGCACAGATCCGCCAGCTGCAGGCGCAGGGCGTGCATCACTTCGCCTGGTACCCGGATGACTTCATCGCCGGCCAGCCCTCCACCCACGATGCCCGTGCGGCCATGTCCGCCGGCAACTTCCCGTACCCGGAGAAGTGACATGGACATGCATCCGTTGCTGCAGGTCCTGTTCCAGTTCGCCTTCTATTACCCGATGGTGATGGCGTTCTTCTGGATGTCCGGCGGGCTGTACTACTACTTCCGGCGCGAACGGCATTCGCGGCCGCGCAATGATCCACCGCTGATGATCGATCCACCGTTCGCCAGCCTGCTGATTCCCTGCCACAACGAATCGGACAATCTTGACGACACGCTCGGTGCGGCACTGGCACAGCGTTATCCGGCCGACTACGAGGTGATCGCCATCGACGATGGCAGCAGCGACGACACCGGTGCCCGCCTGGATGCGCTGGCCGCGAAGCACCCGCGGCTGCGCGTGCTGCACCTGGACCGCAACCTGGGCAAGGCCAATGCACTGCGCATGGGCGCGCTGGCGGCACGTTCGGAGTACCTGGTGTGCATCGACGGCGATGCGATGCTGGAGGAGCACGCGCTGCACTGGATGATCTGGCACCTGGTCAGCGGCAACCGGGTCGGCGCGGTCACCGGCAACCCGCGCATCCGCAACCGCTCCACCCTGCTGGGTCGGCTGCAGGTGGCCGAATTCTCCTCGATCATCGGCATGATCAAGCGCGCGCAGCGCGTGTACGGACGCATCTTCACCATCTCGGGAGTGATCGCCGGCTTCCGCCGCACCGCCCTGCACCAGGTGGGGTGGTGGTCGGATGACATGGTCACCGAGGACATCGACATCAGCTGGCGGCTGCAGCGTGCGCACTGGGACATCCGCTACGAGCCCAACGCGCTGTGCTTCATCCTGATGCCGGAAACGCTGAAGGGGCTGTGGCGGCAGCGTCTGCGCTGGGCCCAGGGTGGCGTGGAGGTGATGCTGCGCCACGCACGTTCGCTGCTGCACTGGAAGGAGCGGCGCATGTGGGGCGTACTGCTGGAGTACGTGCTGAGCGTGATCTGGGCCTACACCATGCTGTTCATCGTGGTGCTGTGGGCGTTGGGCAAGTTCATCGAAATGCCGCCGCAGCTGTACATCGCCAGCCTGCTGCCCCAGTGGCATGGCGTGATCCTGGCGCTGGTCTGCCTGCTGCAGTTCGCCAGCAGCCTGATCATCGACCGCCGTTACGAAACACAGATTGGACGCAACTACTTCTGGGTCATCTGGTACCCGATGGCGTACTGGCTGATCAGCCTTTCCACCACCCTGGTGGCACTGCCGAAGACATTGCTGCGCCGGCGCAGCAAGCGCGCCACCTGGACCAGCCCTGACCGGGGAATCCGATGAACACACAACACCCATCCAACCGCTTCGATTCACGGATGATCCGCAAGCCACACCACCAGCCTCGTTTTCAACGCACTGCATGGGGCTTCGTCACCCTGGCGTTCTGGGGCTTTTATTTCTACCTGTGGGCCCCACTGGTCACCCTGGTGTCGTGGCTGGTCGGCGGCCAGCTGGCCTGGCAGCAGCTGTACGAACGACAAAGCCAGTTCGATCCGTATGTGCTGGTGGCGCTGCCGCTGATGCTGCTGTGCGCCAGCGTGCTGCTGATCGGTTGGGCCGAGTACAACCGCGCACGCTTCCGTGGCCACGAGCGGCGCCTGCCGCGGCCGCTGGCCAGCCTCAACGAGGTCGCCGCCGACCTGGGTGCCAGCACCGGCCTGGCCGAACGCCTGCTGGGCTGCAAAGCCGCCACCCTGCACATGGATGAGCATGCGCGGCCGATCGGCATCCGTCGCGAGGTAGTGTGATCCTGCGCTTCGCCGGGCATGGCCCGGCGCTACCTGATGGGCGGCGGTAGCGCCGGGCCATGCCCGGCGTCCGTCGCGCTCAGGTGCGGGTCTGCCCTTCCCCGCGCACGACAAATCGTTCGACGGTGAGCGCTTCCAGGCCCATCGGGCCGTAGGCATGCAGGCGCGTGGTGGAGATCCCGATCTCGCTGCCCAAGCCCAGCTGACCACCATCGGAGAAACGCGAGGACGCATTGACCATCACCACCGCAGAGCGCAACGCGTTGACGAAGCGCTCGGCGTTGCCCGCGTCCTCGGTGGCGATTACTTCGGTATGGTCGGAAGTGTAAGCACGGATGTGCGCGATGGCCGCATCGAGGTCGTCGACCACGCGCACCGCCAGCACCAGATCAAGGAACTCGGCGGCGTAGTCGTCTTCGGTGGCCAACATGCTGCCCGGCAGCAGCGGCTGCGCCAATGCATCGGCGCGCAGCTGCACGCCGCGCTCGCCAAGCGCCTGTGCCACGCGCGGCAGGAATGTATCGGCCACGGCACGATGCACCAGCAGGGTCTCCAGCGAATTGCAGGCCGCCGGACGGCTGCACTTGCCATCCACCAGCAGGTCGATGGCCTTGCCGGGGTCGGCACTGGCGTCCACGAACAGATGGCACACGCCCTTGTAATGCTTGATCACCGGCACCCGCGCGTGCTCGGCAACGAAGCGGATCAGGCCTTCGCCACCGCGCGGAATGGCCAGGTCGATCAGCTCATGCAGCTGCAGCAGTTCCAGCATCGCTTCGCGACGCAGGTCGGTCAGCACGGTCACGGCAGCCGGCGGTACGCCGTTGGCCTTCAATGCACCGGCCAGTGCCTGGGCGATGGCGGTGTTGGAATGAATCGCTTCGGAGCCGCCACGCAGGACCACGCCGTTGCCGGCCTTCAGGCACAGCGCCGCGGCTTCGGCGGTCACGTTCGGACGTGCTTCGTAGATCATCGCGATCACGCCCAGCGGCACGCGCACCTTCTGCACACGGATGCCGTTAGGGCGCACGTCGTCGCGGGTCACCTGGCCGACCGGATCCGGCAATCCGGCCACTTCGCGCACGGCCTCGGCCATCGCGAACAGGCGCGCGGGGTCCAGTGCGAGGCGGTCGAGCATGGCGCTGCCCACGCCCTTGTCACGCGCGGCGGCCAGGTCGCGTGCATTGCCGGCCAGGATCGGCCCGGCATTCACTTCCAGCGCCTGCGCCATCGCCAGCAGCACTGTGCGGCGGGCAGCACTGTCGAGGCCGGCAACCACCTGGGCCGCATCACGGCAGGCACGCGCCTGCGATTCGATATCGCTCATCGGAATATCCTGCAGTTCGTTCATGGCAGTACCAGATCGTCGCGGTGGACGACAGCGCCACCGTAGTTGTAGCCGAGCACGGCCTGGATATCGCGGGTGTGGCGACCGGCGATGCGGCGTACGTCGTCGGCCGCATATTGACTGACCCCGCGCGCAACGCAGACACGCCCCTGCGACGAGGTCCAGCACACCTGCACCATGTCGCCACGGCGGAAGCCGCCTTCTGCGCCGGTGATGCCACCGGGCAGCAGCGAAGCGCCTTTCTCACGCATGGCCTGGGCCGCGCCCGCATCGACGATGATCGCGCCCTCGGCCAGGGGCGCATGCCGCAGCCAGTGCTTGCGTGCGGCCTCACGGCTGCGCGCGGCGTGGATGCGGGTGCCGAACAGGCGGTCCTGCGCCAGTGCGCGCACCACGTCACTGCTGCGGCCATTGAACAGATAGGTCTCGATGCCGAGACGACCGGCCTTGGCCGCCGCTTCCAGCTTGGTGCGCATGCCGCCGGTACCGGCACGCGAGCCCGCACCGCCTGCCATTGCCAGCACCCCGTCGCTCAGTTCCGGCACGTCATGCATCGGTCGTGCGTCGGCCACGGTGCGCGGGTCGGCGCTGTACAGGCCATCGATGTCGGTGGCGATGAACAGCGCGTCGGCATCGACCAGCGCGGCCACCGTTGCGGCCAGGTTGTCGTTGTCGCCGAGCTTGAGTTCGTCCACCGATACGGTGTCGTTCTCGTTGACCACCGGCAACGCGCCCAACCGCAGCAGTTCGTTGAGGGTGGCCCGTGCGTTGAGATAGCGGCGACGGTTGCGCAGGTCGTCATGGGTGAGCAGCACCTGCGCCACCGGTCGCTCGAAGAAACGCTGCCACAACCCGATCAACTGGGCCTGGCCCAGCGCGGCCAGCGCCTGCCGCGCCGCCATCGCCGCACCGGGCTCATCAGCCCGGGGAAGAATCGCGCGGCCAGCGGCGACCGCGCCCGAAGACACGATCACCACCTCGCGTCCGGCCAGCACGTTGGCCGAGACGAACTGGGCCAGGCCCAGCGCGTGGCGTGGCGACAGGCCACCGCCATCGGCGGCCAGCAGGCTGCTGCCAACCTTCAGCACCGCGCGCCGCCACGGCGGCAGCACCTGTTCCGGGAACGGCGAGGCGACGTGGGTGGCGTGCAGAGTCATCAGGTGCGCCTTAGCGGGTATTCCATTCGTGCACGGTCAGGTCGGAGGCCTGCATCGTCACCAGCGGATCGGTGGCGACGATGGCCTGCGCCTGTGCCAGGTTCTCCACGTTGCACAGCACATAGGCGCCGCCGCTGCCGTCGGCGAAACCGCCGGTCAGCTGCAGCTGGCCCTGCGCGCGCAATGCGTCGAGGAAGTCCAGATGCGGCTGCACCGCTGCGGCGTTGAAGTCGGGCCGGCGCATGGCCACCACCAGGTACACGGTAGCGGCCATCAGGACAGCGCCTGCCAGCGCGCGCGCAGTTCATCCAGGCGCAGGTCGGCTGCCGAACCCGGCGATACGCGCGCGGCCAGGCTGCCTTCCGGGGTACGCCCCTGCCCTGCACTGTCGGCGCCGGCAGCTGCGGCCTTGTAGGCCTCGCGGAACGGCACGCCGGCAACGGCGGCTTCCACCGCAACGTCGGTGGCATACATGCCCGAATCGATCGCCGCGCGCAGCTTGTCATCGCGCCATTCCAGATTGGCCAGCAGCGACGGCAGCAGTTCCAGCGCGGCCAGGCCACGACCGAAACCATGGAAGATGGCGCCCTTGGACGACTGCAGGTCGCGGTGGTAGCCCGACGGCAGCGACAGCAACTGCTCGATCTCGGTGCGTGCGGCGGCCACGCTGGCGTGGGTGGCGCGCATCAGTTCGATCACGTCCGGGTTGCGCTTGTTGGGCATGATCGAACTGCCGGTGGTGTACTGCGCCGGCAACGCCACGAAGCCGAACTCCGCGCTGGTGAACAGCGACAGGTCCCAGGCGATGCGACGCAGGTCCAGGGTCGCCCCGCCCAGCGCTTCCAGTGCGGCCAGCTCGAACTTGCCGCGCGACAGCTGCGCGTAGATCGGCGAGATCTGCATGCGCGCGAAACCGAGCGCGGCGGTGGTGTGCTCACGGTCCAGCGGCAGGTTCACGCCGTAGCCGGCAGCGGTGCCAAGCGGATTGGCGTCGACCAGTGCATGGGTATCGCGGGCACGGATGGCGTTGTCGATGAAAGCCTCGGCCCAGCCGGCCCACCACATGCCGGCCGAGGACACCACGGCGCGCTGGATGTGCGTATAGCCGGGAATCGGCAGGTCTTTCTCGGCCTGTGCGCGGTCCAGCGCAACCTTGGCCACTTCGGCGCTGAGCTGGGCCACGCGCTGTAGCTTCTCCTTCAGCCACTGACGGGTGGCGACCAGGATCTGGTCGTTGCGGCTGCGGCCGGTGTGGATCTTGCGGCCGGCATCGCCGAGGCGTTCGGTCAAGCGTGCTTCGATTGCCGAGTGGCCATCTTCGTACTGCGTATCCAGCACGAAGCGGCCTGCGCGGAAGTCCTGCGCCAGCACGTCGAGCTCGCGCAGCAGGCCCGCCAGCTCATCGGCGCTGAGGATACCGATGTGCTGCAGGCCCTGTGCGTGCGCGGCGCTGGCGGCGATGTCGTGCAGGAAGAACTCGCGGTCGAGGATGACGTCGTCACCGGCGAGGAAGGTCTGGATCTTGGCGTCTACAGCGACACCGGGCTTCTGCCAAAGAAGGTCTGCCATGGGGGGCTCCGGAAGCGTGGTCAGTGCGGGATCGACGTCAGTTCGTCGATGCCCAGTGCGAGATTGAGGTTCTGCATGGCCTGGCTGGCCGCGCCCTTCAGCAGGTTGTCCAGGGTCGCCACCACCACCACCCGCTTGCCGCCCGGGGCCAGCGTGAAGCCACCGACCTGGGCACCGTGGCGGCCGGCAATGCGGCTGACCCACGGTGCTTCATCCACCACCTCGATCAGTGGTTCGCCGGCATAGGCCTGCTGGAAACGCTCGACGATCTGCTCGCGGGTCTGCACGCGATTCAGCCACAGATTGGCGGTCAGGGTGATGCCACGGAAATGCGGGGCCACGTGCGGCATGAACTCGACCGCCACGCCCATCTGCACCGACACCTCGCGCTCATGCACATGGTTGGTCAATGCATACGGCATCAGGTTGTCGGCCAGCAGTTCGACATTGTTCTTGTCCGAGGGCGTGGTGCCGGCACCGGAGTAACCGGACACGCCGAAGCACTGCGGCGGACCGGCCAGCAGGTCCAGCAGCGGGTGGATCGCCAGCTGCATCGCGGTGGCATAGCAGCCCGGATTGCTGATGTGCTTCTGGCCGTTGTAGCGACCGCGGGTCAGCTCCGGCAGGCCGTAGTACCACGCATTGTCGAAGCGGTAGTCGGCCGACAGGTCGACAATGACGGTGTCCGGCTTAGCCGCTTCCAGCGCGGCCACGAACGGAGCGGCCAGGCCGTTGGGCAGGGCCAGGATCACCGCGTCCACGCCCTTGGCGGCCACCGCGTCGGCGTCCAGGTTCTCGTACCGCAGTTCGCCCTGGAACTCGGGATGATGGTCAGCGAGGCGCTGGCCCGCGCGTTCGCGCGAGGACACGAAGGCCAGCTGCAGCCGCGGATGCGCAGCGACCAGCTTGATCAGTTCGGCACCGGTATGGCCTCGGGCGCCGACGATGCCCAGGGTGAAAGTCGAATCGTTCATGCGTGGCTGTCCAGGCGGTGCTGCAGGTGGCGCTTCACGCCTTGCCATTCCGCGTTGATGATGGAGAAGATGACGGTGTCGCGCGGGGTGCCGTCGGGGTGGCGGCGGTGGTTGCGCAGCACGCCATCCTGCTTGGCGCCAATGCGCGCGATCGCGGTGCGCGAGGCGAAGTTGAACCAGCTGGTCTCGAACACCACGCTCAGGCACTCCAGCCGCTCGAACGCATGGCTCAGCAGCATCAGCTTGGTCTCGGTATTGACCCCGGTGCGCTGCGCCGACTCGCCATACCAGGTGTAACCGATGCTCAAGCGCGGCACGTCCGCTTGCAGATCGTAGTAACGGGTGGTGCCGACAATCTGGTCGTTGGCATCGAACACCACGAACGGCAGCACCTTGCCTTCGGCCTGCGCCTGCAGCGCCGCCTGCACGTAGCCGGTCATGGTCTTCGCATCGGGCACCTGGGTGTACCAGAGCCTGGACAACGCGCCATCGCCGAGCGCGCCGCGCAGGCCATCGATATGCCCCATCTGCAGCGGCTCCAGCCGCGCATGGGTGCCCGCCAGCGTAGGGACCCTGGTCCAATCGGCATGGTTCATGTGTTCAGCCCTCCAGGCTCGGCGCACGCACGCCGCAATGGTCGACATAGGTCCTGATGCGGTCGATGCCATCGGCGCCGTACCAGAACACCTTCCAGTGGCCCTGCTTGTAGCAGCCATCGGATTCGGCGTAGTAGAAATGGTTGATCGGGTTGCCATTGCGCGAACGCCAGAACAGCTGCGGCGTCTCCTCGCGCATCACGTTCCAGACCGCGCGTCCCAGGCCTTCGCCCTGCGCATCATCAAGCACCGCGAACTTGTCCAGGTACACGCCCTCGGCCTCGTCGGTAAGGATCACCGCCGTGCGGTAGTTCTCGCTGACGTAGGCGCGCAGCAGCGTGGTCTTCTGGAAGTAGTCCGGCACCAGGGTACGGCCGAAACTCGACTCGATCAGCTGCTTCAGGCGCGGCAGGTCCAACTGCTCCCACGCGGTGGCACGCAGCACCTTCTCACCCTTGCGCACCAGCGTGCCCGAGCCCTTGTGGGTGAACAGTTCCTTGGCCAGGTCGGCCGGACGGGTGATCGATACCGACGATTCCAGCGGCAGGCGGTCGAGCAGATCCTTGATCTGTTCGATCTTCACCTTCATGCCGCCGTGGATCCACGGCTGCGCGATCAGGTGGTCGTACTCGGTGGACAGGTTGATCGAGTCGATCACGTTGCCCTGCTCGTCCAGCAGGCCGCCGGTGCCGGTCAGGAAGATGATCTTGTACGGCTGCAGCTCCTGCACCAGCTCGTTGGCGGCGAAGTCGGCGTTGACGTTAAGGATCTGGCCGCCAGCAGTCTCGCCCAGGCTGGTGATGACCGGAATCGAGCCGGCGCGAAGGCTGGCCTCGATCGGCGCCAGGTTGACCTTCTTCACCTCGCCAACCAGGCCGTAGGTGTCCACGTCCAGGTACTCCGCTTCGAACACGCCGCCGGTGATCGAGGTGGCGCGCGCACCGTTCTGCTGCAGCGCTTCGACCAGGCGCAGATTGGACTGCTGGAACACCCGGCGCACGATCGCCAGCGCTTCCGGCGAGGTCACGCGCAGGCCGTTGACGGTCTGCTTCTCGATGCCGGCCGCGGACAGCTCGGCATCCAGCTGCGGGCCGGCGCCGTGCAGCACGATCGGGGTCAGGCCGACTTCCTGCAGGAACGACAGCGACGAGGTCAGCGCGTCAAGGTCGTCGCGCAGGACGGCACCGCCGACCTTGACCACGGCGAAGCGCTTGGCGTCCAGCTGCGAGAATCGCTTGAGGTACTGGCTGATCTCCTTCGCGCTGGCCATGCTGGAAAGCAGGCGCACGATGGTCTGGCGGGTCTGACGGTGGGGCTGGAGGGCAGGAGACATTTCGGTTTCGTCACAGGCGGCGGTCGCCGCGTTGCAGTTCCACCGTGCCGGAGCACGGCGGCGTTGTGGGGTCGATCAGGCGCCGGCAGCAATGATGCGGTGAACGGCGTCGGTGTAGCGCTGCAGCTGGTCCAGCGTTACGAACTCATCGGCGGTATGGGCCTGGGCGATGTCACCCGGGCCGAACACCAGCGTGGTGTAGCCACCGGCCGAGAACAGCGAGGCCTCGGTCCAGAAGTCCACCGCGTTGCCGATCGGCAGCTCAAGTGCGTCGGCCACGTCGCGCGCCAGCAGGCGGCGGTTCTCGGCCTCGGCGATGTCACCGGCCGGCAGGCTGGGACCACGGAAGGTTTCAGTGAACAATGCGGCTTCCGGCTCAGCGAAACCGGCAAAGGTTGCCAGCAGGCCATCAATGTCCATCGACGGCAGCGGGCGGAAGCCGAACCGCACTTCGGCGGCCGGGGCAATCATGTTGGCCTTGATCCCGCCTTCGACGCGGCCGATGTTGAAACGCAGGCCGGTGAGGCCGCCGAAGCGCGCCGAGGCCAGCGATTCCACATGGTCCAGCGCACGGTTGCCCCAGCGCATGGCCTGATGCAGTGCGCTGGCGGCCGCATCCTGCTTGCCCGAGGCATGCCCGGCGCGACCGGAGAACTGCATCAGCACCGAGCTGATGCCTCGGTGCGCCAACACCGCCTCGCTCATGGTCGGCTCGGCCACCAGCACCGCTTCATACGGAATGCCACGGGCCAGAAACGCGGCGATGCAGCGCGGATCGTTGGCTTCCTCGTCGCTGGAGAACAGGAACGCGGCATCGCCATCACTGGCGTTGGCCGCGGCCACCAGCGCGGCGGCCGCGCCCTTGATATCGCATACGCCAAGGCCTACCACGCGGTCGTCGAGGCGCCGCATCACATGCGGGTCGGCACTCCAGTGCGGCGAGTCCGGCACGGTATCCAGGTGCACGTTGAACAGGTACTTCGGCGTGCCACGCACCGCATACAGGCTGACCGCACCGGCGCCATGGTCGATCACCTCGACGTTGAAGCCGGGCAGGTTGTCGCGCAGGTAATCGAAGATGCCACCGGTGGTGATCGCACGCGGCGGGTTGCGGGTGTCGAAGGACACCAGGGCCTGCAGGTGATCGAGCGTCTGTTCAAGCATGTGTCTGAATATCCGTAGGGTTCGAAATCGGTAGTGCCGGCCGCTGGCCGGCTCCGCGATGATCCAGCCGTGCCACGAGCCGGCCAGCGGCCGGCACTACCCTCCATTGACGTTGCGAGGCGCCGGACAACGGCCGGCACCCCCGTCACAGGTCAACCGCGATTGACCTGCGCATAGACAGTGGAGCTCATGCCGAACAGCTTGATGAAGCCTTCGGCCTCCTCCACGCCCCAGTCGGCCGACTGCGCGTAGGTGGCGCCCTTGGTGTTGAGCAGGTGCGGCGACTTCACCGCCACTGCATCGACGCGGCCGCCACGGGTTTCCAGCACCACTTCACCGTTGACCTTGGCCTGCGAGGACTTCAGGAAGGCCTCGATGTCGGTCTTCAGCGGGTCGTGGTAGAAGCCTTCGTACACCAGCTCCACCCACTTGCGCGCCACGTCCGGCTTGAAGCGGTTCTGCTGCTTGGTCAGCACCGCATCTTCCAGCGCGCGGTGCGCGGCCAGCAGCGAAACCAGGCCAGGCGCTTCGAACACGATGCGGCCCTTCAGGCCGATCACGGTGTCACCGGTGTAGACGCCACGGCCGACGCCGTAGGGAGCGAACAGCTTGTTGAGCTGGGCCAGGATCTGCTCACCCGGCAACGCCTTGCCGTTCAGTTCGACGGCTTCGCCTTCAACGAACTTCAGGGTGACGGTCAACGCCTGCTCCGGCCATTCGCTGCGCGGTGCGCACCAGCCACGGGCGCCCTCGCCCGGCGCTTCCCAGCGATCGATCTCACCGCCGGACATGGTCAGGCCCAGCAGGTTCTCGTTGATGGTGTAGGCCTGCTGCTTGGCGCGCACGCCGAAACCGCGCTCTTCCAGGTACTTCTGCTCGTAGGCACGGGTCTGGGTGTGTTCCTTCTGGATCTCGCGGATCGGCGCGATGATCTGGTAGTCGCCCAGCGCCTTCACTGCCAGGTCGAAACGCACCTGGTCGTTGCCCATGCCGGTGCAGCCATGGGCGATGATGTTGGTGCCCAGTTCAGCGGCGCGCTTGAGCGCGGCATCGACGATCAGGTAGCGGTCGGAGACCAGCAGCGGGTACTGGCCCTGGTAGCCTTCGCCGGCCCACACGAACGGCTTGACGAAGCCGGCCCAGATGGCCGGGCCACCATCGACGGTGACGTGGCTGGCCACGCCCAGTTCGGCGGCGCGCTTTTCGATGAAATCGCGCTCTTCATCATCCACGCCGCCGGTGTCGGCGAACACGGTGTGCACGTTGTAGCCACGCTCCTGCAGGTACGGCACGCAGAAGCTGGTATCCAGGCCGCCGGAGAAGGCGAGAACGACGTCTTTGTTGCTCATGGGGGTAATGTCCAATCAGGTGGGGTAGCGCCGGGCCATGCCCGGCGGATTGTTTCAATGCTTGGGAATCAGCGCCCGGCAACAGCCGCCATGATCGCCTTCTGCACGTGCAGTCGGTTCTCGGCTTCGTTGATGGCGATGCACTGCGGCGAATCCATCACCGCGTCGGTGGCCTTGACGTTGCGGCGCAGCGGCAGGCAGTGGCTGAAGACACCGTTGTTGGTCAGCGCCATCTTCCGTTCGTCCACGATGAAGTGCTTGAACTGGTCGCGGATCGGCTTTTCCGGTTCCCAGTTGCCGAAGAACGGCAGCGCGCCCCAGCTCTTGGCGTAGACCACGTCGGCACCGGCGTAGGCGCTGTCGATGTCATGGCTGATCTTCAGCGAACCGCCGCTCTCGGCCACGTTCTGCTCGGCCCAGCCCATGTAGCGGTCGTCGAGGATGTAGTCGGCGGTCGGGCACAGCAGGGTCACATCCATCCCCATGCGGGTGGCGATGGTCAGCGCCGAGTTCGCCACCGCGGTGTTCAGCGGCTTCGGGTGGTAGGTCCAGGTCAGCACGTACTTCTTGCCACGCAGGTCCTGGGTGCCGAAGTGCTCCTGCAGCGCCATCACGTGGGCCAGTTCCTGGCACGGGTGGGTGATGGTCTCCATGTTGATGACCGGCACCGGCGAATACTTGGCGAAGCTGTTGAGGACGATGTCCTGGCGGTCGTAGGCCCAGTCGATGAACTTGGGGAACGCACGCACGGCGATGATGTCGCAGTAACGGCCCAGCACCTTGGCCACTTCAGCGATGTGCTCTTCGGTATCGCCGTCCATCACCGTGCCGAGGTTGAACTCGATCGGCCACGCATCCTTGCCCGGCTGCAGCACCACCGCGTGGGCGCCGAGCTGGAACGCGCCCAGTTCGAAGCTGGTGCGGGTGCGCATGGACGGATTGAAGAACACCAGCGCGATCGACTTGCCCTTGAGCTGGTCGCCGAGCTTGTTGCGCTTGAACAGCGCGGCCTGGGTCAGCAGCGCGTCGAGATCGCTGCGGCTCCAGTCCTGGGTGTTCAGGAAGTGCTTGGGGGACATCATCTTTCCTTGCGTGGCGGCGCCGAAGGTCGACGCGGTGGAAGGGAAACCAGGAACCAAAGGTGGTACGAAAAGGTTGCAGTTGCAGCTTTCATGACGCGGAAACGAAAAAACCCAGCCGGTGGGCTGGGTTTTTTTCGGACGAACAGCAAAAAGCTCCGGTTACCCAGCGAGGATGTGGGGTTCCGGTCGACGCGCACGCGAGGTCATGCCCGACGCCTGTCGGGCTGCGCTGCTGTCGTGCTGGTAGTCGGTGAGCTTCATGGCCGGGCATCTTTGCATGCGGCCGGGACCGGCGCAAGGGGCGTGGGTCGCGGAATCAGGGATTGCTGGCAGTGTTCTGTTCGGGACCGACCCATGGGGTGATCGAGACCCGGACCTTGAGCCGGTTGCCGGGGTCTTCCGGCAGCCGCGAGCGGTACTTGGTGCCCTTGTAGACGTAGTCCACGTCATAGGCGATGGGCCGACGGAATTCACGCCCGACCGGCACGATACGGCAGTCGCGGGTCAGCATCGGCCCGTTGTTGGCCGGCGCCGGGGCCGGCGCGGGCGTCTCGGCGGCCGTCTCCTCGGCCCCCTCTTCATCGCTGCGCTTGAACATCGAGCGCACCGAGTCCCAGAAGCGACCGATCCGGCCCTTGTCCTCGGCAGGCTCCTCACCGGTGACATTGACCGGCGCCAGGGTCCGGGTCGAGACCGGCTCGCAGTGTTCTTCGGTGCGGGTCGCACGCAGGGTCTGGAACACGGGTTCGACGTTCAGCACCTGGGCGTAGTCGAACTTCACGTTCTCCACGATCACCACCCGGTTGCGGGGCTCGGCCTCCTGCGCCTGGGCCACGGCGGGCAGCGCCGACAGGCAGGCCAGGGTCAGCAACGCGGTGGATTTCATTGGCGACGGGAGCAGGGACACGGCGATAGTGTAGGCAGTGGCGAGCGCAAGGGGCTGAACATTACCCGTCCGCGCCGCTCCTGCCCACCCCACCTTGGGCGGGCTTCAGGTCCACCGGTAGCAGCGCGTCGCCCCAAAGCGCCCCGACACGTTCTAAAATCACAGGCTTGTCCCCCAGTCACAGCCCCATGACCCTGCGCCTGCACAACAACCTGACTCGCCAGCTCGAACCGTTCACCCCGCTCGACCCGGCCTGTCCGACCCTGTATGTGTGCGGCCCGACGGTCTACAACTACGTGCACATCGGCAACGCCCGTGGCCCAGTGGTGTTCGGGGTGCTGGCCGACCTGCTGCGGCGGCGCTTCGGTGGCCTGCGCTACGCGCGCAACATCACCGACGTGGACGACAAGATCAACAACGCCGCGCGCGAACAGGGGGTGCCGATCAGCACCATCACCGATCGTTTCGCCGCCGCCTACCGTGAAGACATGGCCGCGCTGGGCGTGGCACCGCCGGACATCGAGCCGGAAGTGACCGCGCACATCCCGCAGATCATCACCATGATCGGGCAGCTGATCGCCAGCGGCCACGCTTACCCGGCCGAGGGCCACGTGCTGTTCGCGGTCAGCAGCTTCGAGGGCTATGGCAAGCTCTCGCGCCGCGATCCGGAGGAAATGCTGGCCGGCGCCCGCGTCGATGTCGCCCCCTACAAGCGCGACCCGGGTGATTTCGTGCTGTGGAAGCCGTCCAGCGATGACCTGCCCGGCTGGGAATCGCCGTGGGGCCGTGGCCGCCCGGGCTGGCACATCGAATGCTCGGCAATGGCCGCCGCCCACCTGGGCGAGACCATCGACATTCATGCCGGTGGCGTCGACCTGCAGTTCCCGCACCACGAAAACGAACTGGCCCAGAGCGAATGCGCGCATGGCGGCAGGATCTTCGCCCGCTTCTGGCTGCACAACGGCATGCTCAACTTCGGCGGCGCCAAGATGAGCAAGTCGGTCGGCAACATCGAGCGCGTGCACGATCTGGTTCGCCAGCACCCGCCGGAAGCGCTGCGCCTGGCCCTGCTGTCGGCCCACTACCGGCAGCCACTGGAGTGGTCCGATGCGCTGATCGAACAGTCGGTGCGCACCCTGGACCGCCTGTACGGCACCCTGCGCGAGCTGGCGTCGGTCGAGGCGGTCGTGGCGATCCCGGCCACGGTCGAGGCGACCCTGGATGACGACCTGAACACCCCGCAGGCACTGGCCGAAGTGGCCCGCATCGCCGCCGACGCACGCCGCGCCACCGACCCCACCGAACAAGCGCGCCTGAAGGGCGAACTGCTCGGCGCCGGCCTGGCACTGGGCCTGCTGCAGGCCGACCCGGCGCAGTGGTTCGGCACCGCTGCCAGCGATGATGGCGACGATGCGCGCATCCAGGGCCTGATCGACGCGCGCGCCGCCGCCAAGCAGGCGCGCGACTTCGCCCGTTCCGACGCCATCCGCGACCAGCTGGCCGCCGAAGGCATCGTGCTGGAAGACACCCCGCAGGGCGTGCGCTGGTCGCGCAAGCGCGGCTGACCCACCCTGCCCCGTGGCCGGCCTGCCGGCCACGCCCCACCGTAGAGACTGTTGTGACCGACTCCCCGTTCCCGCTTGAACCCACCGCCGCCGAGGCCCAGGCCGCCATCGCCGAGGAATTCGGCTTCTTCGGTGACTGGTCCGAGCGCTACCAGTACCTGATCGACCTCGGCCGCAAGCTGCCGGTGTTTCTGGAAGAATGGAAGACCGAAGAGCATCGCCTGCTCGGCTGCCAGTCGATGGTCTGGATCGTGCCGGAAGGCAACACGCAGTCGCTGCGCTTCCACGCCATCAGTGATTCGGCCATCGTCTCCGGCCTGATCTTCCTGGCCCTGCGCGTCTACTCCGGGCGCAGTGCGCAGGAGATCCTCGACACCGAGCCCAGCTACATCCAGGACATCGGCCTGGCCCGCCACCTGTCGCCGACCCGCAGCAACGGCGTGGCCGCGATGCTGGCCTTCATCCGTGAGACCGCGCAGGCGCAGCTGCAGCGCGAGCCCTCGTGAGCGAGCCTGCCACAGCCGAAGACACCGCGCTGGGCCTGCTGTCCCGGCCCGGTTTCGCCAGGCTGCTGGCCTACCGCATCTTCGCGATGCTGTCCTACCAGGTGGTCGCGGTCACCGTCGGCTGGCATATCTACGAAGTCACCCGCAATCCGTTCTCGCTGGGCCTGATCGGCCTGGCCGAAGTGTTGCCGTTCTTCTGCGTGGCGCCGTTCGCCGGCTACCTGGTCGACCACCTGCCGCGCCGCCGGTTGGGCATGGTCGCCTGTTCCGGGCTGATCGCCACTGCGCTGGTGCTGACCAGCGTGGCGATGGGCTGGCTGCCCGTTGACGGTGTGTGGCCGATCTATGCCGCCATTGCGCTGACCGGCATGGTCCGCGCCTTCCTGTCGCCGATCTACAACGCCCTGTTTGCCCGCGTACTGGCCCGCGACCAGTTCGCCCGTGGCGCCGGCCTGGGTGCGGTGGTGTTCCAGGCCGGCATGATCGCCGGCCCGGCACTGGGTGGCGTACTGGTCGGTTTCGCTGGCAAGGGCCTTTCCTATGCGGTGGCCACCCTGTTCGCGGCAGTCGCGATGGGCTGCCTGGCCACGCTGAAGGTGGAAGAGCCCGTGCATTCCGGCCCGGCTGCGCCGATCTTCAAGAGCATCGCCGAAGGCGCACGCTTCGTGGTCGGCAACCGGATCATGGTCGGTGCGATGGCGCTGGACATGTTCTCGGTGCTGCTGGGTGGCGTGGTGGCGATGCTGCCGGCATTTCTGCACGAGATCCTGCACCACGGTCCTGAAGGCCTGGGCATCCTGCGCGCGATGCCGGCGCTGGGTTCGGTCTGTGTCGGCCTGTGGCTGGCGCGCCACCCGCTGCACCGCAATGCCGGCCGCGTACTGCTGTTCGCAGTGGCGGGCTTCGGCCTGTGCGTGATCGGCTTCGGACTGTCCCAGCACTTCTGGCTGTCGGCGCTGATCCTGTTGTTCTACGGGGCGTTCGACGGCGTGTCGGTGGTGATCCGATCGACCATCCTGCAGCTGGCCACGCCGGAAGAGATGCGCGGACGGGTGTCGTCGATCAACGGCATTTTCATCAGTTCCTCCAACGAGCTCGGCGCGTTCTATGCCGGCACGATGGCCAAACTGCTCGGCTTGGTGCCGGCGGTAGTGCTGGGCGGCTTCGCGGTGCTGAGTGTGGCTGGGATCACGGCGTGGAAGAACCCGACGCTGCGGAAATTGAATCTTCGCGACCTGCAATGAACCTGTAGAGCCGAGCCCATGCTCGGCTGAGCATTTCCGCGCGCCCACGCGCCGGTAGCGCCGGGCCATGCCCGGCGAGCGAAGTGGCGGTCTTTGCTCTCATCCCCCCTCCAAGCCCGCGCCTTCGGCCCGAGCCGGGCATGGGCTCGGCTTTACAGCAACCGCGCACGCAGGAAACCGTCGAGAGCCTGCGGGTGGGTCCGGGCAGGACCGTCCGCGGCATGAATGCCACGGCCGAGCTTACAGGGATGTACTTGCAGCGTGTCCTGCCCGGACCCACCCGCAGGCTCCCCCCGATACCCGGAAGGCGCTGTTCTACCCAGCCAACCACCACCCAACAAAAAACCCGGCCGGAGCCGGGTTCTTCGCATGACCATACAACGATCGGGAATCAGTCGCCCTGCTGCTTCTGCAGGTGCTCCCAACGCTCCTGGGCGTCGATGGTGCGCTCGGCGGTGAGGCGCGCTTCCAGGCGCTCCAGGCCGATTTCTTCACCGGTGTCCACGCAGTAACCATAGTCGCCCGCTTCCAGGCGCTTCAGGGTGCTGTCGATCTTGCCGATCAGCTTGCGGTAGCGGTCACGGGTACGCAGTTCCAGCGAGTTCTCGGTCTCGCGGGTCGCACGCTCGGCTTCGTCGCCGATGTCACGCACTTCCTCGCGCAGGTTCTCGATGGTCTGCTTGGACTCTTCCACCAGGTCCGCACGCCAGTTCTGCAGGCGCTGGCGGAAGTATTCCTGCTGCAGCGGGCTCATGTATTCCTCTTCCGAGGACGGCTTGTAGCCAGCCGGCAGGATCGGGCGGCCAGTGGCCTCATCGGTCTTGTATTCGACCACCTTGTACTTGCTGCGCGGGGCCGGCGCGGCCGAGCGGGCGGCGACGGCCACGGCGACCTTGCCGACAGGACGCGGCACGGTCTTCGGGGCGGAATCGGATTTCACGGCGGTTTTGGCAGGCGATTTCGAAACGGGCACGGGATTCTTGGATTGCGGGGCGGTCGATGCTGCAGGAGCGGCGGCCGGGGCCGGCTTGGGAGCCGGTTGGGCTGCTGCCACTGCCGCGGTCTTGGCCGGGACAGACTTGGCCGGAGCCGGCTTCGCAGCTGGCTTCGGTGCGGACTTCACAACGGGGGCCGGAGTCGGCTTTACGGCCGGCGCGGCGACATTCTTGGCAACTTTCTTTACAGCAGCAGGCTTGGCCGCAGCGACTTTCTTCGCTGCAGGCTTGGCGACCGGCTTGACCGCAGCCTTCTTCACCACTGCCTTCGGCGCTGGCTTGGCTGCTGCCTTCTTCGCCACCGGCTTGGCGGCGGCCTTCTTCACCGGCGCAGCCTTGCTGACGGCTTTCTTCACCACCGGCGCCTTCTTGCCGGCAGCGGCAGGCTTGGCCTTGGCAGGCGCAGCGGCCTTCTTCGCCGCCGGCTTGGTTGCCTTCACCGGCGCTTTCTTTGCGGTGGCCTTCCTGGCCGCCGGTTGCGAGGACGCTGCCTTGGTCACCGGCTTGCTGGCCGGTTTCTTGGCAACGGGCTTTGCCGCCAACTTCTTCACAACAGGCTTGGCGGTTTTCTTGGCGGCCGTTACGGCCTTCTTTGCAGTTTTTTTAGCAGCCACGAAACGCTCTTCCTTGGATTCCCCGGGGCCCGGGAAAGCGGGCCTTTATAGCCTACCCGACCCGCAGCAGCAACCTCGGTGGCCCACTCCATTCAGTCCAGGAGACAACGGGCCCAAGGTGCGGTCCGACCAACACGGACCGCCCTGCGCGGTACGGAACCTGTCCGGCACCTGGAGGGTGCCGCGAGCGGTCGCAGGCCATTGGCGACATGCGACCAACGGCCCATCCTGCACAAATGCGGCCTTCATGCCAACTGGCATAAGATGACTGGGTGATCTCGCGCCTGCTCATCGCCCTGCTGCGCTTCTACAAGCGCTTCATCAGCCCCCTGCTGGGGCCGCGCTGCCGTTTCGTACCCAGTTGCTCTGAATACGCGATGGAAGCGATCTCGCGCCATGGCCCGCTGCGCGGCAGCTGGCTGGCGGCACGACGGCTGGGCCGCTGCCATCCGTTCCATCCTGGCGGCTTCGATCCAGTGCCCGAATCTCCCAACGCCCCCTCTTGCCGTTGCACAGGAAAACACTGACATGTCCTCCACCCTCATCACCAACGCCCGCATGGTCAACGAAGGCCGCACCTTCGACGGCGACCTGCGCATCGAGAACGGCCGCATCGCGCAGATCGGTTCCGGGCTGGCGCCGCGCGACGGCGAGCAGGTGGTGGACGCGGCCGGGCGCTGGCTGCTGCCCGGCATGATCGATGACCAGGTGCACTTCCGCGAGCCAGGCCTGACCCACAAGGGCGACATCGCCAGCGAATCGGCGGCGGCCGTGGCCGGTGGCCTGACCAGCTTCATGGACATGCCCAATACCAATCCGCCTACGCTGGATTCGACCATCCTCGAAGCCAAGTACGAGCTTGCGCGCGGCCGCGCCTGGGCCAACTACGGCTTCTACCATGGCGCCAGCAATGACAACCTGGAGGCGATCCGCGCACTGGACCCGAAGAAGGCACCGGGCGTGAAGGTGTTCATGGGCGCCTCCACCGGCAACATGCTGGTGGACAACCCGGAAACGCTCGATGCGATCTTCCGGGAATGCCCGACCCCGATCATCACGCACTGCGAAGACACGCCGATGATCGATGCCAACCTGAAGGCCTTCCAGGAGAAGTACGGCGATGCGCTGACCCCGGACATGCACCCGGACATCCGTTCGCGCGAGGCCTGCATCAAGTCCACCCGCCTGGCCATGTCGCTGGCACGCAAGCACGGCACCCGCCTGCACGTGCTGCACATCTCCACCGCCGATGAGCTGGCGCTGTTCGAGAAGGGTCCGCTGATCCGCGCCGACGGCAGCCGCAAGCAGATCACCGCCGAGACCTGCGTGCACTTCCTGCATTTCGCGCGCCCGGATTACGCGACCAAGGGCAACCTGATCAAGTGCAACCCGGCGATCAAGGACGTGGCCGACCGCGAGGCGATCACCGCCGCGCTGGCCGATGACGTGCTGGACGTGCTGGCCACCGACCATGCGCCGCATACCTGGGAAGAGAAGCAGAAGCCGTACGCACAGGCGCCCTCGGGCCTGCCGCTGGTGCAATACGCGCTGGTGGCCGCGCTGGAACGCGTGCACGAAGGCAAGCTGACCCGCGAACAGGTGGTGCAGAAGTTCGCCCATGCCCCGGCGCAGCTGTTCGACGTCGAGGAACGCGGCTTCCTGCGCGAAGGCTACTTCGCCGATCTGGTGCTGGTTGAGGACGTGCCGTTCACCGTCAAGCGCGAGGACGTGCTGTCCAAGTGCGGCTGGTCGCCGTTTGAAGGCACCACCTTCCGTTCGCGCATCGCCTCCACCTGGGTCAACGGCCAGCAGGTGTGGGACGGCAGCAAGCTGGTGGGCGAACCCGCCGGCCAGCGCATGACCTACGACCGCTGATGCGCTCCGCTCTCCTGATCGGGGCGCTGCTGGCGGCGCCCTTGTTTTCCGCACCTCCGGCGCAGGCACAGGATGGCATCGGCAGCCTGATCGACAGCCGCGTGGTGTTCCCGGCCAGCGCGTCGCAGGGCGCGCTGGTGATCGGCAAGGTACCCGCCGGCAGCCGCGTGCAGTACGCCGGCCGCCAGTTGCGGGTGAGCGGCTATGGCAGCGTGGTGTTCGGCATCGGCCGCGACGAGAAGGGTCCACTGCGTGTGCAGGTACAACGCCCCGATGGTGGCAGCGAGACCGCGACGATCACGGTGACACCGCGCGACTGGCCCACCGAACGTGTCAACGGCGTGCCGCCGAAGACGGTCAATCCGCCGCCGGCGATTGCCGAGCGGATCAAGCGCGAACAGGCGCAGGTGACCGCTGCACGCGCCCGTGACGACGACCGTACCGACTTCACCCAGACCTTCATCTGGCCGGTGGAGGGCCGCATCAGTGGCCGCTTCGGCAATGCGCGCGTATACAACGGCCAACCCGGTGCCGGCCATTCCGGCATGGACATCGCGGTGCCAACCGGCACTCCGGTGAAGGCCCCCGCCGCCGGCATCGTCACCTTCGCCGGCCCGGACCTGTACCTGACCGGCGGCACGTTGCTGCTTGACCACGGCTTCGGGGTCAGCTCCAACTTCCTGCACCTGTCACGCATCGACGTGAAGGTTGGTGACCGCGTGGAACAGGGCCAGGTGATCGCCGCCGTCGGCGCCACCGGCCGTGCCACCGGCCCGCACCTGCACTGGGGCATGAACTGGTTCGATACCCGTATCGACCCGCTGCTGGTGCTGGAACGCAAATAACGCGCGACGAACGGCCGCCGGGCATGGCCCGGCGCTACCCGATTACCGCGCCCGGTAGCGCCGGGCCATGCCCGGCGAGCGCAGCGGCATCAGCCGCGCGCGGCCCACCACACGCGCAGCAGCGTGCGTACCGGCGTGGCTTCGATCGGCTTGCCTGCGACCTGCGCGGCAACGCGTGCACGCGCCAGGCTGGACCACACGCGGCGCGGGCGCGCACCGGGCACGCGACTGCCCCACCCCTTCAACAGATACTGCGCCCAGCGCTGCGCGGCGGTGCTGGAATCCTCGTCCAGCAGGCTGCGCGGCACACCAGCCACGCCGGCGTCCTGCAGGCGCTGGGCCAGGGTCTGCAGCAGCACCGCACGACCTGCGCCGGTGCGCGGCTTGTCGGCAAAAAGTGCCGCTTCCACGGCGGCTACGGCCTCGGCGTAGTTCGCCAGCGCACGCTCGGCGCCGGCCGCATCCAGCGCGACGGTACGCGCTTCAACCAGATCCGGAAGTGCTTCGGCCAATTGTGCCCACGGCGCACGCACCGGCTCCAGCAGACGGCCCAGCGGATGGCGCGAACGATGCGCGGCCCAGCTGCGCAGCTCCTCGCCCCACCACGCCAGCTTGGCGTCGGCCGGCAGCGGGTCGCCGCTGGTGTTGAGCATGTCGTCGAATTCCTGCAGCAGCGCAAACCACGCCACTGCGATATCGCGTTGCGGTTCGGCCACGAACGGGGCGGCCACCGACCATTCCGGCCAACGGCTGCGCCACTTGTCGAGGAAACTGTCCAGCGCGGTACTGCTCACTACGTGATTCCTTACGGCTGGGCCGGGGCTGCCGGCCGGGTCGGCCAGAGGCTGGCCAGTTGCAGAAGTTCGGCGTTCTCGACCAGCACGTCGGCCTGCCAGGCCAGCGGATCGTCGCTGTGCAGGCGATAGCCCCACAACGCCGCCACCGACGGCATGGCCGCGGCACGCGCGGCGATGATGTCGCGCTCGTCGTCACCCACGTACACGCAGTCTTCGGCGGCGATGCCGATGGCCTGCGCGGCGTGCAGCAACGGCAGCGGGTGCGGCTTGCGCTCGGCCAGGCTGTCACCGCCGACCAGCACCGCGCAGCGCTGCTGCCAGCCGTACTGCGGCAGGATCAGCCGCGCCAGGTACTCGGGCTTGTTGGTGACGATGCCCCACACCGTGCCGGCAGCGTCCAGCGCGGCGAGCATGCCCGCCACGCCGTCGAACAGCACCGCGTGCTGGCCGATCAGCGCTTCATAGCGCTGCAGGAACTCGGGAATCAGGGCATCGCGTTCAATGGCTTCCAGCTCAGGGAAGGCCACCGACACCATCGCGCGCGAGCCCTTGGACACTACCGGCCGCAGCAGCACCGGATCGACCGGCGCGCGACCACGCTCGGCCAGCATCGCATCAAGGGTGGCGACGAAGTCCGGTGCGCTGTCCAGCAGGGTGCCGTCCAGGTCGAACAGCACCGCGCGCGGGAACTGCACGGTGGTCATGCAGCCTTGACCGCGTAGGCCAGGTAGTTGATGTCGGTACGACTGCTCAGGCGGGCATGGTTGCGCCACGGCTCGTAGGCCATGCCGCTGACATCCACCAGCTGCATGTCGGCCTCGCGCAGCCAGCGCGCCAGCTCGGCCGGCTTGATGAATTCCTGGTAGTGATGGGTGCCCTTGGGCAGCAGCCGCGCCACGTACTCGGCACCGACAATCGCCACCGCGAAGGCAGCAGCGGTGCGGTTGATGGTCGACAGGAACAGGTGGCCGCCCGGCTTCAGCAGGCGCTTGCAGGCCTCGATGATCGCGCCCGGGTCCGGCACGTGTTCGAGCATTTCCATGCAGGTGACGACATCGAAGCTGCCCGGCTGCTCGGCGGCCAGGTCCTCGGCGGCCTGCACCCGGTAGTCGACCTTGGCACCGCTTTCCAGCGCATGCAGGCGCGCGACCTTTACCAGTTCCGGGGCCAGATCAATCGCGGTGACGTCGGCACCGGCCTGGGCCAGTGCTTCACTCAACAGGCCACCACCGCAGCCGATGTCGAGCACGCGTGCGCCACGCAGCGGCACGCGGTCGGCCACGTACTGCAGGCGTACCGGGTTCAGCGCATGCAACGGCTTCTGCGGGCCGTCAGCGTCCCACCAGCGGTTGGCCAGTGCGGCGAACTTGTCCAGCTCGGCCTGGTCGAAATTGGAGGATGCGTGGGGGGCAGTCATGGGGAGTCCTTGCAGCGCCGGGTTCAGGCGCGGATATGACGGATGCGCTCGCGCCACTGGCGCGCGTTGGCGATGATGCCCGGCAGGTCCATGCCGACCAGCTCGCGCTGCACCAGCTTCGGCTTGCCGGCAATCCAGACGTCGCTGACCTGCTGGCGGCCGGTGGCGTACACCAGCTGCGACAGCACGTTGTGCAGCGGCTGGGTTTCCAGCGCGGACAGATCAACGCAGACCAGGTCGGCCTGCTTGCCGACTTCGATCGAACCGATGCGGTCGCCGAAGCCCAGCGCACGGGCGCCACCGAGGGTGGAGGCGCGCAGCGTGGTCGCCGCGTCCAGCGCGGTGGCATCGTCGGCCACGGCCTTGGCCAGGATCGCCGCGGTGCGGTTCTCGCTGAACATGTCCAGGTCGTTGTTGCTCGCACAGCCATCGGTGCCGATGGCCAGGTTCACGCCGGCGCGCTGCAGAGCGCAGGCCGGGCAGAAACCGGAGGCCAGCTTCAGGTTCGATTCCGGGCAGTGCACCACACTGACGCCACGCTCGGCGCACAGGTGGATTTCCGCATCGGTCAGCTGGGTCATGTGCACCGCGATCAGGCGGTCATTGACCAGGCCGAGCCGATCCAGCCGCGCCAGCGGGCGCTGGCCATGCAGCTTGATCGAATCGGTGATTTCCTGCGCGGTCTCGTGGGTGTGCAGGTGCACCTGCATGTCGAGCTGGTCGGACAGCATCCGCACCCGCTCGAAGTTGGCATCGTTGACCGTGTACGGCGCATGCGGGGCAAACGCGGTGCCGATCAGCGGATCGGTGCGCCACTGGTCATGCAGTTCACCGGCCTTGGCGAAGTACTCGTCATCGGTCCTGGCCCAGGCGGTGGGGAAATCGATGATGACCGCGCCAACCAGCGCGCGGAAACCGTGCTTCTTGTAGACCGCGGCCTGCACGTCGCCGAAGAAGTAGTTCTCGTTGGCGCAGGTGGTGCCGCCGCGCAGCATCTCGGCGATGGCCAGGGTGGTGCCGTCGGCAACGAACTCGGGGCCGATCACCGCCGCTTCCACCGGCCAGATGTGCTGCTGCAGCCAGGTCATCAGCGGCAGGTCGTCGGCGACGCCGCGCAGCAGGGTCATCGGATTGTGCGTGTGCGCGTTGACCAGGCCCGGCATCAGCGCGGCCTCGGGACGGCTGACCACCTGGGTGGCGCGGAAACGCGCACGGGCTTCGGCACGCGGCAGGATGGCCACGATCTCGCTGCCGCGAACGGCCACGGCATGGTCTTCCAGCACCACCGCATGCGGCTCGATCGGAACGACATAACCGGCTTCGATGAGCAGGTCGCAGGCTTCAGGGAGGTGCGGGCTATCGCTCATGCGGGCTCACTGGCTGGGGGGGCGGTGGCCCACGATCCCCCGCGGGAGGATCGTGGTCGTGGCGCCGGGCGATACCCGGCGCCGTCCCGCAACCGTTGAGGTGGCGGGGTTGCCGGCCAGCGGCCGGCACTACACAAGGCGGGCCTGCGGCCCAGACCTTACTTCACGCGCGAGGAGTACTCGCCCGAGCGGGTGTCGACCTTGATGATTTCATCCTGGTTGACGAACAGCGGCACGCGGACCACTGCGCCGGTTTCCAGGGTGGCCGGCTTGCCGCCGCCGCCCGAGGTGTCGCCACGGACGCCCGGATCGGTCTCGGTGATCTTCAGTTCGACGAAGTTCGGCGGCTGCACGAAGATCGGCGAACCGTTGAACAGGGTCACGATGCAGGACTCTTCACCCTTCAGCCACTTCTCGGCGCCGCCCATGCCGGCCTTGTCGGCCTGCACCTGCTCGAAGGTTTCCGGGTCCATGAAGTGCCAGTACTCGCCGTCGCTGTACATGTAATCCATGTTGGTATCGACCACATCGGCCACTTCCACGTCATCGGTCGCCTTCATGGTCATTTCGACCGTGCGGCCCGACTTGATGAAGCGATAGCGCACGCGGGTGAAGGCCTGGCCCTTGCCCGGCTTGATGAACTCGGTCTCGGAGATGACGGCCGGTTCATTGTTGACCAGGATCTTCATCCCGTTCTTGACATCGTTCATGCCCGCAGTGGCCATGCTCAAGCTCCTCAAATGGCGAAACCGCCGCGCGTGCGGCGAGCCGGATAGAATGGAAAGCCCACCGGAACCCCGGCGGGCAACTGTTTATGTGTCCATGATAACCGCAGGCCCCCTGTCCATGCAGCTTTCCGCCTTCCCCCGGACCCCGTCGCCAGGCGCGCCCGCACGCTGGCAGCAGCTCTGGCGCCAGGCGCTGCGCGACCCGCACGCCCTGCTGGCCCGGCTGCAGCTGGACCCGGCCGCGCTGGGTGTCTCGGACCAAGCCATGGCCCAGTTCGCGCTGCGCGTGCCGGAGGGCTTCGTGGCCCGCATGCGCAAGGGCGATGCCGCCGACCCGTTGCTGCGCCAGGTGTTGCCGATCGACGAGGAAATGCGTCCGGCGCCCGGCTTCAGCTTCGACGCGGTGGGCGACGGCGCGGCAAAGAAGGCCACCGGCGTCATCCAGAAGTACCGGGGCCGTGCCCTGCTGGTGGCCACCGGCAGCTGTGCGATCAACTGCCGCTACTGCTTCCGCCGGCACTTCGACTATGGCGCGGAGAATGCCGCCAAGGGCGGCTGGCAGGAGGCGGTGGCGGCCATCGCGGCCGACCCGGACATCGACGAGGTGATCCTGTCCGGTGGCGATCCGCTGTCGCTGGCCACGCACAAGCTTGCCGAGCTGACCGACGCGCTGCGCCAGATCCCGCACATCCGGCGGCTGCGCATCCACACGCGGCTGCCGATCGTGCTGCCGGAGCGCGTGGACGAGGAACTGCTGGCCTGGCTGGGCGGCCTGCCCTGGCCGCTGGCGATCGTGGTCCACGCCAATCACGCCAATGAATTCGACGCCAGCGTGGACGCAGCGATGGCCCGCCTGCGCGGTACCGGCGCCCAGCTGCTGAACCAGGCGGTGTTGCTGCGCGGGGTCAACGACAGCGTGCAGGCCCTGCAGGACCTGAGCGAGCGCAGCTTTGCCGCCGGCGTGCTGCCCTACTACCTGCATCAGCTGGACCGGGTCGAGGGCGTGGCCCACTTCGAAGTGGATGACACCCAGGCCAAGGCGTTGATCGCCGGCCTGACCGCACGCCTGTCCGGCTACCTGATCCCGAAGCTGGTGCGCGAACTGCCCGGCGACCCGAGCAAGCGCCCGCTCTGACCGTCAAAAAGGGGACGGAGGGGATTAAGTCGCAAATGCATTTGCGACTTAATCCCCTCCGTCCCCTTTTTTGTCAGAGGCCCGATTCAATCATCCGCACCACTTCGGTGGCGGTCACCGGGTGGCTCAGCCAGTAGCCTTGGCCGAGGTCGCAGCCACGCTGGGCCAGCAGCTCGAACTGCGCCTGCTGTTCGATGCCCTCGGCCACCACCGTGATGCCCAGCGCATGGGCCATGGCGATGATCGCCGTGGTCAGGGCCAGGTCGTCGGGGTCGCGCTGCATGTCGGCGACGAAACTCTTGTCGATCTTTACCCCGTCCACCGGCACCTGGCGCAGATGGCTGAGGCCGGAGAAGCCGGTGCCGAAATCGTCCAGCCAGACCTTCACCCCGGTGCGGTGCAGCTTGTCCAGCAGCTGCGCGGCCACCATCTCGTCGCCGATCACCGCCGTCTCGGTCAGCTCCAGGTGCAGGCGCGAGGCCGGCAGCCCGGACTCATGCAGGCACTGCGCCACCAGTGCCGGCAACTCACCGCCGCGCAGCTGCCGCGGCGATACATTGACCGATACGAACAGGTCATCACCGGCCGCTCCGCGCGGCCACTGCGAGGCTTCCATGCAGGCCGCGCGCAGCACCTTCGGGCCGATGATCTCGATCAACCCGCTCTGCTCGGCCACTTCGATGAACACCGACGGCGGGATCGTGCCCAGGGTCGGGTGCTGCCAGCGCAGCAGCACTTCGACACCCACCATGCGGCGGTCGCGCATGCGGAAGATCGGCTGGTAGGCCAGGCGCAGCTCGCCTCGCTCCCAGGCACCGCGCAGCTCCTGCTCCATGTGCACGCGGCGCTCGACCGCATGGTCCATCGCGCGGCTGTAGTAGCGATAGCAGTTCTTGCCGGCCATCTTCGCCTGGTACATGGCGATGTCGCCGTTCTTCAGCAGCGCGGTCGCATCGGCCGCATCGTCGGGGAACAGGGTCACGCCGATCGAGGTGCCGAGGAACAGCTCCCTGCCCTGCACCACCAGCGGCTTGCCCAGCTCGCGCACCAGCACTTCGGCCAGCAACCGCGCGTTGGCAGCCACGTCACCGTCGCCGACCAGGATCACGAATTCGTCGCCACCGAACCGCGCCAGCAGCGCCTCATCGCCACCGGCATCGGTCACTGCGCGGCCGATGCGCTGTGCGAACTGCAGCAACGCCTCGTCGCCTGCCTCGTGGCCAAGGGTATCGTTGACCCGCTTGAAGTCGTCGATGTCGGCAAACAGCAGGCCCAGCCGATGGTTGGAGGCGCGCGCGGCCATCAACCGGTGATCCAGCGCCTCGCGGAACGCCAGCCGGTTGGTCAGCCCGGTCAACGCATCGGTATAGGCCATGCGCCGCACTTCGCGATCATGGCGGGCGATCGCATCACGCATGCTGGCAAAGCCGCGCACCAGCTCACCGACCTCGTCATCGCGACTGTTCTCGGCCAGCGGTGCCTGGTAGTCCCCGGCTTCGATACGGCGTGCCGCCGCAGCCAGGTCGCGGATCGGCGCCACCAGCGTGCGCTGCACGTAGAGGATCACCACCACGCCGATCACCACCAGCAGGCCCAGCATCAGCAGCAGCCAGCCCAGGTGGCGGCTGCCAACCTGCTGCAGGCGCTCTCCGAGGGTGGCGTTGGCAGCTTGTTCGCGCTGCTGTACCTCGTCCAGCGCCATACCGACGCGGACGCCGCCGATACGCTGATTGCCGACCATGATCGGCATCGCGTTGTCGAGCACCTTCGGCGATTCCTGCACCACCAGTGCCCGTGCGGCCACAGCCCTGGGCGCCAGCGGGTCGGCCATGGGCTGCCCGAAGCCCGCGACTTCCACCGTACCGTCATGCACCAGCCGGCCATGGTCATCGAACACCAGCACGTAGCGCACCACCTGCTGGCGGGCGGTATTGCGCACCAGCGCGCCGACCTGGTCCAGGTCGCGGTAGTACAGCGGGTTGGCCAGCGCATCGGACAACTCGCGCGCCATCGCCTCGCCACGGCTGCGCACGCCGCGGTCGAACAATTCATGGATGACGCTGCCACTGAGGTTGCGCACCTCGCTCTGCATTGCCGTCTGCCGCCCAAGCAGTACCGCCAGGATCGCCACGACAACGATCATCGCCCCGCCCATCGCGAGCAGGAACCGGGCCTGCATTCCCGAGCCGAGCCACTTCATTCCACTTCCATCCGCACGCGCGTCAATCCTTGTTTCAATTCATCCAGCCGCTGCTGCGCATGCGCATCGACGCGGTGGAAACCGGAAGTGCCAAAAAACCGATGCAACGCCCCCTGCGCCCGCGGATCGCTGGCCGCCTCCAGCAGCACCTGCTGCAGGCGGTCACGCACCTTCGGATCGAGGTCGGCGCGCACCATCTCCACCGCACGCGGGTACGGCTCGGTGCGCAGCAGCTCGCGGAAATCGCGCCGGAACGCCGCCGGCACCCGCCGTTCGTCACTCCAGTCCACGCTGCTCACCGCCCCCACATCGGCCATGCCCTTGTGCACATAGGTGGCGATGTTCAATTCACTGCGTACGAACATGTAACCCACGCTGTCCCGGCCCGGCATGTCCCAGGCCCCGGCCAGGATCTGTGGCGACAGCCCGTCCTGCAGCAGGGTCATCACCGGCACCAGGGAGGCACTGGTGGAGGCGGTGTTCTGCAGGGCCAGGCGATGGCCGCGCAGATCCTGCACGCGATGGATCGGGCTGTCGTTGCGCACGAAGAACACCGTCTGGTATTCGCGCACGCCATTGCGCTCGGTCAACAGCAGCGGACGAGCGCCGCTGCGCTGGCCCAGCGCCATGGCCGTGCCCGATGTTTCGGTGACCCAGTCGACCCGTCCCCGCCGCAGATAGCTGGCCATCTGCTGGGGATCACGCGCCATCAGGATCCTCCCCTCCTTGATGCCAACGTCGTGCATGCGCGCCACCACATAGTCCAGCAAGGGCTGCAGCTGCTCGTAATGAGCCTTGGGATCATCGCTGATCCGGCCCAGCACCAGCACCGGGTCCGTTGCTGCACGCACCGTCCCGGCCAGCAGGACCATGGCCAGGCTCAGCAGTCCCCCCTGCATTGCCTTTCGAAGACCCGACACAGGCTTCATCCCCCCTGGGTATCCGGACAGACTACCCGAAAAAATGAGAACGTCGTCAGCTGTCCTTGTTGCCCGCCTGGGCCAGCCGCGCCATGCGCTGGGTGTCGGCGAGGATGCCGCGCAACAGGCGCACTTCCTGCTCGCTCGGCTCGCTGCGCAGGAACAGGCGGCGCAGCTTGCGCATCGCCGATTCGGGCGCGCGGCCCTTGTGGAAATCGATCTCGTCCAGGGTGTCGCCGAGCTGGGCGAAGAAGCTCTCCATCTGCTCATGGCTGGCCACCGGTTCGCGGACGCCGGTCCCGGACTCAACCACCGGCTGTGCGCCAAGCAGCTGCATGCGGGTTTCATAGGCCAGGACCTGTACGGCCGCCGCCAGGTTGAGCGAGCTGAACTCCGGATCGGACGGGATGTGCACCGCCGCGTGGCACAGCTGCAGCTCTTCATTGGTCAACCCGGTGCGCTCGCGACCGAATACCAGCGCCACCTCGGCGCCTTCACCGGCTTTGGCCACCGCGCGGGCAGCGGCGTCGGCGGGCAGGTATTCCTCCAGCTGGACGCGGCGGGCACGGGCAGTGCAGCCCAGCACCAGGCGGCAGTCGGCCACGGCCTCGGCCAGGGTGGCCACCACCGGGGCGTCACCGAGTACGTCTTCAGCACCGGCCGAGCGGCGGAAGGCCTCCTCGTCCAATGGCTTTTCGGGCGCGACCAGCACCAGGCGGGCCAGGCCCATGGTCTTCAGGGCACGGGCGGCGGCGCCCATGTTGCCGGGGTGCTGGGTGCCGACCAGGACGAATCGGAGGCGGGTGGCGACGGGAAACTGGGACATGAACAGGGAAAATGTCGAGCTGGACGAAGACCAATGGTAAACTGTGCGGCCGGCCACTGCGCCGGACCCGCTCTTTTCCCCCGCCAGCCCTTCTCTTCTGCCTTTCCGGGAGCCCACGCCATGCAGAAACCCGCCGTAACCGTCATGGTCAAGGCCGCCCGCCTCGCCGGCAACGTCCTGTTGCGCAACATCAACAAGCTCGAGGCGCTGAATGTGGTGCAGAAGGGCCGGATGGACTACGCCAGCGAAGTGGACGCGGACGCGGAAAAGGTCATCGTCAAGGAACTCAAGCGCGCCTATCCCGAATACGGCATCTTCGGCGAAGAAGGTGGCGTGCAGGGCGAGCGTCGCCAGATGTGGGTCATCGACCCGCTCGATGGCACCAGCAATTACCTGCGCGGCGTGCCGCACTACTGCGTGTCGATCGCCCTGGTCGAGAACGGCGAGCCGACCGATGCAGTCATCTTCGATCCGCTGCGCAATGAACTGTTCACCGCCAGCCGTGGCGCTGGTGCCGTGCTGAACGACCGCCGCATCCGCGTTGCCGACCGCAAGGACCTGGAAGGCACCATGATCCACACCGGCTTCGCCCCGCGTGAGCGCGCCCGCGCCAGCGCCCAGCTGAAGTCGGTCGACACCCTGCTGGTCCAGGCCGAGGACATCCGCCGCACCGGTTCGGCCGCGCTGGACCTGGCCTACGTGGCCTGTGGCCGCGCCGATGCCTACTTCGAAGCCGGTGTGAAGGCGTGGGACATCGCCGCTGGCCTGCTGCTGGTCCGCGAGGCCGGTGGCAAGGTCTGCGACTTCAAGGGCGCGACCCTGGGCCGCATGGACAACCGCGGCCCGGACACCCACCAGATCGTGGCCGGCAACCTGAAGGTGGCCGAGTCGCTGCAGAAGGTGCTGGTGAACACTGGCTACGCGGCGGAGTTCGACGCGAAGTTCTGAGGTTCCGTGTAAAGCGGTTCATGGAGACGGCACCTGCGAAGGTGCCGTTTTTGTTTGCGCGCCCGCGCATAGGTAGCGCCGGGATCATTTCCGCGACCGCGGAGGGGTGTCACTTTCTTTGTGCGCAAAGAAAGTGACACCTCTCTGCAGGCGCGGAAACGATCCGCCGGGCACGACCCGGCATCCGCAATGCATCCCGCAAACAAAAACGCCCGGCGCGAGGCCAGGCGTTCCTGCACTACCGTGGAAGTACGGAGGCTTACGCCACCGTCGACGCCCGCAGCGCGGCGATGCGCTCTTCCAGCGGCGGGTGGCTCATGAACAGCTTCTTCGCCGTCGAACCGGCAATACCGAACGCCGCAATCTGGGTCGGCAACGTGCTCTGGCCGTGGTTGAGCTGCAGGCGTTCCAGCGCGGCGATCATCTTCTGGCGGCCGGCCAGCGAGGCACCGCCTGCGTCGGCGCGGAACTCGCGATGGCGCGAGAACCACATCGAGATCATGGTGGCGAACAGGCCGAACACCATCTCCAGCACGAACACGATGATGAAGTAGGCGAAGCCACGGCCGCCGCCTTCGCGATTGCCCGACAGCGCGCTGTCGATGATGCCGCCGACCACGCGGGCCAGCACGATCACGAAGGTGTTCAGCACACCCTGCAGCAGCGCCATGGTGATCATGTCACCGTTGGCGACGTGGGCGATCTCATGGCCCAGCACTGCTTCGGCCTCGTCTTCACTCATGTTGTGCAGCAGGCCGGTGGACACCGCCACCAGCGCATTGTTGCGGTTGGCACCGGTGGCGAAGGCATTGATCTCCGGGCCTTCGTACACGGCCACTTCAGGCATGCCGATGCCGGCGGCCTTGGCCTGACGCTCGACGGTGGCCAGCAGCCAACGCTCGGTCTGGTTGCGCGGCTCGGTGATGACCACCGCACCGGTGGAGCGCTTGGCCATCCACTTGGACAGCAGCAGCGAGATGAAGGAGCCACCGAAACCGAAGATACCGGCCATGACCAGCAGGCCGCTCATCGAACGCGAATCCACGCCCAAGAGTGACATCACGATGCTGGCCAGGATCAGCACCGCGAGGTTGGTCGCTAGAAAGAGGGCAATACGGGTGAACATGGGAAATTCCGGCTCGGAAGGGGTCGATATCGATCAATTTGCGGTGCGGTCAGCTTGAATTCAAGCGCCAACCTGACCGACGATTCAGCCAGCATGACCTCCCCCATTCCCTGCGGCCGCTTCGCACCCTCGCCCACCGGCCTGCTCCACCCCGGATCCCTGCTCGCCGCCTTCGGCAGCTGGCTGCTTGCCCGCCATCATGGCGGCCTGTGGCGGCTGCGCATCGAAGACGTCGATCCACCACGCACCGTGCCCGGTGCGGCGGAATCACAGCTGCAGGCGCTGGCCGCGTTCGGCCTGGTCCATGATGGCCCGATCCTCTGGCAGAGCGCCCGCAGCGAGGCCTACCAGGCCGCGCTGGATGTACTGCTCGCCAGCGACCAGGCCTTTGTCTGCCACTGCAGCCGCAGCGACCTTGCCGCCAGCGGCGGCATCCATCATCGCTGCTGGGCCCGGCAACCACGACCGGACCCAGCCGTCCGCTTCCGCGTGCCGCCCGGCAGCCTCGTGCACTTCGACGATGGCCTGCGCGGCCCGCAGCAGCAGGACGTGCAGGCCGAGGTCGGCGACTTCGTGCTGCGCCGTGCCGACGGCTGCTGGGCCTACCAGCTGGCGGTGGTGGTCGATGACGCCGCGCAAGGGGTGACCGAAGTGGTGCGCGGTGCCGACCTGCTCGACTCCACCGCGCGGCAGATTCTGCTGCAGCAGGCATTGGGGCTGGCGGTGCCGCGCTACTGGCACCTGCCGCTGCTGCTCGATGCGCCGGGCCACAAGCTGTCCAAGTCCTTGGCGGCGCTGCCGGTCGACAGCGCACGCCCGCTGCCGGTGCTGCGCCAGCTCTGGCAGCTGCTCGGCCAGGCCCCTGAGGCGCTGGCGCAGGCACACGACCTGGACGCGCTGCTGGCCGCCGCTCGACGGGCCTTTGACCCCGCCCAACTGCCGCGCACCGACATCCTGCTGCCGGCCGGCGCACTTTCCGCGCCGATGTTGCAGAATCCCCCTTCCCCCACCTGATTCCCGGACAGCATTCCATGACATCTCGCGTCGCACTGGTCACCGGCGGAACCGGCGGCATCGGTACCGCCATCTGCCAACGCCTGGCCGACCAGGGCCACCGGGTCGCCACCAATTACCGCGATGAAGCCAAGGCCCGGGCCTGGCTGCAGGCGATGACCGAACGCGGCTACAGCGTGTCGATCTTCCCGGGTGATGTCTCTGATCCAGACAGCGCCGAGGCGATGGTGCGCGCGGTCGAGGCCGAGCTCGGTCCGGTCGAGATCCTGGTCAACAACGCCGGCATCACCCGCGACACCACCTTCCACCGCATGCGTGCGGACCAGTGGCACGATGTGATCAACACCAACCTCAATTCGGTGTTCAACGTCACCCGCCCGGTCATCGAAGGCATGCGCCGCCGCGGCTGGGGCCGGGTCATCCAGATCAGCTCGATCAACGGCCTGAAGGGCCAGTACGGCCAGGCCAACTACGCAGCGGCCAAGGCCGGCATGCACGGCTTCACCATCTCGCTGGCCCGCGAGAATGCCGGCTTCGGCATCACCGTCAACACCATTTCTCCGGGCTATGTCGCCACCGACATGGTGATGGCAGTACCGGAGGAAGTGCGCGCCAAGATCATCGCCGACATCCCCACCGGGCGCCTGGGCAAGCCGGAAGAAATCGCCTACGGCGTGTCGTTCCTGGTGGCCGACGAGGCCTCGTGGATCACCGGCAGCAACCTGGACATCAACGGCGGCCACCATATGGGCTGGTAAGCCGCGCACGGGGTGGTTGCGCCGCGCGTTGCCGCCCCCCTGCCGAGAGTCATGCTGCGCAGCACGCAAACCCTTGTTGCGCAACATGATCGCCGCCGAAAGCCAAGCCTGGCGGGGGCTGAGGCGGTTGCAACGGCTGCTGCACTGCGCCATGCTGCGCGTCTACTGTGACGAGTACCGCTTCATGGCTGCGACCCGCATCATCAAGAAGTATCCGAACCGCCGTCTCTACGACACCGAGATCTCCAGCTACATCACCATCGAGGACGTGCGCCAGCTGATCCTGGACGGTGAAGACTTCGAAGTCCGCGACGCCAAGAGCGGCGACGACCTCACGCGATCGGTCCTGCTGCAGATCATCGCCGACCAGGAACAGGACGGCGAACCGATGCTGTCCACCCAGCTGCTGAGCCAGCTGATCCGCTTCTACGGCGATTCCCTGCAGGGCTTCATGGGCAATTACCTGGAGCGCAGCATGCAGGTCTTCCTCGACCAGCAGCAGCAGTTCCGCCAGCAGATGGGCAACCTGCTGGGCCAGACCCCGTGGGCGATGATGAACCAGCTGACCGAGCGCAACCTGGAGCTGTGGCAGGAGTTCCAGCGCAACATGGGCACCGGTTTCGGCGGCCCGCGCCCGGGTGGTACCGGAACGGGTACCGGCACCAGCACGGGTAACAAGCCGAATGAACCCGGCACCGGTACGGGTACCGGCGGCAAGACGCGCCGCTGAGCCATTGCTCCGGCTGGAACGATAACGGCGCGCCCCTTGGCGCGCCGTTCTGTTTTGCAGTGCAGCCGCGATGCGTCAGCGTTTCGCCTTGCACCCCGTGCACACGCGCTCGACCTTGTAGCCCTTCGCCTTCAGCTTTTCGACCACGCCATCGTTGCCGAGCAGATGAAGCGTGCCGACCACGACCAGCGTACCGCCCTGCCCGGCCTGCAGGTACGGCAGCAGCTTGGGCACCCAGGCATCATTGCGACCGGTGTTGATGCGCTGGTACAGCTGCGGATACTGCTGGCGCATCTCCGCCGCCATCTTGGTCCACAGCACGCGCTCATCGCCGCGCCGCCAGGCGTCGTGCAACTGGCGGGCCTGCTCATCACCCTTGCCGGCCTGGTCCAGCGCCTCGGACAGCATCTGACGCTGCTCCTGCACCGTCATGCCGTCGAGCATGCCGATCTGGGTATCGATATCTTCCAGGCCAGCGGTCTTGCGGCCAGTCTTCTGCGCGCGCTCCATGAAGTGGCGATCCAGGCCCAGCGCCGGGTCCAGCCCCATCTTCTGCATCTGCCCGACCGAAATGCTCAGGCCGACAAACCACGGCTTCATGCCCTGCATCTGCGCCAACGGCAGCTTGTTCTCGGTGGCGAACACCTGCAGTTTCTGCCAGGTGGCGGCATCAAGATCACGCTTGAGTTCGCTGCCATCGGTGCGCACCGCGGCCTGCACCATGCGGCTGGCCAGCTGTGGCGACTGCATGTCTTCGGGCGACAGCTCTAACACCACCCGCTGCGACGCCTCGAAGGCCTGTTCCACATCGGGTGACAACGGATAGTCCTGCGGCTTCAGCAGGTGGAACGAACCGAGCAGGTACACGCGTGCATCGCCGGGGCCGGTTACCTTCCACAGCAGGGGTACCGGCGGCTTGGCGGTACCGGCAGCAGCAACGTCAGCCGCGGGTGCATTGCGCGCCAGCGCCAGCGGCGCGATCGCACAGGCCGCCAGCAGCAGCGTGGCGCGGAACAGCAATCTGATGGGCATTTCAGCCTTCTCCTTCAGGCAGGTGGTAGGCCTTCTCGCCCGCTTCCACGCGCAGGTCCAGCCGGTTTTCCGGTGGCGCCAACGGGCAGGTCGCATAGGCGGTGAACGCACACGGCGGGTTGTAGGCGTGATTGAAATCGATGCGTACCGTGCCGTCGGCGCCGGGCGCATCGGTGTCCAGGTAGCGGCCGGCCGGATAACTGCCACGGCCGCTGGTGCGGTCGGCGAAGATCAGGAACAACGGCTGCCCGGGAGCACCGATCGCCTCCAACCGCCAGGCGCGTCCATCGCGCTCGAACTCGACCGCACCGGCATTCGGCATCTCGGTGGTCAGGCCGGTGATATCGACGATCGGCAAGGTCTTGCCCGGCGGATGCGCGATGAAGCGCGCCTGCACCTGCCAGTCCGGACCACCAGGCCAGTACTCCAGCCCGGCGAAATCACGGCGTGCCGGTGCGTCGGCGTGCTTGACCCGCAGCGCATCGCGCGGGCCGCGTCGGATGATGCCGAGCTGGCCCTTGCCACCATCGAAGGCCAGCAGGGTCGGCTGCGGATCCTTGTCGGTGTCGATGCGGATGCGGCCGCGCACCGGCTGGCCGTCATGGCTGATCTCGGCGCCCGCTTCCGGGGTGAACCACCATTGGCTGCCTTCGCGACGCAGCAGGCCCAGCTTGTCCGGCCCAACCGCCAGGCGGATGCCGTTGGTGGCGCCGCTGCCGACGAAATGCGATTTGTTCGGCAGCCAATGCAGGCCAACCAGTGCTGTCCAGCCATCGGGCCGGGCCAGGTCCTGGTAACGCGCCACGCGCCACTGCTGCTGCGCGGCGGCATAGGCTGGATCTTCAGCAACGGCCGGTGCCGGCGGCGTCGCCGGGCTGCAGGCCGCCAACAACAAGGCGGCCAGCAGGCCGCCCATTCCCCGATAACGCATCGATGCTCCCCTCAACGTCCGCGCAGGAACCAGCGGTCAATCTCCGCCAGCGAAAAACGGGCCCAGGTCGGTCGGCCGTGGTTGCACTGGCCGGACCGCTCGGTGATTTCCATGTCGCGCAGCAACGCGTTCATTTCCGGCACGGTCAACCGCCGGTTGGCACGCACCGCGCCGTGGCAGGCCATGGTCGACAGCAGCTCGTCACGTGCAGTTGCCACGCGGCGGCTCTGGCCGTGCTCACGCAGGTCGGTCAGCACGTCGCGCAGCAGGCCTTCCGGTTCGGCGTGGGCCAGCAGCGCCGGAATACTGCGTACATGCAGCGAGCCGGGGCCGGCGCGGGTCACTTCGAAGCCGAGTGCGGCCAATGTATCTGCCTCGCTCTCGGCGGTATCCGCCTCGCGCTCCCCCACCGCCAGCGTGATCGGCACCAGCATCGGCTGCGACTGCAGGCCGATGCCGTCGTGCGCGTTCTTCAGCCGCTCGTAGCCGATGCGTTCGTGCGCCGCATGCATGTCGACCACGATCAGGCCCTCAGCATTCTCGGCCAGGATGTAGATGCCGTGCAGCTGCGCGATCGCATAGCCCAGCGGCGGCACGCCGGCGTCGGCGCTGGTCACCGGCAGCCCGTTCTCTGTCGGCATCGGCGGTAACGCCGCCCCGCGTTCTGCACCGGAGGGTGCGGCATACAGCGCAGCATAGGCAGCCGGAGCATCGGCAACCTGCAGCCCCAGTGGCTGTTGCGGGCGCCAGCCTGAGAATCCGCCACCACCACCACCGGAGCCAGCGCCGGGTGCGGGACCGCGCACCAGTCCGAAACCGGAGGCGCCCGCGGTTGATGCCACCGGTGCAGCGGCCGCATCCACCGGATGCACGGCGCCAGCACCGATCTCCTGCGCCGACATGCCGGCGCGGGTATCGGCCAGCGCATCCTTCAGCGTGCGGTAGACGAAGTCATGGACCAGCCGCGAATCACGGAAGCGCACTTCGTGCTTGGCCGGATGCACGTTGACGTCGACGCGGGTCGGATCCAGCTCCAGGAACAGCACGTAAGCCGGCTGGCGGCCGTGGTACAGCACATCGCCGTAGGCCATCTTCACCGCGTGGGCGACGCTGCGGTCGCGTACCGAACGGCCATTGACGTACAGGTACTGCTGGTCGGCACTGGCCCGCGAATAATGCGGCTGCGCGATCCAGCCGTGCAGGCGCAGCCCGGCACCGCTATGGTCCACGCGCACCGCCTGGTTGGCGAAGTCCTCGCCCAGTGTTTCAGCCAATCGCGTATCGGAGTACAGGTCGCCCGGCTTGTAACGGCGTGACGCCTTGCCGTTGTGCGACACGCGCAGTTCGACATCCGGCCGCGCCAGCGCCAGCGAACGCAGCCACTCTTCGATATGGCCCAGTTCGGTGCGCTCGGCGCGCAGGAACTTGCGTCGTGCCGGCACGTTGTAGAACAGCTCGCGCACTTCCACGGTGGTGCCCGGCGCATGCGCGCGCGGGGTCACTTCGCCGATCTTGCCGCCTTCGATCTGCAGCGCCGAGCCATGCTCGTCATGCGCGCGGCGCGAGGACAGGGTGAAGCGGCTGACCGAAGCGATCGACGGCAGCGCTTCACCGCGGAAGCCCAGCGTGGCCACCGATTCGAGATCGTCGAGGTCGGCGATCTTGCTGGTGGCGTGGCGTGACACCGCCAGCGGCAACTGCTCCGGCGCGATGCCGCTGCCGTTGTCGCGGATGCGGATCAGGCGCACGCCGCCCTCTTCCAGGTCGATATCGACGCGGCTGGCGCCTGCATCGATCGCGTTCTCGACCAGCTCCTTGACCACCGACGCAGGACGCTCGACCACTTCGCCGGCGGCGATCTGGTTGATCAGGATGTCCGGCAACGGCCGGATCGGGCGCGGACCGGGCGCGCTCATGGGATGGAATGGGCAGCAGACTTCATGGGTTGATGATAGCGGAGCAGCCCCTCCGCCGGACATGACCCGGCGCTACCGTAACCTATTGCGCGATCCCATCCGCCGGGCGTGGCCCGGCGCTACCGTAACCCGCTGCGCGGGTTACTTGCTGCCGCCAGCCATGGTGCCGGCGGCGTCGATCTCGGCCTGGGCGCGGGCCGCGTAGAGCGTGCCCGGCGGCGGCTGCCGGCTGAAGAAGGTGTGCACGCCATCGAGCACCGCACCGGCGATCTTGCGCTGGTAGGCCGGGTCGATCAGGCGGCGCTCTTCATCCGGATTGGAGATGAACGCGGTTTCCACCAGCATCGCCGGCATGTCCGAAGTACGCAGCACCGCGAAGTTGGCGCGCTCGATGTTCGGCTTGTGGTTGTTGCCGATCCGCTTCAGCCCGCCCAGCACGTGGCCGGCCGCGTCCTCGGACGCCTTCATGTAGCCGCTCTGGGCCAGGTCCAGCAGCACGTTGGCCAGGGTGCCTTCGGTCTGCTGTAGGCGCACGCCGCCAACCAGGTCGGCGGCATTTTCCTTGTCCGCCAGCCAGCGGGCGCGCTGCGAGGAGGCGCCCTTGGTCGACAGCACGTACACCGACGAACCGGTGGCCGAACGGTTCTCGGCAGCGTCGGCGTGGATCGAGATGAAGATGTCGGCCTTGTTCGCACGCGCCTTCTGCGCACGCATCGGCAGCGGAATGAACACGTCGCTGTCGCGGGTCAGGTAAGCCTTCAGGCCCGGCGTCGCGTTGACCTGGCGGGCCAGCTCACGCGCCACGGCCAGGGTGACGTCCTTCTCGCGCTTGCCGGTCGGGCCGATCGCGCCTGGATCCTGGCCGCCATGGCCCGGATCAATGGCCACCACCAGGTGGCGCATGCCAGCCTGCATGCGGATGCGCGAGGCATCGCTGGGCATGACCGGGCGCGGCGGCACAACCGTCGTCGATACCGGCGCGGGGGCCGTAGCCGGCGGATTGGTCACTACCGCAGCGGTGCGCTGGCCGGCAAGGATCGCGGCCGGCGAGGAAGAAGGCATGCTGCTGGCGGTGGTGCCGGCGGCGGCGACCTGGGCCGGCGCGGTGGACGGTGCCGGCGTCGGCGTAGCCGGTGCGGCAGCGGCAGCGCTGGCCTGCTGCTGCACCTGTGCGGTCAGCAGCGCCGTGGCATGCGCGGCGTCTGAACGCGACTGCGCGCTTTCGGCCGGCGTCGGCGCCGGTGCGGCAACCGGTGCCTGCTGCGGCGGCACGGTCGGCGTCGCCGCCGGACGGCTGGCGGCCACGGCGGGGCCATCGCCCGGCCATTCGATCACCAGCTTGGATTCATTGCCCTCGCGCTGCATCTGCGGGCGGAACGGCGCCACCGATTCAGCGAGGTCGAAAACGACACGGAAGGTACCCGGCACCGGCTGTCCGGTACGCACCGCCGTGACCACGCCCTGCGCAGCCGGCATCTTCAGGTTGCGGATGGCGCTGGAGTCCGGGAAATCGACCACCAGCCGATTCGGCCCCACCAGCGACAAGGTCTTGTAGCCGCCGCTGCCAACCAGCGAGATTTCGGCGCGGGTGCCGGTGGCGCCCGTGTTCAGCAGGACCTGGCGGACTTCGCCGGCCCACGCACTGACGCTCGCCAGACTCAGTCCGACGGCGGCACAGATGGCAATGAGACGGTTCCCCAGGCGCATGGCTCAGGATTCAATCACCGCGCTGAACGGAATGCAACACCTTTTTCCTTAATAATCCGTAACCTGCCGGTGTTTGTTCTCGTCAGCCGACAGAAATGGCCTGCAAGTCGCCCCCTTGGGGGAGCCGTTTCAGCCATTCATGTCCGGCGTCGCTGGCTCCAGTGAGACGGACGCGACGCCCCTGCCCCTCGATCTCCAGCGCCACCACCAGGTCAGTCGGCGGCAGCGCGCCAGCGCCACGCTCGGGCCATTCCACCAGCCACAGCACTGCACTGCCCTCGTCCAGCCCGAGAAAATCGAGCTCGCCGGCCTGGCCGATCCGGTACAGGTCCAGATGCCAGGCCTCGCCACCGCTGGCCAGCGGATAGCGCTCGACCAGGGTGTAGGTCGGGCTGCGGATCGCCCCCTGCACGCCCAGTGCGCGCAGCAGTGCGCGGGCGGTGGTGGATTTGCCGGCGCCCAGGTCGCCGCGCAGTTCGACCAGCGCCTGCGGCGGTCGGGTGGCGGCCAGCCACTGCCCGAGCAGTTCGGTGGCATCGCTGTCGGCAAGGAAGAAATCGATCATCGAGAGAGTTCCGGGTTGGCCAGTCGCCGCAGCGGCGACAGCAGATCAGTAGGAAGCAGGCCGCGCGCACCGTCGGCGGCAGCGATATCGCCGGCGAGCGCATGCAGCAGCGCGCCAGTGGCGGCGGCGTCGAAGGCGCTCAGGCCCTGCGCGCGCAGGCTGGCGATGATGCCGGTCAGCAGGTCCCCCATGCCACCCACAGCCATGCCGGGATTGCCGGCGGCAATCAGTCGTGGCCCGTGTCCAGGGGCGGCCACGATGCTGCCGGCCCCTTTCAGCACCACCACCGCGTGGAAACGTTCGGCCAGTGCCTGTGCGCTGGTGAAGCGGTCGGCCTGGATGTCAGACGTGCTGCAGCCGAGCAGACGCGCAGCCTCGCCCGGGTGCGGCGTGAGAATGGCTTCGGGCAATGCGCGCGGGTCCTGCGCCAGCAGGTTCAGGGCATCGGCATCGATCACCAGCGGCTTGCCGCATGCCAGCACCCGCGCAAACAATGCACGTGCCCACTCGTCCTGGCCCAGCCCGGGCCCGATCGCCACCACCCTGGCCTTGTCCAGCAGCGCCGGCAGTGCGTCACCATCTTCCAGTGCATGGGTCATGGCCTCGGGCAGCCGAGCCAGCAACGGGCCAACGTGGTCGCGGCGGGTGCCGAGGCTGAGCAGGCCCGCGCCTGCCCGCAGCGCCGCTTCGGCGGCCATCGCGATGGCGCCGCCGCTGCCGTGGTTGCCGCCCACGCACAGCACATGGCCGGATTCACCCTTGTGGGTATTGGCACGGCGCGGCCGCAGCAGGGCCGGCAAGCGCGGCTGCGTCCAGTGCTCCGCCGCTGGCGCCACGCCCAGCCATGCCGCCGTTGGCAGTTGCAGCGGCGCCAGCTGCTTCTGTCCGCAATGATCCAGCGCGTCACCGGTATACAGGCCGCGATGCGCCACGATGAACTGCAGGGTCAGCGCGGCCCTGACCGCCTCGCCGGGTACGGCGCCGCGGTCGGCATCGACGCCACTGGGGACGTCCAGCGCCAACACCGGTGCCACCTGCGCGTTGAGCGCGACAATCATGGCCTGCGCCGCGCCCTCCGGCGCGCGGTCGAAGCCCAGCCCGAACAGGCCATCGACCCAGATGTCGGCCTCGGGCAGCGTGCCGTCGAATTCGGTAACAGTGCCCCCCGCGCGGGCGAAGTCCGATGCCGCACGCCGCGCCAGTGCGGTCGACGGCAGTTTGCCCGGCAAGCTGATCACCTTCAGCGGCCGCCCGGCCTGCAGCGCATGGCTGGCCAGCACGTAGCCATCGCCGCCGTTGTTGCCCGCGCCGACCACCACGCCGATCCGTTGCGCCTGCGGCCAGCGCTGCAGCAGGCACTGCCAGGCCGCCTGGCCGGCCTGCGCCATCAGGTCCCAGCCGCCATCGGCAGCCAGTGCCGAGGCCTGCGCATCGAGCGCACGCGCGGCAGCGGAATCGAACAGATCGGCAAGGTTGGCCATGCAGGGATTTTATACTGGTGCACATGTCCCCCGTCCCCGCCCCTGTCGATCCGGCCCAGGCCGTGCAGCGCATCCGTGAACTGGCCCGTGCGCATGGCTTCCAGCGCTGCGGCATTGCCGGCATCGAACTGGGCGAGGATGAAGCGCATCTGGCCGACTGGCTGGGCCAGGGCCTGTACGGCACGATGGACTGGATGGCGCGCCACGGCACCCTGCGCGCACGCCCGGCCGAGCTGCTGCCCGGCACCGTGCGGGTGATCTCGCTAGGCATGGATTACAGCCACAAGGACGACACCGAAGCCTGGGCAACCCTGGCCGATCCCGGCCGCGCCTACGTGGCCCGTTACGCGCTGGGCCGCGACTACCACAAGCTGATGCGCAACCGCCTGCAGAAGCTGGCCACGCAGATCAACGATGAAGTGGCACCGCTGGGCTACCGCGTATTCGTCGATTCGGCACCGGTGCTGGAACGCGCACTGGCGCGCAACGCCGGGCTCGGCTGGATCGGCAAGCACACCTGCCTGATCGACCGCCACGGCGGCTCCTGGTTCTTCATCGGCGAGATCTACATCGATATCCCGCTGCCGATCGATGCAGCGGCCACAGCACACTGCGGTACCTGCACGCGCTGCATCGATGTCTGCCCGACCCAGGCCATCACCGGCCCGCAGCGGCTGGACGCGCGGCGCTGTATCTCCTACCTGACCATCGAACACGATGGCGCCATCCCCGAAGACATGCGGCCGCTGATCGGCAACCGCATCTACGGCTGCGATGACTGCCAGCTGGTCTGCCCCTGGAACAAGTTCGCCAAGCGCACCGACGAAGCCGACTTCCGTGCACGCAACAACCTCGATACCGCGCGCCTGGACCAGCTGTTCGCCTGGGACGAAGCAGAATTCCTGCGCCGCACCGAAGGCAGCCCGATCCGCCGCAGCGGCCATGAACGCTGGCTGCGCAACATCGCCGTGGCGCTGGGCAACGCACCGGCCTCGGCCGAGGCGTTGGCCGCGTTGCATACCCGCGTCGATGATCCCTCGCCGCTGGTGCGTGAACACGTGCAGTGGGCACTGGCCCAGCACGGCGCCCGCTGACGTGCGATCCTGAGCACCCGTTCCACCCGCCGCACGCCGTACCCATGCAGCCACGCAACAACGACATCCTTACCCCCAGCCAACTCAACACCCTGGCCCGCGACCTGCTGGAAGGCAGCTTCCCGGCGATCTGGGTCGAGGCCGAACTGGGCAGCGTGGCGCGGCCTTCCTCCGGGCACCTGTATTTCACCCTGAAGGACGCACGTGCGCAGCTGCGCGCGGCGATGTTCCGGATGAAGGCGCAGTACCTGAAGTTCGTGCCGCGCGAAGGCATGCGCGTGCTGGTGCGCGGCAAGGTGACGCTGTACGACGCCCGTGGCGAGTACCAGATGGTGCTGGACCACATGGAAGAAGCCGGCGAAGGCGCACTGCGCCGCGCCTTCGAGGAGCTGAAGGCACGGCTTGAAGCCGAAGGCCTGTTCGATCCGGCGCGCAAGCGCCCGATGCCGGCGCACGTGCAGCGCCTGGCGGTGATCACCTCGCCCACTGGCGCTGCCGTGCGCGACGTGCTGAGCGTGCTCGGCCGCCGTTTCCCGCTGCTGGAAGTGGACCTGCTGCCGACCCTGGTCCAGGGCAACAGTGCCGCGGCGCAGATCACCCGCCTGCTGCAGGCCGCCGATGCCAGCGGCCGCTACGACGTGATCCTGCTGACCCGCGGTGGTGGATCGCTGGAAGACCTGTGGGCGTTCAACGATGAAGCGCTGGCCCGTGCGATCGCCGCCAGCCGCACCCCGGTGGTGTCGGCAGTGGGCCACGAAACCGACTTCAGCCTCAGCGATTTCGCCGCCGACCTACGCGCACCCACGCCGTCGGTCGCCGCCGAGCTGCTGGTGCCGGACCAGCGCGAACTGGCGCTGCGCCTGCGCCGCAATGCCGCGCGCATGGTGCAGCTGCAACGGCATACGATGCAGCAGGCCATGCAGCGCGCCGACCGCGCCCTGCTGCGTCTGAACGCCCAGAGCCCGCAGGCCCGGCTGGATCTGCTGCGCCGCCGCCAGCTGGATCTGGGGCGGCGCCTGCACGCTGCCTTCAACCAGCAGCAGGAGCGCCGTGCTGCGCGCCTGCGGCATGCGGCTGCGATCCTGCGCGGGCACCATCCGCAGCGCCAGCTCGACGCGATGCAGCGCCGCCTGGCTGCCCTGCGCGGGCGCCCGCAGATTGCGATGCAGCGCCTGCTGGAACGCGATGCACTGCGCCTGCGCGGGCTGGCGCGTTCGCTGGAAGCGGTCAGCCCGCTGGCGACCGTGGCGCGTGGCTACAGCATCCTGACCCGCAGCGATGACGGCACACTGGTACGGCAGGTCGACCAGGTGCAGCCGGGTGACGCCCTGCAGGCTCGCGTCGGCGACGGCGTGATCGACGTGCAGGTCAAGTAAAGGGTTGTTCGGCAGGGCTGCGCCCTGCACCTGCCGAAGCGTTCAAGCAGCAGCAACAGCCGAAGCAACAGCCAAAGCTGGTATTCCGTGGGATGGCGGGGCGGTGTGGCTGTGCAGGACACGCCGTAAACCCATCCATGGGGGCTCGATGGCGCCATCCATGGCGCCAACGGTCCTGCACAGCCACACCACCCACCCTCGACAGTTTCCCGGTGACGGTCGGTAGATCCACGCCACGCGTGGATGAATCTCCATCGAAATCGAATATTTCGAGTTGAGATCGACAGGCATCCACGCATGGCGTGGATCTACCGTGTCGACCAAGGTCGACACCTGCCAACAGCAGCAGAAATCTGTCGAAGGCGGGGTGGGTCCGGTTGCGGGAGTGTCCGCGGCATGGATGCCGCGGCCAAGCCCCCATGGATGGGTTTACGGCGTCTCCCGCAACCGGACCCACCCCGCCATCCCACGGAATGCACGCTGTTGCTGTTGCTGTTGCTGTTGCTGTTGCTGTTGCTGTTGCCGTTGCTGTTGCTGTTGCTGTTGCTGTTGCTCTGGCTTGTAGCAGGTGCAGGGCGCAGCCCTGCCGAACACCCCTTTACTTTGCCTGCTCGCAGAACTTCTGCCGGTACTCGAGCGCCTTCGGCATCAGCGCCTGCAGGTTCTGGATGCGGGTACCCGGGTTGGGATGGGTCGAGGAGAATTCCGGTGGTGCCTGGCCACCGCTGGCCTGGCCCATGCGCTGCCACAGCGGCACCGCCTCGCGTGGATCGAAGCAGGCCGCCGCCGCCAGCATCAGCCCCACCTCATCCGCCTGGGTCTCGTGGCTGCGCGCGTAGGGCAGCAGGTAACCGTAGCCCATCGCCGACATCATCATCTGTTGCTGCTGCGCGTCCATGCCGCTGGCAGCGCCAGCCACCTGCCCGATCTGGGTCAGCTTCTGCTGGGCCATGCGCTGCGCACCATGGCGCAGCAGCGCATGGGCGATTTCATGGCCCATCACCACTGCCATCGCATCGCGGGTGCGTGCCACCGGCACCAGGCCGGTGTAGACCGCCATCTTGCCGCCAGGCAGGCAGAACGCATTGGCCTGCTCGGACGGGATCACGTTCACTTCCCACTGGAAATCACGCGCGAAATGCGCCGGCTGCACGCCGTGCTCCTGCGCCAGCGCGGTCTCCACCACGTCCACCTTGGCGATCAGGCGCTGGGCGATGTCGCGCACGTCGCGTGCGATCGGCGCATTCGGGTCCATCGGCCGTTCCTGCGACAGGATCTGCTGGTAGGCCTGCAGCCCCAGTGCGGTCTCCTGGCGCGCATCCAGGCTGCTGTCGATCATCACCTTCTCGCCGGTGTAGGGGTCGACCGTGCGGTTGGAGAACCAGTAGAACGCGGCGTAGCCGGCGGCCAGCAGCAGCACCCACCACCGGATGTTGCCGAACAGGCCGCGTCGCTGCGGGCCCTGCTGCGAGCGGGAGAAGGGATCGTTGCTCATCGGGAGATCTTCCAGCAGCCCCGCCGGCTGGCGGGTACGGCGCAATCTTAGTGCGCCGATGCCCGTAGCGGGTGAAGCCGGACGCCGATCAGATGCCGCGCACCAGGCGGAAGCCGATGCGCGCGTTGGTGGTGTCCGAGTCCTGTGATTGCCGCCAGGCCGCGCGGGTCTGCTCGGGCGCGTTGGCCCAGTTGCCACCACGGATCACCCGTGCCCGGCAGCCCGGGTTGAACCAGGCCGCGCCATCGGAGGGCGCACGCCGGTAGCTGGCGTGCCAGCAATCGGCCACCCACTCGCTGAGGTTGCCGCCCATGTCGTGCAGGCCGTACGCATTGGCCCGGAAGCTGGCCACCGGTGCCGGCCCCCACCAGCCGTCGCCATAACCGACGAAGGCGTTGTGCCAGTGCCGCCCGGAGGGCGACACATCCTTGCTGCCGGTGAAGTTGCCACTGCCCGGCGGCGGTATGCCGGCATCGCCCCACGGATAGCGGCCACTGCTGCCGCCACGCAGCGCGTACTCGAACTCAGCCTCACTGGGCAACCGATAGCTGCGACCGGTCTGCTCGGACAACCAGACCGCATAGTTCTCGGCGTCCCGCACGCTGACATGCATCACCGGGGCATTGCCCATCGCGCGGCCACCGTCGTAATCCGAGCGCCAGTCCACGCCGCTGCGGCGGATGAAGTTGCCGCTACGTTCGTCATAGACCACCGAATGACCGCGACGGCTCGCACGTGGCCGCGCATTGGTCGCCTTCACGTAGCGCTCGAAATCGCCAACCGTGACCTCGGTGATCGCCATCGCGAAGCCACGATCGAAACGCACGTAATGCGATGGTCGCTCGGCATCGCTTGAACCCGGCTCGGCATCGCCGGCGCCCATCTGGAAACCGCCATGCGGCACCACCACCATCTGCGGCCCGCGTCCGCCATCGCGCATGGCGTCGCTGAACACCTGGCCCGGGCGGAAGCTACCGTAGTGCGTGGCCAGGTCGATGCGCTCTCGCAGCTGGGCGACCACCGGGTCACCCGGCAGGGCGATGCGCAGGGCTTCGCCCAGCTTCTCGCGCGCCGGCTTCAAGCCCTGCGGCGTGGCCAGGTCCCGCAGGCCGTCGTCGCGCAGCTGCAGCAATACGGTCGCCCGGATCTGCTCGATGCGCTCGAATGCATCGGCAATGGTCGGCGACGAGTCGCGGACCTTGCTGGCCTCGGCCAACCAGCTGCCGGCACTGGCGAAATCACGCGCACGCGCGGCCTCCTCGGCACGCCGGATCAGCCCGCTCTCGGCCGCTGCCAGGCCCTGGTGCGCCCGGCTGTTTTGTTCATCCAGCGCCAGCGCCTCGCGGAAATTGCCGATCGCACCGTCGCCGTCCTCGCCAATCCGGTCGGCGCGCAGGTCCTCTTCGCCGGCACGGTTGTAGGCCACCACCCGCTGCGCGTTCTCCACCCGGCCCTGCAGCGCCCGCACGGTCTCGTCCTTGGGCGCCAGGGTCAGCAGCACCAGTGCCTGTCGGCTGGCCTCTGCCAGTGCTTCGCGCTGCTTCAGCGGCCGTACCAGCAGCGCATCGGCCTGCTGCTGCAGGCGCTGGCGCGCGCGCTGCAGGCCCAGCCGCGCCTGGCGGTCATCCGGGTCTTCTTCCTGGACCGCCAGCCACAGCGGGATGGCCGCGTCTGCATCCTCGTACAGGCGGCCATCGGCGTACGCCTGCGTGGCGGCGCGGCGCAACTGGGCCAGGCTGCGGCCCTGGCGGTCCACGCGCGGCGGCGTCCACTGCTGTACATCCTCGGCGGCATCCTCACCGGCGATGGTCACACTGCCCAAGGCCGGCTGCGGGCTGTCATCGGCGCCCTTGTCCGCGCCCGGACGCACGTCATCGGCTGCCGCCCGGTCCGCCGTCGCGGGGGGCGACGGCGTGCAACCGGCCAGGGCCACGGCCAGGGCGGTGCACAGCACGGACGACAGCGGAAAACGCAAGCGGGATCTCCTTCGGCACGGACGCGGACCGACGTTAGGCTATTCTCCCCTCCCTGAGCAAACCCGAGTAGTAGGCCCTGACCCGTGGCAACCTGGATCACCACCCCCACCGAGCTGGATGCGTACTTCCAGCAGCGCCCCTCCCGCATCGGCCTGGACACCGAATTCATTCGTGAACGCACCTTCTGGCCGCAGCTGGCGCTGGTGCAGATGGCGGTCGGCCAGGACATCCTGCTGATCGACCCGCTGATTCCCGGCATGACCGAGGCGCTGGCGCCGTGGCTGGCCGATGAATCGATCATCAAGGTGATGCACAGCGCCAGCGAAGACCTGGTCGCCTTCAAGTGGGCCTGCGGCGTGCTGCCACGACCGCTGTTCGACACCCAGATCGGCGCGTCACTGGCCGGCATCGGCGGCGGCATGGGCTACCAGAAGCTGGTGGCGGAGATCACCGGCGTGGCATTGGCCAAGGGCGAGACCCGCTCTGACTGGATGCGCCGGCCGCTGTCGGAGTCGCAGCTGCAGTACGCCGCCGACGACGTTGAGCATCTGTTCGCGATGCATGACGCCATCGATGCCAAGCTGCAGGCGCTCGGCCGCCAGCAGTGGCTGCATGACGACGGTGAGCGTCTGCTGGCCAGCGTCGCCAATGACGAGGACCGCTGGCCGCACCTGTCGATGCGCTCGGCGCAGTTCCTTGATGCCGCCGCGCAGCGCCGCCTGCTGCGCCTGCTGCGCTGGCGCGATGTGCAGGCACGCAGCAGCGACCGCCCGCGCAGCTGGATCCTGGACAACGAACTGGCGGCGACCCTGGCGCGTACGCCACCGGCCGACGCCGACGCGCTGGCCAAGCTGTTCGAGCAGTTCCCCAAGGCACCGCGCAAGCTCGCCGCTGCGGTGTGGCAGGCGCTGGACACACCGCTCGCCGACGAAGCCGAAGCGCCGCTGGCGCTGCCGGCCAACGACAGCAACAAGCAGGCGCTGAAGAAGCTGCAGGATGCGGTGGCCGAACGCAGCCGAGAGCTGGGCCTGCCCGATGGCATCCTTGCCTCGCGCAAGCACCTCGAAAGCTATCTGGAGCGTCGCCAATGGCCCGCCGCACTGGCCGGCTGGCGCCAGCAGGAACTGGAATCGCGGCTGCAGGCACTGCTGCCCGCATAAGAAAACCAACCGCATCGGCCGCCCGGCAGGGCGGCCCTGCCGATGATCGACAAGGACGTTGCTGCATGCCTGCGTGGCTCCAATCCAGCACATCACGGTGGATGACAGCCTCGCTGCTGATGCTGGCGTCCAGCAGCATTGCAGCGCCCTCCTGCCCACCCTCATCCGGAGTTGCCGTGGCACAGACGCCCGAGTCCATCAGCGAAGCCCTTGCGCGGGACGATCTGCAAGCCGCCATCGAGGTGCTGCGCGATCCACAACGTTATCGCGTGCTGTTCAAGGACCCGGACGGCGCAGAGCGCTACATCGCGCTGGCACAACAGGTCGCCGATGATGCCCAGCAGAACCCCTGCATCGATCACGGCAGCCTGCTCAATGCCTACACCGTACTGGCCAGCGGGCTGGATCTTTCCCGCTCGGTCCACTACCTGGCACTGTCAGCCGCACTGATCGAACAGGATGCCGATGCCAGCGAGCAGGACGCGCTCGAACCTGCGCTGCATCCGCATGCCCTGATGCATGGCTACTTCGAAGCCGGCGGTGGACTGGCACTGGAAGGCGCTGTACCCGGCATCGATCGCGCCGAAATCAGCGCGTGGCGCTACGGCCACAGCACACCGGCCTACCAGCCGGACCTGCTGCTCGCGTTCCCGCTGCACATGGCTGCACGCCAACGCCAGCGCCTGTTCGAGGTGACCGGCTTCACCCTGCTGCCGGCATCGCAATGGCATGACGCCGCCGCACTGCGCGCCATCATCCGCAGCGATGCCTACCTTGACTGGCTGGAGGCGGCGCCCCTGCATCTTGCCTCGCGCTTGTCGATGGCATTGGAAGAAATGGCCACGCCGCCCTGGCCGGAGCATCTGCGTGCTGCCGGCTATCGGGTCCATGGCGGGACACCCGGGGATGATGGGGCCGATTCCGATTGAGCAACGAAAAGGGCGGCCCGGATCACCGGGCCGCCCTTTGCATTCCGTCGATGCGATGGCGGGACAGTGCCCGCCACCGCGACAGCGCGTTACCAGTTCATGTTCAGCGAAACACCCACGGTGCGCGGCTCGTTGTAGACCGCAGCCATGTAGTTCTCGATCACACCCTTGAGGTTCTTCTCGTTGGTGATGTTGCGCGCGAACAGCGCCACTTCGTAGGCACCGTAATTGCCGGAGTAGCCGATCTTCAGGCCGCCTTCGAAGTCACCCTTGGAGTTGAATTCCTTGCTGTCGTACAGCACGAAGCTGGTGTAACCCTGCTTGTTCCAGTCGGTGGAGACGAACATCGTGCCTGCGTCGCTGACCGGGAAGTCGTAGCGGGCGGCCAGGTTGACGTTGTACTTCGGCGCGTTCGGCAGCGGGTTGCCATCGATCTGCGCGAAGGTGTTGGCGCCGACCTTGATGGTCGGGTCGCCGACGGTGCAGACCACCTGGCCGTTGAGGCCGCAGACCTGCGCGTACACGCGCTTGTCCTTGATCTCGCTGTGCAGCAGGCTCAGGCCGGCGCTCAGGGTCAGGTTCGGGATCGGACGCAGCTCCATGTCCGCTTCGAACCCGTAGGCCTTGGCCTTGTCGGCGTTGAACAGCACGCCGTTGCCGTCCGAATCGTTGCCGTTGAGCTGGATGTCATTGACGGTGTAGGTGAACGCGGTGGCGTTCAGGCGCAGGCGGTTGTCCCACAGGCTGCTCTTCACGCCCGCTTCCCAGGACAGGATCGTCTCGGAATCGGCGGTGGTGAAGTCGGCATTGAACACCGCCGAACGGCCCTGGATGGTCGGGCCGCGGAAGCCGCGGGCGACCTTGGCGTAGACGCTCACGTCCGGCGTGATCTGATACATCGCGCTCAGATCCCAGCTCGGCGTGGTGTCAGACATCTTGACGTCGGTGCGGCCCTTGTAGGTGACCACGCCGGCAGCGGTGTCCGCGGTCTTCAGCAGGCGGGTGTGCTTCTCGTCCTTGGTCTGGCGCAGGCCGGCGGTGACGGTGAACTTGTCGGTGAAGGCGTAGCTCAGCTGGCCGAAACCGGCCCACGAGGTGTTCTTGTTACGCAGGCGCACCCAGTTGTTCGGGTTGCGGGCCGCGCCCTGCAGGAACCAGGCGCGCTGGTAGAAGTCGGTGGTGTCGCTGCCGTTGAAGTAGAACGCACCGGCCTGCCACTGCAGGGCGCTGTCGTCATGGCTGGCCAGGCGGAATTCCTGGGTCCACTGGTCCAGATCACGGATGCGGCCCATCGACTGGCCGTAGCCGTTCGGCACGCCGTTGACCGGGAAGTTCACCGCGGCGCCGCCGTCGGTGTCGCCACGGCTGTAACCGGAGGTGGTTTCGTAGGCGGTGATCGAAGTGAAGTCGATCGCGCCGAAGTCATAACGCGCCTTCACCGAACCGCCATAGGTCTTGTACGCCTGCGGGTTGTTGCCGGCTTCGTCGTAGGCGACCTTGTCGCGCGGCACGTCGGTCTTGTTCGAGCCCTTGGTCAGCGCACCGCGCAGGAACAGGGTCGAGGTGCCTTCGTAATCACGGGCGTGGGCCGAGGCCAGGATCGAGAACTGGTCGCTCGGGGTCAGCAGCAGCTGGGCGCGCACGTTGCGGTCATCGAAGCCGCCCATGGCGTTCTTCTTCGGGCTGACCGTGCCGTCGGCGCTCGGGCCCTTGTAGGTGTTGTCGACGTAATCGTCGCGGTGCTGGTACAGGGCCGACACACGGAACGAGGCGATGTCGTTGATCGGGCCACCGAAGCCGCCGTCGATCGACACGCTGTTGTAGGACGCGTAGCTGGCGCTGACGCGGCCGGTGTAGTCCTGGGTCGGCTTCAGGGTGTCGAACTTGATGATGCCGGCGGTGGTGTTGCGGCCGAACAGCGAGCCCTGCGGGCCGCGCAGCACTTCCACCTGGTCCACGTCATAGACCGGGTTGGACTTCAGCACCACGTGTTCCAGCACCACGTCGTCCTGGATGATCGACACCGGCTGCGAGGCACCGAGGTAGAAGTCGATGTTGCCCAGGCCACGGATGTAGAAGCGCGGGAAGATGCGACCGGTGGTGGTTTCCGCATACAGGCTCGGCACGCGGCCGGACAGCGCCAGCAGGGTGTCGTCGCCGCCGGCGGTGAAGTCGCGCATGCGCTCGCCCTGCACCACGCCCACCGAGACCGGCACTTCCTGCAGGTTCTGCTCACGGTGTTCGGCGGTCACGGTGATCGTGTCCAGGCCGGTCGGGGTCGGCGCGCTGTCCTGTGCGGCGGCGCCGAAGCTGCCGACCAGGGCCAGGCCGGCACAGGCCAGGGCCAGCGGATGGCGGCGGAAGGAAACAAAGGAAGACGACATACCCGACAGGCGGCGGGAATCGGAATGGGAGGGCATGAAATGCTCTGAGGAGGCGTCCGTGCGGCCTGCGCGAGCCGGGCGGCAAAATGGAGGATAACTGCGCAAGCCGCCATTATCCCCCAAATTGTTACGATTTCGTTGCGCAGCACCCAAACCCGGCGAAACAAGCGGTTTCGGCACAGTCACCCGGCACTTCGCGGGCCCAGCGCATTACCTGGGGTCAGATCCGTTTTCCTCAGGAAAAAGGATCTGACCCCGAATTGAGAGTCATCAATGCCACGTCGACCATCGCCAGCAGCCGCTCACGGCTGATGCCGTCACGGGCCTGCACCGAAATGCCGTGCAGCACGGTGGCAAAATGGTCGCCCAGCGCCTGCACCGCGACCCCGGCAGGAAGTTCGCCGGCGGCCTGCGCCTGCTGCAGGCGCGCGATGATCGCCGCGGTGCGCTGGCGGCGATGGCTGGCCAACCAGTCCCGTACGCCCTCGCCATCGGGCGACACGCTGCTGGCCGAGGACACCACCAGGCAGCCATGCGGTCGGCCACGGCGGGTGTAGGTCAGCACCGCATCGCGCAGCATGCTGCCAATCGCCTCGCGCAACGATGCCTGTTCCAGCGCGCGTGGCGCGAAACCGCCCTCGCCGTCCTCGTACAGCGCAACGGCTTCGCGGAACAACTGCTCCTTGCTGCCGAACGCGGCATAGATGCGCGCCGATGCAATGCCCAGCGCTTCCACCAGCGCTGACATCGAGGTGCCTTCATAGCCGTGCTGCCAGAACAGCAGCATCGCCTTGCGCAATGCCTGGTCCCTGTCGAATTCGCGCGGTCGCCCTGCCATCTGCCTGCCTGCCGTTCTGAGGCGCGCAGTGTAACGCGGGTGTTGACCGCATCGATGGTCGCGCCCATTCTTTGTTGATCGACCAACAATTGGAGCAGCACATGCAGACCCTCAAGGGCCCCAGCCTGCACCTGGCGCAGTTCGCCGGCGACCAGGCCCCGTTCAACTCGCTTGCCGGCATTGCCGCGTGGGCGGCCGGCCACGGTTTCAAAGCGCTGCAGATTCCGGCCTGGGATGCACGCCTGTTCGACCTGTCCACCGCCGCCGACAGCCAGGACTACTGCGACGACCTCCGCGGCACGCTGGCCGAGCACGGCCTGCAGGTCAGCGAACTGACCACCCACATCCTCGGCCAGCTGGTGGCTGTGCATCCGGCCTACGATGAACTCTGCGACGGCTTCGCCCCCGAAGCGCTGCGTGGCAATCCGCAGGCGCGTACCGAGTGGGCACAGCAGCAGCTGCACCTGGCCGCCCGCGCGTCGCGCCGCTTGGGCCTGCAGGACATGGGCACCTTCTCCGGCTCGTTCGCCTGGCCCTACCTGTTCCCGTTCCCGCAGCGTCCGCCGGGCCTGATCGATGCAGCCTTCGATGAACTGGCACGTCGCTGGCGGCCGATCCTCGATACCTGCGAGGACAACGGCATCAACCTCTGCTACGAGATCCATCCCAGCGAAGACCTGCACGATGGCACCAGCTTCGAGCGCTTCTTCGAGCGTGTCGGCCAGCATGAACGCTGCCGCATCCTGTTCGATCCCAGCCACTTCGTGCTACAGCAGCTGGACTACCTGCAGTACCTGGACATCTACCACCCACTGATCCGCATGTTCCATGTCAAGGACGCGGAATTCCGCCCCAGCGGGCGCCAGGGCATCTACGGCGGTTACGCCGACTGGACCGAGCGGGCGGGCCGTTTCCGCTCGCTGGGCGATGGCCAGGTCGACTTCAAGTCGATCTTCTCCAAGCTGGCCCAGTACGACTACCAGGGTTGGGCGACGCTGGAATGGGAGTGCTGCCTGAAGGACCAGGAAGCCGGTGCACGCGAAGGTGCCGCTTTCATCCGCGACCACATCATTCCGGTCACCGACAAGATCTTCGACGACTTCGCCGGCGCGCCGATCAGCACCGCACAGATGCAGCAGATGCTCGGCATCGCCTGAGCCCCAACGGAGCAACCCCCATGAACACCCTTTCTTCCGCTGGCACTGCCGGCGACGATGCCCTGCGCCATCACTACCTGCGTATCGACGGCCAGCGCGTGCATTGCGTGTCGGCAGGCAGCGGCCAGCCCGTACTGCTGATCCCTGGCTGGCCGCAGACCTGGTATGCCTGGCGCCATGTGCTGCATGCGCTGGCAGCCGCCGGTTTCGAGGCCATCGCGGTCGATCCGCCTGGCATTGGAGAATCCGATCGCCCCGTGCATGGCTACGACACAGGCAGTGCCGCCGCAGTGCTGCACCAGACCATGCAGGCGCTGGGTCACGAACGCTACCAGGTGGTCGGCCACGACATCGGCATGTGGATCGCCTATGCGCTGGCCAGCGACCAACCACAGGCCGTGCAGCAGCTGGCCGTCACCGAAGCGGTCATCCCCGGGCTGGCGCCGGAGCCGGGCATCTTCGCTGCGCCGGCCGACAACATCTTCCTCTGGCACTTCATGTTCAACCAGGTGACCGACCTGCCGGAAGCACTGATCACCGGACGCGAGCGCGCCTATCTGGAATTCATGTTCGACCGCTGGTCATACCGCCGTGATGCTGTTGCCGCCGATACCTACATTGCCGCTTACAGTCGGCCCGGTGCACTGCGCGCCGGCTTCGCCTGGTACCGAGCGATTCCGGAAACGATCCGCCAGAACCAGCTGCGTGCGCAACGCCGCCTGGCCATGCCGGTGCTGGCGATCGGCGCCGAGCATGCCACCGCCGATGCACCGATGCTGACCCTGCAACCACACGCCGATGACCTGCGTGGCAGCATCGTGCCGGGCTGTGGCCACTTCATCATGGAGGAAGCACCGCAGGCGTTCCTGGAACAGCTGCTGCCGTTCCTGCTGGAGGCGCGTCATGCCGCTTGAACCCACACTGCAGCAGTTCGTCGATGCGGTCGCCGCACATCCGCTACCGGAGGACCTGCGCGAACTGCGCGCGATAAGCGAGACCGCGCTGCCGCAGCTGCAGGGTGCAGTGCAGCCGGTCGCACACGTGATCGAACACAGCGTGGTCGCACGTGACGGGCAGGCGCTGGAAGTGCGCCTGTATACCCCCGAAGGGCTGCCTGACGGACCGGCGCCGGCCCTGTTGTTCGCGCATGGCGGCGGCTGGTTCCAGTGTTCGCTGGCAGTCTATGACGGTCCCTGCCGCGCGATGGCCAATGCCAGTGGTTGCGTTGTGGTGGCGGTCGGCTACCGGCTGGCCCCGGAGCATCCGTTCCCGGTGCCGCTGCATGATGTCGCTGACGCCTGGCAGTGGCTGCAGATCAACGCCGCAGGCCTGGGCCTGGACCCGCAACGACTGGCGATCGGGGGCGACAGTGCCGGTGGCAATCTCGCTGCCGCCTGCTGCCTGCTGCTGCGTGATCTCGGCCTGCCGCAGCCGCGCCACCAGTTGCTGCTGTACCCCGCGCTGGATGCCGGCATGGGCAGCGATTCCTACCGCGAGTACGCCAGCGGCTACTACCTCAGCGCCGAACTGATGCAGCGCTGCTGGCAGGCTTATCTGGGTGACATGGATCCGCCGCCTGCACTCGCTTCGCCGGCCCACGCAACGGACCTGTCCGGCCTGGCACCGGCTTCCGTGCTCAGCTGCGAGCACGACCCGCTGCGTGATGAGGCCGAGCACTACGCGGCGCGCCTGCAGTCTGCGAACGTGGCGTGCACGCTGGAGCGGTTGCCCGGGATGATCCATGCCTGCATCCATCTGCATGGAATAGCGGCCTCCGCGGACGTGGCTGTACAGCGCGCGGGGGCCCGGCTGCGTCAGGCACTGGCCTGAACAGGTGGGCCAGTGGCGGGGCCTAACACCGCCACCCTGCCCTCCGCTTGGCAAGCCCCACAGGCAGCGCTACACTGAAAGCCTGCCGTGGGGCCATAGCTCAGCTGGGAGAGCGCGTCGTTCGCAATGACGAGGTCAGGAGTTCGATCCTCCTTGGCTCCACCACTATTCGGAAGAACCCGCAGATCCTGGTGATCTGCGGGTTTTTTCTTTCCTGCATCCCGGTTCAGGCCGGCTCCTCGCCGCCGTCCTTGCGGTGCGGGCTGCGCGAGTGCGCATCGCGCAGCTGTTGATCGCGCTGCCCCGGCCGCTGCTTGGCCACGTCGTCCTGCTTCCTGTCCTGGCGGCTTTCCTGCACGCCCTGCTTCGGGTCGCCGTGATCTTTATCGTGCTCGCTCATCGAAAACTCCCTCGTCGGCAGAGGCCGACGCTGCCTCCACGCTAGAGCGCATCGGGTAAGTCGAAGGTCAGCCCGGTGCGAACGCTGTGTGCAGCCCGCGGCTTGCAGCCATCGGCAAGGTACATCCAGAATCCGACGCACTATGCATATCGGGTGCACCATGCCCTCTTCTGCCCAGCACGCAGCACACGCCGTGCCGATGATCTTCGATGCGACCGACGGCAGCCTCCGGCTCGGCAATATGTCGGCCTTGATCTGCCCCACCCTCTCACTGGATGAAGCGCGCATCGCCTTTGCCACCTTGGCAAGTGGGGAGCGTGATGTCGGCACCGGCTATCGCTGGTTGAGCCTGCACCGGCTCAGCCTGGGCGGTGCGCCCGCTGGCATCAGCCTGTGCTTCCACGGGCAACAGCTCGACATGGTGACGATGGGCGTCAGTCTGCCTGGTGCGACGTTGGAAGACGGCTGGCCGACCCAGGTGGCGATCGACGCCGAGGTCGCCTTCATGCGCCGCACGCTGGGCGCGGCGTTGGGTCGCAAGCTGAGCGGCGGCCACGCCCGGTTCGACTGGGGCGAAGCCTGGGCCCGTTTCGATCCGAAAGGCTTCATGGCCAGCAGCGGCATTCGCTACTCACCACGCACGTAACCGCGCTCAGGTACGGGTGATCGACACTCCACCCTCCACGCGCATCGCGCTGCCGGTGACGAAACTGCTTTCATCGCTGGCCAGGAACAGCGCCGCATTGGCGATTTCTTCCGGTTCGGCCAGGCGCTTGAGTGCGTGCAGCGAGCGCACGAAATCACGCGCATCGCCCGTAGGCGCCGCCTGCCGCCCCATCTCGGTATCGGTGCCACCGGGCAGCAGCACGTTGCTGCGCACGCCACGCGCCCCGTATTCGGCGGCGATCACCTGGCTCAGGCCGATCAGCCCGGCCTTGCTCGACGCATAGGCCGCCATGCCCGGGAAGCCCACGGTGTGGCCGACAAAGGTGCCGACAAACACCAGCGAGCCACCGCCGCGTGCCAGCAATGCCGGCAACTGCGCGCGTGCCGCATGGAAGGCGGCATCCAGATTGGTCGCCATCACTTCGCGCCAGGCGTTCACCGGGAACTCCGCGGCCGGCACACCGGGCCCGAGCATGCCGGCATTGTTGAGTGCGATGTCCAGACCACCGAAGGACTGCTGGGCCAGATCGACCAGCGCCTGCGCCGTGCCCGGATCAGCCACATCCGCCGCATGCACCACCACCTCGCCACCAGCGGCGCGGATCTGTTCGGCCAGTCCCTGCAGCGGCTCCGGCCGCCGTGCGTTGAGCACCAGCTTTGCTCCTTCGGCAGCGAAGCGCAGCGCGCTGGCGCGACCGATGCCGGCACTGGCACCGGTGATGAGAGCGATCTTGTTGTTCAGGCGCATGGTCGTGGTACCGGTTGTGAAGTGGCCGCCACGATGCCGTGCCTTCGGCCCGCCAACACTCCGTTTCCGGGCCTCACAGATGAGTGCAGGAAACGGAGTTTCCGCAGCACCGGCACGTGCCAGAATCCGGCCATGGACAGTACCGCCACCACCCTCGATGCCCGCGTCGAACGGGTCTGCCGCCACCTGCAGACCAGCCTCGACGAACCCTCGCTGCAGGAACTGGCGGACATCGCCGGCTGCAGCCCGACCCGTCTGCATCGCCTGTTCAAGCAGGCCACCGGATTGACCCCCAAGCAGTACGCCGCCGCGCTGCGCGCCGACCGCCTGCGCACCGGGCTGGAACAACAGGAACGCATCACCGACGCCTTCCACGATGCTGGCTTCGGTTCCAGTGGACGCTTCTACGAGAACGCACCGAAGTTGCTGGGCATGACGCCCAAGCAATGGCGCGCAGGGGGGCGCGGCGAAGTCATCCACTTCGCGCTTGCCGAAAGTTCACTGGGCAGCGTGCTGGTGGCCAGCAGCGGGACCGGCGTGGTCGCGATCCTGCTCGGCGACGATCCGGAGACGCTGCTGCAGTCATTGCAGCAACGCTTCCGCCAGGCCGAACTGGTCGGCGCCGACCAGGGCTACGAGCAACTAGTGGCACAGGTCGTAGGCCTGGTCGAGGATCCTTCGCGAGGCGCCACGCTGCCGCTGGATATCCGCGGCACCGCCTTCCAGCAACGGGTGTGGCAGGCGCTGCAGCAGATTCCGCGCGGGCAGACCGCGTCGTATGCGGATGTTGCCGCGCGCATCGGCGCGCCGCGCTCGAGCCGTGCGGTGGCACGCGCATGCGCAAGCAACCCGCTCGCGGTGGCAGTCCCCTGCCACCGCGTGGTCCGCCGCGATGGCGACCTGTCCGGCTACGCCTGGGGCGTGGCCCGCAAGCGTGAACTGCTGCGCCGGGAAAAGGCAGCCAACGGCTGATGCAACCGGGTAGCTGCCGACCTTGGTCGGCACACCGCCAAGTCCTCAATCCAGCTTCACCACCAGCTTGCCGAAGTTGCGCCCCTGTAACAGCCCGAAGAACGCCTCCGGTGCATTCTCCAGCCCTTCCACCACATCCTCGCGGTACTGGATGCGGCCGTCGCGCAGCCACTGCGGCATCTCGCGTTCGAAGTCCGGCCACAGGTGGTTGAAGTCGTGCACGATGAAACCACGCACGGTCAGGCGCTGGCGCAGGATCTGGCTGAACAGTGCGGGCAACCGGTCCGGGCCGGGCTGCTCGACGCCCCGCTCGTTGTAGGTGGCGATGGTGCCGCACACCGGAATGCGGGCGAAGTCGTTGAGCAGCGGCAGCACTGCATCCAGCACGTGTCCGCCCACGTTCTCGAAATACACGTCGATACCCCTGGGCACCGCCGCGCGCAGCTGCGCGGCGAAATCAGCGGCGCGATGATCCAGCGCCACGTCCACGCCCAGTGTCTGCAGATAGGCACGCTTGGCTTCGCCACCGGCGATGGCGACCACGCGCGCGCCCTGCAGCTTCGCCAGCTGCGCCACAGTCGCGCCGACCGGCCCGGTCGCGGCGGCCACCACCAGCGTCTCGCCCGGCTTCAGGCGGGCGATTTCATGCAGGCTGGAATAGGCGGTGAAACCGGGCATGCCATACACGCCCAGCGCCGTACTCAACGGCAGGCCGGCCGGATCCAGCCGACGCCCCAGCGCCTTGGCCGGCATCACCGCGTGGGTCTGCCAGCCACCGGGCGCCAGCACCAGCTCACCTGTGGCTACGCCCTCGGCATTGGACTGCAGCACCTCGGCCACGGTCTGCCCTTCCATCACCGCGCCCACCGCCACCGGCGCGGCATACGAGGGGCCCTCGTCCATGCGTCCACGCATGTACGGGTCCAGCGACAGGTAGCGGTTGCGCAGCAGCACATCGCCATCGGCCAATGACGGCAACGCAACCTGTTCCAGGCGGAAGTTGGCTGCACTTGGCGCCCCCTGCGGACGCGACGCAAGCACGATGCGGGAGGTGGTCGAGGGATCGGACATGACCAGGTCTCTGCTGTTGCCAGCATCAGGAAAGGAGTGCCGACACTACGCCGCAGCCATCCCCGATGGCGGCCACGAAAACAGCGTTCCATCGCCCGGACCGGCGCGGGTCCGGCGCAGCCCTTGCCCTTGCAGCTTTGGCGATCGCGGCGATCTGCTGATTTCCACCGCAGACGATGATCGACTGGCCACGCCCCGCCCCAGAACGGAGGATCAAGCACTTGCGAGCACGCAGACGGCAATGTGAAGAAATCTTGGCAAAACGCTTGCCGAAGGCAGCCGACCTCCGTAATATACGCGTCCTTGGCAGCGACCTCGCTGCAACGAAACATGTGGCCGAGTAGCTCAGTTGGTAGAGCAGGGGATTGAAAATCCCCGTGTCGGCGGTTCGATTCCGTCTTCGGCCACCACTTTCGAAGGCCTGCAGAAATGCGGGTCTTTTTTTTCCGGAAACCGGATTTGATCACGGTTGCCGCACAATTTGGCCGAGTAGCTCAGTTGGTAGAGCAGGGGATTGAAAATCCCCGTGTCGGCGGTTCGATTCCGTCTTCGGCCACCATCTTCAGAGACCTGCAGAAATGCAGGTCTTTTTTTGTCTGCGATCTGCCATCCACGCAAGGCCTGGATCCATGCCAGGCCAGCGCCGCCTGGTTGACGAAACGTTTACACCACCGCGCGCCGTGCCACCTACGCTCCAGACTCCTGCTTGGAGCCGCCCATGCATCTTCGCCCCGCCCTGCTCGCCTGCCTGCTGCTGGCCGCCTCCCCGGTGATCGCCGCCGAACCGGTACGCGCAGTCGACACGCTGGACATCGATCGCTACGCAGGCCAGTGGCACGAGATCGCGCATCTTCCGGTGTCGTTCCAGAAGCAGTGCGTTGGCGAAATCACCGCCAACTACGGGCTGCGCCGCGATGGCCGCATCAGTGTCACCAATGCCTGCCGCAACGGCGACGGAGAACGCGTGGTTGCTGAAGGCGTGGCACGCCCGGTTGCCGGCCATCCCGGCCAACTGCAGGTGCGCTTCGTGCCGGACTGGCTGAGCTGGGTGCCACTGGTCTGGGCGGACTACTGGGTCCTGGCACTGGACCCGGACTATCAGTGGGCGTTGGTCGGTGAGCCGGACCGTAAGTACCTGTGGATCCTCTCGCGCCTGCCGGAAATGGATCGCGCCCGGTTCGAACAGTTGAAAGAGAAAGCCGAGACGATGGGCTACGACCTCGGCCCACTGCGCCTGATGGCTCCGATTCGCGACACGCCCGCCGACTGAACCGCGCCGCATCCGGCGCACCACGCGCGCGCCATCCGGCGCCGCGCACGCCCGGCCGCCATCTTCACGCGCTACCCTCTGCGACGGGTCGCCACAGGCGATCCAAACGACCATACGCCGTAGTATGCTTATCCAACGCACCCCTCCAGAGGACCTGCGCCCATGCTCCACCGTTTCCGTATCGCCTTGATCGTCCTGTGCACCCTCGCCCTTGTTGCCTGCAACAACGGCATCGTCAAGCGTGTTTCGGAACCGGCGGCCAGCCTGCAGCAACTGACCGTGCGCGCCGACGGCAACTGGACCGTAGCCCTGCGCCTGCAGAACTACAGCTCGATGCCGATGACCTTCGATGATGTCTCCCTGGCCCTGACCGTCGGCGACACCGAAGCCGGCACCCTGCAGGCCAAGCCCGGCATCTCCATCGGCGGCACCTCGGCCGACGTCATCAATGTCGACCTCGTGCCCAGCTCGGCCGCACGCCTGGTGGTGGCCGACGCACTGGCCGGCAATCGCACCCTCGCTTATGGCCTGAAGGGTTCGGTGGCGGCCACGCCGCAGGAAAAGAAGCAGCGCAGCTTCGACATCATCAGCCGCAGCACCCTCAACCAGGCCCCGGGCCTGCCCGGCGTGCTGCGCTGACTCCACTTTCCGCCGCGGCGCCTGCCGCCGCTCCCCCTGTCCCTGATCGAGACGTACCTGATGAGCAGCTACACCGCCCCGCTTTCCGACCTCCGTTTCGGCCTGCACGACGTGCTCAAGGTCGAACCCCTGTTCGCCCGCCTGGGCTTCACCGACGCCACCGCCGACGTGGTCGATGCCGTGCTGGAAGAAGCCGGCCGTTTCAGCGCCACCGTGCTGGCACCGCTCAACAGCGTCGGCGATGAGATCGGCTGCGTGCTCGACCAGGCCAGCGGCGAAGTGACCACCCCGCCCGGCTTCAAGCAGGCCTATGACCAGTTCGTGGACGGCGGCTGGACCGGCCTGACCGCCGCACCGGAGCTGGGCGGCCAGGGCCTGCCGCACACTCTGGGCGTGCCGCTCAACGAAATGATCAATGCCGCCAACCTCGCCTGGGGCAACTTCCCGCTGCTCTCGCACGGCGCCATCGAAGCCCTGAAGCAGCACGGCGAAGCGTGGCAGCACGAGGCCTTCCTGAAGCCACTGATCGAGGGCCGCTGGACCGGCACCATGTGCCTGACCGAACCGCATTGCGGCACCGACCTGGGCCTGCTCAAGACCAAGGCCGAGCCGAATGCCGACGGCAGCTATTCGATCACCGGCACCAAGATCTTCATCACCGCCGGCGAGCACGACCTGACCGGCAACATCGTGCACCTGGTGCTGGCCAAGCTGCCTGACGCGCCCCCGGGTGCGAAGGGCATCTCGCTGTTCGTCACCCCGAAATTCAAGGTCGACCGCGATGGCAATGTCGGCGAGCGCAACGCGCTGCGCTGCGGCTCGATCGAGCACAAGATGGGCATCAAGGGTTCGGTCACCTGCGTGATGAACTTCGATGGTGCGCAGGGCTACCTGGTCGGCCAGCCGCACAAGGGCCTGCAGGCCATGTTCACCATGATGAACACTGCGCGCCTGGGCGTCGGCCTGCAGGGTATCGGCCTGTCCGAGCGCGCCTACCAGAACGCGCTGAAATACAGCCGCGAGCGCCTGCAGTCGCGTTCGCTCAGCGGCGCCAAATTCCCGGACAAGCCGGCCGACCCGATCCTGGTGCACCCGGACGTGCGCCGCATGCTGCTGACGATCAAGTCGCTGGTCGAAGGCAGCCGTCTGCTGGCACTGCACGCGGCCACCCTGATCGACGTCGCCCACCACGCCGACGATGCCGCCGAGCGTGAGCGCGCCGACACCCTGGTGAGCTTCCTGACCCCGATCTCCAAGGCCTGCCAGACCGAATGGGGTATCGAGAACACCTACAACGCCCTGCAGTGCTTCGGCGGCCACGGCTACATCCGCGAACACGGCATGGAGCAGTTGGCCCGCGATGCGCGCATCACCACGCTGTATGAAGGCACCACCGGCATCCAGGCGCTGGACCTGATCGGCCGCAAGACCGCCTCCAGTCAGGGCGCCGGCCTGAAGCTGATGCTGGCCGAGATCGAGGCGTTCGCCAAGGCCAACGAGGGCAACGAAGCGCTGGCCGAGTTCATCGGCCCGCTGCGCGCCAAGGCCGCCGAATGGGGCAAGCTGACCATGGATGTGCTGCAGCGCTCGGCCGCCAATCCGGACGAACTCGGCGCGGCCAGCTACGACTACCTGTTCTATTCGGGTTACGTGGTGCTGGCCTACTGGTGGGCCCGCAGCGTGGCCGCCGCCGATGCCAGCGCGCATGGCGCCGCCTTCGCCCAGGGCAAGCGCGAGACCGCACGGTTCTACTTCGCCCGCGTGTTGCCGCGCACGCTCAGCCACGCCGCCGCGATCCAGGCCGGCGCCGCCCCGCTGATGGCGATGGACGACGAGCGCTTCGGCGCCTGAGCCGGGCGGCGCCCGGCACCCGCGGTAGTGCCGGCCGCTGGCCGGCCACCGCAACAGCAACGGCAAGAGCTGGCTTCCTGCGGGGTGGCGAGGTGGGTCCAATTGCGGGGGGCGCTGCAAGTACGTCCATGTAAGCTCGGTCGCCGCATCCATGCGGCTCACGCCCCCGCAACCGGACCCACCCCGCCCTCGACAGATTTCTGCTGCTGGTGGGTGTCGACCTTGGTCGACACGGTAGATCCACGCCACGCGTGGATGGAAACCACCGAAATCCATCTGGAGAAAAGCCCCCCCTTTGTTAAGGGGGGGCGCACCGACAGGTGCGGGGGATAGGAGGAATGCGCGGACCTGAATCTTGCGATTTGGGTATCGCCCTCCAGGCGATACCCAAATCGCAATGATTCAGGTATAAGCTGTTCTCCCGATGGAGACAGACACTACACGCTTGGGTCTGATCGAAGCCGGAGCCCCGATTTCTGCTCCGGGCGCCGAAGCATCGCCCAACGCCACGACGCTGCATCGCCCCGGTTCGGTCCGGCTGCTCTCGCTTGATGCCCACGGACGCGTACTGGACTGGATCACCTGGCAGGATGCCGCCTGCCTCTACGCCCGCGAAGCGGTGGCCTGGACACTCGGCGACCCCTGCCTGCACATCCACGGCGGCATCAACCGCTTCAGCGGCCTGCAGAGCGGGATGGACCTGCACCCCATCATCGCCGCGCGTGGCCATGCCCGCTCCCGCGCGATCGATCCCACACCGAACCTGACCAACCCGGCCCTGTTCGCCCGCGACGCCCACCTGTGCATGTATTGCGGCCAGCAGTTCGGCCGCCCCACGCTCACCCGCGACCACGTCATGCCGCTGTCCAAGGGCGGCCTGGACTGCTGGGAAAACGTGGTCACCGCCTGCTTCCACTGCAACTCGCGCAAGAGCGACCGCACGCCCCAGCAGGCCGGCATGCCACTGCTGGCGGTGCCCTACCGGCCCAGCTGGATCGAGCACCTGATCCTGTCCAACCGCAACATCCTGGCCGACCAGATGGCCTTCCTGAAGGCGCAATTGCCCAAGCGGTCAAAACTGAGCACCTGAATCGCCGAAAATGCAACCCTCACCGTCCTGTCACGGACGGCGGCGTTTGCTTGCCCCACCCCCGTTTGAGGGCGAAAATGGGCGTTCAGAACAAGTGCGAACATGATGATCGACTCTGCCCGCTATCCCCGCCTCGCGCGCATCCAGACACCGGATGACCTGCGCACGTTCGACGAATCCGAATTGACGGCGGTCGCCGATGAACTGCGCGCCTACCTGATCGAATCGGTGGGCAAGAGCGGCGGCCACTTCGCCGCCGGCCTGGGCGTGATCGAACTCACCGTGGCCCTGCACTACCTGTACCAGACCCCGGTCGATCAGCTGGTCTGGGACGTCGGTCACCAGACCTATCCGCACAAGATCCTGACCGGTCGCCGCGACGAGATCCATACCGTCAAGCAGAAGGACGGCGTCGCGCCGTTCCCGAAGCGCGAGGAAAGCGAATACGACACCTTCGGCGTTGGCCACTCTTCGACCTCGATCTCGGCCGCGCTCGGCATGGCCATCGCCCGCCAGTCCGAAGGCGACGACCGCAAGGTCGTGGCGGTGATCGGTGACGGCGCGATGACCGCCGGCATGGCGTTCGAGGCGCTGATGCACGCCGGTGGCATGGAGCCCGAGCCGAACCTGCTGGTGATCCTCAACGACAACAACATGTCGATCTCCGAAGCGGTTGGCGGCCTGACCAAGATGCTGGGCCGCGCCACCGGCAGCCGCACGCTCAACGCACTGCGCGAAGGCGGCAAGAAGATCCTGGGCGACAAGAAGAACAATCCCGCGCGCTTCGTGAAGCGCTGGGAAGAACACTGGAAGGGCATGTTCGTGCCGTCCACGATGTTCGAGGAAATGGGCTTCCACTACACCGGCCCGATCGACGGCCATGACCTGCCGGCGCTGCTGTCCGCGCTGAAGACGCTGCGCGCCTCCAAGGGCCCGAAGCTGCTGCACGTGATGACCACCAAGGGCAAGGGCTACGAGCCGGCCGAAGGCGACCAGATCGGTTACCACGCGGTGGGCCCGTTCGATCCGGACAAGGGGCTGGTAGCCAAGGCCGGTGCCAAGAAGCCGACCTACACCGATGTATTCAGCGACTGGCTGTGCGATGCCGCCGCCGTCGAGCCGCACCTGTACGGCATCACCCCGGCGATGCGCGAAGGCTCCGGCCTGGTGCGTTTCAGCAAGGAATACCCGCAGCGCTATTTCGACGTGGCGATCGCCGAGCAGCACGCGGTTACCCTCGCCGCCGGCATGGCTACCCAGGGTGGCAAGCCGGTGGTGGCGATCTATTCCACCTTCCTGCAGCGCGCGTACGACCAGCTGGTGCACGACGTGGCGATCCAGGACCTGGACGTGCTGTTTGCGATCGATCGCGCCGGCGTGGTCGGCCCGGACGGCGCAACCCACGCCGGCAACCTCGACCTGAGCTTCCTGCGCTGCGTGCCGAACCTGGTGGTGATGGCACCGTCCAATGAAGCCGAGTGCCGGCAGATGCTCAGCACCGGCCTGCAGCACCCGGGCCCGGCCGCCGTGCGCTACCCGCGTGGTACCGGCACCGGCGTGGCCGCCGGCAGCGACCTGTCCACGCTGCCGATCGGCAAGGGCGAGCTGCGCCTGCAGGGCAGCCGTATTGCCCTGCTGGCCTTCGGCAGCACCGTCGCCGCGGCCGAACAGGTCGGCCGCGAACTGGGCCTGAGCGTGGTCAACATGCGCTTCATCAAGCCGCTTGACCGCGAGCTGGTGCTGGCTGTCGCCGCCCAGCACGAGGGCCTGGTGACGATCGAAGACAACGTGGTGGCCGGTGGTGCCGGTTCCGGTGTCGGCGAGCTGCTCAATGCCGAGGGCGTGCTGCGCCCGATCCTGCACCTGGGCCTGCCCGACAGCTACCAGCACCACGCCAGCCGCGAGGACCTGCTGGCTGAAGCCGGTATTGATGCCGCCGGCATCCGCGCGGCAGTGCTCAAGCGCTGGCCGCAACTGGCAACCGGCACCCCGCCGCTGAGCGCGGCCGGCTGAGGCCGGTCAGCACCACCCAGTGGATCCACGCCATGCGTGGATGGCGGAACCCCGAAAACGCGCCCCGGCCGTCAGCCGTAGCTGACCGCCTCCACGAAGGCACCACTGGCCTCCACGCGCACCGCCGCACGCTGCCCGGTATCGACAAAGTGCAGGCGTGCGAGGGTTTCGGCGAAATCGTAGGCACGGGCGCCATCGCGGAACTCGATCGGCTCCGGCCTGTCCGGGTGCAGCACGCGCCATTGGCGCTGTTCGCATTGCAGGCGGATCAACATGCGGCTCACTCCTTGAGGCAGCGTATCGACGTTGGCGTACGACCGAGCCGATACCGGCACGGACTGTCGTTGCAGATCAGGGACACCCGAGGGCGCCCTGATCGCAGAAGATACGTTGTTCAAAATGTGAGCTGTATCAGATTATTCTGATTTTCGAGGGGGACGCTCAGTTCACCTGGAACTGCGCCCGGCAGCCGTTGCTGACCCAGATGCCGCGACGGTCCCAACCCCAGGTCTGGCCTTCGATGCAGGCGCTGCGCGAATCCTGGCGGACCATGCGCACGCCACGGCGGATGCGGGCTTCGCAGTACTCCTGGCGGTGGCCGTTGGAATGACAGGTGACGACCTCGCCACCACCCCAACCGTTGCCGTTGCCATTACCCCAACCGCCCCCATTGCCCCAGCCACCACCGCGGCGGTATTCACCGACAAACTCGGCACGGCAGCCCTGGGTGACCCAGACCCCGTAGCGCGACTGCCCCCAGGTCTCACCCTCGACACACGGCGAACCCGACAACTGGCGGATCATCCGCGCCCGGCCTTCCAGGCGGCACTCATTGCTGCGGTTCTTGATCGACTCGCAGCGCACGATGCCGCTGCCTTCGCGACCGCCATAGCGATCATCGTCATAACCGTAGCCATAGCTCTGTGCCTGTGCGCCACCGGCGGCTGCCAGCATCGGCAACAGGGTGCAGGCCAGGGTGCGCCAGGGGAGTGCCTTGCCCATCGATATCTCCAGATGAATACGATGGCGCAAGCATCAGTGATTCCCGACGCGGCGCACAGGGGGCGTGCAACGACGGTTCTTTCCCCATTCAAACAACCCAACCGTGGCTGACCGCGCCACCGTCGGCAGCGCGTCACCCGACGATGAGCGCGTCCACGGCATTTCCGAGCGCCTCGACCCGTACCCGGCTGGGCTGGCCGGTACGACGGTGGTGCTCCAGCGCCAGTGCGGCGGCGGCGTCGAACGCGTCGGCACCGCGCGCATAGCGGGCGGCATCATCCGCGTGCGGGTCCAGCACGGACCAGTGCTGGGTGTTGCATCGGACAGTAAAGACCATGGAAGCCTCCTGTGGGTTCGAAGATTCGTCGGCGGGTTCCGCCGCCAGTACCCCGTCAGGCTAGCCAGCGCCTCAGGAGAGGCCTATCAGATTTGTACGAAAACGCCTCGTCATTCGGTCGGCCACCCCCTGCCCTCACATCGCTGAGTCCGTTTACCGAATTCATTTCGTGATCCTTGTCACGGAGTCAGCACGGCTTCACACTACTGTCACCAACAGGGGCCCCTTCCACATGCGCACCTTCTTTTTCCAGCAGCGTTCAACGCTTCTGAAGTTCTACTTCGTGGCTTGCTATCTGGTGCTGATCGAGGAACTGATCCGCGCCGTCGTGTAGAGAGCGCTTGCTGAAGGGTTATTTGCGACAGACACTGTCGCTTTAGGCACGGAGCCGGCCCGATGAAAGCGTTTCTCCTGATTCCCCTCCTGATGCTCCTGACCGCCTGCGCGAGCCAGGACAAGGTAGCTGCGCGCGCTGACGCGGCAGCGGCTGCGCCGGCCACACCGATGGTCGGCGGTGACCGCGACGCCCACGGCTGCATCGGCTCGGCCGGCTACCAGTGGTGCGAACACAGCCAGCGCTGCGAGCGTCCGTGGGAACTGGCACAAGCCCAGGGCCTTGCCAATACCGCCGAGGCCATTGATGCGTACTGCGCGAAGCCGGCCAGCCCGGCACGAAAGTGAGGCGCGCACACCATGGCTGAGCTGAGCCCGCTACCCACCCTGGGCCCGGGTCGCTACCGCCACTTCAAGGGCGGCGAGTACGAAGTGCTCGATATCGTCCGCAGCAGCGAGACGCTGGAGCCACTGGTGCTGTATCGCGCGCTCTATGGCGAAGGTGGCCTGTGGGTGCGCCCGTACGCCATGTTCGTCGAACAGGTACCGGGCGAACACGGACCGCAGCCGCGTTTTGCCCGCATCGACGCATGACGGTTCCGCTGCCGGCCCTGGCCGGCAGCGCGGTACCGCCACGGGCCTGCGTTACAATCGTACCGTCCAGTCGGTTTCTTCCCGCCATGTCCGCATCCCCCTCCCGTTCGCGCCGCAAGGCGCCCGACAGCGTGCGCCAGTCATTGCTGCAGGCAACCATTGAAGTGATCGGCCGTCATGGCCTGGCCGCGCTGACCGTGCAGGACGTCGCGCAGGCCGCCGGTGTCAGCAAGGGTGCGCTGTTCCATCATTTCAGCAGCAAGCAGGCACTGGTGGATGAAGCCATCGGCGCACTTATTGGCGAATTCGAAGCACGCGTGCGCGCCCTGCTGCTGCAGAACGCACCTGGCCATGGCTGCTTCAGCCGTGCCTATGTGCAGGCCAACTTCGAGCACTTGCTGCAGCAGGAAGAAGACAACGACATCGGCCTGACCCTCGGCAATCTGATGGAACCGGCCCTACTGGCGCACTGGCGCACCTGGAAGCGCGCGATGCTGGCCGAATTCCCCGACGAAGCCAACGACGCACGGTTGTATGCCGCGCGCTGTGCCGCCGACGGCTACTGGGCCACCGCCTATGGCCGGCCGCTGGATGAAGAGGAGCGCCTCAACGCCCTGGCCATGGCCGAGCAGGCCCTGAAGCTGTGCGACCCGTTGTGAGCCGGAGCCTGTAATGAACCCCTACGCCTATCTCGCCGCTGCGATCGTGCTGGAAGTGATCGCCACCTCGCTGCTGAAGGCGTCCGATGGCATGAGCCGTCTGGCACCGACACTGGGCGCATTGGTCGGTTACGGCCTGTGCTTCTACCTGCTGTCAGTGACGATGAAGTCGATCCCGACCGGCATCGCCTATGCGATCTGGTCCGGTGTCGGCATCGTGCTGATCTCGCTGATCGGGCTGGTAGTCTTCAAGCAGCGCCTGGATGCACCGGCGCTGATCGGCATCGGGCTGATCTGTGCCGGCGTGCTGGTGATCAACCTTTTCTCGCACAGCAGCGCACACTGAGCACACTGCTGCGCGGTCAACGCTAGCTGACCTTCTTCGCTACGGTCATGCCGAGCAGGAACAGCACCACGGCGATGATGATGCCGGCCCAGAACAGGAACTTGGCGATGCCGACCGCGGCGCCAGCAATGCCGCCGAAGCCGAGCACGCCCGCAATGACGCCGATGATGGCGAAGATGATGGCCCACTTGATCATGTCAAACCTTTCCCCGTGGGGACTGCGTACTGGATGATCAGGCTAGGGCGTAGCCGATGCGGCAGTCGTGAACAGGCCGCGTGCGCGGCGTGAATCAGCGCGGGCGGAAACGCAGCAGGGCCACCGCGAAGGCCAGGAACACGCTGCCCACCAGCCGCTCGAACCAGCGCCGCGCGAAAGGTTTGGCCAACCAACGGCGCAGGCCATGGCCACCGGCGGCATACATCACGTACCAGAACAACTCGCAGGCAGCGAAGGTGGCAACCAGCACGCTGTACTGCAGCGCCTGGCCACGCGACGGGTCGACGAACTGCGGCAGGAACGCCGCAGCGAACAGCAGCAGCTTGGGATTGCTCAGGCCCACCAGAAGGCCACCACGGAACACCTTCCACGCGCCCAGCGACGCCGCAATCGGCAGCGCGGCATCGACCGTCACCGGTGGTGCCGGCCGGCAACTGTCACGCCATGCCTTCAGGCCCAGCCAGGCCAGATAGGCCACGCCAAGATAGCGCAGCACCTCAAACAGCATCGGCGAGGAATGCAGCAGCGCACTCAGGCCTGCTGCGGAGGCCGCCAGCACCAGCAGCATCGCCAGCAGGCAGCCAGCCATCGCCGGCACGCTGCCGCGAAAGCCGAGCCCGACGCTGCGACCGAGGATATGCAGCATGTTCGGCCCCGGCGTACCACACAGAACGAACACCGTGGCGAGGAACCACCACCAGGTATGCAGGGCCATATCGGACATCCACTTCAGAAGATCCCACCAGCATAGAGTGCGCCGGCCTGGCGCGGCACACACAGCGCAGCATGGATGCGGTGGTTACAGAGGCAGGCTCAGGCCGCGAGCGCGTCGCGCCGTAACAGTACCTGGTCGATCAAGCCCCATTCGCATGCCTGCTCGGCACTCATGAAACGATCGCGGTCCAGGGTCTGCTCGACCTCCCCGACACTGCGTCCGCAATGCTGCGCATACAGCCGGGTGATGCGCTGCTTGGTGCGCTGCATTTCCTCGGCGTGGATGAAGATGTCCGACGCCTGGCCCTGCACCCCGCCCAGCGGCTGGTGCACATGCAGGCTGGCATTGGCCAACGCCGCGCGGTGACCGGGCTCGCCGGCCATCAGCAGGAACGAACCCATCGACCGCGCGGTGCCCATGCACAGCGTATGCACCGGGGCCGCGATGTATTGCATGGTGTCGTACATCGCCAGGCCGCTGGAGATCACCCCACCCGGCGAGTTGATGTACAGATGGATCGGCTTCTCCGGGTTTTCCGATTCCAGGAACAGCAGCTGCGCGCAGACCAGCGCCGACACAGTGTCATCGACTTCGCCGTTGAGAAAGATGATGCGCTCACGCAGGAGCCGCGAGTAGATGTCATAGGAGCGCTCACCGCGCTCGCTGCGTTCCACCACCATCGGTATCAGCTGCATTCTGTCCCGCATGTGCCTGCTCCCTGTTGCGTTTGATCCAGGCGCCGCCTCAGGCCGCGCGCATCATGGTGCGATGATCGTCGTTGGCGGCCAACGGCAGCAACGCGCGCAGGTCGGTGAGCCGATGCACGATGGTCAGCACCGTCCCCCCACCGTCATCCGCGCGCAGCTGGAAACACACCAGGCTGTGCAGATGCGGAGGCTGCGCATCGCGCAGGCGAAACCCCAGCTCCCGCCCCTCCTCGCACAGGCAGGGCTGCGGATCGGCAAGATCGGCCGCCGGCAACCAGCGCTCACGAAGTGCCGGATCGAACAGTGCACGCCAGACCCGTTCCGGTGGCGCTGGCAGCCACTGCTCCATCACCAACGCGGGAGCCGCTTCGTGCAGAACATCGTCCATCAGTCCATCTCCTTCAGCAGATCCTGCAAGGCATCCATCCGCGCGGGCCAGTAGGCCCGGTAGCGCTGCAGCCAGTTGCCGATGTGCGCCAGCCCGCGCGGATCGACCTGGTAGTGGACAAAGCGGCCTTGGCGCTGTTCGCTCACCAGCCCGGCATCGCGCAGCACCGCCAGGTGCTGGGACATCGCAGACTGGCTGATCGCCATGCCCTCGCGCAGCGCGCTGGCATGCTGCCCGCCCTCGGCCAGCTTTTCGAAGATGTGGCGGCGGGTGGGGTCGGCCAGCGCTTTGAAGAGGGCGTTCTCGATCATGACAAACACATTAGCAGCCACTAATGTGTAGTGCAACTCCCGCATCGGCTGTGCTGCAATGACGGCTCCCCGGCATGGAGCTGTGCATGAAGACCCTTGGCCTGATCGGCGGCATGAGCTGGGAAAGCTCGGCGCAGTATTACCGGCTCATCAACGAGGACGTGCGGCAGCGCCTCGGTGGCGCACATTCGGCGCAGCTGCTGCTGTGGTCGGTGGACTTCGCCGACATCAAGCAGCTGCAGCATGAAGGCGACTGGAATGCGCTGGGCGACCATATGGCCGACGCTGCACGGCGCCTGCAGGCCGGTGGCGCCGATCTGCTGTTGATCTGCACCAACACCATGCACAAGCTGGCCGACCGCATCGAGGCGGTCTGCCCACTGCCGCTGCTGCATATCGCCGACCCCACCGCTCAGGCCATCGTGCAGTCGGGCATGCGCAGGGTGGGCCTGCTCGGCACCGCCTTCACCATGGAACAGGACTTCTACCGCGGCCGGCTGCAGGATCGCTTCGGCCTGGAGGTACTGGTCCCAGATGCCGATGATCGTCGCAGCGTGCACGACATCATCTACCAGGAACTGATCGCCGGCGTGGTCAGTGATCGCTCGCGACAGGTCTATGTCGACGTGATCGCACGCCTGGTCGAACGCGGTGCCGAAGCGATCATCCTCGGCTGCACCGAGATCATGCTGCTGGTGCGCGACGAGGACAGCGCAGTGCCGCTGTTCGACACCACCACCCTGCATGCGCGGGCCGCGGTGGACGCGGCACTGGCCTGATCCTGCCTGCGATGCAGCGCGGAATCAGTCCGCGCCCTGCACTTCCAGCGCGGTGATCAGCCACTCGACCACCGCCTGTGAATCGCACAGGAAGAAGATGGCATCGCCGGAGCGCGCCTCGGTAAGCAGGCGATAGACCGTGATCGCCACCGCTGACTGGTTGGCGATGAACACTTCCGGGCTGCGCGGCCCCTCGCTGTGGCCGGCAACCGCGTGCAGCGCCTTGCGTGCGGCCACGGTGGCAGCCGGGTCCGCGCTGCGGGTCAGTTCCGGCCCGCGCAGGCCCCAGGCAATGAACACATGCTTGCCCTTGAACGTGGTGTCCAGGACTCGCACCTCGGCGCCACCTGCGTCGGCCGAGCGATGAATGACGGTACTGCTGATCAACGCAACCCCCTGTGGTCGTCGTGGTCCGCGCATCGTCCTCCACGCGCCGGCCGCATGCCAGTGACAACAGCCACAGGCTGTGCCGACCGGCGTGGGAGACATGTAAGAGGGTGTAAACCGATGCGATCGGATGTGCAGCGATGATACGGGATGTAAGCCCCTGCATGGGCTCGTGCGCACTACTAAATCCCCACTGAGCCATCGCCGGAACGATCCGTTCCGGCAGCCCCGGGCTGGGCCATTCTTGCCGCCCGTTCCCCACCCGAGACTCCCCATGACCCATCGCCTGCTGCTGCCGATCGCCGGTACCGCCCTTGCCCTGTTGTTGGCCGCTACTGCCGTGGCCGCCCAGGACTACGACGCCGATCACATTCCCGTGCTGCGCTGCGAATCCCAGTTCAACAAGACCCAGCAGTGCCCGATCGAGGGCCGCATGCGCCTGGCAAAGCAGCTCTCGGTCACCCGCTGCGTCGAGGACAGGAATTGGGGCCAGAGCCGTCGCATGCTGTGGGTGACCGACGGCTGCCGCGCCGAGTTCGTCGCCGACGGCTACGGGCGCGGACGCTGGCCCGGGCGCGGCCGGGACCGCGACGATGACGGCGAACGCCTGGTCTGCGAGTCCTATGAAAAGAAGGAAAAGGAATGCCGCATCCGTGTTCGTCGCGACGTGCGCCTGGTCAAACAGAAGTCGGTGACGACCTGCATCGAGGATCGCAACTGGGGCTGGGACCGCCGCGGCGTGTGGGTCAGCGACGGTTGCCGTGCCGAGTTCCGGGTGTATTGACTGCCGAGCACGCGCTGGCTGCGGCGAGTAGGCATGCGTGCGGGACAGAGCCGATAGACTATGGCCTGTACATGGCAGGGAGCGCGACATGGAACGGTGGTATCTGGCGACGCTGTTGGCGTTGATCCTGCATCAGATCGACGCTGCGTTCTGGCAGGAATGGGCCATGTTCCATGTGCCCGGCGGCATCCAGGGCTTCCTGCTGTTCAACCTGCTTGCGATCGGCTTCGTGCTTTGGGGTTATCGCCAGACCCTGCTGGGCACATCGTCGGCGCGCGGCCATGCGCTGGTTTGTGGCGCACTCGGTATTGGCACGGCGCTGATCCATCTGGCGTTTGCCCTGTTCGGTCGCGATGAATTCCACCTGCCGCTGTCGATCGCCGTCCTGCTCGCCTGCTTTGTGTCGGGCGGCGGCTTGTTGCTGCAGCTGCGCCCGCGATGAGCCGGACTTCCCACTCCGCACACCTGCGTGACGGCAGCATCCAGGACGCCGATGCCTTGATTGCGCTCGACAGCGTGGCCGCCATCGATCCAGGCCGGGCCCTGCAGATCGGCGATTGGCTGGCACGCGGCGGCGTGCAGGTTGCCGAGCAGAACGGCAAGGTCGTCGGCTACCTGGTCATCCATCACCACTTCTTCGGCGAAGCCTTCGTCGAAATGCTGATGGTGGCGCACGCACAGCGCGGCCAGGGCATCGGTACCGCACTGCTGCGCCAGGCCATCGCACTACACGGCCGGCGCAAACTGTTCACCTCGACCAATGCCTCAAACATCGGCATGCAGCGCCTACTCGCTGCGTCGGGCTTCATCGACAGCGGCATCGTGCACGGATTGGACGAAGGCGACGCGGAGCTGATCTACCGCTTCGCGGGTGCATGATCGGCTCTGCCGCACGCACAAAAAAGCCCACGCATTGCTGCGCAGGCTTCTTGATTCATCACAGTGGTCGGGACGGCCGGATTCGAACCGACGACCCTCTGCCCCCCAGGCAGATGCGCTACCAGGCTGCGCTACGCCCCGACTGATGCTGCGATGTGCCCGCCAGTGCAGCGGGCCGTGAAGTATAGCGGATTACGATGGAAATGGGGTCAGCGGCGCAGCAACTGCAGCACTTCTTCCAGCTCCATGCGCACCTGCTTGATGATCTGGTTGCTCAGCGCCGATTCCTCGCGGGCATCGGGGCCATCCAGACGCAGGCGTGCACCACCGATGGTGTAGCCCTGTTCGTACAGCAGGCTGCGGATCTGCCGCACCATCAGCACGTCGTGGCGCTGGTAGTAGCGGCGGTTGCCTCGGCGCTTGGCCGGCTCAAGGCTGGGAAACTCGGTTTCCCAGTAGCGCAGGACGTGCGGCTTGACGTCGCACAGCTCGCTGACCTCACCGATGGTGAAGTAGCGCTTGGCCGGGATCGGCGGTAGTTCGCGGTTACTGCCCGGATCCAGCATAAGCTTCCACCCTCTCCTTGAGCTTCTGGCCCGGACGGAAGGTGACCACCGTACGGGCGGAAATCGGAATTTCCTCGCCGGTCTTGGGGTTGCGACCCGGGCGCTGGTTCTTGCGCCGCAGATCGAAATTGCCGAAGCCCGACAGCTTCACCTGACGTCCCTGTTCCAATGCTTCACGCAGCACATCGAAAAACGCGTCGACGAATTCCTTGGCTTCCCGCTTGTTCAGACCGACTTCGTCGAACAGCTTTTCCGCCATCTCCGCCTTGGTCAATGCCATTGCCTGCTACCCCCGAGTGCTGCCCGCTCAGCCGCGGATCCGGGCGTGGTGTTCACGCTCGATGGCAGTGACCGCCTCGGCCACTACCGCATCCACGTCGCGGTCCGTCAGAGTGCGCGACTTGTCCTGCAAAATCAAGCCCATAGCGAGACTCTTGAATCCCGGCTCGACGCCCTGCCCGACATAGCGGTCGAACAGGTTCAGGTCGCGCAGCAGTGGACCGGCAGCCTGGCGGACAGTCGCCGCCAGCTCGGCCCAGGCCACCTGCTCAGGCACCAGGAACGCCAGGTCGCGGCGCACTGCGGGGAAGCGCGACAGCTCGCCGGCACGCGGCAGGCGGCGGGCGGACAGCGGCTCCAGGTCCAGTTCAAAGGCATAGACGTCGGCTTCGATGTCCATCGCCTTGGCCAGGCGCGGGTGGATCTGGCCGATCCAGCCGATCGCCACGCCGTCGCGGAACACCTCGGCCGAACGCGCCGGGTGACCGTAGGCACGGTCCGAGGGGCGGAACTCCAGGACCGCGCCACTGGCGGCGGCCAGCGATTCCAGGTCGCCCTTCAGGTCATGGAAATCGACCTTGCGGGTCGGCAGGCCCCACTGCACCGCCTGCGCTTCACCGCAGACCGCAGCGGCCACGCGCGGGGTTTCCAGCGGTGCCGGCTGGCCATCACCAACCTGCTGGGCGAACACGCGGCCGATCTCGAACAGGCGCACGCGACCCAGCTGGCGGGCAGCGTTGCGACCGAGCGTGGCGACCAGGCCCGGCAGCAGCGACGGGCGCATCACCGCCAGTTCGGCCGACAGCGGGTTGGCCAGCGGCACCAGGTTGTCGCGCAGCTGCCACTGGGTCAGCAGCGCATCGTCGACGAAGGCGAAGTTGACGGTTTCCTGCTGATCACGGGCGACCAACTGGCGACGCACGCTCAGCGCGTCCAGCTGAGTCTCGCTCGGCATCGCCACGCGCGAGGCACCGCCCGGCAGCGTGGTCGGAATCTGCTCGTAGCCGTGGATGCGGGCCAACTCTTCGATCAGGTCTTCTTCGATGGCGATGTCGAAGCGGCGGCTCGGCGCCGTGACCTGCCAGCCGTCGGCGGTGGCAACCACGTCCATGCCCAGCGCGCGCAGGATGCGCTCGACCTCAGCGTCTTCGATGGTGATGCCGAGCACGCGGGTGATGCGGGCGCGACGCAGCATGATCGTCGCCGGCTTCGGCAGGTCGTCGGCGCGCACGGCCTCGGTGACCGGCGCCGGGGTACCGCCGGCCAGGTCCAGCACCAGGCGGGTGGCGTACTCGATGGCGGTACGCGGCAGTGCCGGGTCGACACCACGCTCGAAGCGGTGGCCGGCATCGGTGTGCAGGCCCAGCTTGCGGCCACGGCCCATGATCGCGGCCGGCGCGAAGTGCGCGGCCTCCAGGAACACGGCGGTGGTGGTATCGGTGACTCGGGTGTCGAAGCCGCCCATCAGGCCGGCCAGACCGACCGCACGATCGGCGTCGGTGATCACCAGGAAGCTGTCGTCCAGCGCAGCATCGCGGCCGTCCAGCAGCTTCAGGCTCTCGCCGGCGCGCGAACGGCGCACGGCGATGCTGCCCTGCAGAGTACCGAGGTCATAGGCGTGCATCGGCTGGCCCAGCTCCAGCATCACGTACTGGGTGATGTCGACCAGCAGCGAGACCGGGCGCACACCACTGCGGCGCAGGCGCTCGGCCATCCACAGCGGCGTCCTGGCGGCGGCGTTGACGCCTTCGATGACACGACCGAGGTAGCGCGGCGCCTCGGCGCCGGCATCGAGCTGGATGGCCAGCTCACGGCTGCCGACCGCGGGAATCGCCTCGGCGGTGAAATCCAGCACGTCGCTGCGGGTGGCCGCGGCGACGTCGTAGGCGATACCGCGCAGGCTGAAGCAGTCGGCGCGGTTCGGGGTCAGCTTGATCTCGATGCTGGCGTCCGGCAGGCTCAGGTACTCGACCAGGGTCTGGCCGACCGGCGCGTCGTCCGGCAGTTCCAGCAAGCCGGAGGCATCGTTGTCCAGGCCCAGCTCCTTGGCCGAGCACAGCATGCCGTTGGACTCCACGCCGCGCAGCTTGGCCGGCTTGATCTTCAGCTCACCGATCTGCGCACCGACCATCGCCAGCGGCGCGACCAGGCCCGGGCGTGCGTTAGGCGCACCGCAGACGATCTGCAGCAGTTCGCCCTGCCCGGCATCGACCCTGCACACCTGCAGGCGGTCGGCTTCCGGGTGGCGCACCGCTTCGACGATGCGTGCCACAACCACGTGATCAAGGCCTTCGCCCAGCGCGGTCACTTCTTCCACTTCCAGGCCGATGGCCGTCAGCACCGCGCTCAGTTCTTCGCGCGATGCAGTGGTCGGGACGTGGCTGCGCAGCCAGTTTTCGGAGAATTTCATGGTGTCACCCTGGTGGGCCCGGCGCATGCGCCTGGGCCTGCGTTGTTGAGTCCGCCGGGCATGGCCCGGCGCTACCTGGTGGTTTACGCGAACTGTTTCAGGAAGCGCACGTCGTTCTCGAAGAACGCGCGCAGGTCGTTGACGCCATAGCGCAGCATCGCGAAGCGCTCCACGCCCATGCCGAAGGCAAAGCCGGTGTAGCGCTCCGGATCGATGCCGACGTTGCGCAGCACGTTCGGATGGACCATGCCGCAGCCGAGCACTTCCAGCCAGCGGGTGCTGCCATCGGGCTGCTGCCAGGCGATGTCCACTTCCGCGCCGGGTTCAACGAACGGGAAGTAGCTGGGGCGGAAACGCATTTCGAAATCGCGCTCGAAGAACGCGCGCACGAACTCGGCCAGCGTGCCCTTCAGGTCGGCGAAGGTCGAATGCTCATCGACCAGCAGGCCTTCCACCTGGTGGAACATCGGCGAATGGGTCTGGTCGCTGTCGCTGCGGTACACCTTGCCGGCGGCAATCATGCGCAGCGGCGGCGCGTGGTCGCCCATGTAGCGCACCTGCACACCGGAGGTGTGCGTGCGCAGCAGACGGCCGTCGCCGAAGTAGAAGGTGTCGTGCATGGCGCGCGCCGGGTGGTGCGGCGGGAAGTTCAGCGCCTCGAAGTTGTGCCAGTCATCCTCGATCTCCGGCCCTTCCGACAGCTCGTAGCCCAGCCGGCCGAAGATGCCGGTGATGCGCTCAAGGGTGCGGGTGATCGGATGCAGGCCAGCGCGCTCGGCGCTGCGGCCCGGCAGGGTGATGTCGATCGATTCGGCGGCCAGGCGCGCGTCCAGTGCGGCATCTTCCAATACCGCCTTACGCTCGCCCAGCGCGTGACTCAGCGCGTCGCGGGCCTGGTTGATGGCTTCACCGGCAGCCTTGCGCTCGTCAGCCGGCAACGCGCCGAGCTGCTTGAGCTGCGAAGTGATGCTGCCGCTCTTGCCAAGCAGGGCCACGCGCAGCTGTTCCAGCACGTCGGGGCTCTGTGCGGCGGCCACATCGGCCAGCGCCTGGGTGGTGAGGGATTGGATGTCGCTCATGGGGGGCCGGAACTCCAGTCGATCTGCCATCGCGATACGCGAAGGGCCGACCCCTGTCGCCACCGCCGTCCCCGCGCTGCCGCTGTGGCCACGCCGGGACCCAAAAAAGAATGGGGAAGGACTTGCGCCCTTCCCCATGCATTGCCTTGACCTGACACCGTTCCGAGGAACGGTTACGGCATCGGGAAGGACTTATGCCGCCAGCGCGCCCTTGGCCTTTTCGGCCAGTGCGGTAAAGCCGGCTGCGTCGTGCACGGCGATGTCAGCCAGGACCTTGCGATCCAGGGTGATGCCGGCCTTCAGCAGACCGTTCATGAAGCGGCTGTAGCTCAGACCATTGATGCGGGCAGCCGCATTGATGCGGGTGATCCACAGCGAACGGAAGTTGCGCTTCTTCTGCTTACGGCCGATGTAGGCGTACTGCTGTGCCTTGATGACCGCCTGCTTGGCAACGCGGAAGACCTTGCGACGGGCGTTGTAATAGCCCTTGGCGAGATCCAGAATTTTCTTGTGGCGGCGACGCGCCTGTACGCCACGCTTAACTCGTGCCATTTTTCAGTTCCTCAGAGGTAAGGGAGCATGCGGTCCAGACGGCCGGCGTCTTCTGCACGGACATGGCCCGTCTGACGCAGATTACGCTTACGCTTGGTCGCTTTCTTCGTGAGGATGTGGCTACGGTTGGCGTGGCCGCACTTGTACTTGCCCGAGGCGGTCTTGCGGAAACGCTTGGCCGCTGCCCGGTTGGTCTTGATCTTGGGCATTGCAATGTCCTTGATGGGATATGACCCTGGTTTCTGACTGATCTGGCGGCGGCCTGGGCCGCTCTTTCCATCCTGCCATGATCGGCGTACGACCCGTCCTGGGTGGGTCGAGCCGGGCATGATACAGGCAAATCGGGACCATCACCAGCCCCTGCTGCCCTTTTCACGCCCGTCTTCACATCGCCGGCGGCCGTGCCGCCCGCACAAAGGCAAAAGGACGCCAGCGGCGTCCTTTCACCTTTCCATTCAGCCGCCAGGCGCCCCGGAAGGCAGCCCGTCAGGCCTCAGGTCTTCTTCTTCGGCGCGATCATCATCACCATCTGACGCCCTTCCAGGCGCGGACGGGATTCAATGACGATGTCCTCGCCCAGATCGGTCTCGATCCGGTTGGCCATTTCGCGACCCAGTTCCTGGTGGCTCATTTCACGGCCACGGAAACGGATGTTGACCTTGATCTTGTCGCCTTCTTCAAGGAAACCGCGCATCTTGCGCAGCTTGATCTGGTAGTCGCCCTCGTCCGTGACCGGACGGAACTTCACTTCCTTGATCTCGACCTGCTTGGTCTTCTTCTTGGCCTCGCTGGCCTTCTTCTGCGCTTCGAACTTGAACTTGCCGAAGTCCATGATCTTGCAGACCGGCGGGTCGGCCTGCGGCTGGATCTCGACCAGGTCCAGGCCTTCATCTTCGGCCATGGACAACGCTTCGTCACGCGTCAACACGCCGATCATTTCTCCGTCGCTGCCGATCACGCGGACGCGCGGCACACGGATTTCCTGATTCTTGCGGTTCTGTTTGTTGTCAGGGGTACTGATATTGCGATCTCCCAAGGGTGTCGAACCCGGCCCGGGCGCCAATGCGCACGGGCCGGACCTTTGCTTACGCGCCCTCGGCCTGGAGCCGCTCGATGAAGGCCTGGAGGCTCATGCTGCCGAGATCTTCGCCAGAACGCGTACGCACCGCCACAGCGCCGTTTTCCTTCTCGCGGTCACCAATGACCAGCAGGTACGGCACGCGCTGCAGCGTGTGCTCGCGAATCTTATAGCCGATCTTCTCGTTACGCAAATCCGCGCTGACGCGGAAGCCTTGATCCGCAAGGGTTTTGGTCACGTCCGAGACGTATTCAGCCTGGGCGTCGGTGATATTGGCCACCACCACCTGGGTCGGAGCCAGCCAGGCCGGGAACTGGCCGGCATGGTGCTCGATCAGGATGCCCAGGAAGCGCTCCATCGAGCCGACGATGGCCCGGTGCAGCATGACCGGGTGCTTCTTCTGGCTGTTCTCGTCCACGTACTCGGCGCCGAGGCGGCCGGGCATCATGAAGTCGACCTGCATCGTGCCCAGCTGCCAGGTACGGCCGATGGCGTCCTTCAGGTGGTACTCGATCTTCGGGCCATAGAAAGCGCCCTCGCCCGGCAGCTCCTGCCACTCCACGCCGTTGCTGGACAGGGCCGAGCGCAGCGCGCCCTCGGCCTTGTCCCAGGTTGCGTCATCGCCCAGGCGCGATTCCGGGCGCAGCGCGATCTTGACCTGGATCTCATCGAAGCCGAAGTGCTGGTAAACCGCCAGCGCCTGCTGGTGGAACGCGGTCACTTCCGCCTCGACCTGGTTCTCGGTGCAGAACACGTGGCCGTCGTCCTGGGTGAAGCCACGCACGCGCAGGATGCCGTGCAGCGCGCCGGACGGCTCGTTGCGGTGGCAGGCACCGAACTCACCGTAACGGATCGGCAGATCGCGGTAGCTGTGCAGGCCCTGATTGAACACCTGCACGTGGCCGGGGCAGTTCATCGGCTTGAGCGCATAGGTACGCTTCTCCGATTCGGTGAAGAACATCGCGTCCTGGTAGTTGTCCCAGTGACCGGATTTCTGCCACAGGCTCACGTCCAGGATCTGCGGGCAGCGCACTTCGCCGTAGCCGGTCTTGCGGTAGACCTTGCGCATGTACTGCTCGACCACCTGCCACAGCGCCCAGCCCTTCGGGTGCCAGAACACCAGGCCCGGTGCCTCTTCCTGCAGGTGGAACAGGTCCTGCTGCTTGCCGATGCGGCGGTGATCGCGCATTTCCGCTTCTTCGATGCGCTTGATGTACGCCTCGAGCTGCTTCTTGTCGGCCCAGGCAGTGCCGTAGATGCGCTGCAGCTGTTCGTTCTGCGCGTCACCACGCCAGTAGGCACCAGAGATGCGGGTCAGCTTGAAGGCCTTCAGGAAGCGCGTGTTCGGCACGTGCGGGCCACGGCACATGTCCACGTACTCCTGGTGGTAGTACATGCCCATGGCCTGGATGTCGTCGGACATGTCCTCGATCAGGCGCAGCTTGTAGTCCTCGCCACGGGCCTTGAAGATCTCGATCACTTCGGCGCGCGGCGTCACCTTCTTGATGACGTCGTAGTCCTGGGCGATCAGCTCGCCCATGCGCTTCTCGATCGCCGCCATGTCTTCCGGGGTGAACGGGCGCTCGGAGTAGATGTCGTAGTAGAAGCCCTCGGCAATCACCGGGCCGATCACCATCTTCACGTCCGGGTACAGCTGCTTGACCGCATGGCCAACCAGATGGGCGCTGGAGTGGCGGATGATCTCCACGCCCTCCTCGTCCTTGGCAGTGATGATGCGCAGGCTGGCATCGTGGTCGATGACGTCGCTGGCATCGACCAGCACGCCATCGACCGAACCGGCGATGGTGGCCTTAGCCAGGCCGGCACCGATCGACTGGGCAACGTCCATGACGCTGACGGGGTTTTCGAATTCGCGGCGGCTGCCGTCGGGAAGAGTAATGTTGATCATCGCAGTGGCTTCGTGCGGGGCCCGCGCGGGCGGGCTGGAAAGCGGTTCCGGGCCAGCGCCCGGGCAATAAAAAAGCGCCGCGAGGGCGCCGGGAACTCGGGCCTTCGGGGGCAGGTCAACAGTGGGCGGTGGTAGTGCTCATGTCGCACGCTCGGCCGGCGCTGGGCGCGGGCCACCTTGTTCCAGTGAGGATTCAACAATGATCTTAAACCAGCGCACGGGAAAGCCCAAGGGCTACCGTACGGCCCGCTGAATGGGCTTCGCTGGCGGCGTCAAATTGCAATGATTACCATGTCGGCGCAGGTCGCCCCGTGCCAGCCTGCCCGCTTTCCCCCAGGACCCCGTGATGCGCCACCCGCTCCGACCGGCTCCCGCCGGCCCCGCCCGTGCCCCGCGTTCGCCAGCCTGCAGCCGCGCAGGTCGCGCGCAATGATCACCGTCGGCCTTTCCACGCTCGGCTTCTGCAGCCTGGGCATGCTGGCGGCGATGTTCTCGGCGCTGGCGTTCTATGCCGCCTCGCCACACTGCCGCTGGCCGCGCCTGCGCCGTGCCGGCCGCCTCGGGCGGCAGATCGGCCTGGTCGCCGCCGCTGCCGCGCTGTGGCTGTGGATGGCCGAGCTCGGTTTTGCCGCCGGCCTGGTGGCGATGCTGTGCACCTGGATGCTGGCGGCGATGCTGCTGCCGGCACTGGCCGCCTGGCATCGCCCCGGCACGGAGTCGCCGTGATGTGGCCGCGCGCCTTCGCCGGCATCGTGGCCGGCTTCCTCCTGGCCGCCGCCGCGACCGGACTGGTGACCTGGTTGCCGCCCGGGCCATGGCAGAACGCGCTGGTGCCCAGCCTGATCACCTTCATCCCGCTGTGGATGCTGGCCGCCCTGTGGGCGTTCAGTTTCCGCAGCGCGCTGCGCGCCTGGCTGGTGCTGGCGGGCAGTGGCGCCGCCGGCTTCGCCGTGCTCGCGCTGCTGCGCCTCACCGGCGCGGTGCAATGAGACCCGCCGCATGAAGTTCAGTTCGCAGACCCTGCGCACATTCACCACCCTGCACACCTGGGTCGGCCTGGTCGCCGGCTTCGGCCTGTTCGTAGCCTTCTATGCCGGTGCACTGACCCTGTTCCACCACGACCTGCCGCTATGGCAGACCCCGGGTGCAGCCAGCGCATTGCCGGCCGGCCTGGACGACGCGCAGTACCTGCTGGAAGACGTGCTTGCCGCGCATCCGGAAGCGCGCCGCCACGTCGGCATGACCTTCCCTGGCACCGAACACCCGCAGCCACTGGCCTACTGGCAGGCCGATGACGGCAGCTGGCGCTACGCCTGGCCAGGGCAGATCGCCGGCAGCCCGACGCCGCCGCAGACCGGGCTGGCCGAACTGGTCAACGAACTGCATTACAGCCTCGGCCTGCCGGTGGCCGGCATCTACGTGATGGGCATCGTCAGCCTCCTGTATGGCATGGCCCTGCTCAGCGGCCTGGTGATCCACCTGCCGAAGCTGTTCGGTGACCTGTTCGCACTGCGCCCCGGCCGCAACCTGAAGCAGCTGTGGCAGGACGCGCACAACGTGATCGGCGTGCTCAGCCTGCCCTTCCATCTGATGTTCGCGGTGACCGGTGCCCTGCTCTGCCTGGTGTTCGTGCAGATGGCCCTGCTCAACCCGTTGATCTACGACGGCAAGGCCCTGCAGGCGGTGCCGACGGCGATGGACACCGCGCCGGTGCGCGACGCCACCGGCATCCCGGCGCCGCCGGGCAGCCTGCGCGTGCTGCATGCACGCGCGCTTGAAGTCGCCCGTGCACAAGGCGTGGCCAACTTCGAGCCGGCCTACCTGAAGCTGGCCAACGCCGGCGATGCCAATGCCACCATCGAGATCACCGGCGAATCCACCGGCACGCTCGGCCCACTTGGCGCGGTGGCGCTGGACGTGACCACCGGCAACGTTCTGGCCTCGCAGCTGCCGGGCCAGCGCGACGCAAACCACGCCACGCTCAGCGCCGCCTACGCGCTGCACTTCGGCGAATTCGGCAACGGCGTGGTGGTCTGGCTGTACTTCCTGCTCGGCCTCGGCGGTGCCTTCCTGTTCTACTCCGGCAACCTGTTGTGGATCGAGTCGCGGCGCAAGCGCCGCCAGCCGCAGCAGCCGCGTGCCGGGGTGAACATGGCGCGGGCCACGGTCGGCGTCTGCATCGGCCTCTGCGTAGCGATCTCGGTCGCCTTCGTCACCGCTTTGGTGCTGGAGCGGTGGGCACCGTCCGCGGTCGACCAGGGCATCCGCTGGGCCTGCTTCGGCAGCTGGGTGTTGTGCGCGTTGTGGGCGGCGCTGCGACGCCCGGCACAGGCCGCACGCGAGCTGCTGTGGGCCGCAGCGATCAGTACCGCGCTGGTGCCGGTCGTGCACGGCGCGCTCAATGGTGACTGGCTGTGGCGCGCGGCCGCACGCGGCCACTGGCCGCTGTTCTGGGTCGATGCGATCGCGCTGGCCATGGCCTTCGGCTTCGCCCGCCTGGCGGTGGCCAGCCAGCGCCGTGCCCGCCACGGCGATCCGAACAGCGTCTGGGCCGATTGAGCCAACGCCGGGCACGGCCCGGCGCTACCGAAGCGGTCAATCGCCGATGCGGGCCTTCTGCCACGGGCCGAGCATGGCGTTGAGCAGGCTGGCCTGCTCGTCGTCGCCGGTCAGCTCCCACATGAACACCCCGGCCAGGCCCTGCTCACGGGCGAACTGCGCACGCAGCCCGATCGAACGCGGGTCTTCGTAGCTGATGAAGACCTTCTGCTCCGCGTTGTACAGCCAGGGGCTCTGCGCCTGCGGCTGCCAGTGCTTCGTCCAGCCGGGCTGGTCGAGATAGCGCGCCTTGATCACCCGCCAGTCACCGGCATCGGCCGGGGCGCTGTAGGCCTGGTACAACCCGTCGGCAGCCTCGCCGGTGACCTTGAAGCCGCGTCCGTAGAACGGCACGCCCAGCACCAGCTTGTCGGCCGGTACGCCGTGCTCACGGTAGTACTGCACCGCGCCGGCCACGTTGTTCCAGCGCCGCAGTTCCGGCGCCAGCGGATCGGCTGGCACCTCATGCAGCGGCGCGTTGAAGGTCGACACCGCCGAGAAGCCGGTGCCCATGTCGTAGCTCATCAGGTTGATGAAATCGAACAGCCTGGCCAGCGCCGGCAGGTCGTAGCTCGCCGCGGGATCGTAGGGGCCGTCGGTCTGCAGGCGGCCGGCGGCCAGCGCAGCAGTCAGCAGCATCGGCTGGCCCGCCTTGCGGCCGCGCGCATCAAGGGCCACGCGGAAGGCCTGCGCAAGCCGGGTCAGGTTGGCGCGATCCTGCGGGCGGTGTGCCAGCTCCTTCGGCCCGCCACTGACCGGGAACTCCCAGTCGATGTCGACACCGTCGAAGCTTCCAGCATGGCGCTCGAAGAACAGCGCCATGCACGAGTCGACCAGGCGCTTGCGGCTGGCCTCGTTCAACGCTGCATCGGAGAATCCGCCGGCGCCCCAGCCACCGATCGAAATCAGCGTGCGCAGGTGCGGGTGCGCCTTTTTCAGCTCAGCCAGTGCAGCGAAATTCTTCGGCGCTTCCGCACCGATCGTGCAGCGCCCGTCCTCGATGGTGGAGAACGCATAGAACAGATGGGTCAGGCGCTCGGCCGGAATGCTCGACACCGGGTAGCGCTCGACCGAACCACCGGGGTAGTAGGCACCGAAGATCGGCGGCTGCGCCGGCGCGGCGTGCGCGGCGATGGGCAAGGCACCGGCAATCAGCACGGCAAGAACGGCCACGGTCTGGCGGAACATGGGAACTCCCGGGTCAAAGGCGCAGCCACGTTAGCAAACAGAAGCGGCAGCGGCATGGATGTCCGCGCATGTCGTCCCGTGGACAGGCACCGGCCGTTGCAAGCTGCCACGGGCCTGGCCAACCCATGTCGAAAGCACGTCGCTGCAGGACAACATGCGGCCTGCCTGGGCTATGGTGTCGCTGGATTTTTACCGGCGCACGGACATGACCGCAGACCACGACGCAGATGGCGAACTGCTTGACGACGAGACCCTGGAGAAACTGCAGGCACTGGAAGCGCGCGCCTATGCAGCGTTCGACGAGGGCGACCTGCCCGATGCAGCCGACCTGTTCGGCGAGCTGGTCGAACTGACCCCTGGCATCCCCCACCTGCACTACATGCGCGGGTTGGCTCACAAATACCTGCGCGACTGGCCGGCATCGCTGCGGGACAACCTGTGCTCGGAACGGCTGCGCGACGCGTTCGACCAGGCCACCGCGTGGAATGCCGGCATTGCCGCCACCGGCGCGGGTGACTGGGCGGAAGCACGCAGGCAGTGGGCCCGATGCGGCATCGCCTTGCCGGAAGGTGAAGGCCCGATCGAAGGCAATTTCGGCGTCGCCTGTGTGCGCCTGAATCCGTGGTCAAGTGGCGAAACCGTCTACATGCGCCGGCTGGACCCGGTGCGTGCACGGGTAGAGAACGTGCCGTTGCCCGAGAGCGGATTCCGCTTCGGCGACATCGTGCTGCACGACGGTGCCTCCACTGGGCAACGCCTCTACGGTGAGCGCCAGGTACCGGTGTTCAATGCCATGCAACGCCTGCAGCAATCGGACATGGCCACCTATGCGGTATTCGTGCAATGCGATGCGGCCGAGGACATCACCGCGCTGCGGGCGCTGAGCCTGCCCGGCATCGGCCTGGTCGAGGACTGGACCCATTCGGTGCGCCACCTCTGCCTGCGCTGCAGCTATGGCACGCCGCACCAGCATGATGATGGCGACGCAGATGACGACGAAGGCTGGGTACGCGATCGCAACCTCGGTATTGCCGCACAAGGCCGGGCTGCGGTGGAGAAGTTGATGGCGGTGTGGACGGCGGCCGGCGCTGGCCGGGTGCTGGAGGCCATCGAACAGCGCGAGCACCCGATGAGCGACCCGAAGCCAGGCCAGGTCTGGTGGCTGGGGGAAGAGGAAGAAAGCGCGTAAGTGCAAGGACCAACGGTCCTCACCCACAGGATTCCAGGCAAAGAAAAAGCGGGCCGAAGCCCGCTTTTTCATCTGCGAAAGCGTGAGGACCAACGGTCCTCACCCACCGCACAATCGGCAATGCCGATTATTCGGCGCTGGCGCCTTCGCCTTCTTCAACGGCCTTCATCGACAGGCGGATACGGCCCTGCTTGTCGACTTCCAGCACCTTGACCTTGACCACATCGCCTTCCTTCAGCACGTCGCCGACCTTCTCGACGCGGTCGCTGGAGATCTGCGACACGTGCACCAGGCCATCCTTGCCCGGCAGGATGGTGACGAACGCACCGAAGTCCATGATCTTGGCGACCTTGCCTTCGTAGATGCGGCCCGGCTCGACGTCCGAGGTGATCTGCTCGATGCGGGCCTTGGCGGCCTGCGCAGCGATGGCATTGACCGAAGCGATGACGATGGTGCCGTCATCCTGGATGTCGATCTGGGTGCCGGTTTCCTTGGTGATGGCCTGGATGGTCGAACCACCCTTGCCGATCACTTCGCGGATCTTGTCCGGGTGGATCTTGATGGTCAGCAGACGCGGCGCGTAGTCCGACAGCTCTTCGCGCGGAGCGGTCAGGCCGTGGGCCATTTCGCCCAGGATGTGCAGACGGCCAGCCTTGGCCTGCTGCAGAGCCTGCTTCATGATCTCTTCGGTGATGCCTTCGATCTTGATGTCCATCTGCAGGGCGGAGATGCCCTCAGCGGTACCGGCCACCTTGAAGTCCATGTCGCCCAGGTGATCTTCGTCACCCAGGATGTCGGACAGGACGACGAAGCGATCGCCTTCCTTGACCAGGCCCATGGCGATACCGGCAACCGGTGCCTTCACCGGCACGCCGGCGTCCATCAGGGCCAGCGACGAACCGCAGACCGAGGCCATCGACGAGGAACCGTTCGACTCGGTGATTTCCGAGACAACGCGGATGGTGTACGGGAACGACTCCAGCGACGGCATCACTGCCAGCACGCCGCGCTTGGCCAGACGGCCGTGACCGATCTCGCGACGCTTCGGGCCCATCATGCGGCCGGTCTCACCCACCGAGTAGGGGGGGAAGTTGTAGTGGAACAGGAAGTTTTCCTTGTACTCACCGGAGACGGCATCGATGACCTGGCCATCACGGGCGGTGCCCAGGGTGATGGTCACGATGGCCTGGGTCTCGCCACGGGTGAACAGCGAGGAACCGTGGGTACGCGGCAGCACGCTGGTCTTCACCGCGATCGGGCGGACGGTGTCCAGCGCACGGCCGTCGATGCGGACCTTGGTGTCCAGCACCGAGTTGCGCATGGTGCTGTATTCCAGCTCGCCGAATTCCTTCGACAGTTCGGCCGGGTTCCAACCTTCGGCGGCAACGCGGCCGGCCAGCGACTCGACCACGTCCTTCTTGATCGCCGAGATGGCGTCACGGCGCTGCAGCTTGTCACGCACCTGGAAGGCTTCGCCCAGGCGCGGGCCGACCGCTTCCTGCACGGCGCTGATCAGCGCGGTGTTCTTGGCCGGGGCTTCCCAGGTCGACGGCTTGGTGCCGGCTTCGACGGTCAGCTCGTTGATGGCGTTGATGACCTTCTGCATTTCGCGGTGACCGAAGGTCACGGCGCCCAGCATCACGTCTTCGGACAGCAGCGCGGCTTCGGATTCCACCATCAGCACGGCGTTGGCGGTACCGGCAACGACCAGCTCCAGCTGCGATTCCTTCAGCTCGGACACGGTCGGGTTGAGGATGTACTCACCGTCCTTGTAACCGACCTTGGCGGCAGCGATCGGGCCCTTGAACGGGGTACCGGCCAGCGACAGCGCGGCCGAAGCACCGATCAGCGCCGGGATGTCACCGTCGATCTCCGGGTTCAGCGACATCACCGTGGCGATGATCTGGACTTCGTTCTTGTAGTCTTCCGGGAACAGCGGACGGATCGGACGATCGATCAGGCGCGAGATCAGGGTTTCCTTCTCGGTCGCGCGGCCTTCGCGCTTGAAGAAGCCACCCGGGATGCGGCCACCGGCGTAGAACTTCTCCTGATAGTCGCAGGTCAGCGGGAAGAAGTCCTGGCCCTCACGCGCGCTCTTGGCGGCAACGGCGGAGACCAGCAGCACGGTGTCGTCGAACTTGACGATGACGGCGCCACCGGCCTGGCGGGCGATTTCGCCAGTCTCAAGCGTGACGGTGTGCTTGCCGTACTGGAAGGTTTTGGTGATTTTTGCCACGGATGGATGTCCTTGGGGATGCTGTCTGCGAATTGGACCGTCGGCGACCCTTGCCGCCAGCGGGTGACCGGATCGTTCCGGCCTGAATCGGGGATTGCGGTGCTACAAAACAAAACCGCGGCGCATCGCTGCGCCGCGGGGGATTCGTTGCTTAGCGACGCAGGCCAAGCTTCTCGATCAGGGCCTTGTAACGCTCGACGTCCTTCTTCTTCAGGTAGTCGAGCAGGCTGCGACGGCGGTTGACCATCTGCAGCAGGCCGCGGCGGCTGTGGTGGTCCTTCTTGTGGGTCTTGAAGTGGCCGGTCAGCAGTTCGATGCGGGCGGTCAGCAGTGCAACCTGGACTTCCGGGGAGCCGGTGTCAGCCGAGCTGCGCTTGTTGTCTTCAATGACCTTCTGGGTGTCGATCGACATTTCTTTTTTCTCAGTGATGCGTGGCCGGCAGGAACGCGCTTCGCGCACCGCCAGGCTCGCCGTGGACTACGAGGATGAAACCTGCGCAAGGCAGGCTGCCGGAAAACGGCCGCGAAATTGTAACGGCCAGGGGCCTCCGGGACAAGGTCCGGGGCTGAACCGGCCTGCCCGGGTCAGAGGTTGAAACGACGCTGCGGCGCCAGCAGCCCGCTGTCATCGACCTGGCCCAGCCCCTGGACAACCGCGTCCGGACCAAACACGGCAACCAGCCCGCGTGGCCAGGAGGGATCGCGCTGGCGCTGGCCGACACAGAAGCGGTGGACCTGGTCGGCATCCAGCTCAACCCGCGGGTATTCAGCCAGGCCGGCCGCCAGAGGCAGCAGCAGCGCGTCCATGCGGGCCTCGTCGCCCGCCTCGACCATCGCCCGCAGCTGGTCCAGGGTGACCATGGCCGGCTGGTGGAAGGGCTCGACCCAGAGCCGGCGCAGTGCACTGATATGGGCACCGCAGCCCAGGCTTTCACCGAGGTCACGGGCCAGGCTGCGGATGTAGGTGCCCGAACCGCAGGTCACGCGCAGGCGCAACTGCTCCGGCTGCTGCTCCAGCACCTCGATGGCATGGACCTGGACCTCGCGCTCGGGCGCCTCGATGTCATCCCCGCGGCGGGCCTTCACATACAGCGGTTCACCGCCCTGCTTCAGCGCCGAATAGATCGGGGCGCGCTGGCGGATGCTGCCGGTCAGCGGCGCCAGCGCGGCCTGCAGCGCCTCGGCACTGATCTGCGGCACCGGGCGCTGCAGCAGCACCTGGCCCTCGGCATCGTCGGTGTCGGTGGTCTGGCCGAGCACGATCCCGGCGTCATAGGCCTTGGCCGAGCCCAGCAGCAGGCCGGCGATCTTGGTCGCCTCGCCGAAGCACAGCGGCAGCAGGCCGGTGGCCAACGGATCGAGGCTGCCGGTGTGGCCGCCCTTCTCGGCACGGAACAGGCGGCGGGCCACCTGCAGTGCGGCGTTGGAGCTCATGCCGGCGGACTTGTCGAGCAGCAGGATGCCATCCAGGCGGCGGAACTGAATTCGGGTCATGACAGGTACGGGTAGCGCCGGGCCATGCCCGGCGAGCGCGCAGCGCGGTCTGCATCAGACATCACGTTGCCGGAATGCAACAACGCCGGGCATGCCCGGCGTCGCGCGGTTATTCGTCGTCGCCTTCGCGACGCTTCTCCGCGGCCAGCGTATCGGGTAGGTCGCGCAGGATGTTGTCGATATGCTCACCGCGATCGACCGAGTCGTCGTAGTGGAAATGCAGCTCCGGCACGTGGCGCAGCTTCATCGCCCGGGCCAGGTCCATGCGCAGGCGATAGCCCAGCTCCTTCAGGCCGGCGACGGCTTCGGCCGAACGCTCGGGCATCAGTGCGGTGACGAACACCTTGGCATGGGCCATGTCGCGGGTGATTTCCACGTCGGACACGCTCACCGAGGGCAACCCATGCTCGCGCACGGCGTTGTGCACCAGGGTGCCGAGTTCACGACGCAGCTGGGCGGAGACACGGTCGGTTCGGTGGAAAGTCTTGGGCACGAGGGACTCTTGGTTCAGTTGTCGCCCGACCAACGGTCGGGCGCTACTCTTGATTCAATGGTCGCCCGACCAACGGTCGGGCGCTACTACATGGTACCCGACCGTTGGTCGGGTTCTACATCATGGTAGGGCCCGACCGTTGGTCGGGCCACTGCACAGCATTACAGGGTGCGCGGCACTTCAATACGCTCGAAGCACTCGATCTGGTCACCCGGCTTGACGTCGTTGTAGGCCTTCACCGCGATACCGCATTCGGTACCGTTGCGGACTTCCTCGACGTTTTCCTTGAAGCGGCGCAGCGATTCCAGCTCGCCTTCGAAGATCACCACGCTGTCGCGCAGGACGCGGATCGGCTTGTTGCGCTTGACCACGCCCTCGATGACCATGCTGCCGGCCACGGCGCCCAGCTTGGAGCTGCGGAACACGTCGCGGACCTCGGCGATACCGATGATCTCTTCGCGGATCTCGACGCCCAGCAGACCGGAGGCCACCTGCTTCACCTGATCGATCACGTCATAGATGATCGAGAAGTAACGCAGGTCCACGCCGTTGGATTCGATGATGCGGCGGGCCGAAGCATCCGCACGCACATTGAAGCCGATGACGGTGGCCTTCGAAGCGGCCGCCGAATTGGCGTCCGACTCGGTGATGCCGCCCACGCCGGAGTGGATCACGTTGATCCGGATGTCTTCGTTGGACAGCGCGACCAGTGCCTGGCTCAGTGCCTGCACCGAACCCTGCACGTCGGCCTTGATGACCAGGTTGAGGACCTGCTGGCCCTCGCCCTTGCCCAGGGTCGCCATGATGTCTTCCATGCGGCTGCCAGCGGTGGCGACCAGGCGCGATTCACGGCGCTTGGTTTCACGCTGCTGGGCAACGTCCTTGGCCAGGCGCTCGTCGTCGACGACGACGAAGTCGTCACCGGCTTCCGGCACGCCGGACAGGCCCAGGACCTGTACCGGGATGGACGGCCCGGCGAACTCCGGCTGCTTGCCGGTTTCGTCGAACAGGGCACGCACGCGGCCGTACTGGATGCCGCACACCAGGTAGTCGCCCTTCTTCAGGCGGCCCTGCTGCACCAGCACCGTCGCGACCGGGCCGCGGCCCTTGTCCAGCGAGGATTCGATGACCACACCATTGGCGCGGCCTTCGTCGACGGCCTTCAGTTCCAGCAGTTCGGCCTGCACCGACACCGCGTCCAGCAGGTCGTCGATGCCCAGGCCGGTCTTGGCCGAGATCTCCACCATCTGGATGTCACCACCGAAGTCTTCGGCCACGACCTGCTCGGAGAGCAGTTCGTTCTTGACCCGCATCGGGTCGGCACCGGACTTGTCGATCTTGTTGATGGCCACGATCAGCGGCACACCCGCCGAACGGGCGTGCTGGATCGCTTCCTTGGTCTGCGGCATGACGCCGTCGTCGGCTGCAACCACCAGCACCACGATGTCGGTCAGCTTGGCACCGCGGGCACGCATCGAGGTGAACGCGGCGTGGCCCGGGGTATCCAGGAAGCTGATGACGCCCTTCGGCGTATCGACGTGGTAGGCACCGATGTGCTGGGTGATGCCGCCGGCTTCGCCGGTGGCGACCTTGGTACGGCGGATGTAATCCAGCAGCGAGGTCTTGCCGTGGTCGACGTGGCCCATGATGGTGACCACCGGCGGACGCTGCACGGCTTCGCCCTGGTTCTCGCCAGCGGAGGCGAGCAGTGCGTCTTCGGCATCGTTGTCGTTGGCACGGATGGCCTTGTGCCCCAGCTCTTCGGTGACCAGCGCGGCGGTGTCATGGTCGATGGACTGGGTGATGGTGGCCATCACGCCCATCTTGAACAGCGCCTTCACCACCTCGCCACCCTTCAGCGCGAGCTTCTGCGCCAGGTCGGCCACGGTGATGGTCTCGCCGATCGCCACTTCACGCACCACCGGCGCGGTCGGACGTTCGAAGGCGTGCGGACCAGCGTTGTTGCCACCACGCGACGTGTCGCGACGGCCACCGCTCTGGTTGCGGCCACCCGGACGACCACGGTTGTTGCTGTTGTTGCTGTTGCCACGACGCGCACGGTCGGCAGCCGACAGATGCATCTGGCCGGCGAAACGGTCGCCCGGGCCACGCTCGTTGCGCGGCGCGCTGCGGTTGTTGCGGTCGTCGCTGCGCGGCGGCGGCGGCGGAGCACCACGCGGCGCAGCCGGGGCGGCAGCCGGGGCGCGCGGCGGGCGCGGCGCGGTTTCGTCGATCGGAGCGCGTACCTTGGGCTTGCTGGCAGCCAGCGCCTCGGCAGCCTTGGCAGCAGCCGCAGCCTCCTCGGCAGCCTTCTTCTCGGCTTCAGCACGCTCCTTGGCGGCAACCTCTTCCTCACGGGCACGGACGATGGCCTCGTCGCGCAGACGATCCTTCTCGGCCAGGGCCTGCTGTTCGGCAAGGTTGCGGGCACGCGACTCTTCCAGCTTGCGCAGGATGTCGGCGCGCTCTTCGTCCGGAGTCATGGCGCGAGCACCATCCTTGACGTAGGTACGCTTCTGGCGCACCTCGACATTCACGGTCGTCTTGCTACGACCGGAATTGACCGTCACTTCCTGCTGCTTCCGGCGGTTGAGCGTGATCTTCTTTGCAGACTGATCGGTCTCTTCCGGGGCCTGCTCGGGCTTGCCGTGCGAACGACGAAGGAAGCCCAGGAGCTTTACCTTCTCGGAGCTGGTCACGACCTGGTCGGGACCGCTGAACTTCATGCCGGCACCGGCCAGCTGTTCCAGCAGTTTTTCGACCGGCGTGTTGACCAGTTCGGCAAGCTTGCGGATGGTGGTTTGCTGCGACATTCGGATCCTATGATCTTGTGGGCGCCCCCCCGCATGTGGAGGTGGCGCGGATTCTACGCCCTGAGCGGCTCAGGGCCCTGTTCATTGCCGGCTCATTCGCCGCGTTCCAGTCGGGCGATCTCCTCGGCACGGGCGGCCAGGATCAGCGCAGCGGCGCGCGCCTGATCCAGTCCTTCGATGCCGAAGTCCATGACCTCGTCGGCGGCCAGGTCGGACAACTCCTCGCTGGTGCGCACGCCGTGGCCGGCCAGCGCATACGCGGTGGCTTCGTCCATGCCCTTCAGGGACAGCAGGTCCTGCGCCGGCTGGCCGTCTTCAAGGCCTTCCTCGACTGCCAGGGCCTCATTGAGCAGCGCATCGCGGGCACGAGCGCGCAGCTCTTCGACGATGTCTTCGTCGAAACCTTCCACGGCCAGCAGTTCGCCGACCGGTACATATGCGATTTCCTCGACGGTGCCGAAGCCTTCACTGACCAGGATGCCGGCGATTTCCTCGTCCACTTCCAGCTTGTCCATGAACAGCTGGCGGGCCGAAGCCTGCTCGGCCTCCGACTTTGCGGTGACCTGGTCCTGGGTCATCACGTTGAGCTGCCAGCCGGTCAGGCGGCTGGCCAGGCGCACGTTCTGGCCGCCCTTGCCGATCGCCTGGGCCAGGCGGTCTTCGGCAACGGCCAGGTCCATCGAATGCTTGTCTTCATCGACGATGATCGACTGCACTTCGGCCGGCGCCATCGCATTAATGACGAAGTTGGCCGGGTTATCGTTCCACAGCACGATGTCCACGCGCTCGCCATTGAGCTCGTTGGACACGGCCTGCACGCGCGAACCGCGCATGCCGATGCAGGCGCCGATCGGATCGGTGCGCTGGTCGTGGGCGAGCACGGCGATCTTGGCGCGGTCACCCGGATCACGGGCACAGGCCTTGATTTCCACCAGGCCCTGGCCGACTTCCGGCACTTCCAGCTTGAACAGCTCGATCATGAATTCCGGGGCGGCGCGGCTGATGAACAGCTGCGGGCCACGCGGCTCCGAGCGCACTTCGGCCAGGTAGCCGCGCACGCGGTCACCGGCGCGCAGCACGTCGCGCGGAATGCCCTTGTCCTTCGGAATGAAGCCTTCGGCGTTGCCGCCAAGGTCGACATAGATGTTGCCGCGCTCGGCGCGCTTGACCACACCGGTGATCAGCTCGCCAACGCGGTCCTTCCATGCGTCCACGACCTGCTGGCGCTCGGCTTCGCGCACGCGCTGCACGATTACCTGCTTGGCAGCCTGGGCGGCGATGCGGCCGAAATCCGGGTTTTCGATCTGCTCTTCGATGTAGTCGCCGACATCTACGCCTTCGGCTTCGTCGACGGCATCCATCAGGCGGATCTGGCGATCCGGCGATTCCATGACCACGTCATCGGCCACCACTTCCCAGCGGCGGAAGGTCTCATAGCTGCCATCCTTGTGGTCAATGACCACGCGTGTCAGCACTTCCTCGTCGGGATAGCGCTTCTTCGCTGCCGAGGCCAGGGCGGCCTCGATGGCATCGAAGATCACTTCACGCGGCACGCCCTTCTCGTTGGCGACTGCGTCGACTACCAGCAACAGTTCCTTGCTCATTGGCTCACTCCGCGCGCGGCTTCTTTGCCGCCGGCTCGTTGGAAGAAGAATTCGTTTTCGGCTTCGGACGCTTCGGTGCCGGACCGGTCGGCTTGCTCGGGGCGAGCCCCAGCGCGACCCAGTCGGGCATGATCCGTGCCTTGTCGATGTTGTCCGCCGACACGACCACTTCGGCCTTGTCGACGATGAAGGTGATGGCGCCTGCGGCTTCGTCGATCGCCTCGATGCGGCCCTGCAGGCGACGACGGTTGTCCTGCGGCAGCTTCAGCGTGACCTTGGCCGACTCGCCGAGGTGACGGCCGAACTGCTCCAGGTTGAACAGCGGACGATCGACACCCGGCGAAGACACTTCCAGCGTGTAGTTGCCGCTGATCGGGTCTTCGACGTCCATCTGTGCCGACACTTCGCGGCTGACCCGCTCGCAGTCGTCGACATTGATGATGCGCTCCGGCTGCTCAGCCAGCGGCACGTCGATGTAAAGGCGCAGGGTCGCACCGCCGGGGGCCGGCAGATACTCAACGCCCAGCAGCTCCAGGCCCAGCGACACAACGGTCGGGGCGAGCAGATTCGCGATGTCGGTTGCCTTGTCGCTCACAGCCTGCCTTGATCTCTTGGTTGGGTGCCGGCCTTGGCCGGCGTGGAAACATGACGCCCCGGAAACGACAAAGGGCCCGCTGGGCCCCTTTTCCGGAAAGACTCCGGTGACTGGATTCCGGTTGCAACCTGCATTGCCTGCCGGTTGCGGCCCTCCTTCCGGGTGTGGACTCCCGCTGGGAGGCCGCCTTCAGGGGTACTGCTAGGCCGCTGATGATAGCGACTGCACCGCGCTGGTGCAAGGCTTGGACCCGCCTGAAACCGGCCGCTTCGCTCGCCGGGCATGGCCCGGCGCTACCGGCACGCCGCGCGGTGGTAGCGCCGGGCCATGCCCGGCGGATCGAGCGGAAGCGCAAAAGAAAAACGCCTTCGAAGCAGGACTTCGAAGGCGCATTCTTTACTTGGTAGCGGGGGCAGGATTTGAACCTGCGACCTTCGGGTTATGAGCCCGACGAGCTGCCAGACTGCTCCACCCCGCATCAGAAGCGGAATTATGAGGCATAGCTTCAAAACATGCAAGCTTTTCCTCATTCATCAAACCGGTTGGCGCCGATATGAAGTTGGTAGCGGGGGCAGGATTTGAACCTGCGACCTTCGGGTTATGAGCCCGACGAGCTGCCAGACTGCTCCACCCCGCACCGGAAGTGTTTGAACTGCTGCCCTACTCTTTCGAGGAGGGCTACCGCAACGATGTTCTGGCTGAACCGCTGCAGTGACAACTCAGGCTGCGCATATTACACGAATCGCGCAGCTTTGTGTCAACTTTTATGCAATATGCGCAAATGCCTGCTGGCACCAGACCATGATCGGGTTCCAGGCCAGGCCCAGCGCCAGCAGCGCCAGTGCATTCACGCCCAGCACCAGGCCCAGCACGCGGTCGTTGCTGCGCGGCATGGCCTCGCCCACCGGCTCATCGAAGTACATGACCTTGATGACGCGCAGGTAGTAGAAGCAGCCGACCACGGCACACAGCACGCCCAGGATGGCCAGCCACAGCAGGCCACCATTGATGGCTGCGCCCAGCACCGCCAGCTTGGTCCAGAAGCCCAGGAACGGCGGAATGCCAGCCAGCGACGCCATGACGCACAGCACCAGGCCGGCCATCCACGGGTTGCGGGCATTCAGACCCTTGAAGTCTTCGATGTTCTCGGCTTCGAAGCCGGCACGCGACAACGCGATGATCGCGCCGAAGGCCGCGGTCGACATGATCGCGTACGCCAGTGCATAGAACAGCGCGGCGGCATAGCCCTGCGAACCGCCACCGGCGATGCCCATCAGCAGGAAGCCGATGTGCGAGACCGTGGAGAACGCCAGCATGCGCTTGAGGTTGCTCTGCGCAATGGCCATCAGGTTGCCGATCACCAGCGAGACCGCGGCCAGGCCGGCAATCAGCAGCTGCAGCTCGGTCGACAGCGGGCCCACGCCCATCTCCAGCAGCCGGTAGGCCATGCCGAACGCGGCCAGCTTCGGTGCCGAGCTGATGAACAGCGCGATCGGTGCCGGGGCACCCTGGTAGACGTCGGGCAGCCACATGTGGAACGGCGCGGCACCCAGCTTGAAGGCGACGCCGGCAATCATGAACACCGCACCGGTGATCAGCAGCACGCGCTCTTCCGAGTGCGGGATGGCCTCGCGGATGACGTCCAGGTGCAGGCTGCCGGTGGCGCCGTAGATCAGCGACATACCGTACAGCAGCAGGCCCGAGGCCAGCGAACCCAGCACGATGTACTTCATCGCCGCTTCCGAGGCCAGGCCGTTCTCACGGTTGCTGGCAACCAGCGCGTACGAGCACAGCGCCAGCAGTTCCAGGCCCAGGTAGACCATCAGCAGGCTGCCGGCCGAGACCAGGATCATCATGCCGGCGGTGCCGAACAGGATCAGCACCGGGATCTCGCCCTGGAACAGGTTGCGGTCACGCAGGTAGCGCCAGCCATAGACCAGGGTCAGGCCGCTGAGCAGCACGATCCCGGTCTTCATCACGTCCGCGGCGGTATCGCGCACGAACATGCCATGGAAGACCTCCCCCTGCCCGCCCACGCCGGTGGCCAGCATGAACAGCACCACGGCCAGCGCAGCGAGCGAGAACAGGTGGGTGACGAGCTTGTTCCGGTTGCTGACGAACAGGTCGAGGATCATCAGGGCGAAGGCGCTGCCGATCAGCACCAGCTCGGGGGCGAGCGGTGGCAGGTCAGCGGCGGTCAATGGCAGCAGCGGCGAGGTGGTCATCATCAAATCCTGGAATTACAGCAGCTTGCTGGATGCGATCTGCATCGCCAGCTTCGCGATCGAGGGCTCCATCAGGTCGGTCAGCGGCTTGGGGTAGATGCCCAGGGCCAGCACGCCGATGGCGAACACGCCCAGCACCAGCCATTCGCGGCCGTTGATGTCCTTCAGTTCGGCGACATGGCTGTTGGCCACTTCGCCGAAGAAGATGCGCTTGTACAGCCACAGGGTGTAGGCGGCGCCAATGATCAGGGTGGTGGCCGCGCCCAGCGCGATCCACGGATTACGCTGGAAGGCCGCGAGGATGACCATGAACTCGCCGACGAAACCGCTGGTGCCCGGCAGGCCTGCGTTGGCCATGAAGAACAGCATGGCGAAGGTGGCAAACCAGGGCATCACGTTGACCACGCCGCCGTAATCGGCGATGCGGCGGCTGTGCATGCGGTCGTACAGCACGCCGACGCTGGAGAACATCGCGCCGGACACGAAGCCGTGCGAGATCATCTGCACCATCGCGCCCTGTAGGCCCAGACGGGCCGCATCGGCGTTGCCGGCTTCGCGCACCAGCCACAGGGCGATGAAGGTACCCAGGGTGACAAAGCCCATGTGCGCGATCGACGAATAGGCGATCAGCTTCTTCATGTCGTCCTGCACCAGCGCGACCAGGCCGACGTAGATCACCGCGATCAGCGACAGCGCGATCACCAGCCAGGCCCATTCCTGCGACGCGTCCGGGACGATCGGCAGGTTGAAGCGCAGGAAGCCGTAGCCACCGATCTTCAGGGCGATGGCAGCCAGGATCACCGAACCGGCGGTCGGCGCTTCCACGTGGGCGTCAGGCAGCCAGGTGTGGACCGGGAACATCGGCACCTTGACCGCGAAGGCGATCAGGAAGGCGAAGAAGATCCAGGTCTGTTCCTTGGCCGACAGCGGCAGCGCGTACAGGTCGGCCAGCTGGAAGCTGCCGCCCTTCATGTACAGGTAGATCAGCGCCACCAGCATCAGCACCGAGCCAAGGAAGGTGTACAGGAAGAACTTCAGCGCGGCGTAGATGCGGCGCGGGCCGCCCCAGACACCGATGATCAGGAACATCGGGATCAGCATCGCTTCGAAGAACACGTAGAACAGCATCGCGTCCGTTGCGGCGAAGATACCGACGGTGACACCTTCCAGAATCAGGAAGGCGGCCACGTACTGGTTGACGCGCTTGTCGATCGCGCTCCAGGCACCGATCAGGGCAAGCACGCTGACCAGTGTGGTCAGCAGGATCAGCGCCACGGCAATGCCGTCCACGCCCAGGTTGTAGCCGATCTTGTACGCCGGGATCCAGGCATGGGTCTCGACGAACTGCATGCCGTCGACACCCGCGTTGTAGCCGCTCAGCAGCGAGAGGCTCGCCACGAAGGTCAGCACGGCGACGCCCAGGGACGCCCAGCGGGCGGTCTGCGCATCACGGATCGCAAGGATCAGGGCACCACCGATGATCGGCAGCCAGATGAGGACACTGAGTAGAGGCCAGTTCGACACGTCTTCTTATTCCGTACAGGTCATCAACGCAGGTAATGCATCAGCACGCCCAGAAGGGCAATAAGGCCGATGATCATCGCGAAGGCGTAGTGATAGAGGAAACCGGATTGGGTACGACGCAGCACGCCGGCTGCAACGTCCACAACACGTGCCGAAAGATTGACCACGCCGTCGACGATGTTGCTGTCGATCCAGCGCGAGACCTTGCCCAGCTTGACACCGCCACCGGCAAAGCCATCGATCCACAGCTTGTCGAAGCCGTACTTGTTTTCCAGCACCGACACCAGCGGAGCAAAGGTCTTGCGCGCCTTGCCCGACAGGTCCGGCTTCCACAGGTAGAACAACGCGGCCAGCAGGAAGCCTGCCAGTGTCAGCCAGAACGGCGGCAGCATCATGCCGTGCAGGGCGAACGCGACCGGGCCATGGAACTCCTCACCGAGGAAGGCAACGGTGTTCTTGGCCGGATCGTAGAAGTCCACGACACCGGTGAAGAACGTCTGCGCCTGGCCCTTGATCGCTTCATGCGCATGGTGGCCGGCCCAGTCGGTGCCGTGCAGCATCGGACCGATGCTGAAGAAACCGATGGCGATCGAGGGGATGGCCAGCAGGATCAGCGGCAGGGTCACCACCCACGGGGTTTCGTGCGGCTCATGCGGACCGTGGCCATGGCCGTGGTCGTCATGGGCATCGCCGTGGTGAGCATCAGCATGGTGGGTGTCGGCGGCGTGGTGATCGTCATGGCCATGGCCGTGATCATCGTGCGCGTCGCGGAAGCGTTCCTTGCCATGGAAGGTCAGGAACAGCAGGCGGAAGCTGTAGAAGCTGGTCACCAGCACGCCACCCAGCACTGCCCAGTAGCCATAGGTGGCCACCCAGCTGTTCTGCATGTGGGCGTGGATCTCGGCCGCCTCGATGATGGTGTCCTTCGAGTAGAAGCCGGAGAAGAAAGGCGTACCGACCAGCGCCAGGGTACCGATCCACATGGTAACGAAGGTGATCGGCATGTACTTGCGCAGGCCGCCCATCTTGCGCATGTCCTGCTCGTGGTGCATCGCGATGATGACCGAACCGGCACCCAGGAACAGCAGCGCCTTGAAGAAGGCATGGGTCATCAGGTGGAACACGGCGGCCGAGTAGGCCGACACACCCAGTGCGACGGTCATGTAGCCCAGCTGGGACAGCGTGGAGTACGCGACGACACGCTTGATGTCGTTCTGCACGATGCCGATCAGGCCGGTGAAGAAGGCCGTGGTGGCACCGATGAACAGGATGAAGTTCAACGCGGTCTGCGACAGCTCGAACAGCGGCGACATGCGGGTGACCATGAAGATACCGGCGGTCACCATCGTCGCGGCGTGGATCAGTGCCGAGATCGGGGTCGGGCCTTCCATCGAGTCCGGCAGCCACACGTGCAGCGGAACCTGGGCCGACTTGCCCATCGCACCGATGAACAGGCAGATGCAGATGACGGTGGCGATCGACCAGATCACCGGCTCGTTCAGCAGCTGCATGCCGAACATGGTGCCGTCCCAGATCTGCAACTGGGCGCGCGGGTCGGCCAGCATGCCGGCCTGCGAGAACACCTGCGAGTAATCCAGGGTGCCGAACACCCACAGCACGCCGGCGATACCGAGCAGGAAGCCGAAGTCACCGACGCGGTTGACCAGGAACGCCTTCATGTTGGCGAAGATCGCGGTCGGGCGCTTGAACCAGAAGCCGATCAGCAGGTACGACACCAGGCCCACCGCTTCCCAGCCGAAGAACAGCTGCAGGAAGTTGTTGCTCATCACCAGGGTGAGCATCGAGAAGGTGAACAGCGAGATGTAGCTGAAGAACCGCTGGTAGCCCGGATCGTCCTGCATGTAGCCAATCGTGTAGATGTGGACCAGCAGCGACACGAAGGTCACCACCACCATCATCATCGCGGTCAGCTTGTCGACCATGAAGCCGACATGGGCCGAGTACTGGCCGACTTCGAAGAACGTGTAGATGTTCTGGTTGAACGGCTGCGCACCGCCCCACAGCAGCTGGTAGAGCGTGTACATCGACAGGCCGCAGGCCACCGCGACGCCGAGGATGGTGATGGTCTGCGCGCCGAAGCGCTTGACCTGGCGACCGAACAGGCCGGCGATGATGCTGCCGAACAGCGGTGCAAGCACCACTGCGATCAACAGACTCTTGGAGAGAGTGATTTCCATCTGTGGATCAGCCCTTCAACGAATCGACTTCGCCGACATTGATCGTGCGTCGGGTACGGAACAGGGTCACCAGGATCGCCAGGCCGATGGCGGCTTCCGCGGCGGCGACGGTCAGGATGAAGAACACGAACAGCTGGCCGGACGGATCGCCCAACTGACGCGAGAACGCGACGAAATTGACGTTCACCGACAACAGCATCAGCTCGATCGACATCAACAGGACGATGACGTTCTTCCGGTTGAGGAAGATGCCGGCCAGGCTGATGGCGAACAGCACCGCGCCAAGCGCAAGCATGTGGCCAAGGGTAATCACGGCTGGGTCTCCTCGCCGGTGGCCGGCTTGCTGTTGCTGTGCACGACCGGCGCTTCGGCGCCCATCTTGACCATGCGCAGGCGCTGGTCGGCCTTGACCATGGTCTGCTCACCCGGGTTCTGGCTCTTCACGCCGGTACGGCGACGCAGGGTCAGCATCACGGCGGCAACCACGGCCACGGTCAGGATGACTGCAGCGAACTCGAACGGCAGCAGGTACTCGGTGAACAGCGTACGCGCCAGCCAGGTGACGTTGGAGCTGTCGGCGGCCAGCGCGGCGGCGTTGTCGGCCGGGAACGGGGTGACCGCCCTGCCCTTCACGCCGATCAGGATCAGCATCTGCACCAGCATCGCCACGGCCACGATGAGGCCGACCGGCAGGTAGCGCACCCAACCCTCACGCAGCTTGGTGGGATCGATGTCGAGCATCATCACCACGAACAGGAACAGCACCATTACAGCGCCGACATACACCAGCACCAGTGCCACGCCGAGGAACTCGGCACCGACCAGCAGCCACACGCAGGCGATGGAGAAGAAGGTCAGCACCAGACACAGAACGGCATGCACCGGATTGCGCACGCTGATCACCGCACCGGCCGAAACCGTTGCCGCGATGGCGAAGACCCAGAAAGCGATATTTACCCAATCCATCTCTCGACCTCAGCGGTAAGCGGCATCGGCGGCGCGACGCTCGGCGATCTCGGACTCGAGACGGTCGCCCAGGGCCAGCAGCTGCGGCTTGGTAACGATGTTTTCGCCACGATTCTCGAAGTGATACTCGAGGATGTGGGTTTCGACGATCGAGTCCACCGGGCAGCTTTCTTCGCAGAAGCCGCAGAAGATGCACTTGAACAGATCGATGTCATAGCGCGTGGTACGGCGGGTGCCGTCTTCGCGCTTGGCCGAGTCGATGGTGATGGCCAATGCAGGGCACACCGCTTCGCACAGCTTGCAGGCGATGCAGCGCTCTTCACCGTTGGGGTAACGGCGCAGGGCGTGCAGTCCACGGAAGCGCGGCGACTGCGGGAACTTCTCCATCGGGTACATCATCGTGTACTTGGGCTTGAAGCTGTACTTCAGCGTCAGCCAAAGGCCGCCCAGCAGTTCGAGCAGCAGCAGGCTCTTGAAGTAATGGGTAATCCTGTTCATCACTTAGACGCCCTTTTGAATCACGCCGAAGAACACCATGACGGCGGTAACCGCGATCCACAGAATGGCCAGCGGGATGAAGACCTTCCAGCCCAGGCGCATGATCTGGTCATAGCGGAAGCGCGGGAAGCTGGCACGGAACCAGATGTAGGCACTGGCGAAGAAGAACACCTTGACGAACAGCCACGGTGCACCGCCCTTCCAGATCCAGTCGACCAGCGGCGAGATATCGCCCGGGTTGACCCAGCCCTGGATCGGGCTCAGCCAGCCGCCGAGGAAGAAGATCGAGATCAGGAAGCTGATCAGGATCATGTTGGCGTATTCGGCCAGGAAGAACAGCGCGAACGCACCGCCCGAGTACTCGACCATGTGACCGGCGACGATTTCCGATTCACCTTCCACCACGTCGAACGGCGCGCGGTTGGTTTCGGCAACGCCCGACACCCAGTAGATGACGAACAGCGGGAACAGCGGCAGCAGGAACCAGTCGAAGAAACCGGAATTGCCGGCCTGCGCCATCACGATGTTGCTCAGGTTCAGGCTGCCCGACGCGATCATCACGCCGACCAGAGCGAAGCCCATGGCGATTTCGTAGCTGATCATCTGCGCCGAGGCGCGCATCGCACCCAGGAACGCATACTTCGAGTTGGATGCCCAACCGGCCAGGATGATGCCGTAGATGCCCAGCGAGGTCATCGCCAGCAGGTACAGCAGGCCGGCGTTGGCGTTGGACAGCACGATCTGCGAATCGAAGGGGACCACCGACCAGGCCGCGAAGGCCGGAGCCAGGGTGATCAGCGGCGCCAGCAGGTAGATCGCCTTGTTGGCGCTGCTCGGCTGGACCACTTCCTTGAACAGCAGTTTGAAGACGTCGGCGAAGGCCTGGAAGATGCCCATGCCTACGTACATCGGGCCGTGGCGGACGTGCATCCAGCCGATCAGCTTGCGTTCCCAGACCACGTAGAAAGCCACCGAGACGATCACCGGAACGGTGATCACCAGGATCTTCAGGATGATCCAGATCAGCGCGCCGATGTCACCAAGGCCGAGCAGCCACTGGTGCAGCGGGTCGACCGCGTTCAACAGCAATTCGTTCATGCAGCCACCACCGTTACGCGAGCGGCACCCAGCGGCGCGGTCGCGCCGTGGCCCGATTCAATCCAGACCGAACCCACAGCGACGCGGGCGTCGATCACCACCGGCAGGGTGGCCTTGCCGGCATCGGTGCCGACCTTGGCCATCTGTCCTTCCTGCAGCTGCAGGCGAGCGGCATCTTCAGCGTTCAGCACGATGCGCGGGGCGTTGTTGAGCGGATGCGACTGCAGCGCCGGGGCGCGACGGACCACCGCATCGGTGCGGTAGATCGCGGCAGTCGAAGCCACTTCCAGGCCTTCGCCAGCAACCACCGGCTGCGCCGAAGCGGCAACGGTAACCGACACCGGGGCCAGGCTGGCGCGCAGGCCGGCCAGGTCGGTGAAGTCGAAACCGGCTACCGCCAGCTCTCCGCCCAGGGCGCGCAGCACGCGCCAGCCCTCACGGGCCTCGCCCGGCAGCTTGCCGCCGGCACGGGCCGACTGCTCGCGACCATCGAGGTTGGTCAGGGTGGCGTCGATTTCCGGCAGCGCACCGATCGGCAGGATCACGTCGGCAACGTCGCGGGTGGAGACGCAGGCGAACTGGCTGAAGGCCACCACCTGGGCACCGACCAGCGCCTTGCGCGCGGCGGGAGCGTCGGCGAAGTCCAGACCCGGCTCCAGGCCGTACACCACGTAGGCCTGGCGCGGCTGCGCCAGCATTGCGGCGACGTCCTTGCCGGCCGGCAGCACGCCTGCGCGGGTCAGGCCAACGGCGTTGGCACCCTGCGGGATGCGGCACAGCTTGGCACCGGTCGCAGCGGCGAAGTCACGCGCGGCGGCGCGGATCGCGGCAGCCTGCGGGTGGTTTTCGGCGATGCCACCGACGATCAGCACGGTGTTGTTGCCGCCCTGCACCGCCGAACGCAGCTCGGCGTTGGCCAGCGCGTCGACGAACTTCGACGGCGCGACGATCTGCTTGCCGGCGATGCTGAAGGCGAAGTCGAAGTCCACCGGGTTGACGACGTGGATTTTCGCGCCGTTGGTGGTCTGCGCCTTGCGCAGGCGGGCGTGCAGCAGCGGCAGCTCGTGGCGGATGTTGCTGCCCAGAACGACGATGCGGTCGGCGCCTTCGATCTCGGCCAGCGGCAGGCCGAACACTTCGGCGGTTGCAGCGTCGGAGAAATCGCGGTTGTTGATGCGGTGGTCGATGTTGCTCGAGCCCAAGCCCTTGGCCAGGCGGGCCAGCAGCGCGCCTTCCTCGTTCGAGGTGGACGGATGCACCAGCACGCCCAGGTTGTCGCCCTGGTTGGCCTTGAGAATCTCGGCAGCGGCGGCCAGGCCTTCGGCCCAGCTCACTTCCTTCCACTCGCCATTGACCTTGCGCAGCGGCTTGACCGCACGGTCTTCGCTGTACAGGCCCTGGTGCGAGTAGCGGTCACGGTCGGACAGCCAGCACTCGTTCACGGCTTCGTTGTCGCGCGGCACGGTGCGCAGCACTTCGCCGCGACGCACGTGCAGGAACAGGTTCGAACCCATGGCGTCGTGGTAGCCCAGCGATTCGCGCGCGGTCAGCTCCCACGGGCGGGCGCGGAACTGGAACACCTTGTTGGTCAGTGCACCGACCGGGCAGACGTCGACGACGTTGCCGGACAGCTCGGTGGTCAGCGGCTTGCCATCGAAGGTACCGATCTGCAGGTTCTCACCGCGGTACATGCCACCCAGTTCGTAGGTACCGGCAACGTCGGCGGTGAAGCGGACGCAGCGGGTGCACTGGATGCAGCGGGTCATCTCGGTGGCGACCAGCGGGCCCATGTCCTCGTCCGGCACCACGCGCTTGCGCTCGTTGAAGCGGCTGACCGAACGGCCATAGCCCAGCGACACGTCCTGCAGCTCGCACTCGCCGCCCTGATCGCAGATCGGGCAGTCCAGCGGGTGATTGATGAGCAGGAACTCCATCACCGAGCGCTGGAACTTCAGCGCCTTCTCGCTGCGGGTGGCGACCTTCATGCCGTCCATCACAGGGGTGGCGCAGGCCGGCGCCGGCTTCGGCGACTTCTCCACGTCCACCAGGCACATGCGGCAGTTGGCAGCGATCGGCAGCTTCTCGTGGTAGCAGAAGCGCGGAATCGAAATGCCGGCCTTGTCGGCGGCCTGGATGATCATCGAACCCTTGGGCACGACCAGCGACTTGCCATCGATCTCGATGGTCACGTGATCCGGTGGCACGCTCGGGTTTACGGGTTGCGCGCTCATGCGGCGGCTGCCTCCACCTTCTTGCCGTCAACCATCGAATGACCGTTGACGATGTAGTACTCGAATTCGTCCCAGAACTGGCGCAGGAAGCCCTGGATGGGCCATGCAGCCGCTTCACCGAACGCACAGATGGTGTGGCCTTCGATCTGGCCGGCCACCGCCTTCAGCTGGTGCAGGTCTTCCATCGTGGCCTTGCCGGCGACGATGCGCTCCAGCACGCGGTGCATCCAGCCGGTACCTTCACGGCACGGGGTGCACTGGCCGCAGGATTCCTTGTGGAAGAACTGGCTGATGCGGCAGGCGAACTTGACGCAGCAGACGCTGTCGTCAAGCACCACGATCGCACCCGAACCCAGGCCGGAGCCCAGCGCACGGATGGTGTCGTAGTCCATCGGCAGGTCCTTCAGCTCGGCCGCGGTCAGCACCGGCATCGACACGCCGCCCGGGATCGCGCCCTTCAGGGTGCGGCCCGGACGCAGGCCACCGGCCATCTGCAGCAGATCGTGGAACGTGGTGCCCAGCGGCACTTCGAAGTTGCCGCCGTTCTGCACGCAGCCGGATACCGAGAAGCACTTCGGACCGCCGTTGGCGGTCAGGCTCAGGCCCTTGAACCACTCCGGACCGTTGCGGATGATCGCCGGCACCGAACCATAGGTCTCGGTGTTGTTGATCGTCGACGGCTTGCCGTACAGGCCGAAGTTGGCCGGGAACGGCGGCTTGTAGCGCGGCTGGCCCTTCTTGCCTTCCAGCGATTCCATCAGCGCGGTTTCTTCGCCGCAGATGTACGCGCCGGCGCCCAGCGCACCGTAGATGTCGATGTCCACGCCCGAGCCCATCACGTTCTTGCCCAGCCAGCCATTTGCATAGGCGTCGGCCAGGGCCTGCTCGAAGTGCTCGAACGGCTCGTGGTGGAACTCACCGCGCAGGTAGTTGTAACCCACGGTCGAACCGGTGGCGTAGCAGGCGATCGCCATGCCTTCCACCACCGAATGCGGGTTGTAGCGCAGGATGTCGCGGTCCTTGCAGGTGCCCGGCTCGGATTCATCCGAGTTGCAGAGGATGTACTTCTGCATGTTGCCCTTGGGCATGAAGGACCACTTCAGGCCGGTCGGGAAGCCTGCGCCACCGCGGCCGCGCAGGCCCGAGGCCTTGACCATCTCGATGACCTGCTCCGGCGGGATCTTCTCTTCGAGGATCTTGCGCAGGGCGGCATAGCCACCAGTCTTCAGGTAGCTTTCGTACGACCACGGGGTGTCGTAATGCAGGGTGGTGTAGACCACCTGGTGCGGCAGCGGCGCGGGGCCGACCGGACCCTTGGATTCGTGGTGATGTGCCATGCCCTTACTCCAGCCCGTCCAGCAGCTCGTCGACCTTTTCCAGGGTCAGACGCTCATGGTAGTGACCGTTGATGACCATCATCGGTGCGCCACCGCAGCCAGCGAGGCACTCTTCCTCGCGCTTGAGGTAGACGCGGCCGTCCGCGGTCGATTCACCGTGCTTGATGCCCAGCTTCTTCTCGCAATGGCGGACGATGTCCTCGGCGCCATTGAGCCAGCAGCTGATGTTGGTGCAGATGGCCACGTTGTTGCGGCCCACCTTCTCGGTCTCGAACATCGAGTAGAAGCTGGCGACCTCGTAGGCCCACACCGGCGGCAGGTCGAGATACTTGGCCACGCCGGCGATCAGCTCGTCGGTCAACCAGCCCTCGTTCTGCTCCTGGGCCGCGTGCAGGCCCTGCAGCACGGCAGAGCGCTTGCGGTCCGGCGGGAACTTGGACAGCCAGTGATCGATGTGAGCGCGCGTCTTGTCGCTCAGCACCACCATCGGGTCGACGTCGCGCGCCGCCTCGAAATTACCTGTCGCCTTCATCGGCCGACCTCAGCGAAATGCATAACGTGGGAGTGCAGGAACTGCGGCGCCGGCTTGCGCCGGCTGCCTGCAGCGGGCGTTGGCGTGGCGGACGGCATTACCGGTCAACCTCGCCGAACACCAGATCGTAGGTACCGATCATCGCCACCACGTCGGCCAGCATGTGGCCGCGCACGATCGAATCGATCGAGGACAGGTGGGCGAAGCCCGGCGCGCGAAGGTGCACGCGGAACGGCTTGTTGGCGCCATCGGAGACCAGGTAGCAGCCGAACTCGCCCTTCGGGGCTTCAACGGCGGCGTAGGTTTCACCGGCAGGCACGCAATAGCCTTCGCTGAACAGCTTGAAGTGGTGGATCAGCGCTTCCATGTCGTCCTTCATGTCCTCGCGCTTGGGCGGAGCGACCTTGAAGTTCTTGACCATGACCAGGCCGGGGTTGGCCTTCAGCCATGCCACGCACTGCTTGATGATGCGGTTGGATTCGCGCATTTCGGCGATGCGGACCAGGTAACGGTCGTAGCAGTCGCCTTCCTTGCCCAGCGGGATGTCGAAATCGACGGCATCGTACTTGGCGTACGGACGCTTCTTGCGCAGGTCCCAGGCAATGCCCGAGCCACGCAGCATCACGCCGGTCATGCCCCACTGGTGGGCCAGTTCCGGGGTCACCACGCCGATGCCGACGGTACGCTGCTTCCAGATACGGTTGTCGGTCAGCAGGGTCTCGTATTCGTCGACACGACCCGGGAATTCGTTGGTGAAGTTCTCCAGGAAGTCCAGCAGCGAACCTTCGCGCGCGGCGTTGAGGTTCTTCAGGGCCTTGCCCTTGTGCCAGCGCGATTCCTTGTACTTCGGCATGTGGTCCGGCAGGTCGCGGTAGACACCGCCCGGACGGTAGTACGCCGCGTGCATGCGCGCGCCGGAGACCGCTTCATAGCAGTCCATCAGCTCTTCGCGCTCGCGGAAGGCGTACAGCATCACCGCCATCGCACCCAGATCGAGGGCGTTGGAACCCAGCCACATCAGGTGGTTGAGGATGCGGGTGATTTCATCGAACAGGGTGCGGATGTACTGCGCACGCTCCGGCGCCTCGATACCCATCAGGGTCTCGATCGAGCGCACGTAGGCGTGCTCGTTGCACATCATCGACACGTAATCCAGGCGATCCATGTAGCCGATCGACTGGTTGAAGGGCTTGGACTCGGCCAGCTTTTCGGTACCACGGTGCAGCAGACCCACGTGCGGGTCGGCGCGCATGATGGTTTCGCCGTCCATTTCCAGGATCAGGCGCAACACACCGTGAGCGGCCGGATGCTGCGGGCCGAAGTTCATGGTGTAGTTGCGGATTTCCTGCCGGCTCTCGGCCGGGCTGCTGGCGAATGCTTCGCCGGCCTGGTGTACGTGGCTCACTTCACTGCCTCCTGCGCGCGCTCACCTTCTGCGGTCTGCAGGCGGGCGTCGTCGCGGATCACGCGCGGCACGCCGACACGCGGCTCCACCGAGGTGACCGGTTCGTAGATCACGCGCTTCTTTTCTTCGTCGTAGCGGACTTCGACATTGCCGATCAGCGGGAAGTCCTTGCGGAACGGATGACCGACGAAACCGTAGTCGGTCAGGATCCGGCGCAGGTCCGGGTGGCCTTCGAAGATCACGCCGTACAGGTCGAACGCTTCGCGCTCGAACCAGTTCAGGCCCGGCCAGATGCCGGTCAGCGAGGACACCACCGGCAGCGCTTCGTCAGGGGCGAAGCAGCGCAGGTGCATCATCAGGTTGTGCTGGTACGAACGCAGCTGGGCGACCACGGCGAACCGCTGGGTCGGCATGTGCTGCGGGCGGGCGCCGTCGGCACCGTTTTCCTCGGTGGGGAACTCGCCCCACGCGAAACGGCCCTGGGCCTTGCCTTCGACACCACGGCTGAAGCCCTGCGAGGACACATCGGCGGTGTCCCACTCGTCGGAGCCATAACCGAGATAGTCGACGCCGCAGAGATCCACGGCCTGTTCGAAACCAAACTCGTCACGCAGCGCCAGGGCGGTGGCGTGCCACTCGGCGGCAGGCACTTCCAGCGTCACTTCGCCGCGGGGTTCGACCACGATGACCTTCGCACCTGCGAAACGTGCGGAGAGTCGGTCGATGAAGGATGCTTGCTCTGCCATGGGGGCTTGGCGCGCTCTTGTCAGGTGAAGGGGTCAGCGGGCGATGGTCTGTGTACGCCAGATCTTCTTCTGCAGCTGCAGGATCCCGTACACCAGCGCCTCGGCGGTCGGCGGGCAGCCTGGGACATAGACGTCCACCGGCACCACGCGATCACAGCCGCGCACCACAGAATAGGAATAGTGGTAGTAACCACCGCCGTTGGCGCAGCTGCCCATCGAGATGACCCACTTCGGGTCCGGCATCTGGTCATAGACCTTGCGCAGCGCCGGGGCCATCTTGTTGACCAGGGTACCGGCCACGATCATCACGTCGGACTGACGCGGCGACGGGCGGAACACCACGCCGTAGCGGTCAAGGTCCAGGCGCGCGGCACCGGCATGCATCATCTCGACCGCGCAGCAGGCCAGGCCGAAGGTCATCGGCCACATCGAGCCGGTACGCGCCCAGTTCAGCAGTGCGTCGACGCTGGTGGTGACGAAGCCCTTTTCCAGCAGCGGGTTGTCGCCTTCCGGCCGCAGGATGTCATCAACCCGGCCTTCCGGCGTCGGATTGTTCATGAGGCCATCGAGAGTCTGAATCACTCCCATTCCAGCGCTCCCTTCTTCCAGACGTAAATGAAACCGAGGAACAGCATGCCGACAAACAGGCCCATGGTGATGAGCGAACGCGCGCCCAGCTCCATGAAGACCTGGGTCCACGGCACGATGAAGATGATTTCCAGGTCGAAGACGATGAACTGGATCGCGATCAGGTAGTAGCGCACGTCGAACTTCATGCGCGCGTCTTCGAAGGCTTCGAAGCCGCACTCGTACGGCGACAGCTTTTCCAGATCGGGGCGGCGGGGACCGAGGAATCGGCCAACCAGCATCAGCGTAATGCCGATACCGGTGGCAACGATCAGAAACAGCAGAGACGGCAAATATTCGGCCAGCACAGCGATTCTCTCTTGCCTCTGCCGCTGCGCCTGCAGGCGCTTTGGCATGGGGGAGTGGACGGGAATCTGCCTGGCGCCTTGCGCGCCAGACGAACCCGCTTTACTTACAAATGGTGCCCAAGAGGGGACTCGAACCCCTACGACCTAAGTCGCTACCACCTCAAGGTAGTGCGTCTACCAATTCCGCCACCTGGGCAAACGATCACATCAGACTATCTTCCCGATGCGCCGCGTATTGTAACCGGCTTCAGTGTTTCTGGGAGCCTTCCGAAGGCTTTTCTTCACCAGAAACCGAAGATTCCGCCTGAGCCGGCACAGTTGCGGCCGGAACCGGGGCGACCGGGACCGCATCGGCCTTCGGAACGGCCGGCAATTCGCCCGCCGGGGCCGCCGGAGCGGTCACCGCCGGGGCGGACATCAGGCCCAGATCCTGCTCGGCCGCCGGGCGGGTGCCGTGACCGGCATACCAGGCCATGAAGAGGCTGATGCCGAAGAACACGACTGCCAGCCACTTGGTCGACTTGGACAGGAAGTTCGAAGCGCCGCGCGCACCGAACACCGTACCCGAGGCACCGGCGCCAAAGCCCGAACCCGCCGCCGCACCCGAACCACGCTGCATCAGGATCAGCGCGATCATGGCCACAGCGACCAGCACGTAGACGACATTGAGGATCAACATCAGCATTGAAAACCGCCCTCGGACAATACTTCTAGGATTAGTTCGCGGCCGCCGCCCGTGCGATGGCCAGGAAGTCCGCGGCCACCAGGGAGGCGCCACCGACCAGCCCACCATCGACATCCGGCTGCGCGAACAGTTCCCCGGCATTGTCGGGCTTCACGCTACCGCCGTAAACAATGGGCAGTGAATCAGCAATTCTAGCATCGATACGCGCGACTTCGCCACGAATGAACGCGTGCACCTGCTGTGCCTGCTCCTTGGTCGCGGTGCGGCCGGTACCGATGGCCCAGACCGGCTCGTAGGCAACCACGGCCTTGGCGAAACCGGCCGCACCGACCAGCTCCAGCACCGGCGCCAGCTGGCTGGCGATGACCACATCGGTCTGCCCGGCCTCGCGCTGCTCCAGGGTCTCGCCCACGCACAGCACCGGCACCAGGCCGGCATGCTGGGCGGCGGCGAACTTGCGGGCGACCAGCTCGCTGCTTTCATGATGGTACTGGCGGCGCTCGGAATGACCGACCAGGCCGTAGCGGGCGCCGACCTCGACCAGCATCGCCGCACAGACCTCGCCGGTATAGGCCCCCTTCTCGTTGCTGCTCACGTCCTGCGCGCCAAAAGCAAGGCCGGTCTCGCCGAAGTCCTCGACCAGCTCCCCCAGGTACGGCAGCGGCGGCAGGATCACCACGTCCACCCCCTCCAGCGGCAGCCCGGCGACCACCTGCCCCAGCAGTTCATTGGCGAATTGACGGCTGCCATGCAGCTTCCAGTTTCCGGCGACGATCTTGCGGCGCATGAGCGGGTGGCTCCTGTGTGAAATCAGCCGGTCATGATACCCGCTGCGGCAAAAATTCGTTTCTTTGTAAGCGGTTACATGGAGTTTCAGCCAACGGCGCAGCCCCTCGTGGCGGGGGTTGGGTTGGTCGCGGAGAGCCCGATTGGATTTGGGGCTTGGCCGGGCGGGTGGGACTGCGCAGGGGTCGCTGCAAGTACGTCCCTGTAAGCTCGGTCGCCGCATCCATGCGGCTCACGCCCCTGCGCAGCCCCACCCGCCCGGCCTCTGACACATTCCGGCGGTTCCGCCCGCCACGGAAAGAAGAAAGAAGAGCAAGAGCAAAAGCGGCATTCCGGGTGACTGCCGGGTTGGACCAGCCCCCCACCCCACGTCGATCTGACAGATCTCATCCACGCATGGCATGGATCTACCGTGTCGACCAAGGTCGACACCTACCAACCGTCACCGGGAAACTGTCGAAGGCGGGGAGGTGTCGGATGGCGGGGTGTCCGCGGCATGGATGCCGCGGCCAAGCCCCCAGGGATGGGTTTACGGCGTCCCCGCCATCCGACACCTCCCCACCTCCCCACGCAGAAACCCAGAGCCGCTTTTGGCTTTGGCTTTGGCCTCTGCGGGTGCAGGGCGCAGCCCTGCCGAACACCCTCCGCTGCGCTCGCCGGGCATGGCCCGGCGCTACCCGTAATGAAAAAGCCGCCTTTCGGCGGCTTCTTCATTACTTCAGCTTGATCTCGCGCAGGCGTTCTTCAAGGAAGCCGTGGGCGGTGATCGCTTCCGGGTACCGGCTCGGATTGTCCGGGGTGATGCACGACGGCAGCACGTCGATCAGGAAGTCCGGGTTCGGGTGCAGGAAGAACGGCACCGAGTAACGCGGCTGGCGCGCCAGCTCACCCGGGGGGTTGACCACGCGGTGAATGGTCGACGGATACACATGGTTGGTCAGGCGCTGCAGCATGTCGCCGATGTTGACCACGATGGTGTCCGCGTCCGAGGTGAACGGCACCCACTCGCCATCGTGCGACTGCACTTCGAGGCCGGCGGCACTGGCGCCGACCAGCAGGGTGATGAAGTTGATGTCGCCATGAGCGCCCGCACGCACGTTCGGGATATCGTCGGTGGTGATCGGCGGGTAATGGATCGGACGCAGGATCGAGTTGCCGAAGTTGGTCTTGTCGGCAAAGAAATTCTCCGGCAGGCCGATGTGCAGGGCCAGCGCCGAAAGCACGCGCGAACCCAGGTTATCCAGCGCCTGGTACAGGCCGTAGCCACGCTCACGGAAGCCCTCGACCTCGGTCGGCCACAGGTTCGGCGCCATCACGTCGCGGTACTTGGAGTCGTCGGCGATCTCGCGGCCGATATGCCAGAACTCCTTCAGGTCGAAGTGCTTGGAACCCTTGGCGGTTTCAACACCGAACGGGGTGTAGCCGCGGGCGCCGCCGCTGCCGGCCACGTGGTACTTGCGCTTGACCTCATCCGGCAGGGCGAAGAAGGCCTTGAAGGCACCGTAGGCCGCGTCGATGTCGGCCTGCGGGATGCCGTGGTTGCGGATGCCCGCGAATCCCCATTGGCGGTAGGCCGCGCCCAGCTCGGCCACGAAGGCTTCGCGGTCGCTGTCGAAACGGGTGATGTCGAGGGTGGGGATCTGGCTCACAGCGGTTCCTGGCTTGTCGTTGGGTCTGGAGGGGCCTGCGCATTCATGCCCCGCCTGAACATTGTGACAGATCGCCCGGCGAACGCGACTCGATACACTCGATACAAGGAAACAAACCGATACAATGCGCGGCCCGCGCGTATTTAACGATTCCGTCACGTTGGTGTCGCGCGCGGCCCGCCCACCTGAACACGTCCGCACGATGCCCACTGCTCCAGCCAAAACCACCCGCCCTGTAGACACCGCCCGCCGCTGGCGTGGGCTGGCCTGGTGGTCGCTGTTCGTCACCGGCAATGCGATCCTGGCGGCAGTCATCACGCTCGGCAACGTGCCGCTACGCGGTAATCCTGGCGGAGGCCAGGGCCTGGCCTACCTTGCGATCGCCCTGCCCGGCCATCTGCTGGCCTTCGGCGCCCTCGCCGGCCTGCTGCCACTGCTGCTGGGCCTGTGGACGCGCAGTGCACGCACGTTGAGCATCAGCGCAGTGCTGCTGCAGGGCCTGTGGCTGTGCCTGCTACTGGTCGATGCCAAGGTATTCACGCTGTATCGCTTCCACCTCAATGCCATGGTGGTGAACATGGTGTTCGGGGGAGCACTGCAGGACCAGGTCGCATTGTCCTGGAAGACCTGGCTGCAGATCGGCCTGTTGGTGTCGGCGATCTTTACCGCTGAGGGCCTGCTGGCCTGGGCGTGCTGGAAGCTGCTGCCAGCGGCGCCGCGTCGGCGCCGGGTGCTGCAGGCCTGGGCGGTGGTCGTCCTGCTGATGGCCGGCGGCCAGGTCGCCACTGCCTACTACGATGCACGTGGCGACCGTGACGTGATCGCCCAGTGGAATTACCTGCCCTGGGCCCAGCCCATCACGGCCAAGAGCTTCATGCGCAGGCTGGGCGTGGTCAGCGAACCGCAGGTTGGGCTGCCCGATCCGCGCCATGCCCAGTTGCTGTATCCGCTACAGCCGCTGCGCTGCCAGAATCCGCACCGCCCCAACGTGCTGATGGTGGTGCTGGAATCCCTGCGCCACGATGCACTGACGGCGGAGGTCATGCCGAATACCTCGGCGCTGGCTCAGTCAGCGCGCGTGTATGACCGCCACTTCAGCACCGGCAACGCCACCCGTTACGGTCTGTTCGGCCTGTTGTACGGCCTCCCTGGTGGTTACTGGCAGAGCATGCTGGACGAGCAGCGCGGCTCGCAGTTGTTCCAGGTGCTGGGGCAGCAGGGCTACGACCTGCACCTGTATGGCAGCGCGCCGCTGTACAGCCCCGAATTCGACCGCACCGCGTTCGCCGACGTACGCAACCAACTGCATCAGGGGCCCTCCGAGCTGGGTTCGGAGGGACGCGACCGTGCCATCGTCGCCTCGCTGCAGCAGGACATCCGCACCAGCCAGGCCGCGCACAAGCCGTGGTTCGGCTTCGTATTCCTCGATTCCACCCACGCGCCGTACCACATGCCCGCCGGGTACCCGGCTCTGGCCACGCCAATGGCCGGCGAAATCGACTTCCTCAAGTTCGGCCCCGAGCATGACCCGACCCCCGAGCTGAACCGCTACCGCACCGCCGTGCACTACGCCGACAGCCTGGTGGGCACGTTGCTGGACGACCTGCGCGCACAGGGCCTGGATCAGGACACCATCGTGCTGGTCACCGGCGACCACGCCGAGGAATTCAACGACCTCGCACTGAATTACTGGGGCCACAACGGCAACTTCTCGGATTACCAGTTGCAGGTGCCGTTCGTGCTGCACTGGCCGGGCCGGGGCAGCGCGCGCGAATCCCGCACCAGTTCGCATGAGGACTGGGTCCCGACGTTGATGCGCCACGCGCTGGGCTGCGAGAACGCGCTGACCGACTTCAGCACCGGCCAGGATCTGTTGGCCGAGCCCAGCGGCGAACGTGCACTGGTGGTGGAAAGCTGGTCGCAACGCGCTGTCCGCCATGGCAACGCCATCTATGTGTTCGACAAGTTCGGCAACGCAACCGCTCTGGATCTGCAGTACCGCGCGCTGCCGCAGCAGGCCCCGGATGCCACCGCCGTCCGTACCGCATGGGAAGCGCTGACCCGCTTCCGCAACCGCTGACCACAGAGGATGGTTTCCATGAAACGCCCGCTGCGCATCCTGCATACCGAAGCCGCCAAGGGCATGGGTGGGCAGGAAATCTACATCTTCCGCCACATGCAGGTGATGCGTGCGCGCGGCCATGAGGTATCTCTGCTGTGTCAGCCCGATGCACGCCTGGCCCAGCTGGCACGTGATGATGGATTCACCGTACACACCCTGCGCATGGGTGGACTGGCCCGACTGCTGCGTGGGATCTGGTCGGTATCACGACTGGTGCGCCGCGAGCGCTACGACGTGGTCAATACCACCAGCCGCCGCGATGCACTGATCGCCGCCGCCGGTGCACGCCTGGGTGGAACCCCGCTCGTGGTGCGCTCGCGCCATCTGATGAGCCCGGTCAACTCGCTGCTGACGTATACCAGGCTTCCCCACCGGATCATCACCGTCAGCGACTTCGTCAAGCGGTTGCTGGTCGACCGCGGCATCGCTGCCGGGCATATTGGCATCGTGCCGCCGATGGCGACGCCGCCACGCTGGGACGTCTCCGAGCAGAGCGATCCCTGGACGAGACTGCAGGAGACCCGCGCGCACGTGCGTGCTGAACTCGGTTTCGCCGAGCATGACATCGTGATTGGCTGCGTGGCCGTGCTGCGCGAACCCAAGGGCCATGCCGAACTGCTGCGCGCCATTGCGCCTTTGTGCAAGGCCAACCCCGATCTGCACCTGGCCGTGGTCGGAGACGGAGAGCCAGTAATGGGCCGGCTGCTGGCCCTGCGCAGCGAACTCGGCCTGGAGCAGCAGGTGCATCTGCTCGGCTTCCGCAGCGAGGCTCATCGACTGATGGCGGGCTTCGACATCTTCGCCCTGGCGACCCACAAGGAAGCTTCGGGAACAGTTTTCCTGGAAGCCGCGCAGGCGGCACTGCCAATCGTCTCGCACCGCGTTGGCGGCGTGCCTGAAATGCTGGTGGAAGGCAGCAATGCCATCCTCACCCGGCTGGGCGATGAAGCGGCCCTCACCGGCGCGTTGCGGTTGCTGGTGGAGGATCAGGAGCGTCGACGACAGATGGGCCGTGCCGGCTGGGACTGGATCCGCACCACCTCGCGCTTCAGCACGGCCGGTCATGGCGAGGCGACCGAGAATTATTACCTGCAATGGTTGAAGGAGCTGGGTCATGGCTAATGCCCGAACCGTACCGGTGCTGATGCACCACCATGTCAGCAACTCACCTGGCATGATCACCGTATCCCCGGAGAACTTCGAGAGCCAGATCGCGTGGCTTGCACGTACCGGCTGGACGTCATTGACGCTGGACCAGTACGCCGGCTTCCTCGCCGGCAAACCGGTACCGCGCAAGTCGATCGTGATCACGTTCGACGACGGCTATCTGGACAACTGGGTCTATGCCCATCCGATCCTGCAGAAGTACGGCATGCATGCGGTGGTATTCGTGGTCACCGGCTGGATGCATGAAGGTCCGGCGCGCCCGCACGCAGGCATCGAAGGCGCCCAGCTGCCGGCTACGCCGGAGCATCGTGCCTGCGAAGACCTGATCTACAAGCAGGGCCGCAGCGACGAAGTGATGATGCGCTGGAGCGAAGCACGCGCCGCGATCGAGGCCGGCACGTTCGAGGTCCACTGCCATACCCACAGCCACACCCGCTGGCTGAAGCGTGATGATCTGGACCGCGCACAACGCCGGGAAGGCATCAGTGGCGATCTGGCGATGGCCAAGCAAACGCTGCTCGAGAAGCTCGGCGAGGTCTCCGACACGCTGTGCTGGCCTTATGGCGACTTCGACGATGACTACATCGAGGTGGCGCGCGAACAGGGCTTCCGCTATCTGCACACCACCCATCCATTTGGCCGCAACGTGGTCGGTGGAGATCCAGAGCGCATCTACCGCTTTGCGATCCGCAACCGCCCGGCCAGCTGGCTGCGCAAGCGCATCGCCTGGAGTTACAACCCGCTGATTGCACCGATCTTCAACAGTTTCAAGGCGCGGCAGAAGAAGATGGTGCCGGGCCCGTAAACGGCGGTTCCATCCCGGTGTTCATCAGCACCCGATTCTCGAATGGATTCCAAGGAACAGTGAAGGCAATGAACATTCTGGTGACCGGCGGCGCTGGCTACATCGGCTCACATGCATGCGTCGAGCTGCAGCAGCAGGGGCATCGCGTGGTCATCGTGGATTCGCTGTGCAACAGCGACGCCAGCGTCGTCGAGCGTATCGGACAGATCACCGGTACGGCGCCGGTGTTCGTGCAGACGGACATCCGTGATCGACCGCGTATGGCCACCCTGATGCGGCAGCATGCGATCGATGCTGTGCTGCATTTTGCGGCGCTCAAATCCGTGGGCGAATCCCAGAAGGTGCCCCTGCAGTACTTCGACAGCAACATCAGCGGCACCATTGCCCTGCTCGGTGCAATGCAGGATGCGGGGGTGGCGTTGCTGGTCTTCAGCTCCTCCGCCACTGTGTACGGCAACCAGGAGCACTGCCCGGTGGCCGAATCCGCTTCAACCTGTGCAATGACGCCCTATGGGCGTACCAAGCTGGTGGTGGAGCAGCTGCTTGCCGACCTGATCGCCACGGGCCCGGACCTGCACGTGGCGACGCTTCGCTACTTCAACCCGGTCGGCGCCCATGACACTGCATTGATCGGCGAGCTGCCGCACGGCACGCCGAGCAACCTGATGCCCTACATCGCGCAGGTTGCCGCCGGGCTGCTGCCGGAAGTCCAGGTCTTCGGTGATGACTATCCGACCCACGACGGCACCGGTGTACGCGACTACATCCACGTCCAGGATGTAGCCAACGCCCATGTACTGGCCCTGCAGTTCCTGCGCGACGAACGGCGCAGCATCACACTCAACCTCGGTACCGGCCAGGGTCACAGCGTGCTGGAGCTGATCCAGGCCTTCGAGCACACCACCGGAATTCGGATTCCGTTCCGCATCGTTCCGCGACGCAATGGTGACATCGCCATCAGCTTCGCCGACGCCTCGCTGGCACTGCGCGAGCTGGGCTGGAAGGCCCGGCACACGTTGGCCGATATGTGTCGTGACACATGGAAGTGGCAGAGAGAAATGCCGGCCCAAGCGCCAACGACATCCCGATGAACGAACCGCTGTGCCTGCCTGCGCCGTGACGCGGGCAGGTACCACCGGTCAAAAGAGACGCCTGGGCCCGCTCTGCTCGATCTCATCGCGGGTATTGCCGCTACTCGTCACGGGAGGCCGGCCGCGCATTGCCCGGATCGCTTGGACGCTACATCCGCGGGTGATCCCAATACGCGCACTTCGGCTCCTATCGAGGTTCCAGGTTACCCCGTCACCAGACTCAGGCGGCGGCTTCGCGCACCGCGGCAGACAGGCGATCGAGCGTCTCCTGCATCAGTGTCGCGTCATCGGCCTCGACCGTGACCCGCACCACCGGTTCGGTACCGGACGGACGCAGGAACGCACGACCACGACCGGCCACCGCATGCTGCGCGTCGGCAAGCGCGGACTGCACACTTTCAGCCTGCACCGTGGCCTTGGCCGAGACATTGCCCAGCCGCACGTTGACCGTCTTCTGCGGCACCCGCACCAGCCCCTTCAGCGCCTGGCGCAGGGTCTGGCCGTTGTTGCGCAGCGCTACCAGCACCTGCAGGGCACTGACGATGCCATCGCCGGTGGTGGCCCGATCCAGGCACAGCAAGTGCCCCGACGCTTCACCGCCGAGCACGCCATCACCTTCGGTCAGCGCCTGGTGCACGTAGCGGTCACCGACGTTGCTGCGCAGGAACGGAATCTGCAGATCGGCGAAGGCCTTCTCCACACCGTAGTTGCTCATCAGCGTACCGACCACCGGACCGCGCAGGCGACCTTCGTCCTTCCACGCACGCGCCAGGATGTACAGCAGATCATCACCGTCGACCGGATTGCCCTGGTCGTCGGCCATCAACACGCGGTCGCCATCGCCATCGAAGGCGATGCCGAGATCGGCGCGGGTCTCGCGGACCTTGGCTGCCAGGTTGTCGATGTGGGTGGAACCAACGCCGGCGTTGATGTTGACGCCGTTGGGTTCGGCACCGATACCGATCACTTCCGCACCCAGCTCACGGAACAGCAGCGGTGCGATCTGGTAGGTGGCCCCATGCGCACAGTCCAGGACCAGGCGCACGCCACGCAGGTCGAATGCACGCGGCACGCTGGCCTTGCAGAATTCGATGTAGCGGCCAACCGCCTCACGTGCACGCGAGGCTTTGCCCAGCTTCTCCGATTCGGCGGTGGTGAACGGAACATCCAGAGCCGCTTCCAGCGCCAGTTCGGTGGCATCGTCGAGCTTCTCGCCCTGGGCGGAGAAGAACTTGATGCCGTTGTCGTAGTGCGGATTGTGCGAAGCACTGATGACGATGCCGGCATCCACGCCCAGCGTGCGGGTCAGGAAGGCCACGGCCGGAGTCGGCATCGGGCCCAGCAACTGCACGTCGGCGCCGGCAGCGACCAGTCCGGCCTCCAGCGCCGCTTCGAACATGTAGCCGGAAATGCGGGTGTCCTTGCCGATGATCACGATCGGCCGGCGCCCATCCTGGCCACGCTGGGCCACCAGCACCCGGCCCAGGGCGTTGCCCAGACGCAACACGAAGTCGGCCGAGATCACGCCCTGGCCGACCCGCCCACGGATGCCATCAGTACCGAAGTACTTGCGGCCTCCCATCAGGCCACCTCCGGCGCCGGCTGACGGCCCAGCATCGCCAGCAGGTCGGCGAGACGGTCACGCATTTCACGGCGGTCGCAGATCTGGTCGATGGCGCCGTGCTCGAGCAGGAACTCCGAACGCTGGAAGCCTTCCGGCAGCTTTTCACGCACGGTCTGTTCGATCACGCGCGGGCCGGCAAAACCGATCAGTGCCTGCGGCTCGGCGATGTTGATATCGCCCAGCATCGCAAACGATGCCGACACGCCACCGGTGGTCGGGTGGGTCAGCACCGAAATGAACGGCAGGCCGGCTTCACGCAGCTTGCCCAGCGCCGCCGAGGTCTTGGCCATCTGCATCAGCGAGAACAGGCCTTCCTGCATACGCGCCCCGCCACTCTGCGAGAAGCACACATAAGGAGCGCCGATCTCGACTGCGGTTTCGGCAGCCAGCGAGAAACGCTCACCCACCACCGAACCCATCGAGCCGCCCATGAAGGCGAAGTCGAACGACGAGGCCACCAGCGCACGGCCCTTGAGCAGGCCGCGCATGGCGATCAGCGCGTCGTACTCACCGGTGTTCTTCTGCGCGATCTTGATGCGCTCGCTGTACTTCTTCTGGTCCTTGAACTTGAGCAGGTCGGTCGGGCCCAGGCGCGCAGCGATCTCGGTGGTGCTGTCGGCGTCGAACAACGCCGCCAGGCGCGCACGTGCACGGATCGCCATGTGGTGGCCGCACTTCGGGCAGACCTCCAGGTTCTCTTCCAGTTCCGGCCGGTACAACGCGCTGCCGCAGTTGCTGCACTTTTCCCACAGGCCCTCGGGGACACTGCGCTTCTTGCTGGGGGTGTTGTCGGTGCGGATGCCGGACGGCATCAACTTGCTGAGCCAACTCATGCGGGAGGACACTTCCGTTCAGGGCGGCCCAAGGGCCGCAAAGGCGGACAGTCTAGCTCCGCTTTCCCTGCCCGTGCACCCCCTGTGCGACCGGCGGAAGGCCGGAAAAAACCATGCTGGGACGTACGTTTAGCGCGGCAACGCCGTGCGGGTAGCGCCGGGCCATGCCCGGCGGATCCCCTTGCGCCCCGCACCGCCGGGCATGGCCCGGCGCTACCGTTACTGGTCCAGCGCCTGCCGCAGCGGGGCCAGGAAGGCAGCGGCACGCTGCGCGGCCTGTTCTACCGAGCCCGCCTCAGCCAGGGCAGCGACCAGCGCGCTGCCGACCACCACGCCATCGGCCTGGCGGGCCATGGCCGCGGCACTGGCTGCATCCTTGATGCCGAAGCCTGCCACCACCGGCACCGTGGCGCGCGCGCGGAGGGCCTGCAGCCGAGCGCTTGCGGCATCGCTGTCCAGTCGCTCGGAGGCACCGGTGACGCCGGCGAAGCTGACGTAGTAAAGGTAACCACGCGCCAATGCCAACAGCTTGTCGGCACGTGCCTCGCTGGTGGTCGGCGAGGCCAGCAGCACCAGCGCCAGGCCGGCTGCATCGAAGGCCTGCTGCGCCTCACCGGCTTCTTCCGGCGGCAGGTCGACCAGCAGCACGCCATCGACGCCAGCGTCCACGGCGGCGCTGGCAAATGCTGCGTAGCCATGGATCTCCACCGGGTTCAGGTAGCCCATCAGTACCACCGGGGTCTGCGCGTCGCGCTCGCGGAACTGCGCCACCGCCTGCAGCACGTAACGGCTGCCAGCACCGCGTGCCAGCGCGCGCTCGGAGCTGCGCTGGATGGTTGGGCCGTCGGCCATCGGGTCGGAGAACGGCACGCCCAGCTCAATCACATCGGCACCGGCGCCGACCAGTGCATGCATCACCGGCACGGTCGCCTCCAGCGAGGGATCGCCGGCGGTGATGAAAGGGATCAGCGCCTTGCGCTGCTGCGCGCGCAGGCGCTGGAAACAGGCATCGAGTCGGGAAACAGGCATCTCAGGCACATCCTTCAATCAGTTCAATCGCATCGCTGGTCCCCCAGTACATCTGGATGACCCTCCCTTCAAACAGTTCCACGCGGATGCCAAGGGCCGAGCCCGGGTCCTGCCAGGTCAGGTATTCGCCCTGCTCGCCATCGTAGGCATGCGGGCTGGACACAGGCGGCTTCGGAAACCGGGCAACCGCCTGGGCACGGGTCATGCCGACACGCAGGCCGAACGGGCCCGGCTGCTGGGTCGGCGCCCCGCTCTCCGGATCCAGGCCGAGGTCGAAGCGGACCACACGATCTTCGTCGGTCATCATCGACACGCCGGGCGGCAGCCCCTTGCCGTCGTAGTACTCGCAGCTTCCGCCAATGGCCTCGACCGCCCCTTGTGCCGTCCACGGCCCGAATGCCTTCAGATCGGTCATGTGCTGCCCGATCAGCACCTCGCCGGCATGGTCCAGCGCCACCGAGACCACCGCCGGCGCGTCATCGCTGTTGGTCTCTTCCGTGGAGGGCGGATCGTCGATCGGCGTGCGCGCCATCGGGTCGAGGTCATCATTGGCCGCCGGTTGCTGCACCGGTTGCGTGGTGGCCTTGGCCGCCGGTGCCAGCACCGGCGGTTCCGGCGGCTGGCATGCCGCCAGGCCCAAGGCCAGCAGAAGCACACCGCTGCTTCGCAGCCGCGCGCTCACAGCACCAGGCCTTCGCGCGCGGCGATGGTATGCACGTCCTTGTCGCCACGGCCGGACAGATTGCACAGCACGATCTGGTCACGCGGTCGCTCACGCGCCAGCTTCATCGCCTGCGCCAGCGCGTGACTGGATTCCAGCGCCGGCAGGATGCCCTCGGTGTGCGCCAGCAGATGGAAGGCCTGCAGGGCCTCCTCATCGGTGATGCCGAGGTAACGCGCGCGGCCGCTGTCGGCCAGGAACGCGTGCTCCGGGCCGACGCCCGGGTAGTCCAGGCCGGCCGACACCGAATGAGTCTCGATGATCTGGCCATCGTCATCGCACAGCACGTAGGTGCGGTTGCCATGCAGTACGCCCGGGCGACCGGCAGCAATCGAGGCCGCATGGCGGCCGGTATGGATGCCATCACCGGCGGCTTCGGCACCGACGATCTCGACCTGACGATCGTTGAGGAAGGCATGGAACAGGCCGATCGCATTGCTGCCGCCGCCAACGCAGGCGGTGATCGCATCGGGCAGGCGACCGTATTCGGCCAGCATCTGCTCACGCGCTTCGCGGCCGACGATGGCGTTGAAGTCACGCACCATGCGCGGGTACGGATCCGGGCCGGCCACCGTACCGATGATGTAGAAGGTGTCCTGCACGTTGGTCACCCAGTCGCGCATCGCTTCGTTGAGCGCGTCCTTCAGGGTGGCCGAGCCGGAGGTGACCGGCACCACCGTCGCGCCCAGCAGCTTCATGCGGTAGACGTTGATCTTCTGCCGCTCGATGTCGGTGGCGCCCATGTACACCACGCATTCCAGGCCCAGGCGTGCGGCGACGGTGGCACTGGCCACGCCATGCTGGCCGGCGCCTGTCTCGGCGATGATGCGCTTCTTGCCCATCCGCGCGGCCAGCAGGGCCTGGCCGATGGTGTTGTTGATCTTGTGCGCGCCGGTGTGGTTCAGGTCCTCGCGCTTGAGCAGGATCTGCGCACCGCCGACATGATCGCTCAGGCGCTGGGCGTGATAGATCGGGCTCGGCCGGCCCACGTAATGGGCCAGGTCGCGGTCGTAGGCGGCCTGGAATGCCGGGTCCTGGCGGGCCTGGTCATAGGCCTGGGCCAGTTCCTGCAGCGGGCCGACCAGGGTTTCGGCAACGAAGCTGCCGCCGTAGCGGCCGAAGTGGCCCTGGGCATCCGGGAAGGCGTGGTAGTCGGCAATGGGGGAGGCAGACATGGAAGCGACCGCTGGTTCGAGACAGGTGGATACTCTAGCGCACGGGTCGTGACCGGAAAATGGATATTATCTGGCGCATATCGTCAGGAAATCTCACATGAGCCGTTCCCTGCTGCCGCCCCTCAATGCGCTGCGTGCGTTCGAAGCCACTGCCCGGCTTGGCGGCGTTGGGCGCGCCGCACAGGACCTGCATGTCACCCACGGCGCGGTCAGCCGCCAGCTGAAGCTGCTGGAAGACCATCTCGGCCTGGCGCTGTTCCAGCGTGCCGGCCGCGGGCTGCGCCTGACCCCTGCGGGCACTCGCCTGCAGGCTGCGTGCAGTGACGCCTTCACTGGCATCGAGGATTGCGTGCGCGAGCTGCGACGGCCGGCAGCTTCTCCGGCGCTGGTGCTGGGTTGCAGTGGCAGCGTGCTCGCGCGCTGGATGATCCCGCGCCTGCCCACGCTGCAGGCCGCCCTGCCCGGCGTGCGCCTGCAATGGTCGGCGCTGGACGGCAGCTTCACCGATGCGCAGGCGGCACTGGATGCGGTGCTGCTGCTTGCGCAGGGACCGTGGCCACGCGGTTGGCAGGTGCGCGAACTGGCACCGGAACGGGTCGGCGTGGTGGTGGCCCCCTCGCATCCTGCGGCACTGCGCCTGCGCCACGTGCCGCCGTCTGCACTACTGCAGGAGACACTGCTGCACACCAGCTCACGGCCACAAGCGTGGCCAGCCTGGGCGCAGGCGCATGGTCTGGAGACGTCCAGACTGCAGCTGGGCACCGCCTTCGAGCACCTGTACTACCTGCTTGAGGCGGCCGTAGCCGGGCTGGGCCCTGCGATCGCGCCCGAGCCGTTGGTCGCGGAGGATCTGGCGGCGGGCCGGCTGGTCGCGCCGTGGGGGTTTGCCGCCACCGGTGGCTTCTGGGTGCTGGCGCGGCCGGATGGCCCGGCCGATGCGCGCGTGGATGCGCTGGCCGACTGGCTGGGTCAGCAACTCCGTTGACAACGAGAAAGGGGACGGAGGAAATCAAGTCGTATGTGGCGTATACGACTTAATCCCCTCCGTCCCCTTTTTCCACTTCAGGGTGCGGTGGGAGCGGCCAGCCGCTGCTGCAGGTCCTCGCGCAGGCGCGACAGCTCCACTTCCGCCTGCTGCCGCTGCTGCATCCCCTCACGATGGATGCTGCGTACTTCTTCCACTGTCGCGATCAGCTGATCATGCACATGGCGCAGCGTGGCCACGTCGATCACCCCACGCTGGTTGCTGCGTGCGGTATCCACCGAGGCCTGGCGCAACAGGTCGGCATTGCGGCGCATCAGTTCGTTGGTCGCATCGTCGATGGCGTTGGCCAGCTCGGCGGCATTCTTCTGCTCGCCCAGCGACAACTGGATCGCGAACTGGCGCTTCCACGAGGGGATGGTGATGTCGCGGACGGTGTTGAATTTCTCGATCAGCTGCAGTGCGTTGGCCTGGATCAGGCGGATCATCGGCAACGACTGGTCGGCCGCGTGCTGCATCAGCTGCAGGTCGGACACGCGCTTCTCGATCAGGCGGATCGCATTGTCGATCTCACTCTGGCGAATACGTTGCTGCGGATCTTCGCTGCCCTGCCCCAGCAACTGCTCGGACTGCAGCTGGGCCAGGCGCTGCTTGCCGGCGGCGGCATACAGTCCCAGCGCATGACGTTCTTCGCGGACGATGTCGTGCATGCGGTCGAAATCAGTGACCCGCTTGCCCATCAGCGCCTGCTGCGCGCCGACGTCGCCGAGCAGCTGCTCGATCTGCGCATTGGTATCGCTGAACTTCTGCACCAGCTCGCCCTTGGACGAACGCAGGCGATCGATCAGGCCACCGATCAGCGGCACTTTCGAGCGCTGGGAGAAGCCATCAAGTTTCAGTTCACGGGCGATGCGCACTACTTCACCCAGCTTTTCGCCGTTGGCATCCAGGTCACGATTGCGCACCTGTTCCAGCAGCTGGCTGGAGAACGCCGTTGTCCGGGCAGCCGCTTCGCGCCCGAACACCTGCAGGTTGCCTGGGCGCAGGTCCTCCAGTTCGCGGCCGATCTCGGCGATGCGCGGCAGGTCGTCGCGCACCAGGCCCAGGGCCTTCAGGGTGCTGTCGTCAATCTCGGCGGCGGTCGTCGTGGCAGGCACGAGGGTTCCGGGGGTCTGGCTGTCCTGGGTCATCGGGCGGTGTCCTTGCAGTGGAAAAGCGGCAGCGGCGGCCGGCTCAGCGCAGTCTAGCCTGAGCGGCAGCCACTTCGTCATGGATCTGTACCTGCAGCGCAGCCGCCGTCGCCACCTGTGCCGACTGCGCCTGGAGCTGTCGGTTCAACGTGGCCTGTCGCCACGCCGGCAGCAGCACATCGTGGATGCGTGCGAACCGTTCCAGCAACGCCTCGTCCTGGGCCTGCAGCAACCGCCACTGCCCGGCGTCGATACGGTGCAGCGCGGCCAACCGCTGCAGGTGGTCGATGCGCGAGGCCAATGCCGCCTGTGCACCGACAGGCAGCTGTGGCAGCAGCGCGCCTGCATGTTCGCCCCAGGCCTGCAGGGCCAGCGCCGCAGCATCCGCGTCGATGATCGCTTCACGCCGCTGCTCGCCCTGCACGCGCACTGCCTGCGCCTGTTCCCGGGCCTGCAGCGCCAACACGCCCAGCTGCGCCTGCAACGCCTGCGCTTCGGCCTGGCGGACAACGTCGCGGCCCAGCAGGCGCCCCCACCAGCCTTCACGTCGGCGCAGGGCGCGCGGGTCGGTTGCCTGCAACGCCAATGCGATACGCGCCAGCGCATCGACCAGGCCCTGCCCTGCCGTCTGTGCCTCGGCGGCGTGATGCACGCCGATCGCCTGCAGCAATGGTGCACCGTAGCTCGACAGCGTTGCGATGTCCGCCGATGGCGGCAGCACGGGCGCAGGCAGGGGGCGTGACGCGGTCATGGCAGCGGAGGCGGCCGCGGCATATCGCCGTCGGTGGTTTCCGGTGGCAATGACTCACCATAGAAGTGGCGCATCAAGGCTTCATCGAGCGCACGCTCTTCCGGTGTGGCAGCACGCCGCACGCGCGGACGCGGGCGCACGTCGGCCGTGGCCACGCCGGATGCCAGCTGCTGCCGCGCCCAGCCGGCAAACGCCGCCAATGTCTGCGAAACCTGCGCCTGCTGTTCCTGCGAGGCAACCAGCAACTGCAGCAGCGGGGCCAGCCCGGCCTGCAGGTCCTCGGCCAACGGCGTTGCAACAGGCGCTGGCGTTGCCAACACCGGCTGGCGGGCCTGCTGCGCCTGCGCCAACTGCTGCAGCGCCGCCAGCAATGCCGGCCAAGGCGCCGGCTCTGGCGCTGCGACAACCTCGGGCACCGGCGGCGGCAGCTGCAGGGCACTGGCAATGTCGGCAAGCTGGGCCACGACACGGCCGCCAACATCACCGTCGCCCGCGCCCATCGCCTTGTTGCGCAGGAAATCGCGCTTGATCTGCGCCCAGCGCTGGGCCTGTTCCGCGCTCAGTACATCACGTAGTTCCGCCAGCTTGAGCAGGTTCTCTTCGGCACCGGTGGTCAGCAGCTGCGCTTCGCCCAGGTAGTGGTCGGAAATCAGCTGCTGCAGCTCGTCCTCGTTCATCACCGGCGAGATCTTCTCGGCCAGCTTGTTCATGTTGCGGTAGCTGCCCTGCAGGCGGAACGGTGGTTCGGTGCGGTAGCGGTCGTCCTGCGCGGCACTCACGATGTATTGCTGGTTGACCCGGTACACCACGTCGCGCACGCGCAGCATGCGCTGCAGGGTGGCGGTGATCTCGTTGATCTCGGCACTGCTGTAGGCGTGACTGAGGCCATTGGTGGAGACGTCCTTGCCCATCGCCCGGTCGACCAGCAGGTACAGATCGGACATCTCCCGCGTGGCCAGTGGTGCCAGCACCGGGTTGGAGGTCAGGCTGTTCTCGATGTAGCTGAGGGTAAATGCCGCTTCCATGCCGCCGAGCACATCGCCAAGGTTGTAGATGTCGGCGCGGTTGGCCAGCATGTCCGGAATCTTGAACACTTCACCGGACTCGGTGTACGGATTGCCGGCCATCACCACGCAGAATTTCTTGCCGCGCATGTCGTAGGTACGTGTCTTCCCGCGCCACACGCCTTCGATGCGACGGGTGCCATCGCACAGCGAAATGAATTTCTGCAGGAACTCTGGATGGGTGTGCTGGATGTCGTCGACATACAGCATGGTGTTGTTGCCCATCTCCAGCGCCAGGTTGATCTTCTGCAGCTCCTGCCGCGAGGTGGCATCAGGGGCCTGTTCCGGATCCAGCGAACGCACCTCATGGCCTAGCGCCGGGCCATTGATCTTCATGAAAACCAGGCCGAGGCGATGCGCGACGTACTCCATCAGCGTGGTTTTGCCGTAGCCCGGCGGCGAGATCATCATCAGCAGGCCCATCAGGTCACTGCGCTTGTTCTCGCCGACCGTGCCCATCTGCTTGGCCAGGTTGTCGCCGATCACGCCGAGATAGACTTCGTTGATCAGCTTGTTGCGCACGAACGAGGACAACGGCCGCGCCTTGAACTCGGACAGGCGCAGGGTCTCACGCTCGCGGCCGATGATGCCCTGGCGCACGGCCTGGTAGGCATGGAAGGCGGGCACGAACTTGCGCAGATGCTGCTGCAGGCGTGCCAGGAAATCATCCAGCGACAACGCAAGCGTGCCATTGCCGATGCGCGCGTGCTCGCCGAGAAGTCCGTTGACCTCCACCCGCAACGCGGCGTCGCTGGCGCGGGTGCGCAGCTGTCGCTGCACCAGCAGCAGTGCCGCCGCCTCATCGACATAGCCGGCGTGCATGGCGTACGCCGGAGTACCCGCCAGCGCACGCAGCCACTGCCCGGCCAACGCCCAGCGCGTAGCCAATGGATCCTGGCTGCGTTGCAGCGCGCGCTCGACCACCTCGCGTTGCCCGGCCTGCTCCAGCTGCTGTGCAAGCCCCTCCAGCAAAGCCAACGCGTGGCGGCTGCTGTTGAACACCGGATCGCCGCCAGCCAGCTCCTCGCCGAGGTAGGCCGCTGACGCATCGGCAGCAGCGGCATCGAACGGCAACGCGTGGGAGTGCGCGTAGGCCACAATCGCCTCGGCCATCTCTGCCCGCAATGCCTGCCGCCCTTCATCGGAACCAAACAGGCGTGCCAGCGCTTCGGCACCGGCCTGGCGCGCCGGCCACTGCGCCACGCTCTCACTGCGTTGCTCGGCCGCCCAGAACAGCAGCGCCAGCGCGCGCACCTGCGGCGCGTGTCTCAGGCTGCCCGCGGCCTGCTGCAATGGCAGCAGCGCGCGCAGGATCAGCGCGGCATCGTGATCATGGATGCCACGCTCGTAGCCTTCGCGGTAGCGCGGCGCGGCAAATCCACGCACACGCTGGTCCAGCAGTTCGGGGTTGGCAACCTCGTGCTGCAGCGTGGCCAGATCGAGGCCGTCGCGACCTTCCTGCGCGGCCAGCAACAGGCACCCGGCCAGATACTCGCCGCGATACAACGTGGCCGATTCAGAATCCAGGGTCACCGGCCAGAACGGCTTCAGTGCATCAAGCTCCGGATCGTGCAGGGTCTCCAGGAAGTCGGTACCGGTCAGGTGAATGGCCAGAGTGTCACCGCGCGGCAACAGGGTCAGATCCAGTGCCTGGGTGTTGACACTGAATCGATGCCGTGGCCCCAGCCGCACCACATTGCCACCGGCTTCATACAGATCACTGCGATCACGCAGCTGGCGCACGGCCTGGTCGCGTACGCCCTTCAGGCGCGCCTCGATATCGTCAGCCTTGACGTTGTCGTGCAGGGCACGCAGGCGCTCGGCCAGTTCACGCAGTTTGAGGATCAACGGATCGCCGGCAAAGAAGGCATTGAGCTCATCGGCGGTGGCGAAGCGCTCCGTTCGCTTGGCCAGGCCGTCAAGGATGCGGTTGGCCGCATCCAGAACCGAGCGCGCCTTGCGCTGGCGGTCATCAAGCAGCGCCTGCTTGTGCGTATCGAAGGCCTCGACCAGCTCCTCGCGCTTGCTGAGAATGTCGCCGAGGAACTGTTCGTGCTCACCGAACTGGCTTTCCAGCTCCTCCAGCTGTACCAGCAGGCGCGACAGCTGTTCGTCGGCACGCTCCGGGTCCGTGGCCAGGGCCAGCGCACTGGTGATCGACTGCGAGAACAGCGCGAACTGCGCGGCGAACTGTGCCACGGCCTCGGCTGAACCGAGCGACCTGCGGCGTTGATCAGCACGCGCGCGGGCCTGGTTGAGGCGGCCATACAGCACGGAGATCGACTCGACCACGCGGGTACGGGCGGTAGCGTCGTCCACCTTCAAGCCGGCCATCAGCTCGGACAGCATGTCCAGGTCGGTGGCCATGCCGCGCAGCCCATCCAGCTGCTCATCCAGCTGGCGCGCACTCTGTGCCTGCTGCGCCGCTTCATCCAGGACCTGCAGGCGCTCGACCAGCGGTGCCAGTGCAGCTTCGCCGGCGAGGAAGCCACCGGTGGCGGCACCCACATGGTCCTGCGCATCCACCAGCTCGGCCGTCATTGCGTCGATGCGAACGGTGTCGATGTAACGCAGCTCGCGGATGGTCAGCAACCGTCCGCGCAGTGCGGTGATCGCATTGAGGGCCTCGACGAACGCCTGCACCTCGTTCCAGTTCTGCGGCTGCAAACGGCCCAGCAGGGCCTTGTGCGCAGCCTCCGCCTCGACCATCGCCTGCGACGACTGCTGGCGGATCGACTGCACTTTCTCGTATTCGTCCAGAACCGATTCGCCGGTGGCGCTGATCTGTCGCAGCAGCGTCTCGGCACCATCGCACGCCTGGTCACCCAGCCAGTGGTGGGCATCGAACAGGCGCCGGGTATCGGCCACCAGGCGCTGGTAGCGCTGTACCGACACATCCTGGCCATCAATCTCGCGCGCGAGGTTGAACAGGTTGGAGATGCCGCGCACCAGTTCGGCGTTGCCGATGCGGCCCATGAAGGTATTGCCGGATGGGCGGCTGGCAGCGAACTCGTCGCTGCTGAACGGGGTTTGCCAGACCTGCATCGGATGGATGCGGGTCGGTTCGTTGCCTTCTGCATGGAACAGCACCATGCGCCCGTCCTGCAGGAAGGCGTAGCCATGGCCGAACACCGGATTCTGCAGCACGCGCTGGATGGTGTTGTAGACAAACAGTGCGGAGCGACCGCCTTCACGCTCGTAGAAGATGTAGAGCACATCTTCGCCATTGGGGGAGCGGATGCTGCGCTTGAACTGCATGCCGGCCATCGAGGCGTCGAACGCCTTGTGCTCGCCGCCCTGCAGGTAATACCCACCCGGGAAGATCACGCCATGGTCTTCAGGCAGCTGCACGCAGGCCTGCACGATTGCATCGTTGCGCACGATGTCGCCGGTCAGCGTGTTGTAGATCAGGCCGCGCCACTCCGTCTCGCGGTACGGCAGCACCTTCAACAGCACCAGCGAGCCGACCCGGGCGAACTCGAACTGGGCGTCATCCAGCGACTGCGTGCTGTCTTCCACCGGTTCGCTGTAGATGCCCTGCCCGGTCTCGGTGTTGTTCTCGACCTTGATCGTAAGGTCACCACCGGTGGTCTCGACGAACAGGGTGTCGAGGATGTTCAGGTGCGAATGGCGGCCACTGACCGCAAGGTCGCGGGTGGCCTTGGTCCATTCGAAATCAAATGGTGGCGGTAGCGCGATGTCACGCTCACCGCGTGCGTCCAGATAGGTCAGTTCTCCATCGCGCGACAGCGCCCAGCGGAACACGCGCACATCGCTGCTGCGCTCGCCGATCTGGAACGAAGCCAGCAGCTTGTCACCGACCACGATCAGCTGCAGCAGGCGTGCATGTTTGTAGTAGGCGTAAAGCTCGTTGAAGTCGTGCACGAAACCCGGCTGATCGAGGAAGCTGCCCTTCAGCTCCAGCGCGGCGACGTCGTAGCCGTCACTGCCCTGCACCAGGCGGTACAGGCCGAACACATCCTCGATGCGGGTCTGGGTCTTCAGCCCGATGAACACGTTGTAGCCGAACAGCAGGCGGTCCGGTCCAACCTGGACGATGTCGCGGCCGACACAGTTGTTCTCGCTGCGGATGCGGAAGCGCCCGGCCACTTCCAGGCGGCTGTCGCCGAACTCGGCCAGGCGCTGGCGGTTCAGTGTTTCAGCCAGGGTCTGCAGGCGCTGGCCCTGTTCGGCCAGGCGGCGGCGCAGGACTTCATAGGCACCGCCCTGGGCGACGGCCTGGTCGACGGTGCTGCCGCCGGCCTCCGGCGCGGTGGTTTCGGCGGACGGGTGGGTTTCAGACATCAGCAGGCTTCCAGCTCACGGGCGAACGGCCGCATGTGCGGCCGGCACGGGCGGGCGATGGCCAGACCGGCCATCGCCCGGTGCATCAACGGGCGCTGTCGAGCACGGTGGCCGACACGGTCGGCACCGCTTCGGCGTCCTCGGCGATCTGCCGCGGTGCCGGTTCGGCCACGGACACGCCCAGGTAGCGCTGCATCAGTTCCTGCACGATCGGGCTCTTGCCAGCGAAGCCTTCGATCGACTTGCCCAGCGAGACGGCCTTGACCAGGTTCTCGAACATGCCGCCATCGCCACCCACCAGATCGATGTCGGCGTTGCGCAGCGCACTGGCGATGACGTTGGCATTCTCGCGCGACACTTCCTTGCCTGCTTCGATCGAGGCCAGCGCCTGCTTCAGGCTGTTGTCCAGCATCATGCGGAACTCTTCGTGGCCGCGCGCCTGGTCGCTCAGCGAGGCGATGGCCTCGAACTTGCGCACCAGGCCTTCGGCCTCGGCCAGCAGCTTCTTCTGCACCACGCCCGCTTCGGCGTTGCCCAGCGATTCGGTGGCGGTGGCACGGGCCAGGCCCATCTTCTCTTCACCCTGGGCCTGCGCCTGCAAGGTCTCGGCCAGCACGCGGGCTTCATTGCTGCCCTGCTTCAGGCTGGCTTCGGCCTTGGCTTCGATCACGCGGGCCTCGGCAATGCCGACCTTCTCGATGGCCAGCGCCGATGCTTCACGCACCTGCGCTTCGGCCAGGCCCGGTGCGGCCTGTTCGGCACGATAGGCGTCGGCCAGCAGGCGCTTGGCTTCGGCCTGCTTGCCGGCGGCCTCGTGCTCGGCCTGGGCCAGCGTGGTGAGTTCCACCGCGCGGTGCTTGGAGGCGGTTTCACGCGCCTGTGCTTCTTTCACTTCGCGCACCAGCGATTCCTGCGCCTTGGCTTCGGCTTCGAGGATCAGCACCTGCTTCTGGCGGTCGGCCTCGGAGACCTCGCGCACTTCCTTGATGCGCTCTTCTTCCTGCGCCACGGTCTTGTCGATGGAGATGCGTTCGCGGGTGATGTTGGCCACATCCATCTTGCCCTGCTCGACCACCTTGTCGCGCTCCACGCCCTGCAGCTGCACTTCGCGGTCGGTGGTGACCTGCTCCAGCTGGCGCGCACGCTCCACACGCTCGGCCTCGATGGCCACCGCGCGCTGGCGGTTCTGCTCGGCCACTTCCACTTCGCGCAGACGGTTCTGGTCGCGGATGTCGATCAGCTGCTGGGCTTCGATGCGTGCATTCTCCGACAGCTGGCGCTGTTCTTCCTGGACCTTGGCGGTCTCGGCCTCCTCGCGCGCGCGGATCGTCTCGATCTCGCGCTTCTGGCGCGCCTCGGCTTCGGCCTGCTGGCGTTCCAGCGCCAGCAGCGCTTCGCGGGCTTCCACGTTCTTCTTGGTGATGGCGAGCCTCTCGTTCTGCTCCAGCTCGTTGGTCACCACGTTCTGTGCGGCGGTCAGCTCGGTGATCTTGCGGATGCCCTGCGCGTCGAGGATGTTGAACTGGTCCAGCAACGACTTCGGGGTCTGCTCCAGGTAATCGATCGCCACGTCTTCCAGCACGTAGCCGTTCAGATCGTTGCCGATCACCGCGATGATCTCGTCGCGGAACTCCTGGCGCTTCTCGAACAGTTCGGTGAAGTCGAACTTCTTGCCAACCGTCTTCAGCGCTTCGGAGAACTTGGCGTTGAACAGCTCATCGACGGCATGCTTGTCCGACGCACGGTCGGCACCGATGGCCTTGGCCACGCGCAGCACGTCGGCCTGGGTCTCGTTGACCCGCAGGTAGAAAGCCACGGCGATATCGGCGCGCATGTTGTCGCGGCAGATCAGGCCTTCCTTGCCACGACGGTCGATCTGCAGGGTGATCAGGCTGATCCGCATCAGCTCGGCGCGGTACAGCACCGGGATGATCAGCGCACCGGTGAAGTGCACCTTCGGCGTGGAGCTCATGTCGTTGACGATCAGGGCCACGCCCTGGTCGACCTTGCGGTAGAAGGCCTTGAACAGGCCGGCCACGCCCAGCAGCAGGACGAGCAGGCCGCCGGCGACGGCCAGGATCGGTAAGAGGGACGCCAACGTCATTGATGATTCTCCTTGTTGCCCGGAAGCAGGTTGTCCTGGAAATCGAGGGCGATCGCATCAGCGCGGACCACCCGGTAATAGTGTTGTTCGGCCATGTGCTCGACCAGCACGATGCGCTCGCCACGCTGCAGCTCGATGTCGCTGCGGATCTGCAGCACCAGCCCGGCGCCGCCATCATCGACATTGGCATGACCGCTGCGTGCGTCCGCCTTCGGCGATGCGACCACGCCGATCCGACCCAGCAGCGATGCCTGCGGCACCGGCCGCAGGCGCAGCAGGAAGCGACGGACCGGGCGCAGGATCAGCGCGGTGAGCGGTACCGCAGGCAGCGGTGCCAGCACCGCCACGAGCGTACCCAGGCCCCAGCGCAGCAGGTCCGGCAGCGGCAGCAGTACGAACAGATGGATGAAATAGGTGATGAGCCAGCCGAACAGGCCCAGCAGGGTGACCACCACCATGATCGGGACACCGCCCAGCCCCCAACGCGCCAGCACGGCCGACAGGCCACTGAGGTCGGTCCCGGCCTCGAGTGCGCCATCGGCGCCGAGATCGCCGAAACCGTCATCGACCAGGCCGAACGCCGCAACCGCCCAATACATCACCGACACCATCAGCAGAATGCTGTATGGCAGAGTCGGGTAACCGAGCACGACGGTGAGAAACTCCTGCATCGCTTGCCTTCCTGGGCTGTGGGCGGCGGCCGCCCGTTCGGGGCGCGCAGTACACGCCCCGCCGATCCCGCGCCGGCCTTCATGGCTGGCGCGCCTGGGTCCATCCTATGTGAAGAATGCGTGCAGGCTCAAATCTGCGTGCAGATCGCTGTGAATGGTGACGCCATTCACTCGAGAACCGTGCAATCCGCACGGCGCACTTCCTCGACGAAGGTGCGCATCCTGTAACCGTCCTTGATGCCCGGCTCCAGCTCGATGCCGCTGGAGACGTCCACACCCCATGGCAAGGTAGCCAGCACCGCGTCGTAGACGTTTTCCGGGTTCAGGCCGCCGGCGAGCAGGAACGGACGGTGCAGTCCGGTCGGGACGCGGCTCCAGTCGAAGGCCACGCCGGTACCGCCACCGCCGCCCGGCGCATGGCTGTCGAACAGGAAGCCAGCCGCACTGGGGTAGCGCAGCTGCAGGGTACGGGCGTTGACCTCTTCCCGCCCCCCCATCGCGATCGCCTTCAGGTACGGCATGTTGAAACTGCGGCAGAAGCTCTCGTCTTCCTCGCCATGGAACTGCAGCAGGGTCGGCCGCACCGTGCGCAGCACCTCACGCACCTCTTCCTTGCTGTTGTTGCGGAACAGCGCCACCACGTCGACCATCGGCGCGATCGCCTGGCGCATCGCGCGCGCTTCGGCCGGAGCGACCCGGCGACTGCTTTCACGGGCAAAGATGAAACCCACTGCGTCCACGCCCAGCTCACCGGCCAGGCGGACGTCGCCAGCCCGGGTCATGCCACAGAACTTGATGCGCGTGCGGTAGTAGGAGCGGCTCATAGCGTGACCTCGGCGGGCAGATGCCAGTTGTCGGGGTACAGGGGCCCAAGGAACACCAGGCCCTGCGGCGGTGCGGTGGGACCGGCTACGGTGCGGTCGCGCCCGGCCAGCAGTTCAGCGATCCATTCCACCGGTTTCTCGCCGCTGCCCACCAGGATCAACGAACCGACAATATTGCGGACCATGTGATGAAGGAATGCATTGCCCTGTACTGAGACCTCGATCACCTCGCCGTGGCGGCTGACCTGCAGCGACTGCAGTTCACGCCGTGCATGCAGCGCCTGGCACTGCACGGAGCGGAATGCATTGAAGTCGTTCTCGCCGAGCAGGGCCTGCCCGGCGATGTGCATGCGTGTTTCGTCCAGCGCACGCCGCTCCCAGCTCAGGGTCTGCCGCTCCAGCGCCGGCCGCACCTCGCGGTTGAGCAGTCGGTAGCGGTAGCGGCGCGCGCGCGCCGAGAAGCGGGCATGGAAATCGTCAGCGACCGGAACGCACCAGCGCACCGCGATCGAACGCGGCAGACGGGTGGTGGTGCCCAGCATCCAGGCGCGCGGATCGCGCACCACGTCGGTATCGAAATGCACGACCTGGCATTGGCCGTGCACACCGGCATCGGTACGACCGGCACAGACCACCTGCAGCGGCGTGTCCGCCACCGACGACAGGGCCTGTTCAAGACTGGCCTGCACGCTGGGACCACCCTCGCCCAGGTTCTGCCAGCCCCTGAAATCGCTGCCGTCGTACTCGACGCCAAGCGCGTAACGCATGTGCTACCTCGAAGTTGCGGAGGGGGTGACGCTCAGGCCGGGTCGCGCTCGGACCAGACCGCCAGTTCGTTGCCACCGGGCTCGACGAACTGGAAGCGGCTACCGCCGGGAAAAGAGAACACCGGGCGCACGATCGCGCCGCCGGCATCACGCACGGCCGCTTCGACCGGCGCCAGCTGATCGGCATACAGCACCAGCAGCGGTGCGCCACCGTCCGTGGCCCGCTGTGGCTGGCCGCGGAAGAAACCGCCCTGCAGGCGGCCGTCGTCGAAGGCGGTGTAATCGCTGCCGTAGTCGACGAATGACCAGCCAAACACTTTCTCGAAGAATGCACGGCTGGCGGCCGGATCGCTGGAAGCGAATTCAACGTAATCGATGCGGCGCTCGCGGCTCATGGCACAGTCCTTGTCGGCAGGTTCGGTCACGGCAGGCGGGCCAGCAGTTCCCGGGCCTGTGCCTGGCTGTGCAGGTCGCCGCCTTCGGCGACTTCCAGCAGCAGGGTACGCGCAGTCTGTGCGTCACCCAGGTCAAGATAGGCGATGGCCAGCTCCAGGCGCTCCTGGCCGGCACGCGGCGACCAGCCAGCATCGCCGATGGACGCAGCCTCCGTCGGCCCGACATCATCAGGGTGCGCGTTGTCGATGCGGTCATGGTGGACGGGGTCGACCACGGCCTCGACCTCATGCGACTCTGCCGGCAGGTCAAATACGCCACGGAACTGCGGCTGTTGTTCGGCGTGCAGCGCATAGTCCGGCACACCGACGTCGGCAGCGGCGTCCTGTACCACCGGTTCGTCAGGGTACTGTTCGACGACAAGCCCATCGTCACGTCCGGACATCGGCTCGTCCCAGCGCGGCTGCTCGGTCACTGCCGCAGGCAGCTCCACCACATCCTCGGCGCGCAGCGTCCCGGCCTGCCAATCGGCCTGCACTGCGTGATCGGCCGTCGGCTCGGCATGCGCCGGGTCCTGCGTTTCGGTTTCGGTGGCCCAGGCTGGCATCGCCGGCTCCTGGCGGCCGCCTTCGGCAACCACCGACGACCATGAAGACTGCTCGGCCAGGGCATCCAGCGCGGCTCCGGCCGGGACTGCCGCGGCAAGCCCGGCGGCATCGTCTTCTTCACGCAATGGAGGCAACGGCGACGGCTTGCGACGGCGCAGCAGCCAGGTCGCAGCGGCGGCCAGCAGCAACACCGGCAGCCCCAGCCAGTACCACGGTGTTGCCGCGTCGCGGGCGCCCGGGGCCTGCGCGAGGCGTTGCTGCGCGGCGGCCAGATCGTTGTCCTTCATGGCGATCAGCGACTGCTGCTGTTGCTTCAGCGCTTCCAGGTCGGCCACACGCTGCTTCAGCTCGCCGATCTCGGCATCGCGGGTGGCGATGTCCTCACGCGCCTGGCGCAGTTGTTCGTTGCCCAGCATGTCACCCTCACTGCCGGCAGCGGTGCCGGTGGTTGTGCCCGCATGCGCGGCGTCGGACGCCAGCGCCGGAGCGATCTCAAGTCGTGCCCCGTTGGCCGCAGCCGGGGAGGAATCGGTGGCCGCGTCCACCTTGGCGACCGGGGCGACCGTGCCCGCCGGTTGCGGCACGGTACGCGCCTGCCGCCATTGCGCCGCGTGCTCGCGCACCAGCGCAGCGGCCTCGGCGGCATCGACGGCTGCCAGCGCATCACTACCCGGCATGCGCAGCACCGCGCCCTGCTTGAGCAGGTTCACGTTGCCCCGGATGAAGGCTTCGGGATTGGCGCGCAGCAGGGCGATCATCGCGCGGTCGCGGCTGATCTGGTTGCCACGGGCAACCGCACCGGCGATCTGCGACAGGGTCTGTCCACGCTGCACGGTGACGCTGCCATCGGCTGACGGCACGGCAACCGGCGTGGCCGCTGTACGTGGGCGCGCCGGCACCGGCGCAGCGGTGGATGCATGCACGGGCGCTGGCACGCTTGCCGTTTCGGCTGCCGCAGGCTCAGGCGCCACGTCACGCGTGATGGTGTTGGACAGGGTGCCTGCAGGAGCAACGATCTCCGGTTCGGCCACGGCCAGCGCACTGGGGGGTGCATCGACCAGCGCCGAGTACTCGCGCACCAGCCGGCCCTGGCCCCAGTCGGCCTCGATCAGGAAGCTCAGCGACGGGGTCTCGACCGGTGCCTGCGAGGTCACCCGCACCACCGCTCTGCCCTGTGCATTGCGGGTCAGTTCGAACTGCAGCTCGCTGACCAGCCCGGTCGGCCGTTGCAGGCCTACGCGTTCGAAGGTGACCGGTGAGGCCAGCGCCACGCGCAGGTTTTCCAGCTCGGACGGGTCGGCCGAGACCACCGGGATTTCTGCCAGCAGCGGCTGGCCCGGCTTGGACAGGACACGGATGTCACCCAAGCCCAGGGCAAGCGCCGAACTGCTGGCCAGGGCCAGCAGCGCGGCGGAAAGATAGCTGAGCGGGCGCTTTGCGCCCTTGGCCCGTTTATTCATGGGCGACACTATAAAGCGTGCGGACCGGGGTCCGCACCCACCGGAAAGACCCTTGAGGTAGTGCCGGCCGCTGGCCGGCAATCCCTTCAGCCGGTGGATCAGGGCAATGCCGGCCAGCGGCCGGCACTACCGACAAGCAGTCGAGCATGGCTCGACTCTACATAACCGGAGATCAGCGCTGCTCGGCGGCGACCAGCTCGGCCAGCTGCACGGCGTTCAGTGCCGCGCCCTTGCGCACGTTGTCCGACACGATCCACAGGTTCAGGCCGCGCGGGTGCGACAGGTCCTCGCGGATGCGGCCGACGTACACCGCGTCGGTGCCCGACGCATGCGTGACCGGGGTCGGGTAGCCGCCAGCCTCATGGCGATCCACCACTTCGATGCCCGGCGACTGCTCCAGCAGCGCGCGCGCTTCGGCGACGGTCACCTTGTCGCGGGTCTCGATCGCCACCGACTCGGAGTGGCCGTAGAACACTGGCACACGCACTGCAGTCGGATTCACCAGGATGCTGTCGTCACCGAGGATCTTGCGGGTCTCCCAGATCAGCTTCATCTCTTCCTTGGTGAAGCCGTTGTCCTGGAAGTCGTCGATGTGCGGGATCAGGTTGAAGGCGATCTGCACCGGGAAGCGCTGCGGATCGATTTCCTGGAAGCTCAGCAGCTGGCCGGTCTGCTTGCCCAGTTCCTCGGTGGCCGAACGGCCACCGCCGGACACCGACTGGTAGGTGGAGACGTTGATGCGCTCGATGCCGTACTTGCGGTGCAGCGGTGCCAACGCCACCAGCATCTGCATGGTCGAGCAGTTCGGGTTGGCGATGATGCCGCGCGGACGGTTGGCGACCTGCTCCGGGTTGACCTCGGACACCACCAGCGGCACGTCATCGTCGTAGCGGAAGGCCGAGGAGTTGTCGATCACCACCGCACCGGCGGCGGCGAACTTCGGAGCGTATTCCTTGGACACGCTGCCGCCGGCCGAGAACAGCGCGATCTCGACGCCGCTCGGATCGAAGGTGGCCAGGTCCTGGACCTTGACCTTCTGGCCATTGAACTCGATCTCGCCGCCGGCCGAACGCTCGGAGGCCAGGACGCTCAGGGTGCCGACCGGGAAATCACGCTCGGCCAGGATCGACAACATGGTCTCGCCGACGGCACCGGTGGCACCGACGACGGCGACGTGAAAACTGCGCTGTGCATTGCTCATGGGGGAAACTCTCACGAAAACAGGGATGGGGGAAAATCACGCACGACAGCTGGGTTCGGGGAACCTCCTCAAGCGGCACGCACGGAGGCTCCCTATCGTTTCCCGGTTTTTTTGCCCAGGGTCACGCGCGCGGCCATTGCCGCGTCAGCGTTGATCGCGCTTGGCATGCGCGATGGGGCGCCGTCCAGGCCAAGCCCGGCAAGCAGATTATCCACCGCCAGCTGTACCATCGCCGTGCGCGTGGCCAGCGAGGCACTGCCGATATGCGGGGTCAGCACCACGTTGCTCAGCGCCAGCAGTTCCGGACGCACCGTCGGCTCGCCTTCGTACACATCCAGGCCGGCCGCGGCGAGGCGGCCGTTGGCCAGTGCGTCGACCAGTGCCAGTTCGTCGACGATGCCGCCGCGGGCGATGTTCACCAGCGTGGCCGTCGGCTTCATCTTCGCCAGTGCAGCTGCATCGATGATGTGATGCGAGGACGGCGAATACGGCAGCACCGTGATCAGGTGATCGGCCTGCGCCAGCAGCGTATCCAGATCCACATACGAAGCGCCGACAGCGGCCTCGGTGTCGGCCAGCAGGCGCGAACGGTTGTGGTAAAGCACTTTCATGCCAAAACCGTGCGCACCGCGGCGGGCGATCCCCTGGCCGATGCGGCCCATGCCCAGGATGCCCAGCGTGCTGCCATGGATGTCGGCGCCGAGCATGGTCTGGAACGACCACTGCTGCCACTGGCCCTCGCGCAGCCAGCGCTCGGACTCGGTGATCCGGCGCGCGGTGGCCATCAGCAGTGCGAAGCCGAGATCGGCGGTGGTTTCGGTCAGGACGTCTGGGGTGTTGCTGGCGAGGATGCCGGCCGCGCTGAGCGCGTCGACGTCCAGGTTGTTGTAGCCGACCCCGACATTGGCGATCACCTGCAGCTGCGCGGCATCGGCCAGCTGGGCCGCGCCGATGCGCTCGTTGAGGGTGATGATCGCGCCGTCGGCGCTGGCCAGTTGTTCGGCGATCTGGTCCGGCGACCAGGCGGTGACGGTGTCGGTGCTGCGCAGCTGCACGCGATCGCGCAGCGGCGCGATGGCCGCGTCGATCAGCGGCTCGCTCACCCACACAGTCGGCCGCGTGTCAGCCATCGAACTGACCAGGAATACGCGGGGTGATGGTGCCGACGTCGCCGCACTGCGCACGGTGGCGCAGGGCCTGGTCCATCAGCACCATCGCCACCATCGCCTCGGCGATGGGCGTGGCGCGGATGCCGACGCAGGGATCGTGGCGACCGGTGGTGACCACCTCAACCACGTTGCCGGATGTATCCAGCGACGGGCCGGGCAGACGCAGGCTGGAGGTCGGCTTGAGCACGATCGAGGCGACCACCGGCTGGCCGGTGGAAATGCCGCCGAGGATGCCGCCGGCGTGGTTGCTGGCGAAACCCTGCGGGGTCAGCAGGTCACGGTGTTCGGTGCCCTTCTGCACGGCGCTGGCGAAACCGTCGCCGATCTCCACGCCCTTGACCGCGTTGATGCTCATCAACGCAGCGGCCAGGTCGCCATCGAGCTTGCCATAGATCGGCTCGCCCCAGCCGGGCGGCACGTTGTCGGCGACCACGTCCACGCACGCGCCGACCGAATCACCGGACTTGCGCAACGCATCCATGTACGCCTCCAGCTCCGGCACCTGCGCGGCGTGCGGCCAGAAGAACGGGTTGTCTTCCACCGCCGACCAGTCGAAACCGGCCGGGGTGATCTCGCCCAGCTGCGACAGGTAGCCGCGCACGGTGACGCCGAAGCGCTCGGCCAGCCACTTCTTGGCGACCACGCCGGCGGCCACGCGCATGGTGGTCTCGCGTGCCGAAGACCGGCCGCCGCCACGCGGGTCACGGATGCCGTACTTGTGCCAGTAGCTGTAGTCGGCATGGCCCGGGCGGAACTGCTGGCCGATATTGGCGTAATCCTTGCTGCGCTGGTCGGTGTTGCGGATCAGCAGCGCGATCGGAGTGCCAGTGGTCAGGCCCTCGTACACGCCGGACAGGATCTCGACCTCATCGGCCTCGCGGCGCGCCGAGGTGTGCCGGCTCTTGCCGGTGGCGCGGCGCTGCAGGTCGTGGGCGAATTCGGCCGCGTCCAGCGCCAGCCCCGGCGGGCAGCCATCGATCACGCAGCCGATGGCCGGCCCGTGCGATTCGCCGAACGTGGTGACGGTGAACAGCTTGCCGAACGAATTGGAGCTCACGGGCGCTGCGCCGCCAGTTCGGTGATGCGCGCGCTGTGGGCGATCAGCTCACGGCATTCGACCGCGAAGATGCCCATCTGGCCGACCTTGAACTCGATCCAGGCGAAGTCGACTTCCGGCAGCAGCTTGATCAGGTGCTGCTCGGACTCGCCCACTTCACAGATCAGCAGGCCGTCTTCGCTCAGGTGCAGCGGCGCGTCGCGCAGGATCTTCAGCACCAGGTCCAGGCCGTCGTCGCCGGCACGCAGGCCCATGTCCGGCTCGTAGGAGTACTCCTGCGGCAGCGCATCGGTCTCGTCGTTGGTGACGTACGGGGGGTTGGTGACGATCAGGTCGTAGTGGCGGCCGGTCAGGCCGTTGAACAGGTCCGACTTGAGCAGGGTGACGTTGTGCGCCTGCAGGCGCTCCTTGTTCTCGGTGGCCAGCGACAGCGCGTCATCGCTGAGGTCCACGCCATCCACTTCCCAGTTCGGGTAGTAGTGACCCATGGCGATGGCAATGCAGCCCGAACCGGTGCACAGGTCCAGCGCACGGCTGACATCGCGGCCGGCCAGCCACGGCTCGAAGCCGCACTCGATCAGTTCAGCGATCGGCGAGCGCGGCACCAGGGCGCGCTTGTCGCTCTTGAAGCTCAAGCCAGCGAACCAGGCTTCACCGGTCAGATAGGCGGCCGGGATGCGCTCGTCGATACGGCGCTGGAACAGTTCCAGCACGCGCACCTTCTCTTCCTGCAGCAGGCGCGCCTGGCCGTAGGCCGGGCCCAGATCGTGCGGCAGGTGCAGGCTGTGCAGCACCAGCTGGGTGGCCTCATCCAGCGCGTTGTCGTAGCTATGCCCGAAGGTCAGTCCGGCTTCGTTGAAACGGCTGGTGCCGTAGCGGATCAGATCGATGATCGTGTGGAGTTCGGCGGCCGTTTCAGCGGTCATGGCGGTACTGCGGGCAAAGTGGCCCCCGATTATAGGGGCTGGCGCCCGCGGCGGCATCCGTTGCGGCAGAAACGATCGGGCCACAGCCGGTATGATGGAGCCCACTTCGCGCGGGGGCTCCCATGTTCAATCGCAACGCCGGCATCATCCTGCTGATCGCCCTGGCGGCGGGTCTCGGCCTGCTGGCAGCCCAGCAGGTGTTCGCGCCGAAGCCGCCGGCCAATGCCCCGGCCACCGAAGCGATCACGCTGTACCCGCAGGCGCGCGAACTGCCCGACTTCAATCTGGCCCAGTCCGACGGCACCCGCCTGATCCCGGGCGAACTGAAGGGTCACTGGACCCTGGTGTTCCTGGGCTTCACCTTCTGCCCCGACGTCTGCCCGACCACCCTGGCCGAGCTGGCCGGCGCGCAGAACCAGTGGGAAGCCCTGCCCGACAGCCTGCGCCCGCGCGTGCTGTTCATCTCGGTCGACCCGGACCGTGACAGCGCCACCCGCCTCGGCGAGTACGTGCACGGCTTCCACAAGGACACCCTGGCCGCCACCGCCGACGTTCCCTCGCTGGAGCGCTTCGCCACCTCGCTGGGCTTCGTGTTCCAGAAGGTGCCGGGCAAGCACTTCGACGAGAACCCCGAGGATTACACCGTCGAGCACTCGGCCAGTCTGGCCGTGCTCGACCCGCAGGGCCGCCTTGCCGGCCTGGTGCGGCCCCCGTTCAACGCGCCGGCCATTGCCCGCGACCTGCAGAAGCTGACCGAGAAAACCGCCCCATGAGCCTCACCACCGCCCTGACGTACGCCCTGCCCCACCGCCTGCTGTCCTCGATGGCGCGTTCGCTGGCGTACTCGGACGATCCGCGCGTGTCGCGCTGGCTGATCGACACGGTCACCCGCAAGTTCAACGTCAACCTGGACGAAGCGGCCAACCCGGACCCGCGCAGCTATGCGACCTTCAACCAGTTCTTCACCCGTGCGCTGAAGCCGGGCGTGCGCGTGGCCGATGCCGATCCGCGCAGCCTGGTGATGCCGGCCGACGGCCGCATCAGCCAGCTTGGCAGGATCGAGGCCGGCCGCATCTTCCAGGCCAAGGGCCAGTCGTTCACCGCCGCCGAACTGCTTGGCAGTGACGAGGATGCCAAGCCGTACAACGACGGCCTGTACGCCACCGTGTACCTGTCGCCGCGCGATTACCATCGCGTGCACATGCCGTGGACCGGCACCCTGCGCGAAACCGTGCACGTGCCCGGCCGCCTGTTCAGCGTCGGCCCGGCCGCCGTCAACGGCGTGCCGCGCCTGTTCGCGCGCAACGAACGCCTGGTCTGCCATTTCGACACCAGCTTCGGCCCGATGGTCAGCGTGATGGTCGGTGCGCTGCTGGTGTCCGGCGTGGAAACCGTGTGGAGCGGCGAAGAAATTCCGGCCTACGGTGACCGCATCACCCGCAAGGACTACCGCGGCCAGGGCATCCAGCTGGAGCGCTTCGCCGAGATGGCGCGCTTCAACTACGGTTCGACCGTGATCGTGCTGCTGCCGCCGGGCGTGGCCGAATTCGCCCCGCAGCTGGGTGCCGAAAGCCCGGTGCAGCTGGGCCAGGCCCTGGCGAAGCTGCGCTGACAAAAAGGGGACGGAGGGGATCAAGTCGTTTATGCATAAACGACTTGATCCCCTCCGTCCCCTTTTTCCACAACGGAATGCCGGCCAGCGGCCGGCACTACCGTACGCGCGCTACTGCAGGGCCGGGGCGGGGCCGACGTCCATGCCGTCGTAGTCTTCCACGCCCTTCTCCGCGGCCAGCGCCGCGAACGCCTGGTTGCGGCGGTCCAGTGACGCTTCGTCGTGGATCTCCACGCGCTCCACGTGCAGCACGTGGAACGGCGCACCGCCTTCTTCCGGCTCCTGCTCGAACAGTTCGACGAAGCTGTAGCCCTGCGCCTGCAGATGATCCGCCAGTGCCTGCAGCGGCTCGGCGCTGGAATGGACGAAGAAATACCCCCACAACAACGGGCCGTTGATGTCCCAGTCGGTGTTTTCGCGGAGGTTGGCGAACAGATTGCGGGTGTCTTCGAGGTCCATGCGGGTTCCAGGGGTCGTGGGGGATTACTTGTCGCAGCCCTGCAGCTTCAGCGTCTGGCCGTGGCGCAGGCTGTAGGCCGGGGCTTTCAGGCCGTTGGCGCGGGCCAGGGTCGGCACATCGCACTGGAACTTCGCGGCGATGGCACCGAGGGTTTCACCCTTGCCCACCTTGTGGCTGCGCACCGGCTTCGGCCGCGCAGCCGGACGTGGCGTGGCCACCGGCGCTACGGGCGTGGTCGGCACGCTGGTGGATGCGGCCGCATCGGCCACCGGCACCACCCCGCCCACGGCCACGCTTCCGGTGTAGCTGGCGGCGGTCGGGCGCTTGATCGCCGCGTTCAGATCGGCGGTGATCAGGGTGCGGGCGAGGTCGGCACGCGGGCCGCTGACGCAGTTGCGCTGGTACAGGCCGGCAATGCGGGTAGTGGCGTTGATCAGCGTGCCGGCCGGAATCCAGCCATCAGCCTCATAGCGCGGGTTGAGATTGCGCAGCGCGCGCATGTAGCCATCGCGGGTGCCATGGCTGCCCAGGCAGATGGTCAGTTCATAGATCGTGGTGGATCGCGCCAGGCGGATGGTGGCCGGCTGCGCGCTGATCTTCGGGAACTCCACGCCGTACTGTTGCGGGTGCAGGAAGATCCACGCCGCGGCGATCACCATCGGCACGTAGTCCTTGGTTTCGCCGGGGAACTGGTTGTAGACGCTGTCCACCCAGAAGCTCTGCCCCGGGTACTGCTTGTAGACGCGCGCTGCGCGGCCTTCGCCGCCGTTATAGCCAGCCAGCGACAGTTCAACGTTGTTGTTGAGCTCGCGCATGCGCTCGTTGAGGTAGGTGGCACTGGCTTCTGCAGCACTGCGTGCATCGAAGCGGGTGTCGAAACCGGTGCCATCCGGGCCCAGGCCGAAGCGGCGGCCAGTGGCCGGCATGAACTGCATCAGGCCGGCGGCACCGGCACGCGAAGAGGCGTGTACGCGACCATTGGATTCCTTGGCCATGATGCCGAACAGCAATGCCTCGGGCAGGCCGCGCTTTTCCCACTCCGGCCACATCACCGCGCGCAGGTTCTGGTAGTTCTCGTAGGTGGTCATCAGCGCCGGGCGCATGTCGGTCAGCCAGCGGCGGATACCGGCCTGTACCGCCGGGTTGTACTCAACCATGCTGTCGAAGGCGTGCCGCTTGTCGTTCAGCAGCGCAGCGGCGCGGGCCGCCTCGGGCACGTCGGCGGTGAGCGGGCCGATATGGTCGGGGTCGGCTTCCAGGCGGTCGCCACCTTCATCGGCCACGTCATCGCTGGCAGCCGCATCGGCATCATGCTTGAGCAGGCGCTTGTAGCTGGCCAGCAGGGTGCCCATCTGGCAGCCCTTCTGCTTCACGCAGTCGTTGAGGACATCTTCCATGTCCTCCAGCGCAGCATCGGCCTCGTTGCTGCCCTTGGGGTCGGCATTGGCGACCAGCAGCAGGGCATCGCTGTAGCGCTTCTCGGCGGCGGTCATGCGCTGCTGCAGCGCATCCACCTTCACCTTGTCCCGGGCCGAGACCCGCTGTGCATGGGCATCGGGTGCCAGGGAAACCAGGCCGGCCAAGGCCAGCAGCGGCCAACCGCGGGAAATCAGGACAGGAACGGGCATTGATGGCACTGTGTGCGAAACAGGCAGGCAGAGTAGCGGCGCCGCCAAGGTCCGGGCAAGCGGACCTTCGGACCGTCACCGCCGGCGGTTAACATTGGGCTATTCACCACAAGGGCTGGACCATGGATCCGATTCTGCTCGGCAAAGGCATCACCGACGATGTTGCCGTCACCCTGCTGCCGAAACTGGGCAACCGTCACGGCCTGGTGGCCGGCGCCACCGGTACCGGCAAGACCGTGACCCTGATGACCCTGGCCGAGGGCTTCTCGCGGCTGGGCGTGCCCGTGTTCCTGGCCGATGTGAAGGGCGATGTGTCCGGCCTGGCCGTGCCCGGCACCGGCGCCGAGAACCTGCTCGCGCGCGCCGCCGAGATCGGCGTGGCCGATTATGCGCCGGCCGCAAGCCCGGCCATTTTCTGGGACCTGTACGGCAAACTCGGCCACCCGGTGCGCACCACGGTCAGCGAAATGGGCCCGACCCTGCTGTCGCGCATCCTCGAGTTGAACGACACCCAGGCCGGCGTGCTCGACATCGTGTTCAAGCTGGCCGACGACCGTGGCCTGCTGCTGCTGGACATGGACGATCTGCGCGCCCTGCTCGGCCTGGTTGCCGAGGAACGCAAGGACATCTCCACTGAGTACGGCCTGGTCAGCGCACAGTCGATCGCTGCCATCCAGCGTTCGGTGCTGCGCCTGGCGCAGGACGGCGGCGAGAACTTCTTCGGCGAACCCGCGCTGGAACTGGCCGACATCATGCGGGTCAATCACGACGGCCGCGGTGTGATCGGCATCCTGGCCGCCGACCAGCTGGTGCTCAAGCCCAAGCTGTATTCCACTTTCCTGCTGTGGCTGCTGTCGGAGCTGTTCGAGCAGTTGCCGGAAGTGGGCGACCTGGACAAGCCGAAGCTGGTCTTCATCTTCGACGAGGCACACCTCCTGTTCGACGATGCACCCGCCTCGCTGGTGCAGCGCATCGAGCAGGTGGTGCGGTTGATCCGCTCCAAGGGCGTGGGCGTGTACTTCTGCTCGCAGTTCCCGGACGACGTGCCGGGCAACATCCTCGGCCAGCTGGGCAACCGCGTGCAGCATGCACTGCGCGCGTTCACCCCGCGCGACCAGAAGGCGGTCAAGACCGCCGCCGAAACCTTCGTGCCCAATCCGAAACTGGATGTGGTGAAGGTACTGAGCCAGCTCGGCACCGGCGAAGCGCTGGTTTCCACGCTGCAGGACAAGGGCGTGCCGATGCCGGTACAGCAGACGATGATCGCACCGCCGCGCTGCCGGATGGGGCCGATCACCGAGGCCGAGCGCGCCCAGGTGCGTGCCGGCAGCCCGGTCGGTACCCGTTACGACACGGCGATCAACCGCGAATCGGCTGCCGAACTGCTGGCACAACGTGCGCAGAAGGCGGTTGAGAAAGCAGAGGCCCCCGCTGCCCGCAGCCGTGAGCAGGACGAGGCGCAGGAAGGTGGTTTCGGCCAGTCGATCAAGGACGCGATCTTCGGCACCAAGCGCCGCCAGGGCATGATCGAGACCATGGCCAAGCAGACCACGCGCACCGTCGGCACCAAGCTGGGCAACCAGATCGTGCGCGGCATCCTGGGTGGCATTTTCGGCGGCAAACGCTAGCTGCCCCTGCTGGGGTCAGAGCCCTTTCCTGCGGAAAGGGATCCGACCCCACGCCCCCCCCCACCGCTCCCCTGAAAAGAAACCGCACCACATGTCGCGTTGGCGTCCCCCTGCAGAAAAGAGCACCGCACTGATCACCGCCTCCGGCCATGCACGGCTGAAGGCTGAACTGGATGAGCTATGGCGTGTGCGGCGCCCCGAAGTGGTGAAAGCACTGGCCGCGGCGGCTGCGGAAGGCGACCGTTCGGAAAACGCCGAGTACACCTATCGCAAGAAGCAGCTGGGCGAGATCGACCGCCGCGTTCGCTACCTGACCAAGCGGCTGGAATCGCTGCGCGTGGTCGATACCACGCCTACCGACCCGCAGACGGTGTTCTTCGGTGCCTGGGTGGAACTGGAGAACGTGGACAGCGGGCAGACCAGCCGCTACCGCATCGTCGGCCCGGACGAGACCGATGCGGGATCGGGCTGGATCAGCATCGACTCACCGCTGGCACGGGCACTGCTGAAGAAACGGCTGGATGATGAATTCTCAGTGGAGCTGCCGAGCGGGCCGCACACCTTTGCGGTGATCGGGGTGGAATACGAGCCCCTGTAGAGTCGACTGTCAGTCGACTATCGCGCGCAGCGCGGGGTTTTCGCGGTGCTGCAGGAAGAGCAGTCGACTAACAGTCGACTCTACCGCCAGGCAACGGCGGCGGGTACTGGCGGCCGGCACGCAGCGGGCGGAAGTAGCCGGTATCTGCGTAGAAGGCTGCATCCTGCACCTCGTACCAGCCCGGAATACCAGCCAGCGGCAGGGGCCGCAGTTGCAAGGGATCCGTCAGTACCCCGCCCTCGTTGATGGCCCTCGCGACGGCATCGACACACTCCGCATCGGCATCGCCGTGCACCACCACGCACTTGCCCACCAGCCGGCGCCCGGGCAGCAGCGCCTGCTCCATCAATGCATGGCCGAATACCGCAGCGATGGCGATGTCACCGCTTTGCCAGTACGCCGGTTCGAACAACGCGCGCCAGTCATGCGCATCCCACCCGGCCAGCAATGTCTCATCGCGCATACGCACGATCACGCCGGTCTCGTCGAACTGGGTCAGCGCGGCCTGCGCGCGGTTGCGCTGGCCTGGCGGCATGGACTCGATATGCAGGCACTGCCGCGCATTGAGTGCGTGTTTGAGTTGCCGATGGCGTGCCCACACCAGCGCATTGAACAGGTCGTGCCAGTTGTCGGCGCGGGTGGCGATGCGCCCCTGTGCGATGCGGGCTTCGTAGTGCAGGCCGTCGGCCAGCAGCGTGGCATCCTGCTCGACCAGGCGCAGTCCCGACAGCCCCAGCCGCGCATCCAGATCGGCAATGGCAGGCCACTCGCGGCCAGCCAGCAGGTCATGGAAGTCCTTCAACCCGGCAAACAGCGGGTGCTCGAAAACAGTAGCGTCGACCGCCGCACGCGGCGGCGGCATGAAGCGGCGCAGGCCGCCCGCTGTGGCAGCGGCCTGCGCGAAGGTCACAGCACCTTGAGGTCGAGTGCCGGGCGGGCCGCAGCCGGCAACGCATCGCCGTACAGATCGTGGTCGTCACTCTCGGTGATTTCCACGTCGACGAACTCACCGACGCGCAACGCCACCTGGTCGGCATTCTGGATGTGCACCAGGCCATCGATCTCCGGGGCATCGGCCTTGGAACGGGCCACCGCGATATCGCCTTCGATGGCGTCGACCAGGCACTGCTGCACGGTGCCAATTTTGGCTTCCAGGCGTGCGGCGGAAATCTGCGCCTGCTTCTCCATGAAACGGGCCAAGCGCTCCTGCTTCACCTCTTCCGGCACCGCATCGGGCAGGTCGTTGGCGGTGGCACCCTCGACCGGCGAATAGGCGAACGCGCCGACGCGGTCCAGCTGCGCTTCGTCGAGGAACGACAGCAGCTCCTCGAACTCGGCCTCGGTCTCGCCGGGGAAACCAACGATGAAGGTCGAACGCACGGTGATGTCCGGGGCGATACGGCGCCAGTTCTGCACGCGCTCCAAGGTTTTCTCGACCGCACCGGGGCGCTTCATCAGGCGCAGGATGCGCGGGCTGGCGTGCTGGAACGGAATGTCCAGGTACGGCAGGATGCGGTTCTCGGCCATCAGCGGTACCACCTCGTCCACGTGCGGGTACGGGTAGACGTAGTGCATGCGCACCCACGCATCCAGCTCGGACAGGCCTTCGCACAATGCCTTCAGACGGGTCTGGTAGGCCTTGTCGCGCCACATCTTCTCGGCGTATTTCACGTCCACGCCGTAGGCCGAGGTGTCCTGCGACACCACCAGCAACTCACGCACGCCGCCACGCACCAGGCGTTCGGCCTCGCGCAGCACCTCATCGACGGGGCGCGAGACCAGCTTGCCGCGCATTGATGGAATGATGCAGAAGCTACACTTGTGATTGCAGCCTTCGGAAATCTTCAGGTAGGCGTAGTGGCGCGGGGTCAGCTTGATGCCGTAGTCAGGCACCAGATCCACGAACGGGTCGTGCTTGGGCGGCAGCGCTTCGTGCACCGCCTCCATCACGCTCTGGTAGTCCTGCGGGCCGGACACCGCAAGCACGTTCGGGTAGGCCTCGCGGATCTGTTCCGGGCGCTTGCCCAGGCAGCCGGTGACGATGACCTTGCCGTTCTGGTTCATCGCCTCGCCGATCGCGTCCAGCGACTCGGTCACCGCCGAATCGATGAAGCCGCAGGTGTTGACCACCACCACGTCGGCCGAATCGTAGGACGGGACGATGTCGTATCCCTCGGACCGCAACTGGGTGAGGATGCGCTCGGAATCGACAAGGGCCTTCGGGCAGCCAAGGCTGACGAAGCCGACTTTGGGGTTCAGCTGGGACATGGAATCGCGGGACTCTGGGGGCCTGGGCCCCTGCCGGCATGGCAGGGGGACCTGGGGGCCGGGGCCTGAAAGGGCGCCAGTATACCGGGGTTGGCGGCCGCGCTCTGAACCCCCAGCCGCCTGATCGGGCACAGCCGCTGACACCGCGCTAACCCGCGCAGCATCGACAATGCAGCCCTGTTCCCCGCAACGAGGTAGAAACGATGGCCGAGTGGATCACCCTGGATACGCATCACGGCCCGGTACGCGCCTGGCAGGCCCTGCCCGAGGGCACCCCGCGCGGCGGGCTGGTGGTGGTGCAGGAAATCTTCGGCGCCAACCCGCACATCCGCGGCGTGGCCGAGCGCTTTGCCGCCGAAGGCTATGCGGTGCTGGCGCCGTCGTTCTTCGACCTGGTCGATGGCACTGATGCCGATCCGGACGCCCTGCCCTACGACGCCGACGGCGTGAAGCAGGGCCTGGAACGGGTGACCGCACTGGGCATGGAGAAGGCATTGGAGGTGGTCCGTGCCGCAGCGACCCGGTTGGCCCCCTACGGCAAAGTCGGCACGGTCGGTTACTGCTGGGGCGGCAGTGTCGCCCTGCTGTCCGCGCTGCGCCTGGGACTGCCGTCGGTCAGCTACTACGGTGCGCGCAACGTCCAGTTCCTGGATGAGACGCCAAAGGCCCCGGTGATCTTCCACTTCGGCGCCCAGGACAAGAGCATCCCGCCGGAAGCCATCCAGGCCCATCGCCAGAAGCTGCCGCAGATGGCCACCTACGTCTATCCGGCCGATCACGCCTTCAACCGGGAGGTCGGACATGCGTATGATCCAGACAGCGCCACACTGGCGCTGCAACGCACCCTGGACTTCTTCTCGGAGCATCTTGGATGAGCGATTTCGAACTCGATTCACGCCTGGCCACCGATAGCGTGCTGGTGGCGGAAGGACCGTTGTCGCAAGTGCGGCTGATGAACGACGAACGATTCCCCTGGCTGGTGCTGGTACCGCGCCTGGCCGGGGTGACCGAGTGGATCGAGCTGGACGGCGAGCAGCAGGACAAGCTGCGCACCGAGCTCAACCGCGCCTGCAAGGCCCTGCACGGTTCCGACGGGGTGGAGAAGATCAACATCGGCGCGCTGGGCAACATCGTGCGCCAGCTGCACTTCCACGTGATCGGCCGCCATGACGGCGATCCGGCCTGGCCGGGACCGGTCTGGGGCAGCGGCCCGGCGCACCGCTACGAGCCGGCCGCGCTGGACCAGCATGTCGCCTACTGGAAGGAACGGCTAGGATATCCGGCCCAGTCCTGAGCCGTTGCCGACCGATGCGATTCAACCTCGTTGCCGCCGTCCTGCTGATCCTGGTCGGGCTGTTCATGCTCGCCAGCAACCTGGGCTGGACCCACCTGAACCTGTCCAAGCTGCTGCTGACCTGGTGGCCGGTGGCGCTGGTCGGCGTCGGCATCGCGATGCTGTTCGGTCGCGGCAAGTAAGGTAGCGCCGGGCCATGCCCGGCGAGCGCAGCGCGCGGCCCCACAAACGGAAACGCCGGGCATGTCCCGGCGCTACCGATACGCGTTGACGCAGGCAGTCAGGTACGCGGCAGGGTCACGCCGGTCTGGCCCTGGTACTTGCCACCGCGATCGCGGTACGACGTCTCGCAGACGTCATCGGCTGCGGCCTGGAAGAACAGCATCTGCGCCACGCCTTCGTTGGCGTAGATGCGCGCCGGCAACGGCGTGGTGTTGCTGAATTCCAGGGTCACGTGACCTTCCCATTCCGGCTCCAGCGGCGTCACGTTGACGATGATGCCGCAGCGCGCGTAGGTGCTCTTGCCCAGGCACACCACCAGGGTGTCGCGCGGAATGCGGAAGTACTCGACGGTACGCGCCAGCGCGAAGCTGTTCGGCGGAATGATGCACTCGTCACCGACGATGTCGACGAAGCTGCCCGGATCGAAGTGCTTCGGGTCGACGATCGTCGAGTTGATGTTGGTGAACACCTTGAACTCGCGCGAGCAGCGCACGTCATAGCCATAGCTGGAGGTGCCGTAGCTGACGATGCGTTCGCCGTTGGCCTGCTTGACCTGCCCAGCCTCGAACGGCTCGATCATGCCGTGCTGCTCGGACATGCGGCGGATCCAACGGTCACTCTTGATGCTCATGCTCTGTCCTGGGGAATACGGGGGGCGCGAGGATTCTAGCAGGGGCCCGGGCATCGCCGCCGGCCCCTGCCCCAGCGCTTACAGCAGCGACGACAGGATCGGGATCGAGGCGCGCGGGCGCTTGCCCACTTCCTCGCTCAGGCGCTGCGCAGCATGGCGATAGGCCTGGGCCGGCGCCGAATCCGGCTGGGCCACGGTGATCGGGGTGCCTGCATCGCCCTGCTCACGGATGCCGATCTGCAGCGGCAGCGAGCCCAGCAGCGGCACGCCGTACTGCGCGGCCATGCGCTCGCCGCCACCCTCGCCGAACAGGTGCTCGACGTGCCCGCAGCTGCTGCAGGTATGCACCGCCATGTTCTCGACGATGCCCAGCACCGGCACCTCCACCTTCTCGAACATCTTCAGTGCCTTCTTCGCATCCAGCGTGGCGATGTCCTGCGGCGTGGTGACGATCACCGCGCCGGCCAGCGGAATTTTCTGGGTCAGGGTCAACTGGATGTCACCGGTACCCGGCGGCAGGTCGATCAGCAGGAAGTCCAGATCGTCCCACAGGGTATCGTTGAACAGCTGGGTCATCGCCGAGGTGGCCATCGGACCGCGCCAGATCATCGGCGTGTCCTCTTCGATCAGGTAGCCGATCGACATGGTGTCCACGCCGAATGCGCGCAGTGGCTCAATGCTTTTGTTGTCGGGGCTTTCCGGGCGACCGGACAGGCCCAGCATGGCCGGCACGCTCGGGCCGTAGATGTCCGCATCGAGCACGCCGACGCGCGCGCCCAGCTGCTGCAGGGCCACTGCAAGATTGACTGCAGTGGTCGACTTGCCAACCCCCCCCTTGCCCGAGCCGACCGCGATCACGTTGCGGATGCGGGCATGCGGCGTCAATCCCTTCTGGACCTGGCTGGCATGGGGACGGCGAGGAGAACTGTTCACAACGGGCACCGGCAGATCAGGAGTGAGAACCCAACATCATACAAGCTGGACCTAACCTGACTGAAATTCAGGATTGCTACAGATTCGTGCACAGATTGTTAAGTTCATGTTACGTTCGTAGAGCACTGTTTTGGGCTGCGGGGCTGGCTTTCCAGCGCGCACGATGGCGCATGCGCAGTGCCGTTTTTGTTATTTGCTCTTTATTGGAACTACATGAACTACGTAAGCAACACCGCACGTCGCAACACGCTCGCCGTCGCTCTGATTTCCGCCCTGATGGCCGCCGCCCCGGCAATGGCCCAGGACAAGGCGACCAACCTGGACAAGATCACCGTCACCGGTTCGCTGATCCCGCAGACCCAGGTTGAAACCCAGACCCCGGTGATGTCCATCACCGCCGAAGACATCCAGACCCGCGGCTTCAGCAGTGTTGCTGAAGTGCTGCAGCAGTCGTCGCTGACCACCGGCGGCCTGCAGGGCGGCCAGACCTCGGGTTCATTCACCCAGGGCGCCGAAGCCGCCGGCATGTTCGGCCTGAATCCGGGCTACACCAAGTACCTGATCAACGGCCGCCCGATGCTCTCGTATCCGGCGCTGTACAACGGCAGCGAAACCTTCAACAACATCAGCGGCATTCCGATCGACATCGTCGAGCGCATCGAAGTGCTGCCGGGCGGCCAGTCCTCGCTGTACGGCTCGGACGCGATCGCCGGCGTGGTCAACATCATCCTGAAAGAGCGCATGGACGGCGGCACGATGACCGTCCGTGGTGGCACCTACACCGAAGGTGGCGGCAGCAACATCCGCTTCAGCGCCGCCAAGGGCTTCAACGCGTTTGACGACCGCTTCCACGCGCTGGTCAACGTGCAGATCGAAAACGGCAGCCCGATCTGGGGCTACCAGCGTGACATCACCAAGCAGACCAACCCGGTCGGCTACACCGCCCAGGTGCCGTCGAACGACTTCGCCGTCATCACCAACGCTGACAACAAGCTGTTGATGATGGACCCGACCCGCTGCGCCAATGTCGCGGGCCTGTACGACGGCACCACCGTGGTCGGCCAGCGCCCGTCGGGCGAATCCTGCGGCTCGGTGTACAGCGCCGGCTACAAGACCCTGAAGAACGGCAAGAACAGCGGCCAGTTCTACTCGTCGATGACCTTCGACGTGAACGACAACTTCCAGCTGTTCGCCGACGTGCTGTACAGCAAGGAAAAGACCGAGTTCACCTCCGGCTCCAGCGCCCTGTGGTGGGGCACCAAGTCGGTCATGGGCGGTTTCTACGACCAGGGCCTGGGCAAGGTCGTGAACCTGCAGCGCGCCTTCGCGCCGGAAGAAATCGGTACGGGCGACTACAACAACATCCTGAACTCCGATGAGAGCCGCGCCTACCAGGTCACCCTGGGCGGCAAGGGCATGGTCGGCGATTGGGACTACAGCGCCAGCTTCACCCGCGGCGAGTACCGCCTGGACCAGAACCGCTTCGTGCGCTGGAAGGACAAGATCGAAGACTTCTTCGGCCAGACCGTGCTGGGCCCGCGCCTGGGCACCTACACCGACCCGAAGGATCCGACCGCCCAGTTCGGCATCTACAGCCCGAACTACGCTGCCTTCTACTCGCCGATCACCCCGGACCAGTTTGCCAGCTTCACCGGCTACGGCACCCACCGCAGCAAGACCTGGCAGAACCTGGGTCGCGTGCAGGTGACCAACGGTTCGCTGTTCAGCCTGCCGGGCGGTGACGCCGGCCTGGCCGTTGTGCTGGAAGGTGGCAGCGAAGGCTGGGACTATTCGCCGGATCAGGCGTTCGTCGACGGCAACGTGTGGGGCACCACTGCCGTCGCCGGCGCCGGTCACCGCAGCAACTATGCGGTCACCAGCGAACTGCGCATGCCGCTGCACGACAAGCTGACTGTCAGCGCGTCGGGCCGCTATGACGCCTTCAAGATCGCCGACAAGACCGTCGACAAGGCCACCTACAGCATTGGCCTGGAATTCCGTCCGATCGAGAGCCTGCTGCTTCGCGGCAAGTACGGTACCGCCTTCCGCGCACCGACCCTGTCCGATGCCTTCCAGGGCATGAGCGGCTCGTACGCCTCCAGCCAGAACGACTACTACCGCTGCAGCCAGCTGGGCTACGGCCTGCGTGACGAGGCCTGCTCCTTCTACAAGGGCACCTCGGTGTACAGCGAAAAGTCCGGCAACCCGGACCTGAAGCCGATCACCGCCGATGTGTGGAGCGCAGGCGTGGTGTGGGCCCCGGTCAGCAACTTCTCGCTGTCGGCCGACTACTACAACTGGAAGATCAAGAACGAGGTCAAGACCCTCAGCAGCGACCAGCTGCTGCTGGCCGAATACCAGTGCCGCAACGGCCTGCCGAACAACACCTCGGCCAGCTGCGGGAACGTGACCGACTGGGTGTCCCGCGATGCCGGCGGCAACCTGACCCGCGTGTACACGCCGAAGCTCAACGTTGCCAGCCAGAACCTGGAAGCGGTGACCGTGGCGGCCAAGTACCAGCAGGATATCGGCCGCTTCGGCTCGCTGATGTTCTCCGGCAACTACACCAACATGCTGAAGCGTGAAGTTCAGCCGATGCCGGGTGCCGCCAAGCTCGACCTGCTGAGCGATCCGTACAACATGTGGTACTACGACAACTTCGCCAAGGTTCGCGGCGATCTGTCGGTGGCCTGGAACATCGCCAAGTTCACCACCACTGTGTACGCCAACTACGTCGGCAGCACCCCGAACTACCTGGCCTACACCGGCCGCAGCTACGGCTATGTCCACTCTTCCGGCGCCAAGGCCGGCAAGTGGGGTTCGTACACCACGTACAACCTGAGCATGAACTACCAGGCGCAGGACGATCTGGTCCTGTCGCTGATGGTCAACAACGTGTTCAACAAGCTGCCGGAAGGCCAGCGCTACAACTACCCGGGCAACGAATCGACCCCGTTCAACGACGGCTTCTACAGCGTCTACGGCCGCCAGATCTCGGCCCAGGTCAAGTACAACTTCTGATCCCGTCGTTTTCCGGACCTTGTGTCTGGACCAGGCCCCGCTTCGGCGGGGCCTTTTTTTTGGGGCGGAGCGGTCACCGAAGTGACTACTCGTCCGAATTCAGCATTCAGACACATTGGAGCGACCACAAAAAATTCACTAGAATTCAATGACATGCAACTCAAGAACGCAACAAAAGCGGAAGCGGACAGCATTTCCGCAACAATTTGATGACTCCTCAATGAACGTTTGACAGCATCGGTTAATGTCGTGTTAATCTCGAGTTACCGGCTTGTGAAGCCGGTGCAGACCGGGGGCAGCACGCTGCCGACACCGGGTCAGGGGCACACGGAGACGCCCGCAAGGCAATGTCCCCGGTGTACGACGCAATCATTGGATTCAAGGGGATTTCAGATGATCAATCGCAAGTCGCTCGGCAGGCATCCGCTGAGCTTTGCCCTCGCTTCGGCCGTGCTGCTCGTCGCAGCCGCTCCGGCGCTCGCCCAGGACGCAGGCTCGACGCAGACGGCACAAGACACGCCGAAGGAAGCACCGAAGTCCAAGGCGACCAACCTGGACACGGTGACCGTCACCGGTTCGCGCATCAGCCGCGACGTGTTCAACTCGGTTTCGCCGGTGCAGGTCGTAACCCGTGAGGAAACCACCCTGGCGGGCTTCAACTCGACCGCCGCCGCGCTGCAGAGCAACAGCGTCACTGCGGGCAGCGCACAGATCAACAACTCCTTCGGCGGCTACGTCACCAATGGCGGCCCCGGTGCCAACACCCTGTCGCTGCGTGGCCTGGGCGCCACCCGTACTCTGATCCTGCTCAATGGCCGCCGCGTTGCACCGGCAGGCTCGCGCGGCTCGGTCGGCTCGGCCGACCTGAACGTGCTGCCCAGCGCGATGGTCGACCGCGTGGAAATTCTGAAGGACGGTGCTTCGTCCATCTACGGTTCGGACGCTGTGGCCGGCGTTGTCAACATCATCACCCGCAAGAACGTCGACGGTGTTGAGGCCGAGTTCCAGCACAACGCCACCGAAAGCGGTGGCGGCGACGAAACCCGATACTCGATCGTGTTCGGCAGCACCGGCGAGCGTTCGCACTTCTCCGGCTCATACGAGCACTACCGCCGCAATGAAATGACCGTGGGTGATCGCAGCTGGGCCAGCTGTCCGACCGACAACCTGCGCGACATGACTGTAGGCAACTACTTCGGTAGCGGCGACTACATCGATCCGACCACCGGCAAGTCGAAGTGCTTCACGCTCGATTCCGGCGGCGTGACCATCAATACTCTGGGAACTGCCACCTTTGGTGGATTCAACCGCTGGCGTCCGAATCCCGCCGTCACCACCGGCCGCCTGCCGGGTTATGAGTCTGTCGGCTACTACGACCGCGACACCTTCGATCCGGGCCTGCTGAGGGAATCGCTGGTGTCCCCGGCCACCACTCACACCCTGTTCTTCCAGGGTGGCGTGGATCTGGGCGTGATGGGAGATGCCGAGTTCTACTACGAGTTCCTCGGCAACAAGCGCGACTCCACCCAGACCGGCTACCGACAGCTGTCCTATGACTACTCGGTCGGTAATCCGCTGCTCGGCGACCTGTCCAACCTGCCGGCCTTCGCCCTGCCAACGGAAACGTCCAATGGCAAGAACGTATCGGCCCGCACCTTCATCGGCTTCGGCAACGACCGCAGCAAGCAGTCGGTGGACTTCTTCCGTGCCACTGCCGGCGTGCGCGGCAGGCTCGGTTCGGAATGGAACTATGACTTCATGGTCAGCCACGCCGACTCCGACGCGGACTACACCTTCAACACGTTCCTGACTGATCGCCTGGCACAGAGCCTGAACGTGGTGTCCGACGGCGCCGGTGGCTTCAAGTGCGTGAACCCGGCCAACGGCTGCGTTGCTGCACCGATGCTCAACGCACAGACGCTGGCCGGCAAGCTGCCGTACGAGTGGAAGAACTTCGTCTATACCCCGGTCACCGGCAACACCAGCTACAAGGAATCGACCGCGAACCTGAACGTCAATGGTCCGCTGTTCGACCTGCCGGGCGGTACCGCCGCGGGCGCCTTCGGTGTCGAATACCGCAAGGCCAAGATCGACGATACCCCGAGCATCCACTCGATCAACCGCAACCTGTACAACCTGACCAGCTCCGACCCGACCCGCGGCAGCGATTCGGTGTGGGAAGCCTACGGTGAAATCGAGCTGCCGCTACTGTCAGGCGTCACCGCTGCCGAGGAACTGACCTTCAACGCCTCGGCCCGATACACCGACTACCAGTCGTACGGTTCGGACACCACCTGGAAGTTGGGTGGCCTGTGGACACCAGTCAAGTGGCTGTCGCTGCGTGCGTCCTACGGCACCTCCTACCGTGCCCCGGCACTGTTCGAACAGTTCCTGGGTGCCACCAGCGGCTTCCTGAACGCTTCCAGCGATCCCTGCAATAACTACGGGTCGCGCAATCCGACCAGCCCGCGCTATATCAACTGCGCCTCCCAGGGCCTGCCCACCAGCTTCACCGCGACCAACTCGGTACGCGTGGACTCCATCGGTGGTGGCCTGGTCGGTGCCAACCTGAAGGCCGAAACATCTGACGCGTTCACCGTCGGCCTGGTGTTGCAGCCGGAGTTTGGCAGCGGCTTCGGTGATCTGTCCTTCGCCGTCGATTACTACGATATCGAAGTGGAGAACGGCGTTGCCCAGATGGGTGCCACCTACATCCTGAGCACCTGCTACAACGGCACCACCGGCGACTTCGCCGCCAACAATGGTCTGTGCCGCCTGATCAGCCGTTCGCCCAACAACACCCTGACGGTCCAGAACGGCTATGCCAACCTGGCCACCGACAAGGTGCGCGGCCTGGACTTCACCACCCGCTACGTTCGCGACATCGGTCCGGGCGAGTTCCGCGCCAACGTGCAGGTCTCGCGGTTCCTGGAACAGTCCGGCAAGGTGTTCGAGGACGATCCGCTGGTTGATGCCAACGGCCGGATCAATAATCCGAAGTTCACCGGCCAGCTGGACCTGACGTACAAGTTCAAGGAATGGCGTGTGCGCTATGGCCTGAACTGGGTGGACAACATGTCCAGCTATGCGTACTACGAGGAAGATCCCGCAACCTCGGCGTACAAGCTGGCCGTGCCGAACTACATCACCCAGGACTTCTCGGTTCAGTACACCGCCGACAAGTGGCAGGCCACCGCCGGCGTGCGCAACTTCGCTGACAAGGAACCGCCGACCATCAGCCCGGGTGCCGGCATCTACAACACCATCGGCAACGCCCCGTTGTACAGTGGCTACGACTACTTCGGCCGTACGTTCTTCGTGAACCTCAGCAAGAAGTTCTAAGCCTGCACCACCAGCCGCCGCCCTTACGGGCGGCGGCTGCATATGGGGTGGGTGCAACGCCCACTCTCCCATTGCTCGGATACAGTGAGACGTAGCATGAAGCACTATCTGCTGCTGGCCGCGCTGGCCGTCGCCGCGCCGCTGCACCTCCATGCCAAGCCGGCGGTCCCAACGATCGAACAGCTGGCCGCCTTCCCGGACATATCAAGTCTCTCCGTGTCTCCGGACGGCACTCAGATCGCCGGGCTTCAAGCCCGCGGCGAAGATCGTGTGATCCTGGTCTGGAAGACCGACAACCTCAGCGCAGCGCCCACCACGATCGGCGCAGGCCGCATGAAGTTCCAGAGCGTGAGCTTCATCAAAGACGGACTGCTGGCGGTCACCCTGTGGCAGCCATTCGACCTGCGTACCGACCGCGTCAACAAGACATTCATCAGCAAGTTCTTCATCACCGATACCGAAGGCAAGCAGTGGAAGGAGCCAATCAGCGTTCCACGTGCCACCAGCCGCAATGAAGAACTGGAGCAGGCACTGTCCAATGCCACGGTCCTGGACACGCTGCCCAACGACCCGGATCACATCCTGGTGGTCAACGGTTCGGGCAGCAACTCGGGAGACGTCTACAAAGTCAACCTGCGCAGCTTCACATCCCAGCGCATCCAGAAGACTGAAGAACGCGTCGCCGGTTACCTCACCGATCTGAACAGCGAACTGCGCGCACGCCTGCGCCAGGACGTGGATGGTACCGGTGCCTACGTCGCCACCGAATTCCGCAACCCGGCCACCAACGCGTGGGAAGAACATTTCCGCTCGCATGTGAAGGACCGCGACATCACCCAGGTCGTCGGTTTCGCCGATGACCCGAACATCGCCTTCATCCAGAGCAACGTCGGCCGCGACAAGACCATCATCTACGAGTACGACATCACTGCACGCAAACAGAGGGAAGTGCTGTTCGAGCACAAATTCTTCAATGCAGGTTCAGTTCATGTGAACCGCTACAAGGATGTGGAGGGCGTGCCGTTCGGCGCACTGCTCGGCGTGACCTACAGTGGCCCTCGCGAGAACGAAGTTGAATGGACCCATCCGGTGTTCAAGGGCCTCAACCAAGGCGTACGCCAGGCCCTGGGCATCCAGTCCAGCGAAGTCACCTTGGTCGATCCCGCGACGGGTCAGCGCGCGACCACCCAGGCCGATACCGGCCGTGCGGTGCGCGTCGTCGACTACAGCAAGAACCTGAAGACCTTCGTGCTGGCCGTCTCTGGACCGGCCAATCCGCCTGAATATCACCTGCTGCGAAACGGCAAGCTGACCCTGCTGGCCAAGTCCTATCCGAAGATCGATCCGGCTGCGCTGGGCGATACCAGGCTGGTCTATTACAAAGCCCGCGATGGGCTGGATATTCCGGCGTTCCTGACCACCCCCAACACCGAACTGTGCGGTGCCGGTCCCTGGAAGGCGGTCGTGCACCCGCATGGCGGTCCGTGGGCCCGCGATGGCATGGACTTCGATGGTTCGATGTGGGTACCGCTGATGGCATCGCGCTGCATGGCCGTACTGCGCCCGCAGTTCCGCGGCTCGGCTGACTGGGGCCGCAAACTGTGGATGGCCGGTGATGCCGAATGGGGCCAGAAGATGCAGGACGACAAGGACGATGGCGCGCAGTGGATGATCGATCGGAAGATCGCCCTGCCCGGCCACATCGCCATGTTCGGCTTCTCCTATGGCGGCTATTCGGCGTTTGCTGCCTCGGTTCGCCCGAACGGCCTGTACAAGTGCGCGATTGCCGGTGCCGGCGTCTCGGACATCAAGAAGATCTGGGCACGTTTCTATACCAACCCATTCTTCCGCCAAGCGCAGTCGAAGACCGTGGACGGCCTGAACCCGCTGGACAAGGCCGGTGAAATGAAGATCCCGTTGATGGTCTACCACGGTGACCGCGATCGCACGGTCCCCATCGAGCAATCGGAGTGGTTCGTGAACAAGGCCAAGGGCTCGGGCCAGCCGGTCGAGTTCCACGCCATCGCCGACTATGCGCATGGGCCGGCCTGGACCCGCGCGATCATGGGCGACCAGCTCAGGTTGATCGACGACTATCTTGGCAAGGGCTGCGGCGGCGGCGGTCTGTAACCAGAACAATGTCCATGCAAGGGCGCCCAACCGGGCGCCCTTGCACGTTCTGGCCCTTGCGCCCGGCCATGACCTTCGACACCCTTGCAGGACAGGCCGGCGGCGTATCGTTCGGCCCACGGCCGTCCCCGCGGCCCTTCCCTGACTCACTCGGCCTGGAGGCCATTCAAGTGACCCGTACTCCCAAGATCGTGCTGCTGACCCTGGCCGTTTCGGCCGCGCTGGTCGGCTGCGGCAAGAACGAAACCCCGGCCAAGGACGCCACCGCCTCCACGCCGGCCACCACCGAAGCCACCAACTACACGCTGGACGAAAGCAAGCTGCCGGCCTACAACGCCTTCCAGCCGAGCGATCTGGACACCACCAAGGATGCCTGCGGCGCGTTCGGCGACTACGTCAACAGCAAGTGGCTGGCCGCCAATGAAATCCCGGGCGACCGCACCAGCTGGGGCGCCTTCACCATCCTCGACGAGCGTTCGGTCGCCGTGCAGCACCAGCTGGCTGAACAGGTGGCGCAGGTCAAGAACCCGAACCATATCGAGAAGATCGTCGGCGACCTGTGGGCCACCGGCATGGACGAAGCCAAGATCAATGCGCAGGGCATCGAGCCGCTGAAGGCCGACCTGACCGCGATCGACGGCCTGCAGGACAAGGCAGCCATCGCCAACTACCTGCGCACCAGCGCCGCCAAGGGTGACAACATCCTGTTCGGCTTCGGCGCCGAAGCCGACTTCAAGAACTCGGCCGTGAACATGGCCTACGCCAGCCAGGGCGGCCTGGGCCTGCCGGACACCACCTACTACACCGATGCCAAGAACGCGGACAAGCTGAAGGCCTACCAGGCGCACGTCGCCAAGGTGCTGGAACTGTCCGGCGTCGCCACGGCCGACGCCGCCAAGCAGGCCGAAGAAGTGGTCAAGTTCGAAACCCGCCTGGCCAAGGCCTCCAAGTCGCGCGTCGAGCTGTCGCGCAACGTCGAGCTGTTCTACAACCCGGTCACCCTGGCAGACGCCGACAAGCTGACCCCGAACTTCAGCTGGACCGAGTTCTTCAAGTCGCAGGGCGTGGCTGCGCCGGAGAAGTTCTCGCTGGCCATGCCGGCCTTCCATGAAGAAGTGAGCAAGGCACTGGGCGACGCCGATCCGGCGGTGTGGCGCGCCTACCTGCGCTTCCACACCGTGGACAGCGCTTCGCCGTACCTGGCCGACGCGTTCGTGCAGGAGAACTACGAGTTCTACGGCAAGACCCTCAATGGCCAGAAAGAACAGAAGCCGCGCTGGAAGCGCGTGCTGGGCACCATCGAAAACGATGCCGGCGAAGCCTTCGGCCAGCTGTACGTGAAGGTGGCCTTCTCGCCGGAAGCCAAGGCGAAGATGGAAGAGCTGGTGAAGAACCTGGCGGCTTCGCTGAAGGAACGCATCCAGGGCCTGAGCTGGATGAGCGAGGAAACCAAGACCAAGGCCATCGCCAAGTGGGAAACCTTCACCCCGAAGATCGGCTACCCGGACAAGTGGCGTGACTGGTCGGGCCTGCAGACCCAGCGCGACAGCTTCCTGGGCAATGTGCGCGCCGCCAGCGAGTTCAACTACAAGTTCAACCTGTCCAAGATCGGCAAGCCGGTGGACAAGACCGAGTGGGGCATGACCCCGCAGACGGTCAATGCCTACTACAACCCGCTGCAGAACGAGATCGTGTTCCCGGCCGCCATCCTGCAGCCGCCGTTCTTCGACCCGAAGGCCGACGACGCGCTGAACTACGGCGGCATCGGTGCGGTGATCGGCCATGAAATGACCCACGGCTACGACGACCAGGGTGCGCGCTTCGGGCCGACCGGCAACATGGAAGACTGGTGGACCCCGGCCGACAAGAAGAACTTCGAAGGCCTGACCGGCAAGCTGGTCAAGCAGTTCGACCAGTACAAGGTCGACGGCCAGGCCGTGAACGGCCACCTGACCCTGGGTGAGAACATCGCCGATCTGGGCGGCCTTGCCACCGCCTACGACGCCCTGCAGAAGGCCACCGCCGGCAAGGAAGATGCGAAGGTCGACGGTTTCACCCGCGACCAGCGCTTCTTCTTCAACTGGGCCACCGTGTGGCGCACCAAGTACACCCCGGAAAACGCCAAGGTCCGCCTGGCCACCGATCCGCACGCCCCGGCGCAGTTCCGCGCCATGGGTGCGCCGTCGAACCTGCCGACCTTCGCCGCTGCGTTCCAGTGCAAGGCCGGTTCGCCGATGGTCCGCGCCGGCGAACAGCAGGTGGTGATCTGGTAAGCCCTGGCTGATGCCAAGGTAGACCTGCAGAGGCCCTGGAATTCCCGGGCCTTTGCTTTTGGCGGCGCATTGCATGTCATCCACGAATGGCCTGGATCTACTGATGCCGGTGCCCCGCGAACACGGCGTGACGCCTGCATGCCGCGTCGATGCACGGCTTGCTATAGTGCGCGCGCCCTCAATCCATCACGGATTCGTTCCACATGCCCAATTTCCGTCCGCTTGCCATCGCCCTGGGCATCAGCCTGGCGACCCTGGTCCCGACCCACGATGCCTTCGCCGCCAAGAAAAAGGCCGCGCGCGCCCCGGCTGTCAGCGCCCAGTGCAGCGACTTCTATGACGCCACCAATGCAGGCTGGCTGAAGGCCAACCCGGTGCCACAGACCGGCGCCATCACCGCACTGGGCCAGCTGGTCGACCGCAGCCGCCAGCAGCAGCGCGAACTGCTCGACGCGGCGATGAAGTCGCCGCAGGGCAACGTGCAGAAGCTGCTGGGTGATTTCTGGGCCAGTGGCCTGGACGAAGCGGCCGTGGAAGCAGACGGCTCCAACCCGATCGCACCGCTGCTGACCCGCATCAACGCGATCAAGAAGGCCAAGGATGTACCGGCCTCGATCGCGGCACTGCATCAGGTCGGCATCCCGGTGGCCTTCAACTTCGGCCCGGACGTCGACCTGAAAGCACTGGACCGCCACATCGGCTACTTCATGCAGGGCGGCATGGGCCTGCCGGATCCGGCGTTCTATACCCGCACCGACGCCGACACCGTGGCCCTGATGGGGCGCTACCGCAACTACGTCAAGCAGATCCTGGCGCTGACCGGTACCCCGGCCGCCAAGCTGGATGCCGAGTCGCAGGCGGTGATCGCGCTGGAAACCGAGCTGGCGCGTAATGCGCAGTCGCTGGCCGGCATCAACAACCCGTTCAACAACTACGCGCCGATCTCCACCAAGGAGCTCAACAGCCGCTACCGCAACCTGCAGCTGGATGCCTTCCTGAAGGCACAGGGCGTGGATGACGACCTGGTCTCGCTGGCCGATCCGGGCCTGTTCAAGCAGCTCGACGGTATGGTCACCAAGCTCAAGCCCGACCAGTGGAAGGCTTACCTGCGCTGGCGCGTGGGCGACTCGATGGCGCCGTACCTGTCCAAGGCCTACCGCGACGCCGAGTTCGAATTCCGCGGCCGCGTGCTGCGTGGCGAGACCCTGCCGCCGCAGCGTTGGGAAGACGTGCTCGATGCGATCAACGTGGCCGCTGGCCCGATGGTCGGTCGCGAGTACGCCGCGCGTTACCTGTCGGCCGAAGACCGTCGCCAGGCGGCGTGGATCGTCGACAAGGTGCGCGAAGTGCAGATCGAAGCGGTCAAGAACAGCAGCTGGATGAGCGCCGAGGCCAAGACCGAAGCACAGGCCAAGCTGGCCGCGCTGAAGATCGAGATCGGCACCCCGCTGCGCGACCTGGACTACAGCGTGCAGCCGATGGGCCGTGGCTCGTTCGGCGGCAACATGCTGATTGCTTCGACCTGGCGCCATCGCGAGGAAATGAAGCGCATCGGCAAGGGCAACGCCGACCGCCGCTGGGACGTGCTGCCGCAGCAGCCGTCGCTGGCCTACGACCTGGCACAGAACCGCCTGATCGTCACCGCCGCGATCCTGCAGGGCCCGGTGTTCAACGCCAAGGCCGACGCCGCCGACAAGTTCGGCAGCTTCGGTGGCCTGGTCGGCCACGAGCTGACCCGCGCGATCGATGCAAAGGGCGCTCTGGTCGACGCCAAGGGTGAACTGCGCAGCTGGTGGACTCCGGCCGACAAGACCGCCTGGACCCTGCTCGGCAACCGCGTGGCCGCGCAGTACGGCAGCTATGATTTCCCGGGCGTGAAGGGTGCCAAGGTCAACGGCACGCTCACCCAGGAAGAGAACCTGGCCGACATCGCCGGCCTGGAGCTGGCCTGGGCGGCTTATCTCGCACAGGAGCCGAAGGCCAAGCAGGCACAGCAGCAGGGCTTCTTCCGCGCCTGGTCGGCGCTGTGGGCACAGCAGCTGTCGCCGAACGAAGCCGTGCGTCGCCTGACCGCCGACATCCGTGCACCGGGCCTGTGGCGCAGCAACGGCACGCTGGCCAACCTGCCGGCGTTCGGTGCCACCTTCAGCTGCAAGGCCGGCCAGCCGATGCAGCGCAGCGAGGCCGAGCAGATCAAGGTCTGGCGCTGATCAATAGGCAACAGCAGTAGCGGGAAGGGGCGCCCCCAGGGCGTCCTTTTCTTTGCTTGCTGCCCTGGGAGAAAAAAAGGACCCCGGCATTGCCGGGGTCCAATTCACATCTCATGGAGAGGTAGATCAGACGCTGCGATCAGAAGTCATAGGACGCACTGATCCGGACCGAACGCGGTGCACTGAAGTAGGTGCCCATGCCGTAGGTGTTGGAGACCGTGTACGGACCATCCTCATAGACCGCGTCGGTCTGCACCGCACGGCGCTGGTTCAGCACGTTGAACACATCCAGGCCGATGGCCAGCTTGTGGTCGGCAAACGCCGGACGGTACATCACGCCCAGATCCACGCGCGTGGTCCACGGCTGGCGGCCAGCATCACCCGGGCGCGACGGCGAGCCAGCACAATAGTGGTAGGCCGCGCCATAACGCTCCGGATCGCTTTCGTTGGTGCCGTAGTAGCCGAGGCAGCTCTTGGGCATGCCGGACATGATGCGCAGCGTTGCCGAAGCGGACCACTCGTCGTTGAACATGTACGCGCCGTAGCCCTTCAGCTGGTGACGACGATCATTGGCCAGGTAACCACCGGCATACTCCATCAGCGTGCCGGCATCCCAGTCCTGGGTCTTGGAAACGTCGTCTTGGCCGATGTCCGATTTCACCTGGCCTTCGGTGTTGCCGAAGCTGCGCGACCAGGTGTAGTCCAGGCGGCCATACCACTTGTTGCTCAACGGGTGCTCGATGAACAGGTCAATCGCGACGTAGTCACGCTTGGCCTTCTTGTTGCCGAAGCCCCAGTCACTGGAACTCATGCGTACCGGGGTGTAGCCCGAACCATCGGCGTGCTTGACCATGATGGTATTGGTCTTGCCCGGGTTGAAGATCACGCACCCCGGAATCTCCATGTTGCTGCTATCCACACCCATTGCATCGAGCTTGTCGACGATGCGATCGGATGCACACGTATCATCGATAGCCGACTGCAACCGGCGGTAGGTGAACTTCGCACCTGAGTTCCAGCTTTCACCCAGGGTCTTCTCGAAGCCCAGGATCAGCTCATCCTGATACTGCGATTTCAGGTCGGTCGGCGCCACCGACAGCGGGTCCGGTGTCTGGCCGTACTCGTCGTTGGAGGAAACCGGACCCGGGCCAAGTGCGGTCAGGCCGGTCGGCACGCCATTGGCATCGATACCACTGTACGCGAAGTACTCGCGGGTGTAGGTGGACGCCGAAGCACCACGGATGGCCACACTGTTGGGCAGTGCCAGATAGTAGCGGCCCAGATTGGCGAATACCTTCAGCGACGAGTCGCCGAACACATCCCAGCTCGCGCCCAGGCGCGGGGCCCACTGGTCACCGCTTTCCACGTAGGCGACGGCCGCACTGTTGTAATTGGTGAACTTGTCGTTGCGCACACCGATGGTCAGCAGCCAGTTCGGGGTGACCTGCCAGCGGTCTTCCACGTAATAGGCTTTCTGCTTCACCGACATGCTGGTGGTGGTGGAGAAGATGTACTTCTGCACGAAGTAGCCGTCACCGGGCGGCGGGGTGATGTCGAAGCCCGGGCTGGGCGACTCGCCCGGCTCCACACGGCCATAGATCCAGGCATAACCAGGACCGGTCATCGACTGCCCTTCGTTGTGCCCCTGGTAGTACATGTTGTCGATACCGGCAGTCAGCTCGTGATCGCCAAGGCGATACTGCAGATCGATCCGGAGGCCGCGCGTCTTGCTGCCGGCGTCGTCGGCCTTCTGGTAGAGCTCCGGCTGGTCATTGCGGATGGGGCGACCACCCGTGATGGACGGATCCTGGGTACCCGGGCTGCTCAGATAGGGATTGAGGGAGTTGGCCGGATTGGACTCCAGATTGCTCTGCTTGCTGCGACCCCAGACTGCACTCAGGGTCAGATCGTTGGTCAGGTAGCCGGTGTACTTGAAGATGTCGTAGTCGTCCTTGACCTTCGTGGTGTTCGGGAAGGTTCCGGTGCGATCACCCTCGCTCAGGTCGTCGTAATCGAACGAACGGTAGTAGCCCCCGTCACGGTCGGTATTCTGCACACGGGTGTATTCCAGCGTATTGCTGTCGTTGATGTTCCAGTCGATCTTGCCGTAGAACTTCGGCGAATCGATGGTGTAGTGGTTGCGGACCTGCTGCGAGGCAGCCTCACTGTTGGTCGACACACCCTCAACGCGATCCTTCTCCGCAGCCAGGTGGATGAACAAGCGATCTTCGATCAACGGGCCACTGGCATAGCCGCTGTAGGTGGTACGGGTCGCCACATCATCCTTGCGGTAGCGGTACAGCTTGCCGGCCAGCGCGTCATCCGTATAGGAATAGCGGTCGGGCAGCTGGCGGTTCGGATACATCACAGTAGCGGCCGACGCGGCCAGCGAATCCGGCGACCAGGTCGTCTGCACGCCGAAGTGCCATTCATTGGTGCCGCGCTTGCCGAGCTGGTTGATGACGCCACCGGTGGATCGGCCATAGCTGGCGCTGTAGCCACCCATGTAGGTTTCCTGCTGGTCGATCGAGCCGTACGGCAGGCTGACGCCGCCCAGGTTGTTGAGCGGGTTGGACGCATTGAAACCGTTGAGGTAGTACGCATTCTCCGTGACGCTGGAGCCGCCGAATGACAGTACCGAACGCGAGCCGTTGGTGAAGGCGCCACTGCCCTGGACCACGCCTGGCGCCAACAACGCGATCGCTTCGGCGCTGCGGCCCAGCGGCAATACATCCAGTTGCTCGGAGGTGACCACCGACTTGGACACCGTATTGCTGACGTCGATCTTCGGTACATTGGCAGCGACTACGTTCACCGTACCCAGCGTGGTGGCTCCGGACGCGCCGCCGCCAAACGACACTTCAGTACCGCCACCCACCCTCAGCAACACGTTCTCGCGGCGCTCGACGGTCTGGCCATCGCGCTGCTGGGTAATCGTGTACTTGCCTACCGGCAACGAGCCGAGGTTGTAGCGGCCATTGCTGTCGACGGTCGCCGAGCGCGTCAGGCCGGAGTCGCTCTGCACGACAATGGTGGCGCCGGCGGGGGCGTTGCCGAACAGCGAGCCGGTGGTGCTCTGCGCAGCAGCGGCGCCGATGAATGAGGTCAGAACGACTGCGAGGGCGGTGCGCTTCAACCGTGCGACGTTGGTGCGGCTGGTCATGAAGTTTCCTTGATTCAGTGAGATCAGGCGTCTGTGGCAATTGCGCTGCAGCGAGGCGAAGGCTTCACGACAGCTGAACCCGATCTTAATTTCATCAATCAAACATATGCAATGGCAGATGAACGAACGTAACCATTTGATCCTGAAAGACAAATTTCGACACAATAGTGAAAATTTCTCATATTTCATTTACCTTTCAGTCACTTGCGGTCACTTCTGTCCTATTTGACTCGCCCGCACGCGCCCTGTGTCAGGAGATGCCGGATTAACGGTAGACGTGTTATCGCTGGTACTTCACCCGCTGCGGAGCGCCGCTCATGGCACACAAGAACACGATCTGTGTCTGGTACGACAACGGCGCGCTCGAGGCCGCCACCTTCTACTCCGGCCTCCTGCCCGACAGCGCGGTGACCGCCGTGCATCACGCCCCGGGCGACTACCCGGACGGCAAGGAAGGCAACGTGCTGACCGTCGAATTCACCGTCTGCGGCATCCCCTGCGTCGGCCTCAACGGCGGCACCGCGTTCACGCACAGCGAAGCGTTCTCCTTCCAGATCCAGACCGAGGACCAGGCCGAGACCGACCGCCTGTGGAATGCGATCGTCGGCAACGGCGGACAGGAGAGCCAATGTGGCTGGTGCAAGGACCGCTGGGGCATCTCCTGGCAGATCAGCCCGCGCATGCTGATCGAAGCGGTGACCAGCAAGGACAAGGCACTGGCCAAGCGCGCCTTCAACGCGATGATGCCGATGAAGAAGATCGACATCGCCACCATCGAAGCGGCAATCAAAAAAGGGGACGGAGGGGATTAAGTCGTTTCCCCCCATGCCCTGTGCTCAGATGCAGATTGCGACTTAATCCCCTCCGTCCCCTTTTTCCGAGGTGCTGATGACCTGGGATGCGATCGTCGTTGGTGGTGGCCACAACGGCCTGGTCTGCGCGGCCTATCTGGCGCGCGGCGGAAAGAAGGTGCTGGTGCTGGAACGTCGTGGCGTTCTCGGCGGCGCGGCAGTCACCGAGGAATTCCATCCAGGCTTCCGCAATTCGGTGGCGTCATACACGGTCTCGCTGCTGCAGCCGCAGGTGATCGATGACCTGCAGCTGCATGCACATGGGCTGCGCATCGTCGCGCGTCCCGCCAACAACTTCCTGCCGTTGCCTGATGACCGCTACCTGCTGTCGGCACCAGGCCGCACCCAGGCCGAAGTAGCGAAGTTCTCCGAACGGGATGCGCAGCGCCTGCCAGCGTATGAGGCGCGCCTGGAGGTCTTCGCCGACGTACTGCGCGCATGGGCCCTGCGTGCGCCACCGGACCTGGGTGTGACGGGCGGTTGGCGTGCCCTGCCCGCCCTGTGGCAGATGGGCCGCCTCGGTCGTGAACTGGCAACGCTGGATGCCTCGCTGCGGCAGGAACTGCTGGACCTGTTCACGCTCTCGGCCGCGGAGTACCTGGATCGCTGGTTCGAGAGCGAGCCGATCAAGGCGTTGTTCGGTTTCGATGGCATCGTCGGCAACTACGCCAGTCCATACACGCCCGGCAGCGCCTACGTGCTGCTGCACCACGTGTTCGGCCAGTGCAATGGCGTGAAGGGTGCGTGGGGCCACGCGATCGGCGGCATGGGCGCGATCAGCCAGGCGATTGCGGCCTCGGCACGCGAGGCCGGTGCGCAGCTTCGCGTGGATGCAGGTGTGCGGCGCGTGCTGGTCGAACAAGGCCGCGCGGTGGGCGTGGAACTGAGCAACGGCGAAACCCCGCGTGCAGGCGTGGTGATCGCCAGCGTCAATCCGAAGCTGCTGTACGAGCAACTTCTGGAGCCGGCGCAAGTACCGGCAGCTACGCGCGAGCGGATGGCGAACTGGCGCTGCGGTTCGGGCACCTTCCGGATGAACGTGGCGCTGTCGCGGTTGCCGGACTTCCGTGCCCTGCCCGGCCCGGGCGAGCATCTCAGTGCGGGCATCATCATGGCACCGAGTCTGGATTACATGGAGCGCGCATGGCTGGACGCGCGCCGCGAGGGCTGGTCGCGCGAGCCGATCGTGGAGATGTTGATTCCGAGCACACTGGACGATTCGCTGGCGCCGCCCGGGCAGCATGTGGCCAGCCTGTTCTGCCAGCACGTGGCGCCGGTGTTGCCCGACGGGCGTCACTGGGATGATCACCGCGAGACTGTGGCCGACCTGATGATCGCCACCGTCGAACGGTATGCGCCCGGCTTCGCTGACAGCGTGCTCGGTCGACAGGTACTGTCACCGCTGGATCTGGAACGCACCTTCGGCCTGATCGGCGGCGACATCTTCCATGGCGCGCTCAGTACCAATCAGTTGTTCTCGGCGCGGCCTATGGTCGGCCAGGCCGGTTATCGCGGTGCTCTGCCGGGACTGTACCTGTGCGGTTCGGGCACCCATCCCGGCGGTGGCGTCACCGGCGCACCGGGGCACAATGCCGCGCAGGTGCTATTGCAGGACCTGTAGAGCCGCGCCATCGTGGAGGCGCGAGTACCCCGTCGCCTACATGAATCTGCTGTTGGTAGGTGCCAACCTTGGTTGGCACGAGGCAGCAGAAGCGATTGCCAACCAAGGTTGGCACCTACCGGGCAATGCGTGCCGACCAACGGTCGGCACCTACCGCGTCAAATGATCCCGTTCAAAGCGTGCCAACCAAGGTTGGCACCTACCCGCGTGAAGCGAGGCGCATCGCGCCTCACTTCACGCTGCGCAGATGGTTCGGGCGCTTCGGTGGGCCAGGCGGGCGACGCTTGTTGAACGGCGGCTGCCCGCGCCAGTAGCGGATCAGCAACCAGCCGAACAGCATGCCGCCAAGGTGCGCGAAGTGGGCCACGCCCGGCTGCCAGCCGGTCATGCCCAGCACCAGTTCGCCCACGCCGAACAGGATCACGAAGGTGCGTGCCTTCATCGGAATCGGGGGGAACAGCAGCATCACCCGCTGGTTCGGGAACAGCATGCCGTAGGCCAGCAGCAGGCCGAACACGCCACCGGAGGCACCCAGCACCGTGGCCGGGTTTTCCAGCAGCGTACCCACCAGCAGCTGGCAGACGCCGGCACCGGCCACGCACACCAGGTAATAGAGCAGGAAGCGCTTCTCGCCCCAGGTCTGTTCCAGTGGCGCGCCAAACATGAAGACCGCCAGCATGTTGAAGAACAGGTGGCCGAAACTGCCATGCAGGAAGCCGTAGGTCAGCAGCTGCCAGGGCTGGAAGTTACCGCCCGGCGAGAACGCATCGAAGCCCTGCTGCAACGGTTGCAGCATGAACGGTTCGAAGGTCTGCATGCCGAGCAGGAACGGCTGCTGCAGCAGGAACAGGATCGCGTTGGCGATCAGCAGGGCCTTGGTAACGGTAGGCAGTCGCGGGAACATGGGAGCACCGGCATGGAACGGCCTCCATCATAGCCGCAGCACCGTGTCTTGTTGGCGACCGGCAGGCGTAGCCTGTTCAGTCGCCAGCGGTGCTCAGCCCGGGCCCCACACGGCCGCATCCAGCGCTGCCGCCGGATCGGTCGCGGGTATCCGCACCCGGCCATTCTCGACCACCACGCCCTCGGCACGCAGCCGCTGCGACTGCTCGCGCCAGCCGGCCGAACCCTCTTCCATGGCAATGCGCCCGTCCGAGCGCAGCACGCGGTGCCAGGGCAGGTCTGGATCGTCGTTCTGGCCGAGGATGCGTGCGGTCAACCGCGCGCGCCCGGGCAGGCCGGCACGCATCGCCACCTGGCCGTAGCCCATCACCTTGCCAGGCGGAATCGCACGGATCACCGCCAGGATGCGCGCACGCGCCTGCTCCGGCGTCAGCGCCGCAGGCGGGTCACCAGCAGTACGCCGATCAGTACCAGCACGGTGCCGGCGATCTGCGCCGGCCCCATCGGTTCGTCGAGCAGCCATAGGCTCATCACGATGGTGGAAACAGGGCCCAGCATACCGACCTGCGCGGCCAGCGACGAACCCACGCGCTGCACCGCCAGCATGATCGCCAGCACCGGCAGTACGGTACACACGGTGGCGTTGACCAGCGACAGCCACTGCACCGGGGCCGGTGCCTGCCACAGCAGCGGCAGCGGATGGGTGATGGCGAAGTGCAGCAGCACCAGCACGCTGGCCACGCAACTGGCATAGGCAGTCAAACGCACCGCGCCGATGCGCGCGACCACCTGGCCGCTGCCGAACAGGTACAGCGCGTAGCTGAGCGCACTGCCCAGCACCAGCAGGCTGCCGAGGATGATCTGCCCGCCCTCACGCTGCAGGTCGTGGCCGAAGGCGATCAGCACGCCAAGGTAGCTCAGCAGCAGCGCGGCGACCTGCCAGCGGCCCGGCCGCTGCCGTGCCAGCAGCACGTTGATCAGCAGCACCAGCGTCGGGTTCAAGTACAGGATCAATCGTTCCAGGGTCACGCTGATGTACTGCAGCCCCTGGAAGTCGAGCAGGCTGGACAGGTAGTAGCCGGTGAAGCCCAGCCACAGCACGCGTGCACGGTCGCGCCAGGACAGCGGTGCGGCACGGCGCGCGGCCCACACCGCCATCAATGCGAACAGCGGCAGTGCCATCAGCATGCGCAGGGCAAGCAAGGTGGTGGCGTCAACGCCGTGGCGCAGGCCAAGCTTGACGATGATCGCTTTGCCGGATGCGGCAATGGCGCCGATCGCGGCCAGACCAATGCCACCCAGCGCGATGCGCGGGGAAGCGGTGGCGATACGGGAAGCAGGGTTGGACATCAGGACGACGGCGGGCCGCGCGGAGCGGCTGGGGAAAGCGTGGGGGCGGCCATTGTCGCATGGAGGCGGCTACCGCCTTCTGTAGAGTCGAGCCATGCTCGACTGCTTTCGCACGGCAGTCGAGCATGGCTCGACCCTCCAACCGCCAGTCCACACACCCACACCCCCCCCTCCGCCCCAATCGGGTGGAGCACCACAATGTCGTCTAACTTG